>NZ_JBLZNH010000001.1:0-1025656 GCF_051194135.1 Halorubrum wangae | reverse complement strand
TAGAACGTGGTTTGGACAGTTTCGAGAGATTGTCCTAAAGGCAGCTGTCCGGAACCTTGAACGGGCAGTGAGACTCTAACTCCTGTAATCTCATACGTCTAAACAAGGCCCGCGCCCTGTATTCAGCACGGCCTGAAAAAGCTATCAGCGGCTAAGGATTTCAACAGAGCCAAATATGGATACCAAAAGTGGCAACAGGGACAGAAACCCCTGAAAGGCCACACTGCTGGCCATGAATCCAATATCGACCCGCTGTAACTCTGTGTAGATCCGCCAGCTGAGCGGCGAAGTTCGCTTGAGACGATCCTCAATATCGAAACGCGATGTCACTACTTCACATACGGGTGGCTTGACCAAAAGTTCACGACTGTATGCAGTAGACGCTTCTGGGATGGGTGAGCCTATACTGTCTTCGAGCGACAAACAGAGTTCCTCACAGGGCTAAGACTCCGAGAACGGCGATTCCCCCGAGAAAAGTCATTAGTTGTAAGGTGGATCGGTAGACGTCAGTCTCATCCACGAGTTCTGGGAGGAGATCCGATGCTGCGATGTAGACGAAGTTTCCAGCCGCGACTGGAAGCAGATATTGAGTAAGAGTGCCTGAATACTCCGCTAACACGAGAACAGCAGTCGCCCCGGCAAAGGCGGTCAGTGCCGTGAGACAGTTGTATGCTACCGCTCGCTGGTAGGAGATTCCGCCGTAGACGAGAACGCCGAAATCACCGATTTCCTGTGGAATCTCGTGCGTTGCGATGGCGGCAGTCGTCGCCAGACCGAATGGGATCGACACGAGATAGCTTGCTGCGATGATGATCCCGTCCAGCGCATTGTGGATGCTGTCTCCGAATAGAATCATGTACGACAGGGGCTGGGACTGATTCGAGTGTGGATAGTGATTGTGATGCCACGAGATGTACTTTTCGAGGACGAACGCGAGAACGATTCCAGAGAGTACGATGAGCCCAGCCCCTGCATCGAAGCCATGCGTCGCGACAATCTCGGGGATCAGGTGTAAGAACGCGTCTCCGAGCAGCGTTCCTGCTGAAAAGCTCACGAGATACGGGAGGACGCGGTCCAGCTTCCGACGTCCCATCGCGACGGTCACGACCCCGACGAGCGCAAGGAGACTGACAAATGCGACACTGCCGTACACGTAGAGCAACTCTTGGGCCATCATCGGTCGCTACCCCGAATCCTCCGGCAGGCCACGCTCGTTGGGCAGGCGGTTCGTGCTGGCCGAGGAATATCCACACTGAGAGATCGCACCCTCATAGCCCTGGGGCAGTCACTGTCAACTCCCGCTCACTGGGAAGGGTGGGATTGAACGCCCAATCGTTCCTGTATTGGGATCTGGTGGTCAGCATAGATGGATTCACGTTCGGAAGCCGAGCAGGCGGAGCCCGTTGAGCGAGACGACGACGGTCGACCCCTCGTGGCCGACGACGGCCAGTGGAAGCGGAAGACCAGCGGTGAGGATCGTCGTGATCATGAGCGCGATAGCGCCGAAGGCGATGACGAAGTTCGTCAAGAGGGTTCGTCGGGTTGCCCGACCGAGACCGAACGCGTACGGAATCTTCTGGAGGTCGTCCGCCATTAGCACGACGTCGGCTGTTTCGAGTGCGACATCGGTTCCTGCAGCGCCCATCGCCACGCCGAGCGTCGCGGTCGCGAGGGCGGGTGCGTCGTTGACGCCGTCTCCGACCATCGCGACTTTGCCGTACCTGCGGACGAGTTCCTCGACGATCTCGACTTTCTGCTCGGGCAGGAGCTCTGCACGCACCTCGTCAATACCAACCTCCTCGGCGATATCCTGGGCGACGGCTTGGTTGTCCCCGGTCAACATGACGATATGTTCGACACCGATGTTCCGGAGCGCTGCAACCATCTCGGCCGCCCCCGGTCGAAGCGTGTCCGTGAAGGCCAACCACCCGACGATGTGAACGTGCTCGTCGGTTTCCACCGCGACGAGTACACTCGTCTTGCCTTCGGCTTGGAGCGTTTCGAGCGTCTCGACGCCGGCGTCGAGGCCCTCAACGGAGTTGTCAGTCGGGATGGTGTCGAAGTACCGTGCGTTGCCGATGTGAACCGTGTGTCCCTCGACGACGCCTCTGACGCCCTTCCCGACGGTCGCCTGGAAGTCGACTGCGCCCGGAACGTCGAGATCGCGCTCACGCGCGCCGTCGACCGTCGCCCGTGCCAAGTGGTGCTCGGAGCGTTCTTGGACGGCAGCAGCCCACGCGAGCAACTGCTCGGGCGTTATCTCCAACCCATCGATCTCGACGTCGTCGCGGACGTGGAAGTCCGTCAATTTCGTATCCCCTTCAGTCAGCGTGCCCGTCTTGTCGAACGCAACGGCGTCGATCGTCGCGGCTGATTCGACGTGTTCACCGCCTTTGAACAGGACGCCCTGTCGGGCCGCCGCCGCAATGGCTGACAGAACTGCTGCCGGGGTCGAAATGATGACCGCACACGGCGAGGCGGCGACCATGAGCGTCATCGCCCGATAGAACGTGGGGTCGAAGGGCCTGTTGAACGTGAGTGGGACGATTACCGCCAACGCGGTCATCGCGAGCACACCCAGCACGTAGGGCTGTTCGAGGCGGTCGATGAGTCGCTGGGTCGGCGCGCGCTCGCTCTGGGCGTCCTCGACCATGTGGATGAGCCGAGCAATGGCCGACTCAGACGCCCGGTGGGTGACGCGAACTTCGAGACTCCCCTGCTCGTTGATCGTCCCACCGAACACCTCGTCCCCGGGTTCTTTTGAAACGGGGACAGATTCACCAGTGAGACTCGACTGGTCGACCGTGCTCTGGCCAGATGTGACGACGCCGTCCAGCGGAATGCGGTCGCCGGGTCGAATCACGAAGTGTTCGTCGACCTCGACCGCTTCGACGGGAACTGCCACCTCCTCGCCGTCACGGAGAACCTGAGCCGATTCTGGGCGTAGCTCCATCAACGCGTGAATCGCACGCCGTGAGCGTCCGATTGCGTAGTCCTGCAGGACGTTCGAGAGCGAGAAGAGAAAGAGCAGCATCGCTCCCTCGAACGGCGCCCCGATCAACAGCGCGCCGAGCGCAGCCAAGATCATCAACAGGTCGATGTCAACCGCCCAGTGGCGGAGTGTCTGTATCGCACCTTTGAGACCGTACCAGCCGCCGAAGACGTACGCCAGACCGTAGCTCACCGACGCCACGATTGCAGGTCCGCTGAGCCAGCTCGTCACCAACCCGGCGACCATCCCGAAAAACGTGATTCCGACGAACGCCGACTCAATTCGTAGTCCTCGTTCGAACGTCTCGCTATCGACGAGCCCCTCCTCTGCTTCCTGAATTGTTACACCGAACTCGCGGATAACTCGCTTGATTTCGTCCAGCGTCGTAACCGACTCGTCGTAGGTAAGATGGATGACTCCCGCTCGAAATGAGACGTCAGCCTCGTGAACCCCCGCGATGGCCCGAAGACGGCGTTCGAGCGAGAGCGCGGTCGACTCCCGACTACGTCCACCAGTCGGTTCGATTTCGAGTGTCGCCGTAGACAGGGATTTCGTAGTGACACCGGCCATCTGTCGGGCCACCTTCTCTGCATCGCGAGCTGAGAGCTGTCCTGAATCGTAATCGAGAACGAAACGGCCGTACTTCGTGTCCGCTGCGACACTTTCGGTTCCCTCCGGGTAATCAGTAGACTCACCGCTCGGAGCCGATGGGTTGGACGAGGAAGGGCGGGGAGAGTCGGAGGGATCGTTCATTATCGAATGGTGTCCCTGAGTCCCAATAATGATTCGCCGCAGATGTGGTCGGAGTACGTCTCGATCAGGCCAACAGACTGCGCTGAGTCAGCAACGTTGCGTCAACCGACCCGTATCTTCGACAGAAAACAAGTGGCTGGCGATCGATCCGTCTCATATTTTCCTTGGACGGTCGTGTGGTCGCCGTATTAGTGTGAATCATCCTGTGGTTTCGTCGCCTGGACGGTGCCGTCTGGGTGGGCGGGTGAACTGCACAACGTATACAGTCGAAGCGGTTCGTTATCAGCTGTGTTCGTGACGTTATGTTCCGTGCCGGCAGGGATCACAATGACGTCACCGTCGCCGAGCCTCAATTCCTCGCCGTCTAGGACGGCTGTCGCCGTCCCCGACTCGACGCGGATGAACTGGTCGATGTCAGAATGGGTTTCGAGCCCGATATCCTCACCCGGACGAAGGGTCATGAGAACTAACTGGACGTGGTCCGCAGTGAACATGACCTGGCGAAAATCATCGTTGTCCTGTGTCTCACGTTCGATGTTCGTGACGTAGCCAGGCATGGGTGAATCCAGTCTATACTAGACGGCCTGAGGGGACAAAAGTACCCACCGCTTATCGTCCGTATTGCTCGTTACTCAACCGCGTCTGGCACAGTCACTCCCCGACAGCGGAGAGAGATAGCACCGGGACCGTTCACTGCGAGTCGACACCAATGAGATGGAGATACGATGGATGACTATGATTGCGCCGCTACGTAGTAGTATCAGGTTCGGTGCCGGTCGGTCCCCATTCTACTCTGCCCAGACATGCCGGAATTTACCACTGGCAGGATCGCGTTGCGGTGACTCTGTGGCCTGCTCGAACGCAACTCCAGTAATACCCTGGTCTTCCAGGAATGACTGGAGCGCCGTATTCACTTCCTCCCACACGTCTGCTTCATCTCGGTCAGGGGTAACGTCGAGGCGAACGCGAATGGTGGCGGGCGCCGTTCGAATGAGTTGTGTCCGGTGTACTTCGGGCACTTCTTCAACCACGCCAGAGAGGGCAAGTGGAAAGATTGGACGCTCTCGCCCGTCCGCCGTCTCGAAGTGGAGGATGTCGCCCTGTCGTCCTTCGACGTCGATGACGGGGAATGCACTGCCACACGAACAGTGCTCGTCGTACATCGTGATGCTATCTCCGAGGTCGTACCGGATGACCGGCTGAATGCGGTTCCCGAGGTTCGTCAGCAGTACGGTCTCCAAGGGTTCACCGGGATCGACCGGTCGATACTCCTCGTCGACGGGTTCGAGGACGACCCAGTCGGCGTTGACGTGGAGGTTTCCGTGGCCACACTCAATTGCGATCGGATCGAACTCGGTCGCAGCGTACGCCTCGCACACCTCGCACGCAAAAGCGCGCTCGATGTCGCCTTCTGGTCCTCAGAAACTGGTTCTGACGCTGGTGAGACGAATGCCGGGTTGATGTGCAGGCGACCGTCTCGTTGGGCGCGGGCTAGTTCGACGATGACGCTCGCGTAGCCCATGAGGAGCGCGGGCTGGTAGCGATTCAGTGCCTCGATGATCTCGTCGAGGGGGCGTGTCGGTGAGAACAGCTGAATCCGATTTTCGAGGAATTTGGACTCGCGCTGGAGCAGGGCGAACGCGGAAGACCCGAGGAAGTGACCGCCGGTGATCGCGATGACGGCCTCTCGAAGATTGTTTTTGATGAGTCGCCTGAGCGTGTCAGTGTCGAGTACCGCATCCAATATCCAGCGGTCTGGAAGCGCACCGAGCAGCGCCAAACTGTATTCGTCTTGGACGAAAATGCCCGGTTCCCCGGTCGTCCCAGACGTGGTCCAAACCGGATAGGTGCCGAGGAAACGCTCACCGATCTTCGTCTCGTCAGCGACGAACGCGTCGACCTCGTTTTTCGTTATTGCCGTGTCCGTGACGACATCGTCGAAGTGCTCCATCAACATCGGCTTCGTCACCGGTGGGTACTGTGTGAGATCGGTACTGCCCTCGGGGACATCGGCGTAGTGTTGCTTGTAGAACCGTGACTGTCGCCGAGCAAACGAAAGCAACTCCGCGAGCCGTCGTCGCTGCCGTATCTTGATCTCCGCACGGGTCGCCCCCTAGCCCGCCACAGTCGATCGTGATCTTCCCTCTGGTGAACGGACTCGTTGTCATAGTCTCGATTCGCTTGGAGCAGTACTAGTATTGTCACTGTACCACCATTACCATCGACCGTAAGCTGTTGTCCGTCTCGAATGCGCTCAGTAGCGACACTCGTCCCCAGTAGAGCAGGGATGGCGTACTCCCGGGCAATAATCGACCCGTGGCTCAGCGGCCCACCGATATCCGTAACGATTGCTGCTGCCTTGGTGAACAGCGGGTCCAAGCTGGCGCGGTAATACGTGCCACGAGCACATCGCCGGTTCGGAGCTTCTCGAAATCCTCAGGACCAAGAATCACGCACGCCCGGCCCGTCACTCGTCCGGGACTGGTTCCCGGCCTCTGTGATGACGTTCTCTGACGCTTCTCCACTCCGCTGCATCCATCGTTCAGTATCGAAATCGAATCCCATAATGTGGATCTGTTTGGGGAGGAGAAGTGACGGGTTCAGCCGCTTGCGTGCCGTCCACGCCGCCTTTCGCTCTCGAATCATCTCGGTCACGTCATCGAGTGCCGCCTCACCACCGTCGAGTTCCCTCACCATCTCGCCGAGCTCCGCCGATTCGAGCCAGTACACGTCGTCGGCCTGTTCGATGCTTCCGCATCGACGAGCCGGCGACCCAGTTCCGCAGCCAGTCGTTGGGCCACTGGCCACCCTCGCCCGACCTCGGTGAGCATGTTCTCTCGTAGTGGCGCGACGGCCTGGGCCTGGCCGACCAGTCTGCGAAAGAGTCGGCGACGAACGAACCCGAATCGACTCAGTATATCTTCGGTCGCCTGTTCCCGTTCCTCGACAGGCCGACGTTGACGCTCGTATGGATCTGACGTGTCGCCCTCTAGATAAGCCGTGAGCGTATCGAACGGTGGCGAGGGTGGTGTCTGTGGGATCCAGATCGTCGAGGGTTCGAATCAGCTCTGGAACATCGGTGCCATTGACCAGTGCATGATACGCGGTAGTGGTTACGACGAAGCCATTCGGAACGGGAAGCTCAGCTTGCGCGAGTTGAGCCAGGTGTGTGGCTTTCCCACCGACGAGGGCAGGGCTCCGTGCCGCCGAGTCACGCAGCCAGACAACATATGGAGAGGAGGATGATGTTTCGTTCATAGTCCAAGTTCCATAGATCGGATGGGATATCGCTTATCGCCAGCTTGTCCACCCGCCGTCAACGACGAGTGATTCGCCGGTCACGTAGTTCGCCAGGTCACTTGCGAGGAACGTCGCAGCCCCAGCGATGTCTTCTGGCTGGCCGTATCTGCCGAGCGGAACCATCTGTGTGAACTGTCGGGCCTGTTCAGCGGCAGCCTCTGGATCAGTCGTCTCACCGCCGATCATCGTTTGAATCCCTCCAGGATGAATCGCATTGACCCGAATTCCGTGGTCTCCGAGTTTGTGCGCAAGTGAGTATGTGAACGTCGTCAACCCACCCTTCGACGCGGAATACGTCGGCCAGTTCCCGTTCCCGAAGAGGCCAGCGATGCTGGAGATATTGATAATCGCACCACCGTCTCCGTGTTCCACGAGGCGTTCAGCAGCGATCTGTGATCCGAAATATACGCCCTTGAGGTTGATCTCTATCATCCGCTGGAACTCATCTTCTGTCACCTCGAAGAAGTCCTCAGCGTGCCAGATCCCAGCATTATTCACCATGATGTCGATACCGCCAGCCGCCTCCGCAGCTTCAATTGCCTCGGTCAGATCTGCTCGACTCGTGACGTCGCACTCAACGAACACCGACGACGTGTCTGTCTCCGCTTCGAGGAGCTCGTGGGTCGGGCGACCACCTTCCTTCGGATCTTCTTGGACATCGGCAACGACGACCGCTTCAGCACCGTGCTCTGCAAATCCGCGTGCGATACCCCGACCGATCCCCGAACTGCCACCTGTAACGACCGCTGTTTTGCCCTTGAGGAGTGCCATAACGAGTACACCACCGACTATCTACGCGGGCAGTCGAGTTAACTCCGGGGGCGTCTACACTCTGCTGTCGCTGGCATTCCACACAGTAGTGAGCCAGACTGACGGCATCCGAGCTGTGCCGTTGTTGAAGTGCTACAGAAGCGGTACTCGGATTGTCGTTAGTCGGTCCTCATCCGACGAGCGTCACTCCGATCACGCTCCCGACGCCGTAGGTGAGAATCGCAGCAGCGAGCCCGATGCCGACCTGCCGCAATCCAGAAAAGAGCACGGACCGCCCCGTGAGAAGCGTGATGCCCGCTCCGATGACGAACAACGCGATTGCACTCAGTAAGAGACTCACGCCGACGGCGGTCAGTCCACTCACCGCGAAGAATGGGAGGACCGGCACGATGGCTCCAAGCGCGAAGAGGACGAATGACGTCGTGGCTGCTTCCCACGCCGAGCCACCCAGCTCTTCTGGGTTGATGCCCAGTTCCTCACGAGCGAGCGTGTCCAGGGCCATCTCCTCGTCGGCGATCAACTGGTTGGCTACCTCTCTGGCGCGTTCCTTCGAGAGCCCTTTTGCCTCGTAGATGAGCGCCAGTTCCTCAGCCTCCTCTTCGGGAACCTCGGCGAGTTCTTCGGCCTCGATGCCGATCTGGCGTTGATACAGTTCCCGAGAACTCTGGACGGAGAGCCACTCGCCCATCGCCATCGATCCCGATCCAGCGAGGAGTCCAGCAAGGCCCGTAATCAGAATCGCCGTCGAATCGAGTGCTGCGCCGGCGACACCCATCACGAGACTGAGATTGGACACGAGACCATCGTTTGCACCGAGCACTGCGGCGCGGAGTGCGTTGCCGCTGGTCGCCCGGTGGCGGCCTTCGAGCTGGGCGAGGACCTCTCCCCGTGCCCCTTGCTCTGGTGTTTCCGCGATCACCGTCAGGAGACGATCGTGCGAGCGTTCGTCGGCGGCCATTCCGGTCCCCGTGACCTCCGGTTGGGTCGCGTAGTCACTCCCACCGATGGCCTCCCCGGCTTGCATCGAGGATAGTACCAGCCCCGGTCCGAATCGACGAGCGAGCCACGCCAGTACTCTCGCTCTCCGAGATGGATTGGCGTCTCCTGGGTCAGAACCGGCCTCTCGAATCTTCTCAGTCCAGAAGTCTGCATGGGTGCGCTCCGTCTCGGCCAGCCGGCGGTAGACTTCTGCGACCTGTGATTGCGATTCTGCGTCAGCCATCGCAGTATAGACCGTCGTACTGTCGATTTCGTCTTGGCGATTGCGACGGTAGCGTTCGATATCCTCTGGAGTAGTCATGCCTAGTGTAATTGAGACGCAAGGACTTAGTGGTGCATTCAGGGCTCCATATGGGCGTCCTGACGGATGTCTGGCCCTCGGCCACTATATGTGGGTCTCCACCGGGGAAACTGCTCTTGGCGACTAGCTGTTAACCAACAGAGCTAGCTGTTGGAAAATTTAGCCTCGTTGAAATCATCATCGAGTGATATGTGTCAGCGGTCGTGCCGCATACACAGCACATGTCTTGCACCTGTATCAGGCCGAGTATTCGTTAGTTGCTGGCTGAGATCTCCGCCACGTGTGAACTAACCCTCAATATCATTGAGATATGCGTTGTATGCTACCGTCTGGCTTGCGATACAACAACACCGACAGCCGACAAATTCTATCACAAGTATGGGTGGGTACTCTTATTCGCCATCGGGCTTCTGGTCACTATACCTGGGGTATTCCATTATATTAGCTTCAACACAGACCCAGCAACAGCGGAGGAGATCGTCGGGATGTCGTTAAACGAGTTGGAAGAATCGAACCCAAAATCCTTTGACCTGTATAAGTTCTACTTTCAGTTTGGAGTATTATCCGATGTCGGCTTCGGCTTTCTCGTCGCAATCATATCCGCGACTGCATACCGGAATGGGCGAACGTGGGCATGGTATTCCTTATGGTCTGTTCCGGCGTTTTTCGCAGCTTCAATAGTGCTCTTGTATGCCTATGAGTTGTCAATACTTGCACCACTTGTATTCGTCATCCTGGCTCTCTTGGGACTGCTCCTCCCCTTCAGAACGTTCTTCCCGAAGGACTGAGTCGAAGAAGAACGCTGAGAAGGAAAGATCGCTAAAAGAGCGTGAGAAACTCCACCGAATCATCTCGTCACTCTCGCTGGCAGGTGGTGCCTCTGTATTCAGCAGTCCGTGCCTCTAGGAAGCCCTGACATTCGTCCTCCTCGTGTGAAATGGCGAGGGCTCGCTCCAAATTGTGGACGACGCATTTGATGGCGAGTTCGCGGAATTGCTTCCACCACAGACGTGACCGCACGAATGCACCGAATTTCTGTTTGATTGCCGCATTGACTGTCTCGTTCATGTTTCGGCGATGGTAGAGGTCGCTATCCAGCGGTGCATTCCATGCCCTGTGGAGTGACGTGAACTCCCAATGCTTGATAAGTGGTCGGATACCGTGGTCACGGGCGAGTCGCCGGAGCGTCTGGTCGTCATATCCCTTGTCCCCGGTCAAGACCGCAATCGACGCTGCGTTCCGTTTCACAACCTGTGGGGTAATCTGTGTCTCGTGCTTTCGTGTCATCATCACGCGAATGTCAAGTACGGCGTTGGTCGCTGTATCAACCAAGAGCGTCGTCTTCAATTGCTGGATAGTGAGATTCGTACGCTTCGTGAATGGGTTGATGCATGCGTCCGCTCAAATCCGGACGCATCGATACCGGTGACACCGTTGAGCGGCAAGTCCGCGAGCGAGACGTTCAGTAGAACTCGCCAGACGGACATCTCCAGGCGGTCGAAGGCTTTGCAGAGTGTCGAGGGTGCGGGGATCGAATCAAGATCGAGGGCGTCACGGATTCGGGGCATCTCAATGAGTTCGTCAACGAGGTCACGGTACGTTGTCGTCTTCTTCACTTTGAGACAGAGCAAGACGACGTGCTGGTGGAGCGTGAACCGCTTCCGTGAATAGCGTGTCGAGAACCGTGCCACAGCACGGCGAGCCAGCATCATAGCCCGTTCAACGAATTGAAGGAGTCGTGACTTCGGGAGTGCATCCATCTCCCCTCCAGCTACTCATCTGTCGTGTTTGTCAGCAAGTGTTTCAACAAAGCCTTCAATTTCCCATTATTGATCACTCTGCGCTGCATATCCCTCGCATTGTGGGAAACTCGTTTGTCTCGAATTCCGTTAGGCCGGGATCTGTGTCTCTTAGAACGGTTGGAAGACGATAAGAAAGAGGATGAAATAGACGATGGGGAACACGAAGAGGACGATTCCATACAGCACGTGAACGATGGCCCACTCACGCCGGACTCGACTCAGTTCACGATCGAGGAGTTCCTCGTAGGCTGGGAGCCACCGGTACGAAAGGACGGTCCAGAATCCGACGAGGACGACGAGGACGACGAGTACTCCCGCCCCGGTTGAGACGAACGAAAGCAGCCCGCCGACAGTAATCGCCACGAGCACGCCGAGGAATGCGATAACTGCACCAACTATTGAAAACGTAAGTAGAATCCCGATGCTCGCCACAATATGTGCGGCCAGCGTCTGTCCGCCCGTCACCTGGTCATAGGGGCGTCTGAACAACTTCGACGCAAGAATTCGGGGCGGCGCGTCCGAATAGTGGAGGCCACGAATGACCCCATAAATCGCGAGGCCGCCAAGAAGGCCGGTGAATAGTGCCGCCAGTACCCCGATGAACAGGCCATTGAGGGGCGGATTCGCCGCAAGCCAGCCGATGAACCCTCCGATCGGTCCACCCGGTGTCGCGGTTCCGCCCTCCGCGAGCGCGTAGACGTGGAACGGCGCAGGCCCAACGTAGACGGTGTCGTCGACCACCACTGGCGTCGTATCCACCCCGTACCGGTCGTCGACCGTGACGTTCCAGACGCGTTCGCCCGTCTCGCGGTCGAACGCTTCGACGGTCCCTCCACCGACGTAGACGTGTTCGGCATCGACGCTCGGTGAGGAGCCGAGGCCACTCACGAGTTGCTGCCACCGCACGTCACCAGAGTCGAGGTCCAGTGCCGCGAGCCGTTCGCTCGTCGCCGTGATGTAGAAGAGCGTGCCGTCGGCCAGCGCGGGCCGCGAGTTCGAGTACACCGTCACGTTGTAGGATCGGACCACTGTCCCATCGGTTTCGGCGAGTGCGAGTAGCCGTGGCCCCGCGACGTAGACACGCTCTCCGGCCGGGAGAGGGGGGACACCCAGGTAGGTCGTGTCGATACTCGTCTCCCAGCGACCCGTGCCGTCACTGGCGTCGAGGGCGACGACGCTCCACGGCCCCTCGCCCGATCTGGGCGTGGCCGTCACGTAGACCGTGCCGTTCGCCGCCACGGGGGCCGAGAATCCCTGGCCTCTAACCTCGTAACGCCATACCTGGTCGCCGGAGGCCGCATCGAACGCAAGGACGGCACTTCCGGAGTCCTGGACGTTGCCCCGCGCTTCCGAGATCGTCAGAAAGAGCTGATTCTGAGAGAGGACGAGCGCGGATCCGATATCCACCCACTCGGCGTTCTCACCGGGGAGTGGCGTCCGCCACTGTTCTTCGCCAGTCGTGGCATCCACCGCGACGAGCGCGAAGCGGTCGTCGGTGAACGTCTGCTCGCTAACCTCGTCGCGGACAATGACGTACACGCGGTCGCCCTCGACGACGGCGGTCGTATGGACGCTGTCTCCGAGATCGGTTCGCCAGTCGACGGTCCCGGTGGCGGCATCGATGGCGAACAGGACTCCACGTCCCCCGCCGGAGTATTTCCCACTCCCGACGTACACTGTCCCGTTCGCGACGATCGGCTGGATATTGGTGGCTGGCCCGTCGGTGTAGACCACCCAGCGGGGACCGACATCGCTGGTCGGACCGGAGGCTGTCGGATTGTACCCTGTGCCGGCAGCGTCGTGCTGGAGCATCGGCCAGTCCGTGGCGGCGTCAGCCGACTGAGCGGCAGTGATACCACCGAAAAGAGTGACACTGAGGGCGGCAATCAGGAGAACGACAAAGATGGCGCCAACGAGAACCACTCGCTTCATATTACAAGGCGTTCATATCTTCAGTCATCTCGCACTGCTGGTTGCTATACTCCAATCTAACCGCGGTGAGGACCGACTTTGTTATATTCGCGTTACAAGTCGATGTGGCGTTCTATCGTACTCTTACCGAAGAGCGTGATTATGTTTGGAAAATAGAAGGCGTGACGGGTTAAGTCTCGGTATGTTCCAGATGGTGTGGGGGTTACTACTTGATAGGCATGGTCGCTGAAAATAGTCGCACTGTCTGTTGGACCAGAGATGCCCCTCGTACTAGCGAGGAACTGGTCACTCTGTACCGAGCAGTGAGATAACTGGGAATTCTACCCCCCGGAGGGGGAGTGAACGGTGACGACCAGAGCACGAGAGGGGAGTGAAACCAGGCTACTTCCAGAGTGCGATCTCGATCGGTGAAGGGGCCCCATTTCATTACACCTCTACGAGACGAACAAACGTGACCACAAGCGGACTGGGCGGGCGGCAAAAAGTTGTCATCGGGCTCGCCGGTGCGACACAGGCGGCGAGTGGCGGGATGCTCGGAACGGCACTGGTTGTCTACGTCGGTCGGATCGGGTCTCCGCTCGCCGTGAGGTTGCTGGCGACGATCTTCTTCGCGAGTCCGATGATCTTCTCGCCATTGTGGGGAGCGGTCGGCGACCTGCTCGGCCGTCGTCGGACCCTCCACCTGGTACTCAGTGTCGCCACGTCGCTCGTGACCTTCGGGTTCCTCCTTGTCGACGGTGTCTGGGGTTTCGTCGGACTCCGCGGGCTGTGGGCCGTGTTTGCGGTCGCGTTCGCTCCACTCGTCCTCTCCATCGTGCTACACGGTTCAGGCAGACTCGGGGGCCTGTCCTCCAATCACATAAACATCCGATCTTCGGCGACATGATCTCGGTCGACGTTCTCGAGGCGCGCTGCAAGCTCCCGGTAGTATTGTTCTATCTCCGCTGCGAAACCCTCGAGCGCACTCGTGTCGATGTTGAGGCCGAAGACGTGTTCGACGGCATCTATCAACCGAATTGCAGCTTGGACATCCGGAACCGGGGCATGAACGGGCGTCAGGAAGACACCGACGCGGAGTGGAGAGTCAATTCCCCGACCGACGAGACTCGCATTCACGCCATCCAGAAATCCACTTCCCATCGGTTCTACCGTCGTATTTTGTAGGTGTGCCGCTTGATAGTCTTCGGTCGCCACGTAGTACGTCCGGTGTTGTTCCGGACCATGAGGGACAGGGACCCCGGAGAGGATGGTGATCTCCTGGACACCACTGGCATCCGCCCATTCGAGCACCGCCTCCGAGAGGGGATCTGCCGCCCAGACCGGCACGAACAATTCGTTGACTAGCACGGTCACGTCGCCCTCCGGACGGGAGAAAAGACGGGTGTGGTGGCGAGGGGTTCCGTTTCCGAAGGGTGTGATCGACGGGAGTTTCCGAGTGGTGATGTGGCCCGTCTGGGTGAGTTCGAGCTGCTCGGTGAGGTAATCGACGGCGGTGAGTCCGGCGAGTCCAAACGACGAGAAGCCGGCGATGACTGATTCTGAGGGCGCTTTCTCGTGTGTGATCTCGAACGATGCCTGAGCCGGGTGTTCAACTGCCATACGGGAACATCACTCAATATGTATTTATGGTTTCACTTCCCCTCATTCATAAGTGACTGACTTCTGTGAGGAAGACTATGACAGCGGAACGGTGGTCGTCGCGAGTGGGGTTCCTCCTGGCGACGGTCGGGGCAGCAGTCGGCTTGGGCAACATCTGGCGGTTCTCGTCGGTTCTTGGCGCGAACGGTGGCGGGGCGTACCTCGTCCCCTATCTACTGGCTGCCTTCGCGCTCGCGGTCCCGCTGCTCGTCCTCGAACTCGCTGTGGGTCGGACGCTGAGGACGGACGTCGTCTCGGCGTTTAGCAGTGTCGATCGGTCCTACACTGCGTTCGGATGGCTCGTTGTCGGTGGAGTGTTGCTCATCTTGAGTTACTACCTGGTCCTCACCGGCTGGGTGCTCGGCTTTCTCATCTCGTGGCTCGTCGGCTCGCAGACGCCGTTTTCGACCTTCACCAGCGGCTGGCTTCCAGTCGGGTACTTTGTCGTCGTCACCATCCTCACGGGCGGAATCGTGTCACGGGGGGTTCGCGGCGGCATCGAGCGGATGGCGAAAGTCGTGATGCCGACGGTCTTTGCGCTCCTCGTCCTCCTCGCACTCTACGCCGTCACTTTCCCGGGCTGGGGTGAGGCGGTCACCTTCCTCTTCACCCCCGACCTCTCCGTACTCGCGGAACCTGGGGTCTGGAGTGCAGCAGTCGGGCAAGTGTTCTTCTCACTGTCGGTCGGGCAGGGAATTATGCTGACTTACGGGAGTTACACTGACGAAGGGATGGACTTCTTCCGATCGTCGCTCCTGATCACCGTCGCCGACATTGCGGCCGCACTCTTAGCCGGTCTGGTCATCTTCCCGATCGTGTTCAGTTTCGGGCTGGAACCGACACTCGGGACAGAACTCGCGTTCACGACGCTCCCGACGGCGTTTGTGTCGATGGCAGTCGGTCGGGTCGTCGCGGTGGCGTTCTTCGGGCTGCTCTTTTTCGCCGCGCTGAGTTCGGCTGTCTCACTGTTGGAGGTCGGGGTCGCCGCCGCCACGACCTGGACACGGATAGACCGCATGCGGGCGACGGCGCTGCTCACTGCCGGTGTCTTCGTTGCCGGCATCCCCTCTGCGTTGAGTTACAGCTCAGTACGACTCCTCGTCGCCGGGCGGCCGGTCCTCGACATCGTCGACGAATCCGTCGGAACCTACGCCCTCCCCGTGTCGGGATTCCTGATTGCGGTGGTCTTCGTCTGGGCGGCCGATTTCGAGGCCGTCCACGAGGAGCTCGGACGGCTCTACCCGCTGGTGAAGTACGTCATCCCGCCAGTCCTCGCGCTCGTGACGCTCGCGAGGGCGCTGGGTGTGGCGCGGCCGGCCTGGCGGCTCCTGATCGACCAGCCACGTGATGGGCTGCTCGGTGTCGTCGTCGCGGGGCTCATTCTATCGCTCCTCGTCGCACTCGGCTGGCTACTCAGGTCGAAGCTATCGGACGCTGCGCGTCGATGTGGTCGACAACCACGTTGAAGTGGTATTCCTTCAATGAGATGGCAACGTCGAGCATCGTTTATACAAGCCTCAACAACCGTATCGAACGGATCGAATTCATCGAACACTGGCCCTCGACAAGAAGCCGAGCAAACAGTTAGAAGGGCAGTCCAAACACGATCACCCACCACTTGGTACCGATACGCCATTTGAAGAACTGCCCGATCCACTTGCGGAGGTCGCCACCGCTGGCCCAGATGACGACGGCGGCTCCGATGAGTGGCCCGAACCCGCCGAAGCCGATGAGAATCGACTGTGTCCACGACGCCTTGAGCCCCATGGTCGCAACGATCCCCTGAATCACCCACATGAACGAGTAGGTGATCAGCAGGAAGGCGACGAGACGGTGGCGGTCTATCCACGATCGGACTCCGGACTGTTGAACCTCGTCAGTCATCTGACCTCTCCCGCTCTCTGAAAATTTGACAACCTACTCTCCTGAGTTCCAAACTCGTAACCGACCTCCAGCGTCTATTAAGAAAAAGATTGTTATTATTCCGACACTTTTTCAATTCTGAAACTCAAAGATTATTGAGGACCAACAGACGCTGTCGGTTGAGTGAGTTTGAGAGAAGGGTTGAGTGCGAGCGTCTTGCTGACTCGAGAGATTCTTCGATGAGAGTTTAGAGATTTGTATCTCGGCGGCTCCGGAGTTCGAAGCTCGGTCGTATGGGTTCTTGTTACTCCCCTACCGGTGACGGTTTGGGTGCTATAGATGCACGAGACAGTTGGCCACTGACGACGAGAGCGGTGACAACGAGCACGAGGGCGGGAAGCTGAAACGGGAACATCTCGTCGGCGAGGCCGAGAAACTCGCCGGTGAGGTTCATCAGCGAGTGAATCAGGAGGACAGCGAGAATACTCCGTTGCGTGTTGTTGTAGATCCAGACGAAAATTAGCGTGTGCAGGACGATACTTGGCAGCCACCACCAGAGCGCCGGGTCGTAACTGGTGTTTGCGTAGTAGCCCGGAAAGAAGACGAACGCCGCGTGCCAAGCGGCCCAAGTACTTCCATTGAGTATCCCGGCGACGACTGGACTGAACCGTTCTTGGAGCCGGTCGAGATAGTAGCCCCGAAGACCGATCTCCTCGATTGCAGGAAACAGCAGCCCAAGCGCCAGCATGAATCCGAGCGTCGCAGGATCAGTCAGAATTTTCCAAACGACGCTGATCGGTCGATCTGTGACGCCAAGTGCGATTGCAGCCCCTGCGGTGACGAGATTGAAGAGCGGCCAGAACACGAGAATAACGAGCCACCATTTCGCGGAGATTCGCCCAACGTCTACGAGCCGACGACCAAGGTCACGGACGCGCTCTGTCCCGCCCGTGAGCCAGCCCATTGTGAGGCCGGCGAGCAGCGGGCTCGCGCCACCGATGAGGAAGAACAGGAGGTTCGTCCCCTCCCAGACGGAGGTTCCCGAGCCGAAAATGGGGGCCCAGAACAGGTACGCCCACCCGAGATAGAGGACGGGGAATCCCCATGGGGTAATCGACTGTGCCAGGGTTTCCAATCGGTTGGTGGCCGTCATCGTCGTAATTGCTGTGCTGTATCATCTCCCGACCCCGAAATAAAAATGCGGGCGTACCATTCGGCTGGAAACGATACTGGCGGAGGCCTACGCCGTTCGTCTCTCCTCAAACAGTTCACAGATACGACGAAGTTCGTTGAGTTCGCGCCAACATCCTCGCGGACCGCATCCGAATACTGTCGGCATTGCACTCATTCCAACATGGATCTACAACGGAATCGGGAGCGTTCTGCTCGCCGTGCTACTCGTCGCCACTCGCGGTCGGCTTGGGTACGAAGCCGAGCCAGATACAGTAACGACGACAACTCCCGGTCACAGTTCGGAGATTCAATGACGACGGAAGACAGCAGTTTCACAACATCTTTCTTGACGCTGGGAGTCGACGAACCCATGTCCTCAACTACGAACGGCCCTTCCTTCGGCAAACGGTTCGGTGTGGCCCTGCTGTTGGGTTTGCCCGGAATCGTGGCACTCGCCGGCTACATTTACTTTACGACGCCGCCGAGTGCTGTCCCGGCCGGCCTGACGCTCTCGCTGCTCGCCGTCTCTTCGGGTGTCAACTCCTTGCTTTTCCTCGGCATCGCATGTCTACTCGGCGCATATGCAGCGCCCCGAGTGGGATTGCAGTCATACGTCATCGACCGGACGGAGACTGACGGCGGAATCTGGCAACGTCTTCGGAACGATGTCGGACTGGCCGTCGGAATCGGCATCATCGGAGGCGTCCTGATCATCGTCCTCGACGCGTTGCTAATGCCCTTTGTCGCCCAGGACCTCCCGCAATCAGTAATCGGAGCGACGAGGCCGACCCTCCTGGACGTCTTCGCGTACGTACCGGTCCGATTCCTCTACGGAGGAATCACCGAGGAACTGCTGCTCCGGTTCGGGCTTATGTCGGTCCTCGCGTTCGTTGGGTGGCGTGTCATCGGCCATCGGACGGATGGCCCACGACCAGTAGTTATGTGGACTGCGATCGTGGTCTCCGCCGTACTGTTCGGCGTTGGTCACCTCCCCGCACTCGCCCAATCGGTCGATCTCACTCCGGCACTGATCGCCCGGACGATCCTTCTGAACGCAGTCGCAGGGATTATCTTTGGATGGCTCTACTGGCGACGGAGTCTCGAGGTCGCGATGGTTGCACACGCTTCGTTTCACGTCCCCATCGTCGTGCTCTCGCTCGTCCAGGTTGCATTGGTCTGAAAGGACTGTCCCCTGCTACAGCTTTGTTCTTTCTTTTGGAGAGCCAGGAATAACGTTATGTTAGCTATTCTCGAAACACTATCCGTGAGTCTGATATGGTAACGCTCCGCGATTTCGTCCGCGAACGTCGATTCTCAACGTTCGTCGCTCTCACTTTTGTCCTGACCTGGGTTCCCTGGGGGATCGTCGCTATGGAACTTCAGTCCGGACGGTCGGCTCTCGTTACCCCGCTTATTCTGCTCGGGGGATTCGGTCCCTTATTTGCCGCCAGTATCGTCGCCGCGACCGGCGGTGACATCCGATCGTGGGTCAGGAACCTCGTCGATGTGAGAGCACCACTGCACGTCTGGGTCGCCGCGGTTCTGGTCCCGGTCGTCCTCTACGTCGGCGCGATTGTGCTGTTCGTCGGCGTTGGTGGCGGCTTCGACCGCGCCGGCGTCCTGCCGGCCGCGGCAATCCCCTCGGTTGCGTTCGCGACACTCATCAGGGGTGGCTTGGAGGAACCGGGGTGGCGCGGTCTTGCCCTTCCGGTCCTGCAGCGACGGATCGGTGCGTTCCAGGCGAGCCTCGTCATCGGCGCCATCTGGGCAGTCTGGCACGTCCCGCTGTTTCTGATGCCCGGGAGTTCTCAGGCGGGGACACCCTTCGCACTGTACGCCGCCGCTGTCCTCGGCATCAGCGTCATCACTACGTGGCTCTACAATGCGGCCGGCGGTCGAACGCTCGTCGCCATCGTCTTCCACACGCTCTCGAACGCGGTGTCGGTGACGACCGCCGGTGGCGTCATCGGTGACGAGGTGGCATCACAGATCGCGCTGCTCGCCGTCGTCTGGACAGTTGTGGCAATTCTGGTCTGGCGGTACGATACCGACCGGCTATCCCCGAACCCGCTTCCAGACGGTGGACTGGACCTCGCGACGCCCGTTACACGACGCCCGCGACGAGCGCGATCACGAATGTGAGGAGAGTGAGCCCGACCAGCTCGAGAACCGTTCGCGGTCCGGACTGGGACTGATGAGTCGCTCCCATACTGGACGACGAGCGACGACGTCCCTAAACCTTGGTAAATCGCCAGCTATTGGTGGATTTTACGAGCGATGTTTCCGCGAATACGCTTGGTATCCCCTAGGGTCGCCTTGACCTCCGGTGGCTTGCGGCTGCCTCCGACTCCGAGGGCGGCTATCGTTTAATGAATCTCGGCTCTGTCGAAATCCCAGCATTCGTACACTTTCCGACGCGAAATATCCGTTCGATGGGCGTGCATACTCATAAGTCAGGAGTCAGATATTTATCCCCGATTACTCAATCCAGCTCCAATTGCGGCACCACGTGCCACTCCGATTGCGATCCCGATAGCCATTCCTACCCCCATGTTTTTTCCGCTTGATGCTGTCTCTCTTTCCTCACTCATGTGCTATCACTTAACTATAGTAAGCCCACCGAGCAATCTGACACGGTAGTCCTGTTAGTTTCGGAGGGTTTCAACAGAGCCCGTATCTCGTACTTGGCCACGAGAGAGGGTCGCCACGACCCATAAGGTCCGGTCGATAACGGAGATACCTCGGGTGTTCAAGTAACTTGGTCAGTTCGATTCGAGTGTTTCTGCCCACTCGACGAAGTTGGCGAAGACGACCATCACCACGATGAAGAACACGAGGAACACCCCGCCATGGAAGATATTGAATTGCCCCGAGAAGGCCAGCGAGACGAACAGGAACGCAGCTAATGCAGCAATAGCCCCGGCGAGATACATCCGTACTTGAGTCTCCATACTATCGAAACAACTCCTGAGACAATAGTATTGATGGAGACATTTCATCACTTCTCCTCGATACTCGACGCAAGACCTGGAGACGAGCGGCTTTTATTGAAACCCTCAGACGCTTAAAAGTCAGAGGAAGCAACTCGTTAGGAACAGAGAATACATCGACCGGAGAGGCGTAATTCGAAGATCCGGAGGCTGCACGCACCTATTTACGTGCCTTCTGTGATTTTGGATCATGGTACCTTCCGAGAGTGTAGACGACGACCAATTTTTCGGTGGACGAAGAGGCGTCGTAGCACTCACTGTTGCGTACGTCGCAGTTGGACTCGGGTTGTTCTATAGCCTCGCTACGGAGTCGATAGACCTTTTCAGCGGCGTTCTTGCTGCTATCGTCGTTTTAGTTGGGCTATCACTGTATATCCTCTACAAACGGGAGGGGTTGATGACAGCTGAGAACAGACTCATTGGCATCTTCATTCTGATCGCAATGGGACTCCTGTTTGGACTCCTTGAATTCACCGACCTACCGTCAGATGTCGTCTATGTGATAGTATTCGGGGTCGGTGTCGTGGTTCCTGGTTTATTTCTACAGTACACTGACTACGGGAGTGACTGACCACGCCGATTGTTTCACTCGCACGCCCACCTAATAGCTGTTCCACCGGAGATGACATCGAACTAACAAGATACCAACAGAGCCGGACGAGCGATATACCATTCTGTCGGTCGACTCATGCTGGTCTCTTCCTTCGGATGCTCGTTGTGTCTCGCTTGGGCTGTCATTACGAGGGAGTGACTTATTTCGGGCCGGGGGCCGATAGCGCTCCTAACGCCCTCCATGACAGCCATCGAAACCACCGCACTGACCAAACGCTATGGCGAAACGACTGCCGTCGACGAACTCGACCTCACCGTCTCCGACGGCACTGTCTACGGCTTTCTCGGTCCCAACGGTTCTGGAAAGACCACGACGATGCGGATGCTCACCGGCCTGACGACGCCTACCAGCGGCAGCGCGACTGTCGCCGGCGCCTCCGTCACCGACCGCGACGCCCTCCGCCCTCACATCGGCTATCTCCCCGAGGAACCACCACTCTACGAGCAGGCCACGGCGTACGAACAACTTGAGTACGTCGCCGGACTCCGGGACCTCCCCCAGCAGAACACTCAGGACCGCATCGACGAACTCCTCGACCGACTCGGGTTGTCGCAGAAGGACGCCGCCACCCGCATCGCCGACTACTCGAAGGGGATGCGGCAGAAGGTCGCCTACATCCAGGCCATCCTCCACAGCCCCGACATCGCCTTCCTCGACGAACCCACCTCGGGGCTCGATCCCCGCGCGGCTCGGACCATCCGCGAACTCATCCGCGAACTCACTGACGAGGGGATGACGGTCTTCCTCTCGACCCACATCCTCCCTGTGGTCGAGGAAATCGCTGACACGGTCGGTATCCTCTACGAGGGGCAACTCGTTGCCGAGGACACGCCTGACCAGTTGACCCAGCGTGCCGAGACTGGCGAGACACGATCCCTCGAAGACGCATTCCTCGAACTCACGAGCACCGACCCGGCAGCGGAGGCGTCTGTGGAGGCGAGGGATGGCTGAGCGCGGTTGGCTACGACACGCTATCCAGGTCGGCGTTTTCGAGTTCCGGCGCACGGTCCGCGCCCTGTGGCAGGACAAGGCACGGGCGTTCCTGATGGGTGCCGGACTGGTGTTCCCCTCGCTCATGCTTGTCGGCTTCCTCTACCTCTTCTCCGACACCATCAGAGGGATTGGCTCCGTCTCACTGCCCCCGGTCGCCCGCGGGACCGTCGCTATCCTCTGGCTGTTCGGCGTGTTCATCGCCACCCAGCGCGTCGTCTCAGCCCGCCCACGCATCGACGCCGAATCGCTCATACTCACGACCGTCTCCCCCCGGACGGTCGTGGGTGGGCTCCTGGTCGCCGAGACGCTCCGTATACTTGCGTATCTTGGATTGCCGGTGCTGGTCCTCACGAGTGGGGCGGTCTACCTCTTCGCCTCGCCAGTGAGTGCCGTCCTGATTCCGCTCGCAGCGGTGTTCCTGGGTCTCACCGCCGTCCTCGTGGGGATGATGCTAGGATACGCCGTCGCGCTGTTGATCGCCACCTCCCCGTTCGTTGCGCGCCACAAGACCGTCCTCGGGGGTGTCGCCGTGCTCCTCGTCATGGGGGGATACCTCCTGGTGACGCTCCCCCAGTTCGGCGGCGTCGGTCAGGAGGCGCTCGCGGTGCTCCCTGTCGGGTGGTTCGTAGATCTCGCCGTCATCGGGAGTCCCGTCCGTGGATCGGTGACCCGTGCGGGCGTCGTCGTGGGTGGGAGCCTCGTGGTCGTCCTCGTCGGCATTGCCCTCGTCGAGCGGGAGGCGACCCGCCTCTGGTTCACCGACCCCGTCAGCGGTGAAGAGGGAACGACAGCCACCCTCGAGCGGACCGTCCCAGACGCCGACGGGATGCGGACGGCGCTGGCCGACGCCATCGCTCCGATCGGGATTCCACGCAGCGTTCCCCAGCCGGTTCGTCGCGTCGCCCAGTGGAGTGTCCTGCGGACGCGCCGGGACCCGCGACGGCTCAACTTCCTTTTGCTCCCCGTGGTGATGGTCGGGAGCGGACTGTTCAGTTCGAGCGCGCAGTTCGAGTCAATCTGGGTCGTCCTCGCACCCGCCAGTGCTGTCTTGCTTCCCTGGGTGGCCGGCGCCACGTTCGCCATGAATCCGCTCGGCGACGAGGGGCCCGTCCTCTCGACGACGCTCATCGCCATCTCCGGCTCGGCGTACGTCCGTGGGTTGAT
The DNA here is from genome assembly GCF_051194135.1 of Halorubrum wangae. Lineage (NCBI taxonomy): Archaea > Methanobacteriati > Methanobacteriota > Halobacteria > Halobacteriales > Haloferacaceae > Halorubrum > Halorubrum wangae. The sequence continues at coordinate 1,002,372 of NZ_JBLZNH010000001.1, read as the reverse complement.
GCTCCCCGGCCTCCTGATCGGATTCCCATTCGTCCTCCTCGTGACTGCGGGTGCTGCGCTGGCCGGGCCGTTCGCACTCCCGGTCGCCGCGGGCCTCATCGCTGTCAGTGTCCTCGTCACGCTCGTGGCCGTCACCACCGCCCCCGCTGTGGGGATGTGGTTTCCCCGGTTCAGCGCGATCAGCATCGGACAGAGCCGTGACGTGATTCCTCCACGATTGCTGACGACGGCCCTCCACTTTCTCGGGGTGACGGTCCCGGGGGCGCTGCTGGTCGTACTTCTCGTCGACGCCCAACTCGCCCGTGCGCTCGTCGCGGGTGTCCTGGGCTTTCTCCCGGCGGCGCTCCTCACACTTGCTGCCGGGCGTGACGGCGGTATCCTCGCGGACATCGGAGCATGGTTCCAGGGAATCGGGACCGGAGTACAGTCTGTTGGCGTCGAATCGTTCCAGATCGCGGCCAGTGGGCTGCTCATGCTTGGAGCGGTCGTCGTGACAGCCCTCTCGTACCGCCTGGCCGTGCGACGGTTCGACCAATACTCGCCGCCGACTTGATCAAACGCTCGTGGACGGCGACCAGACCGGCGTTCACCATTTCCTCGACCAGTCGGGCTGGACGACGTTCTACCTCGAACGACCGAGCGGTTACGATCACGCTCGGTGGCTCGTTCGGCTCTCGTATCTCTACCACGTTAACGTCCACAAGAAGACGCCCGCCGGGTCTGAGGAGTACGCCGCCGTCGACATCGAAAGCGAACTCGACGCGCTCGCCCCGAGCGACGCCGTCCGGACCGCCTTCGAGCGACGACGTCCCGGGATGGCCGGCGCTCCGGATGAATAGCTCTCCAAGGGGCATTCACCGGCTCGGGTCGTCCACGGGGTTCGGTCACGTCGTCTCCGAAAGCCGGTTCGTTCTCTTTCGCTGTCGGAGCCGCCTCTACGGAGCCGGTCGCAGTCGATCACGGACGCCTCAGTCACAGTCGCCGGACACCGACGAAGTACGCCGCGTTGCTGCTCCACCGCCGTTCGAAGGTCGTCGAATAGGCGAAGACCATTTCGCACCCGTCCGCCACTCGGAATCGGTCGCGGATCTCCGCGGGCGTGATTCCGTAGATATCGTCTTCCGCGTGACGAGCCAGAAACAGCGACAGCTCCCCGGTTCCGCACCCGATGTCTAGGACGGGACTTCGAACGAGCCCGGCGTCGAGGAGCTGGACGAACGCCCGCTGTGGGCGGCCGATGTCCCAGTTCGGAACTCCCGCGTACGCCGCGTCGTAAACGTGCGTTATCGGACGTTTCGCGATCGAAGTCGGAACACTCATCCGTTCCTCCCACCCGATGACCGGCGCATGACAACTCGTTCGCGGACCAGTGACCTATTTTTGTCCACCGAACGCCCTGACTGACTCGCGTAACGAGCGGGGTGCGTCCCACCTCTCCGTTCCCCAGACGTTTTGCTAGCAGCGTGCGATGAGAGCGTATGACGGACCGGTTCTCGATGACGACCGTCGACGGGGATCCAGTAGCTCAGGAGTACACCGAATTCGTCGAGCGGAAGGGTATCGGGCATCCGGACTCATTGTGCGATGGTGTTGCCGAGGCGGTCTCTCTCCGACTCTCTCGATTCTACCGCGACGAATTTGGGAGAGTCCTCCACCACAACACCGACAAGATTCACCTCGGCGCCGGCCGGGCCGATCCCGCGTTCGGCGGCGGACGCGTCGTCGAACCGATCTACGTTCTCGTCGGCGGCCGGGCAACGACTCGGGTCGACGGGGAAGAATTGCCGATCGATGAGCTCGCGCGGGACGCCGCTCGCGCCTACCTCCTCGACACCGTCCCCGAACTCGCGCCCGATCACGTCGTCGTGGAGACGCGCATCGGTCGGACGTCGAGCGACCTCGCCTCGCTGTTCGGTCGCGGCGACGAACCGCTTGCGAACGACACGAGCTTCGGTGTCGGCCACGCGCCCGGAACGGCGGCCGAACGGGTCGTCAGGACGCTCGAGCCGCGGATTCACGGCGAACTCGACGCCGTGGGAAAGGACGTGAAGATCATGGCACTGCGTCGCGGATCGCACCTCTACTTGACCGTTGCGGCGGCCGTGATCGACCGGTACGTGGCGGACCTGGCCGAGTACCGGACCGTACTCGGTCGCGTCGAGGCGCTCGCCGAACGGCACGCCGCCGAGTCGATCGATCTCTCGGTCTCCGTCGAGGTGAACGCGGCCGACGATTTCGACTCGGCGTCGGTGTACCTCACGACCACGGGGCTCTCGGCGGAGGCGGGCGACGACGGCGCAGTCGGCCGGGGAAACCGAGCGAACGGGCTCATCACGCCGCACCGACCGATGAGTCTCGAGGCGACCGCCGGGAAGAACCCGGTCACGCACGTCGGGAAGCTGTACAACCTCCTCTCGCTCCGGATCGCCCGCCGACTCGAGGCCGATCTGAACGTCGACTACGGAAGCGTCCAGATCCTCTCTCGGATCGGCGATCCCGTCAGCGATCCGCTGGCTGTCGACGTCACTACCACGAGCGGGGACGAGACCGCCGTGCGGGCGGTTGTCGACGACCTGCTCGCGTCCGTTGACGACTTGACCGATGACATTCTCACGGGCGAGGTGGACGTATTCTGAGAAGCACGGGTCGGCCGCTCCCCCAGCAACCCGTCACGCGCGACGGGTCGCTGCGAACGGTGCCTCGCTACCTGATGACACTCGTTTTTATGCACATCGAGTGGACGAGCCCGGAACTCTCGACGGAGACGCTCTACGTCGCGGTCGGCCACGCCGTCATCTGGGAGGAGGACGCGACCCATCATGTCGACGATATCACCGTCGAGATTGAGTCCCGATGACGACGAGTTCACGACAGTCGCCTACGACGTCCGGGGGCACGGTCGAGCGGTGGGTCTGACGTGCCGACCTACACGATCGACCTCTACGTTGAGGATCCGGACGCACTGCTCACTGCTCTCGACCTCGGCCACCCCGTGCTGTGCGGGCTCTCGCTGGGTTGGTGCATCGCTCAGGGGCACGCGGCGACGTATCCGGAGAAGATTGCGGGCCTCGCCTTGGCCGACACGTTCACCCAAGCGCCGCTCGGCATCTCCGGGCGACTCTTCCTTGCCAACCTCCGGGTCTTCGCCGCCCTCGACCGCGTCATCCGGTACAAGTCGCTCAATCGTGTCCAGATACGCGCCGGCAACGTCATCAAGCCCGGGGTCGCGGGCGAAGGAGGGATCGTTCAGGAACTCATCGACACGACCCCGACGATCCCCCACGAGGAGTTCGTCAAGATCGTCGACGCGCTCGTTGCCTTTCCTCGTGGTGGCAACATCAAACTCTCGCAGATCGGCGTCCGACGTTCGTCCTCTACGGCGAAAACGCTCCGTCGCTTATGCGTGATCACGCGACACTGAATGGGGGGGGAACCGGTCCCGAACAGGGTACGGTAACCGAGATTCCCGATGCCGGGTATGCCTCGAACATCGTCAATCCGGCGTTCTTCACGGAAGCGTTACGGGAGTTACTTGACGGGCCGGGGTTATAGTAACCAGTCCGGATAACCGGTCCCGTTGAAATCCGATTTCCGGTATCGGTTCTGCCGAAATAACGGGTAACTGAAAGGTGGGTTGGTCACCGAGGGTTCTGTCAGTCCAAAGAGACACATTCACTCTAAGGCGATGAAAACTGCCCCCTTCATCCCGAGTGATTCGTGCGGTTCGCAGATGTATCGGTGAAGTCCAGGAGATTCGAACCGATACTCGAATTCGGTACCCTCGTCTACAACCGCCCCTCCGCTGTCTAGCACTCCAGTTTGGGAAACCACGTTGTGTGGGCCGCCACGCCCAGTCCAATTCCATCGAACGGTCGTTCCCGTAGTGATTGCGATTGCGGCCGGGTTGAACGCCCAGAAGGCATCGTTCCCCTTTGCACCGACTTCGATCTCGACGCTGTCCGAATCCCGTAAATCGCAGGTGGCTTCGTAGTTGCTCACATTGTCGAACCAGTCGCCGTAGTTCGGTTCCTGCGGTAGTTCCGAACAGTCGGTGTTTGGTTCCTCTCCCCCGTTACACCCGGCCAACCCGGCGAGCCCGCCAGCCGCCATCGCCCCGAGCACCTTTCGTCGGTTGAATTCTGATACCGGCACAAAGCGCTTCTCTCCTGTCTGATCTTTAGTTTTTACATACTTACTCAGGATGTGTGTCTGTTATTTGAATTCTACTAATATGCTAGGAGACTGCCAATTGGAGCCATGGCATCGAAACAAGCCGGCAGTACGGTCGGTTTCAACGTTAAGGCGCTTCACGGATCACACTGGACGGCCATCGCTTTGGCCGCAATCACCGGGTCCATCCACATCTACCTATATTTTCAACAGGGATGGCTGATGTTCCTTCTCGCCGGTTTGGGATTCTTCGGAGCGATCGGCCTGATCCTCGTCCTCCCCGACTACCGGAAGTGGCTGTACGCTGCCGGTATTCCGTACACGCTCGCCCAGATTGTCGGTTGGTACATGGTGGAGCAACCTGGGTCGTTCGGCGATATCAGTGATCTCGCCCTCTTCGACAAACTTGTCCAGATTACCCTTATCCTCCTTCTCACACAGCTTTTCAGAACCGCTGAATAATGAACAATTCCGTGGAGAGCCCATCTACAGATATTCTACTGTTCTCCGGACATTTCAGGGATACTCAGGTACTGTGAGAAATCGGTTCCTTCACAGTTAAAGCATTCCTCGGGGCCTACGGTTGATGAGGTCGCCACGACGTTCCCGCAGTGTCTACAAACGTGAAGATGGTTTCTGTCTCCCATATTAGCACGGTCAATGTCATTAGTTCACGAGATTATCAATATACGCACCCTACCAGTCGACCATTCTAATTGTAGTATACTAACATAAGTAATAGCAGTCTATTGACTCTGCTCTCTGTATCTCGTATGAGGTATCCATAAAGAGTTTCTAGCCGAGAGTCTCGTCTGTCCGCTGTGCTCGCTGCCCCGCGAGTGCGCCACCGATAGCACCGCCGACTGCCCCCACGAATACGAGCAATACAGCGCTCGCGGCGATGATCATATAAATACTATTCAACATCCCGAGCCCGAATCCACGCGCCCATGGACCGAGGACGACTGCCGCGGGGAACGCCGGGAGGACGGGACCCAATATCTGGAGCACCACTCCGAGCAGAGCGAGAAAGACGCCCATAAGTGCGCCTGCACCCGCTCCGTCTCGGAGGCCAGCGTGGTAGACATATCCCGCAACGATGCCGCCAAGCAACGGTGCGAGGAAGGACACGTAGGGGAGAAAGCCACTGACAATCGAAACGATCGCACCGAGAATTGCGCTGCTGGCTGCTCGTTGGAATTGCATATTATTAGAATTGAGGATCACATCAAATAAAGGAAGTTGTGAGTTAACACGTTATACTGCCCGCCGCATCACGAGATATCGAGCTCGATGCCGCCCGCTAGCCCCGCTGCAGCATTATAAATGACCGCCGTGATTGCTCCGCTGATTACACGGTAAAGAGCACCACCGAGAATCGCGAGAAGGAGTTCCGGTAGTTCGGGCCGACCTCCCACGGGTCCGCCGAAGGCTATCCAACTGATCGCGAGTATTATCCCCAGAGTAATCCGATGAGGCCGAGAATCTTTGCCAACGACACGACTCCGATAGAATCCACTGTGTACTCGGTCATCTGCCTCTGTCTGAGGAATCGCGCGTATATGAGGTTGAGGTGGCGCTCTTTCTGATCAAGATCGATTCGGATTACAACTGGTGACGTGTCATTGAAATCTGCCCATCGGTAAGGAAAGCGGCCGATACAGAGCGCAAATACGGTCGAAATCCGTTCTTCTGTTCTGAACCCCGCATCTGTCTTATGACAGTAGAGGTCTGTGACGATCCAAGGAACAAACATCCGAGGAGAGACGGCTTCGGAGTCAGGCCCAGTCCTCGTTCAACGTTTTGTACGCGTCCGCGGCTCGCACCTCCTCTACGCGAGCCATCTCACTGACCTCACCTCGGAACTGCGAGAGCCGGTTCCGGCAGGCCCCGTACACGCTGGCCGCGGCGAGCGAGCAGCCACGACGCAGGTCTTCGTTCTGGACGCTGTGGAAGAGTGACACGCCTGATCGCAAACCGAGTCAGAGAGTTCGAAGGCGCTATCGAACCGTCGGAGCTCGCCTAACCCTGATGTCTGAGAACGCTGCACGACAGTCTCTGCAACGCTTCCGAGTCGGTACCTCGAAGCGCCAGACATTCTTACACCCGGAAGCGATCGCTGCTAATTCGGTGATTTTCCCGGTGGTGACGTCGAGAGTGAGTTCGGTATTCGGGATCACCTTCGGTATCGCCCGTCTAACTTCTTGGGTAGGTTCGCTTACTTGGTCTACCGATAGCAAATGGGTCAATTTTTGTAACAGGTTCAATACATATCGACACATGTCTGGGGTCAACTCGCGGAGCCGTTTTCGTCGGCGATTCCGCGCACTTCCGGCACTGTTGGCGACTCCCCTGGCTGTGTTACTGGCTGCAGCTTTCGTATTCGGAACGACGACGGTGACGAATCAGTCACCTATCGATCCACTCGTCCCGTTCGCGTTGCTGGTCTTCGTGATTGCCGTTCCGTTGCTCGCAGGTCTCGCGTCGGTTGGTGCCTGGCGAAACAACCGTCGCTTGCAGTGGGGCGCAACTGGTGGACTCTTGGTGTTAGGAATCGTCCCATACGGAATCGCAGTCGAAGTGATTATGGTTGGGATTCTCGTCCTTCTGGGCCTGTTGAACACTGTTACCGACCGACGGTGGTACGATTGGTGGCTCGCTCTCGCGTTGCTTGTTCCGTTGTGGACGGTTGGCTCACTCATGGTTATGTACACCCCCAGTCACAGCGGCGTCATGGTCGCAGTCGGGGGCGCGATCATTTTCGGGGCGACGCTGTCGGTCCTTGCCGCGAGCACCGGAATTCTCAGTGAACCATCTGAAACGGTTGCAACCCGAACCCAAGAACCCGACAACGAGTCACCGCTTACATGGGTACTCTCCGGGATCGCGCATGGGCCTGAGTGGCGACTCACGTGGATCGCAATCGCGATGCTGTCGATCGCTGTCACGGTATTTCACTTTCTCGGCCTCGCGTGGCAGATCTATACGCGCTACTGGTTTTGGGACGTGATGACTCATACCTTGTCCGGATTCGGTGTCGCCGGCATCATCTATCTCCTACGACCTGCAGCGTTTGGAAACACGAGGCGGCTGTTCCTCTTCCTTCCGGCGCTCGTGTTTACCATCGGAGCGGTGTTTGAGGTATACGAATACCTCTTCCGCGAGTTCTACATCCACTGGAGTTTCGAGCGATACCTCAGTGATACACTTGAAGATCTCGCTTATGACACGCTCGGCGCGGTGTTGTTTGCGTGCTTCCCGCATTCGCATCTGGTCGGAACGAGTGATTGACGCTGATTCTGTTGAAATGCGAGAGATGCGAGGCCTGCTATGCCAGCCACTTTCATCAAGTCGCGCCGATTGAGATTGGGTGGATTCATGCCCCTACTCTATAGAGGGGCTGAAATATATACGCTAGGTCGGCACCACGAGTTTCGCGAATCGTCTACACGATATAGTCTTGATAACCCAATGTCCGCTACCGACCCCGTTGGACCGACCAAGAAATATACACTGCATAGAAGCGAAAACTTCACAGGAGTACCTAACAGCGGTATTGAGAGATATGACCGCGTGATGTGTGTTATGTATTTAGCAAGACTGTTGAAACCTATCACCGCTTGAGGGTTTCAACAAGGCTGAATCAGTAAATACCAGAGACGTAGTATGTGTAGTATGGGATATACCCTGAACAAGCGGGTCGAGAAGGACTTCACTGGAGTTGTCGAGTCGACGATTAGTGCGCTCGAGGACGAGGGGTTCGGCGTTCTCTGTGACATCGACGTCCAAGCAACGTTGCGGGAGAAACTCGACGAGGAGTTCCGACCGCACCCTCGGCGCGTGCAATCCGAAGTAAGCCCACCAAGGGCTCACGGAGGAACTCGAACTCGGCGCGCTGCTACCGTGCAACGTCGTCGTATACGAGGCAGATAATGGCGATATCGTCGTCAGTGCCGTTGATCCGGGGCAACTAGTCGGTGTAGCGAATAATCCCGCTCTGCATTCGATTGCCCAAGAAGTTGAGGAACGTTTCAAGCGGGTTCTGGATTCTCAGTAGCTCACTGAGGGGGTCACGAACTCGTCTCAAATGGGATAGCACTACGATGAGTGCTCTGGCCTGGCATATGTTTACCACCCAGCCTTCGTATATCTAGATCATGTCCACAGCACGCACAAGTGGTGGATTGCTTCGTGTCGGCGTCATCGTGCTTGGCGTACTCCTGCTGTTCCCCATCCTGATGATGGTATTCGCTATGCTCATGATGGGAATGATGGGGTGGTGGGACGGCGGGATGATGAACGGCTTCTCGCCACTATGGGGAGTCGGGATGCTCCTCGCCTGGCTCGTCGTTCTGCTCGCCATCGGTTACGCCATCTATCGTGTCCTCGACGGGCAGGTAGCACCGGAGTCGGGAGCTGATCCTGCACTCGAGGAACTCCGTCTGGCCTACGCCCGAGGTGACCTGACGGACGAGGAGTTCGAAGAGCGCCGCCAAGACCTTCAGCAAGACGAATAGCTATCTCGACGATGTGATCAAGCGGTTCGCTTTACGACTAGCAACGGAACGTCAATACTCCGAAGAACGGTTGAAGCGACACTACCGAGAAGTTGGAGCTTGAGATTCGACCGACCATGTGACCCCATTACGACGAGATCGATTTCGGTTTTCCCAACATAGTCCCGGACACCGGCAGCGGCACCCTCAAACGATGTCGGCCGCTCAACGGCAGTTTGTACTTCTACGTCCGGATCAATAAGCGTGGTACCGCCGGGCCGCAGTTGCCACGCAGCGTACAGCGTGTATATGAACGCAAGCGCGCCAGCTGTGTTGCAGATATTCGGATAGCTGAGGCCGATCGTTCGATTTCCCTCCTCTCGAACCCACCACCGCTCGGAAAGGACTGCGCGAGTCATCCACGTGTCTTCGCTCTCGGGAGGGGAGAACAGGAATAGATTGAGTACGGCCCAGGCGAGCCCAGTGAGGAGCAGCCGCCAGTTGCGGCGATAGACCGCGTAGAAGAGGAGGGGACCCGTAGAAATCCGCGACCAGCCGCTTCGTGGATGCGAATGACGACGCCAGAATATTGCCTCTACGCGGTCAGACAGCGACTCAGTCATAATTAGTGGATGCCCCAGAGAAAGTATAATCCGGGCCGTTGAATCTCTATGCACTGACTCGTCGTGAATGATATGAAATGATCGATATAGTGGTAGAAATGTTAGGATTTCGAATTGCAGAATTTTGTTCCCGGTTATGCCAGATTTTTACTCGTGTTCGCTACGGTCAAACAGGACGCTCGGAATCGCTTCAAGCAGGTCTGATGCGGTGAACCCACGTCCAAACTGTTCAGCGAGTTTATCACCGGCAGCTCCTTTCACGTAAGCAGCAGCACAGGCGGCATCAAATGGTGAAGCGACGCCAAAGAAGGCCGCTACCACTCCTGAAAGAACATCTCCTGTTCCTCCAGTAGTCATCCCAGGTGGTCCTTCCCGGACGATCTGCGTTCGGTCTCCATCCGTGATGACTGTTTCTTCTCCTTTCACCAGGAGAGTGTGGTCTAACTCGGCTGCGAGCGCCTCAAGTTCTTCCACTTGGTCACGAAGGTTCCGGACGACTGGCCCTCCTAGCTCGTGCACTTCCTGTTGATTCGGAGTCAGAATGAGTGAGGCGTCCGTTCGACTGTCTGGAACAATTGATAGGGCATCCGCATCAACAACAACCTTTCCATCGAACTTCGTCAAGAAAGTTCGAACAGCAGCTTGGGTCTCATCTGCCTCACCGAGCCCTGGACCCACCACGACGATATCGTTGTACTTTGTGGCCGTCTCTACAAGTGAATCAACCGGGTCCAGTGTTAGTTTCGTACCGGAGAATGGTTGTATGATCAAATTCTCTGAATATCCACGAATTGTGTCAGCAATAGCGTCTGGCACAGCAACAAAGACCAGATCGGCACCAGCCCGGAGGGCAGCCTGTGCGCTCAGTGCGGGAGCACCAGTATATGGACCTCCGCCAATAACGAAGACTCGTCCAGAATCACCCTCCTGTTTGTTCCCCCGAAGGCGAGTGCGGATCGGAGTGAGATCACCAGGCCCCACAATCGATTCTGCTGCTTGAGGAATGCCAATTTCTGCGACTGTGACTTCGGAAAGTGTCTCAAGTCCTGGTTTCAGATCGTGGAATGTAATGGTCCGGTCTGCAGAGACGGCTGTATCGGCTACCTCACCCGAATTTGCATTCATTCCAGACGGGATTTCAACTGAGATCGTGGTTGCAGCGGTTGCATTAATTTTCTCGATAGCAGTTCGTTCTGGTTCCGTCGGTTTCCCAGTAAACTCGATTCCAAATATTCCGTCAACGATAATATCAGGATTATCGACATCTAGTTCGGTCGAATCATTCACGGCATGGATGTCTTCTTCGGCCATCGAAAGTGCCTCCCAGTTTTCTCGGGTTGTTGAGGTGGTGATCGTCTCTGGTCGGCCAAGGAGAAGTACTCGGACATCGTGCGTTCGGAGAAACCGAGCCGCGACAAGTGCGGGGCCTCCGTTGTCCCCTCTCCCCGCAACGATAGTTACCTTTGACCCCGTATCTGAGATATCCCGGACGTCTTGGGCGACGGCATTACCACCTGACTCCACAAACTGTTTTTTTGATATGCCGAGTGCTAGCGCGTTCATCTCAACAACTGCCATACGTTCTCGTGATAGCATGGCACTATTTCGAAGTCTACTCTGATGACTTCTAGGGGATGGACTCCCGCCTCAGTGTGGGCGGGGTTACTGTCAATGTCCGAACTAGAAAAATATAACCGTACTGAGTGTACTCCGATCAGGAGAGACATGAATCCTGTTGTTTCTCGGCTGGTCGTTTCCTATGACTCAGTCTCGATATCAAGCTATTTTTTAAAGTAGATTGATAAATGATTACAAGCCTGAAGAATGCTTTTCTTGGACTGGTTGTCACTATATTTAATATATTTACGTTACATATACATCCGGTCTTCGGGATATTCTCGGGTCCCGAGCGGTTGTTCCGCTTCATTCATCGTTTTAATCCGTTCCGCGAGTTCAGTGTAATATTGTTTTAGCTCCTCCGAGCGTTGTTTCAATTCCTCTTCGTCAACTGTAAAGCCGTAAATATCTTGGATTGCATCCAAGAGCAGGATAGCAGCGTCAATGTCGGGACCAGGTGGATGCGTTGGAGTAACATATACCCCCGCGGGCGGTGCACCGTCGTCCAGACTTCGGGACACGATCTCCCCAACGACGCCGTCAAGCAGACCCCCTCCTAACGGCTGTACTTCGGTTTTACTGAGCCGACGCGTTTGATAGGCCGGTGTCGAGACATGGAATACGCTGTGCTCTTCTGGTCCGTGGGGATACGGTACCCCGTGGAGGACAGCGATTTCTCCAATCGCTTTAGGTTCGATCCAGTCCATTATCGCGTCGGTGAACGAGTGAGCTGCCCCCACGGGAACGAACAATTCGCCAACTAATACCGTAACATTCGCCTCCGGTAAATGATAGAGCCGTGTGTGGTGTCGGGGTTCGCCATCCTCAAAGGGTGTTATTGCAGGGAAATCGTCGGGTGAGATATATCCGATTTGTTCTGAATCAACCTGTCTGACGAGATAATCCGCGGCTGTAAGTCCTGCCATGCCAAAATGAGATAGCCCAACGATAAGTGATTCACTGGATTGTCTATCTGACGATTCTTTCACTTCGAAGGTAGGGTCTGAACCCATACAGTAACTACGTAGCCGGTATCGATAATACCCGATGTCGAAATGGTCAAATTCATTCACGGGGATAGAGTGGGTCCCGACCCCAGAAACAGCTACAATCACAACGAGACGTTGACTCCCGGCATTATCGAGATTCGGGGAACATCTCAAAATTACACTCTGAGGGGTTTTATTCCGATTCAATGCGTGCGGAGACTGCGCAAGCTGTAAGAACCGATTCGGTTTCTGCAAAGCGTGTTGTAGAAACAGGAAGCCAGTCCTCAGCGAGTCGTAAGGCCGAGCAGGGCGGAGTAGTTCACTCTGTGTCTTCTCCGCGATGAGTTCCCGGTAGCTGTGCAATCCCGGTGCTGATTTCGATCGTTTGGAGTTCGGTCGTAGGGGCCGTCGTTCGAGATGGTTCCTCAAGCGTCGTCGAAACGAGGGCGGCCGCTGCGAAGGCGAATACGCTGGAGATCGCGAAGGCAAGTTTGAACCCGAGGAGGGTTGCAGTGACTCCGACGAAGGTAGGACCCAGAACCCCTCCGATACCAGCAGCGGTTGAGCGGAGACCGACGAAGGCAGATTCGCGTGAGCTGGGAACGGAATCACCGATAACGGAGATCGCCCCGACATCCATCGCCGAGAAGCCGGCTGCGATCACAATGAACCCGATGCCGACAATCGCGATCCGAATTAAAGGCCGAGCTAGAACTCCGGCTCCGGCAAGAATAAGCGTATAAGTGCCGCTCAGGAGGATTCCACCGACGATGAGACGTTTTCGTTCGCCCCGATCGGCGAGTCGACCGAAGAGAGGCATGAATCCGATTTGTGCAGCTGGTCCTATCGCGAGAATTCCTCCCATGAACGGTGTTGGAATACCGAGTTGTCCGACAAGATAAATGGGTACGAGACTCCCGACGCCCTGGATTGCGATATGTCGGAGGGCGATTCCGGCGTACAACCAGGTGAGGCCAGTGCGTCGAAGGCGCGCCCGTTCGGATCGATCGGGAACCAATCTAGTGCGAACATTCCTCAGTAGGTCGTGAAACGTAGGTTGTGATTCGGCCGGTTCCACGGGGTCTTCGAGGAAGACGAGGAGAGCAGTCGTGAGTACGCTCAACAGGCCAATGAGGAAGTAGATTGCTGTCGGAGCGAGGATTCCCAGAAGCACACCAATTGTGAGTTGTGCCCCAACGTCACCCGCCGCAGATGTGCTGCTTACAAACCCAACTGAACGCCCACGACGCGCCTGTCCAACCAGTGCTCTCACGATCGAGAGCACGAGTGGACCATACCCAACTGCGAAGACAGCTCTGAGGCCGCGAAGCCCGACCAACCCCCAGATACCGTCGATCACGAGAAAGCCAAATGTTACGAATGTGGTGAGGAGACTGAGTCCGAGCAAAAGTTCTCGCCGCCGACCAAGCAGGTCACCGATTCCTCCCCATAACGGTGAGAATACCATCGAACTAACGAAGAACACCGTCGCCAGCATACTCACGGCAAACGGCGAGCCGTCACGTCCGACGTACACTACCAGTGCCGTTCCGAGCATTCCGCCACTGGCTGCCTGTGTCGCACTTGTCAGTCCGATCAAGGCTTTTCGCCGCCCGACGAGACCGCTTGAGGTCACTCAGGATGTTGTTTCATAGGGTAGGATGAAAAGCATGTTCTTGATGTCTGTCCTTGGATGTACTCGGATATTCCTGCCACCATGTACCACCGACAACAAGCGTTCTGCTGTCTATTGGTGTCACCTCGATACTACAGAATGACTTCCTGTCTTGTTGGATATCAAGACTCGCTGGATTTCCATTTCCCGGAGAGACTGTACTTCTAACCGTAATCCATCGATTTCGATTGTATCCCCTATCCTAATTGGTCCATCCAACCGGGCCGAGAGAAAATCTCCGAGCCGTTGGTCACCAGCTATATTCGGGAAATCGACGCCGAACTTATCGGTGACATCGCGTATCGTCTGGTCCGCTCGGATACTGAGCGTGTCTCGGTCAATAACGATTATCGAGGGTCCGCTCCCATCAGTGAACACGCTGCCAACAATCTCTTCAACGAGGTTTTCGACCGTTACTATCCCTTGGGTGGCGCCAGTTTCATCGACGACAATCGCCATCGAAACGTGCTCTTCGAGAAAATCAGCGAGAAGTTCGTCGGTTTCGTATGACTCTGGCACATGGATGACTGGATAGCTCAGATCGCTTGCGACGGTTGCACTCTCACGCTTTGCGAGGAGGTCGTTAATATCGACGTACCCCGTGATGGTGTCTATTGATCCGTTACACACGGGAAGTCGTCTGAGATGGTGCTCAGAGCAGAGGGCGATTGCATTGTCAACTCGTCCCGTCGTGGGAATACAGTGCAACTCGTCGTGGGGAACCATTACTTCGTGGACTGGGGTGGTACTGAACCGGAAGATCCGTTGAATCATCGCTTGTTCGTCTTCTTGAATGACTCCGAGCTGTTCTGCTGTCCGGACGAGTGCCTCAATTTCTTCACGGGTCACGTACGACCGTTTAATGTCGCTACTCCCTCCGATCACACCATTCAGTACCCTTGTGATTTTGTCAAAAAAGAGAACGACCGGATAGAGTACCCACTGGACGTACAGGATCGGACGTGCGACGGTGAGGGCCCATGATTCGGCGTTTGCGACCCCGTAAGACTTCGGGGTGATATCACCAAACACGAGCACAACAAAGCTTGCGGTGACGGTCGCAAGCACGATCGCAAATCCCGAGGAGAAGAACTCGACCAGTAACGCTGTCATGATGCTTCCGATAGCAATATTAACAAAATTGTTGGCAACGAGAATCGTAACCAGTAGACGGTGGGGATCCGATCGCAAACGTTCGAGTGCAATTTGTCCCTCGTCCGCGGTATCGGTGTCTGTTAATTGCTTCCCAACTGGTAGTCTGTGGTCCTTGAGTGAAAAGACCGCAATCTCGCTACTTGAAAAGAACGCACTGGCAATGACGGAGACGATTATCCCGAGTAATCCAACCACCACCACCGTTCCAGAGAGTGCCATCTTACTGTGGATACACTCGGTAGATTAAATAAAACACACAGTCCCGATGTACTGGACTTCGGGCTCGGTGTTAAAGCTGGAAAATAATGTGTCGACTACCCCTCTGATGTAGTCCATTTTGCCAGTATTGAATATTCATCTACTGGTCGGGGAAGAGCAGGGGCCGCACGGCAATGAATACGAAGTACCGGTCCTTCCCAACTGACGTAATCAGCTGAATTGAATCGCCGAGTTGACCACGAGAAAGTGTCTGAGTCTGGATGTGTTCAGTATCCCCGACCCAGACGGGTACCTTTCGGCCTCGACGTGAAAGACGTAGCGGAAGAAGTCATTGCTCCACTCCCCTTGCCGGGGGTCGAGGGAAGCCCCCTCGACCCCCGGCAACATATGGCTCGTTGTCATCTTGGCCTGCGTCAACCAGAACTCGATCTGGGACACCTGCAACGATACCAACGAGACACCGTGCGATGATACCGTTCTGACGTGGCTGCATGCGCTCGATCGAGACTGGCTAGAGTTCGTTGCGAACCTCCTGCTTGGACGCCTCGCCATGACGATTCTCGACAGGTCAGGGTCGAGAATCGCCTCCATCGACGTCGTCGATAACCCCTCTCATGGCGAGCAATACGCCGACGAAGGGGAACTCTGCTTGCTGGCCCCCAAAGACGGGACGACTACCTGCCACCGCTACTGTACGGCGTACGTCGTCTCGAACGGCAAGCCGGTGACACTGGCGATGACCTACGTCCGCAACGACGAAGACGAGGCCGACGCGGTCGATTGCGTGCTCGCTCGCGTCGAGAACTATCCCCTCGAAATCGACCTTCTGCTTGCTGACAGCGGCTTCTACAACGAGCGCGTCAACCGCCGTGCTCGTGATATCGCCGCAACGGTTGTTCACGTGCCCAAGAAAGGCGAGCGGATGAAGGAGAAACTCGACACTCACGAGTCATACATGACGGCCTACCGCATGTACAAGGACAGCGAGCGGGAACTGCGCTTCCCGCTCGCGGTCGCTGTCTTTACCAGAATGGAGATCGGGGCAAGCACGGCGAAGTTGTTCGTGGCTACGTCGCGTGCGGCGTTGCTGATCGCTCGGCGAAGCAGGTCGAACGGCTCTACAGGAAGCGGTCAGGCATCGAAACGACCTATCGCTAGCCGCGGCAAGCACGCGGGATCACGCGTCGTCGTGATCCCGTCGTGCTATTTGCAAGCATGTTGGTCGCAGCACTGTTGGAGAACCTGTGGCTCGTACTGAGATGGGCGGTCGTCGCCCGCCCGCGACGCGGCGGGCGCGACCTGCCCGAGGAGTTCACGTTCAAGACGTTCTGTGACTGGATTCGCCACGAACTGGAAGAGGAGTTACGCCGGCGGTGGAAGATTAAAGGAACGGGGTTGACGTGCTGGCGTCACAGGCAACGGCCGCGGGCTGACTAGGTTCAGCCCACAGCCTACCCACTGGGCGGTGAGTGACAACTGTCGGCAGAGACCGTCGAAGTCCGGGTGATATCGTCTGTCCGGAGCGGTGACTTGGACTTGTCTCGATCTACGCCGCGGCAGCAGCCGAGACTGACCGCCAAATCATATAGAAAGTGATTATTTCGTGGCGTTCAGGCAGCACTCTCTCGACTCGTTCGGGAAGTAAGATGGCGCGTTCGATGGCGATACGGGCACCCCTAACGAGGACGACGAACGCGACCGTGCCACCGAGAAGAAAGCTAATCAGCTGAAGAACAGTTTCCATGCGTACGGAACTCGGAGTACAATCAGACTATTCCTGTCCAAGTCCTGTTTCTTCCCACGGCACTCGTACTCCTCGCCAAGTGACTCTGCTGTCCATGCTGGACAATATTCACACCCCAGATTTGGCTGACAGTTTCCTCCAGGACGGTCACGCCGACAGACGACCACGTGTGATCTTCGCACAATTCGGACGAAGGGCTATTGACACTCATAATGGAACCCTCTTTTCGAACCACTCTCTTGATTGGCTTAATCCTTCAAGATGAGTTCACACACCCCACACGATTGGCAACCAGACGTACGTCATCACGGTCAGAAACAGGATGCCCAAGAGATTTAACCAGAAGCCGACGCGGGCCATTTGTGGAATGGAAAGATAGCCGCTTCCGAACACGATGGCGTTGGGTGGCGTCGCAACGGGAAGCATGAATGCGAACGAGGCGGCAACCGACACGGTTACCATGAGAATAAGCGGTGACACAGCCAACGACGCACCGAGGCTGCCCATCACCGGGATGAACAGCGACGCGGTCGCACTATTCGACGTGACTTCCGTCAGGAACACGATGAGCGTCGCGACCACAAGCAGAATCCAGAGGAACTCGATACCTTGTAAACTGGTCAGGTTGCCCGCGATCCATTGATCTAATCCACTAACTTGGAACGCCTTGGCCAGCGAAAACCCGGCACCGAACAGGAGTAACACTCCCCACGGAACACGCGTCGTGTATTCCCAGTTGAGGAGGAACTCGCCCTGCTTCAGATTGACTGGAATCAAGAAGACCAGCACACCGCCAACGAGCGCAATAACCGTGTCAGTAATGCCCGGCGCAATCGGTTCGATGACGAATGGCCGGAGAAGCCAGCCGAGGACGACGATTGCAAAGACGACAACGACTCGCCGTTCTCCCGTATTCATCGAGCCGAGATTCGCGAGCTGCTCGCGGATGATCGACTGACTGTCTGGAAGTGTCCGTATTTCGGGGCTGAGGAGCGTAATAAGGACGAGCCACGTCACAGCGAGAAAGACGACAGCGATCGGGAGGCCGAACAACATCCACTGGACAAATCCGATCCGGACGCCGAGCGACGACTGTGCGATACCGACGAGGATCGCGTTCGGTGGTGTCCCGATAATCGTCGCGATCCCCCCGATCGAGGCCGCATAAGCGATACCAAGCATCAGTGCCGCCCCGAAGTTCGATGGTGGAGTGGCACCGACGTCGAGAGATTCCAGTTCTGGGCTGGAGTAGGAGGGAGTTACATCCTCCTGTGTTTGAAGCGCTTGGACCTGGGCAACGATCGCCATCCCGATCGGGACCATCATCATGGCTGTCGCCGTATTCGAGACCCACATCGACAGGAACGCTGTTACGACCATGAACCCCAATATCAGATAGCGAGCGTCGTCACCTACCCGGAGTAAAACGTTGAGCGCGATCCGGCGATGGAGATTCCAGCGTTCGATTGCAAGCGCAATCAGGAATCCGCCGAGAAAGAGGAACACGACAGGATCGGCGTACGGCGCTGCTGCTTCACTGACGCTCGTGACGCCGAGGGTCGGGAAGAGGAGAATCGGGAGCAAGCTCGTCGCCGGTATCGGGATTGCTTCGGCCATCCACCATACAGCGATCCAGAGCGTACTCGCCAGCACTGCGTTAGCCTGTGGCGAGAGTTCGGCCGGAGTGACGAATAATCTGGTACCCACGAACAAGAGCGGTCCGAGGATCAGCCCAATCTGTTGTAATCGCGTGTACCGGCCCTCGTTCTCGCTCATCAGTTATCGTACTGGTTTGACCGCCGAGGACGTATAAGTATCCAATTTGTTTCATTTCGACACTTCGGTCGGTCGCCCCTGTCCTGATGAGAGAATTGCGTTGTTCACGTTGCAGAGGTGATCCCAGATCAACCGCTTTCAGGATGTCTGTCGGGGCCTTCAGGTGGTCCACAGTACCAGATTAGCGAGATCGACGGCGGCGCTGCCTACGAACCGGGGCTTCACGACGAGACGACAGAGGCGTACTTTCGGCCTTAGCCACCTCTGAGATGGAGGCGAGTGCGTTCAACTACGACCGCATTCCTAGTGAGGCGGCTCTGTTGAACCCCTCAGAGAGTTACAAGTTGTCCCGGGAGTCTAACCAGATGGAAGCCCTTCCGAAGTCTCGGTTACTCCGGTTTGTTGAGCGGGCGTATCACTTGGCTCAGCGAGCTGTTGCTCGCTACTCTTCGAAATTCTCGAAACGGCGGTACACACTCCATCAACACATCGTCTTGTTCTGCCTCAAGATGCGGAAGAATACGACGTACCGGACTCTTCTCGACGAACTTATCGAGATGCCTCGGATTCGCAACACTCTCGCTCTTGAGGAACTCCCGTCTCCTTCGACGTTGTGTAAGGCGTTCAACCGGCTCGAAATGGCTGTTTGGCGGGTTCTTCTCAACCTCTCAATCACGCTTCTTCCGACCAACAGTGTCGTCGGGATTGACGCCTCTGGGTTCGACCGGAGTCACGCCTCAAAGCACTACACGAAGCGATCGAAGTTGACGATTCAGCAGTTGAAAGTCACGCTCCTGGTGGACACAAGATCAAACGCGATTCTCGACGTACACGTAACGACGACAGGAAAACACGACTCGAAGATCGCGCCGTCGCTCATCAAGCGGAATACCGGGGAAGTAGCGGTTCTCCTCGGCGATAAGGGATACGATGACCAGAAGATGCGCGCATTAGTCCGTGAAACTGGTGTTCGTCCGCTGATCAAGCACCGCGAGTTCTCGTCTCTTCACAAAGCGTGGAATGCTCTGTTGGATGCCGATCTCTACGGTCAGCGCAGTCAGAACGAGACGGTGAACTCTCGCCTCAAACGGAAATACGGCGCATTCGTCCGCTCACGTCACTGGTGGAAGCAGTTCCGGGAACTCGTTGTCGTCTGTCTCACTCACAATATCGACAAGGCACTCTGAACGTTAGATATAGAGGAGATAGCTATCGATGAGGGGTCACTCGATAGTGACGTTCTCTTGGTTATCGATACCGATACTAACCGTGTCATCGTCGGGGGCGAACGTATGCGTCAGGACAGTCGTTTTTCCATCGACAGTCACAGCCACCTCGTACTCACCCGTGCCTTCGAATGGTTCTAACTCCACATCAGACTCCCCATCGAGGGTTCGACCTGCGGTGTAGTCCGGATTCGGGTCGTCTGTGAGGGTTCCAATCTCAACGACTACTGCATGATCTACGTCGTCTTGGTTGACGACGGTCAGGGTCGTGGAGGACGATTCGGTTCCTTGAATCCCGCTACAGCCCGCTGTCAGTACGATGAGACAGACGAACAGGCTCAGCGAGATTTTTCGAGTGGAGGGCCGCACACGAACCCATTTTCTGCCGATCTAATATTATTTTGGATTCCCGGCTAATAGTATCCACCTTTCTATATATTAAAAAGCGAGACTCTGTTGAAATACTCAACAGTTGATTCGCAGTTCTAATCAACGGCTGTTTCAGCGGGAAAGATGTCGAGCCAATAGAATTTCAACAGAGCCTCCCTATCAGTTACTGTCCCTTTATCCGTGACGATGGTGTGCGGATAATAGATCTTGAATTGACCCCCTTGGCGAGGTCTGGAAATTCGATATCGTCTTGCGTGCTTATTCTCCTTGCGAGTAAATCATCTCGCGCAGGTCATCACTGATGTCGAGAGTGGCTAATTCGTTTGGCACATCTATGTCCGCGAGTTCGGATCGCCCAGCGGGTGATCGCTTGAGCGTCTGAATCTGAATCAGGTACGACAATCGAAGCAATTGCAGTGCAGTGTCAACATCGTCTTTCGATTCGAGATAGAACGTGGTCCATCCAGATTGCGGATAGGGATAGTGCGAATCCGTTCTACCGACCTCGATCAGGTGATTTCGAACGTCCACGGGAAAGGCGATATCGACGATGCCCCAACGATGAACATGTCCAATCGAACGGGGCCCGAGTCTGAATTCAGTACTGCCGGAACGACGTTCGTCAGTGTGGACGTGAGACCACAACGAGAGCTCGTCGATAATCTCTTGAACGCACTCGGCCATCTCGGCGTGATTCGAATTAGAAAGGGGAACTACGTTGAATTCGGCGGAAAGCTCTTAGTATTGCCTTCCTCTGGACGTTCGGAGAGACGCCAGAGTAATGGGATTGGCCAATGCAACCGAGTGAATTACCCGTTTGGTGGTGGTAATCAACGCTGTACCTCCGCGTACACTCACCCAATATGGCCACGTTCATACACCTCATCGCGGACTACGGACCGTCGGATCCCGCGTTTTCAGAGGTCGTTCATCGGCTGACGTATGAAGACCCCACGATCAATGTGCAAACGACTGAAGTTCCACCGTTTTCGACGATCGCAACGGGATTTTGGATCGAACAACTCGGGCTCCACAATCCTGCCTTCGATGGTCTCATGATATATTCGAACACAGCTCCGAGAACTGAAGATGCCGCACCGGGCCGGGCTGACGAAGGGGGCCGACCCTGTTATCTCGAATTGGAGAACGGAATTCCGGTCGTCGCAGTTGATGCAGGATACAACCTTTCGTTCGTCAGAGACGCTATCCGAGAATTCCGGGAGATAGATACGCCCGTGAGTCGATCCCAGTTTCGATCCCGAGACTACTTCCCGAAGCGGGTTGCCGAACTCGCTGACGGGGATATGGGTTCGCTCGGGCCTGAACGAACCGTTCAAGACATTCCGCCAAAACCAGAATCGGTCGTCTGTCATGTCGATGGATACGGCAACATCAAAACCTCGATCGAGGCATCCGAATTCGACCCGGATGGGGATACCGTACAGATAACTATCAACTCCGAAACCATGAATATCGTCGTCAGGGACGCAGTTTCCACGGTCGAGCAAGGCACGGTAGCACTGATTCCCGGATCAGCCGGCGGAAATGATCCATACATGGAGGTCTTCATGCGAGGAGGATCGGCGGCGACAGCCTTCGACCACCCTGATCCCGGTGACGAAATCACGATACACTGAGGGGATCGCCGGCATTGTTGAAGGAATACCGAGTGATACGGCGAAGCAATCAGCCCACTGGCGCAATATTCCAGGACCCTACCTGCAAGTCGATGGTGGTGTACACCCCAGATGGGATGCGAACCCATGTTTGAAGGGTTACCGAGGCCGGCTCGCTGGGGGGCTAGGCCTGGAATACGTTTCAAGGTTAACCACCACCCCACCAGGATACTAGGCTAGTGACCAAGGAGAGATACTACAAATCTTGTTGTCTCTGGACCGATCATCTATACGTACGGATGCCAAAACAAGTGTACGCTGTCGAGAAGAATGAAAACGGTACGTGGACAGTAGTTGGTAGTCGAGTATTTGCGACAGAGGGGGATGCTGAGTACTTTCTCGAAGACTACGTCGAAACCGACATGAGTGGACGAGCAACCGGTGTCGACTTCCGAGTGAACAAATATAGACTGATTGAATGACGGACCCTATCAGAGATTACCAGCCTTCTGGATAGGACACATTGGTCGTGGATACATAGCGGCCGTCACTCGGCTTGTGTGGGCTGAAATACGCTTTTCCCTTCCAGAAGAGTATCAACAGGCTCTGAAGTCGCGACCCGGAGACAGTCAATTCTTCGATACAATTATTTCCAATCCGATCGTCTCGACGAATTCGATCGCCCGAAGCGCCCGCCCAATAAAATGAGGCATCCAATCCAAGCACCAAGCTGAACGACGAAGAGAACTGGAATGAGGAGGACAATATCTATTCGCCGCTTTCGAAAGAATACTCGTTTGTTCCTGTAGAGTACGATATCAATACCGAACTTGACCGCGAAGCACCCGAGAATGGCCTTGTTGAAATCCTCAGTGGGTGATAGGTTTCAGCAGCCCTGCTAAAAACGTGCATATGCAGCACCCCGACTCCTTCCGAGGTTCGGAAGGAACCCGTCTGACCCCGCCCGGGCAGCGCGATTACCTTCGATGATTGTCCCGGTCGAGATGTATTCGTCGACGAGCAGCGGTCCGACGAGGATGACGACAAGGACCAGCACCCAGAGCCGGCCCGCCGGCAGGTTGTAATCGACGAGCAGCCACGACCACGGATGGCCGACGACGTGGTGACCGAAGCCAAATTAAATATGATTGTCAACAACAGACAGAACACGCCGCGCGCCGCCAGTTCACGCTTCGTGTGGTCGATCGGCCCAAGTCGCTAGTACAGATACATTACTCGGAGAAACGCGTGAATCCCAGCACCAGGGTGGCAACGACATGAGCCGAATATGCGCCAACGACTGGTTTGACGATAACCGCCCAAACGATTCCGTTGACGACCCCCAACCACGGCAAGAAGTAGCTACCCGCCGAGTCCGTAGAGAAATACCTCATGTCGAATGCTTCCCGACTTCTCTACGCCCATCGTTAACGCCTTCCACCCCTTAATCTGGTTCGTTGGAGTGATTCGTTTGCCCGGTAGTAATTACGCATCGATGGAACCCCGAGCAACAGGACGATGAGGACGCCAAGGGCGGCAATAACGGGTTGAAGGAAGAAGTATCGCTGGATAGCTACGAGCTGAACCACGATCCAAATGACGGTGGCCACGCCCAGCACCATTCCTGCGGGCCAGGCCCAGAGCGATCGACGCAGCAGCCCGTACGCGACGATGAACGAGCCAATACCCAGCACTCCGAGCAGGACGAGTCCGGGGACGAGATAATTACCGAAGACTGTCCCTTGAATCCACTCGAACGGCATTCCCAGAAGCTCTCCGGTCGGATCAAGTACGAGACTGGCGCCGCCGTAGACAGCGCTGACCCCCAGCAGCAACACACATGGTAGTAGGAAATACGTCCACCGTGGTCGGCTCTCGTGTCCGAAGGATCGTTCGTTGGTGAGGTCGAACGGGACATCTGCTTCCAGTATATGTACGTCTGCGTCACTCCCGGTAGCTTCCACTTCGCGTGCGAAATCTTCTGGATCCTGTTCGATCGCAGGAAAGGTGTCATAGTGCATCGGGAACGCGATATCCACGTTGAGCCAATCAATAGCAATTGCTGCCTGCCACGGTCCCATTGTGAAGTGATCCCCGATCGGGACAGCAGCGGCATCGGGTTCGAGGAACGGCCCGATGATATCACGCATCTCGGTCATGAGGCCAGTATCGCCTGCGTGATAGAAGGTTTCGCTATCTGAATCGGCCACCTGCGTCGGCTTTGTATCGCTAATGATGAACCCAACAGGCATCCCGCCTGATGTCCCGTACGACGTGTCTAACCCATTAGTGTGGTCGGCACGGTGCATCGTCACGAAGGCATCGTCACATTCGACCGTCCCTCCGATATTCATTCCAGATCCGCCGACAGCCTCGAAATCACTGATCTCATCGCGGCAATACTCCACAATTTCCGGAGTGGCAACCAGTTCTGCACCTTTGTAACGATCAACGTCTCCAATGTGGTCGGAGTGACCATGCGTGAGTAGAAGATAATCTGGGTCGAGTTCTTCGGGAGCGGTTGCTGTATTGGGGTTGTCAAAGAACGGATCGATGAGAAGCGAAGTGCTCTCGATTTCGACGTACCACGTAGAGTGGCCATGCCAGGTCAGGTGCATGTGTGTTAGATGGTAACGTATCGAGATCATATAGAAGATTCTATATGACGGAAGTCCGGGATGAAGAACTCACCACTCGATGCCGCGATAGTGATTATTCCATCGAGGGCAGTTGTCCAGGAAATATATTTCACACATCGGGTCTACTATCCTCCTAGCAGCCGTAACTCGGGCATCAGTGATCTACATGGCAGGACAAGAACACCAGATGGCGTACGACCGGGGTATAACGATTTTCTCCCCGGATGGGCGAATATACCAGGTCGAGTATGCGCGGGAGGCCGTAAAGCGGGGCACGCCCAGCGTGGGTGTTCGCACTCGTGATGGCGTCGTTTTCGTCGTTCATTTGCCAGCGCAATCCCCACTGATGAGAACCGATAGTATCGAGAAACTCCGTAAAATCGATGACCATATCGGTATTGCTAGTGCCGGACACGTTGCAGATGGGAGACAGCTTATGGATTACGCCCGCCGCGACGCTCAGGTCAACAGATTACGCTATGGGGAACCGATCGATACCAACACGCTAACGAGGCATCTGGCTGACGTTATCCAGCAATATACTCAATTCGGTGGAACCCGACCGTTCGGTGTCGCATTTATCGTTGGTGGTATCGATAATGGAACGCCACACCTCTACGAAACGGATCCGAGTGGGATGTCCTTCGAGTGGAACGCGGTCGCGGTTGGTGGGAATGCCCGTGAGATTCAGGAATATTTGGATTCTAATTACAGTGAAGAGCTGGATCTCGATGGAGGGATACGATTAGCGGTTTCCGCCCTGTCGACAGCGGTTGGTGAGCCGGTTACGAGTGAGCGTATTCGGATCGCGACCATCAGAACGGACACGACTCAGTTTCGCGAATTGTCTCCCACCGAGGTTAGTGAAAAATTGGCCGGCATGGATTCGGATTCAGGATCCTCATCATAGTTATCAGTTTGAACAACTGTTTCTCATCACGGCACTATCTAGTTCAGCACCTCCGTGGGTGGTTTACCGTTGAGCGCTTGATTTGGTCGCTGCTGATTGTAGTAGCGTTTTGAACTGCTGGCACCATTCGGTGACGGCCGGCCGACTGCCCACCCAACTCGTATGGAAGCGGTCGGTGCGCTGTTTGAGAGTGTGAACCCACTTTTCGATGTGGTTTCGGTCGCTGTACTCGACCCGACCGCTCAATCCTAGCCGAGAGAGGGCAGTCCGATAGCCATAGCCATCAACGAAGAACTCCGTGGTGGAAACATCGTATTTCTCGGTGAGCCGATGCAGAAACGCCGCAGCTGGATCGGTGCCGTGACGGCTGAATACCTCAACGTCTAGCAGACACAGTGAGTCGAGATCGACCGCCGCATACAACCAGTACCACTCGGTTCCGATCTGGACAGCAGTCTCGTCAACGGCGACCCACGACGGCTTCGCCGTCGGCGGGTCCGACTCGCTGTCGGCCAGCCGATGCACCCACTGCCAGACCGCACCGTGCGAGCGGTCGACACGCAAGAGCTCGAGGATGGCGACTGTCTCCCTAATCGATATCCCCGCCGTGTGGAGACGCACCCCAAACCGCCGGACGGGTGTCGGGGGGCGCTCGTTCTCCAAAACGTCTCGGCTGTCCACCTCCAACGTCTCTGTGAGCAGGTCGGCGAGTCGCATAGCCACTTCTCGCTACGACCTGCTCACTTCTCAAACTCCCTCAACTAGACAGTGCCCTCATCACAATCACTCTCGCAATGAGAGCACTATCGTTTCCAGACACTGATTGCTTGGTCGAACTCATCGAGTGATATGCGTTCGACCGGTGCAGGGTCTGACCCCGAGTCACAGGGCGGTAGGTACCTATTGGGTAATCTCACTTCTATCTTGATACATCTATATCGTGTCTGAATTCGATCCACGTTCTCCCCATACGTTTTGAAATGAGATTATGAGATATCGGTCCAAGAGTTCAGGGCGTGCTAACGTGCCCTTGGCGACTCGACTAACCACCACCCGAGCATTTTCGAGAGTTCTTCCCCGGTCGGATGCTTCTTCGTACGGCCGTAGTCTTTCCTCTCGAGTATCTGCCGTTCCAAGATATTCCGTGCCATGTGAAGTGCGTGTGTCGCTCCATATCCCTCGCCAGTACCAATGAAGTGGCCCTTGTCGGTGAACAGCCTGATACGCGCTTGGAGGAGCGGCGCCCCTCGAATCTTCTATCCACGCCTCGCGGTCATAGTCGTTGAAGAACGCGACGAGTTCATTCGCACACGCCTGTTCCTCGCCGCTGGGAGAGGAGATCGAAACGAGGTTACGGAGGAGCTGTCTTTCGGTCCCTGTATCGATATCGACTGCCCGATCGGTCATGACTCCACAGCCGCCAGCGCCTCAGGGAGTGCCGACACGACCCGATCGACGTGCGTTTCGTCGACGATGAGAGGTGGAAGAAATCGCACTACCGTTCGTCCCGCAGGGAGTGCAAGTATCCGGTGTTCGAGGGCCAATTCTCGGAGGATGGCGTTTGCATCGTGGCGCACTTCGATCCCGACGAGTAACCCCTGTCCCCGAACATCGCGGACCGTATCACCGAGCGTGGTTTCGAGTTCGTCGACGAGATACTCGCCGATCCTTGCCGCGTGATCCGGGAGATCATTGTCGAGTAATGTCTCGAGCGTTGCGTCGGCCGCGGCACAGACTACGGGTCCACCGCTGAACGTCCCACCATGAGAGCCGGGGTTCTCGGCAATCCACTCTCGACAGAGCGTAGCTCCCATCGGGAGACCGTTCGCCAGCCCTTTCGCTGTCGTAAGAATATCCGGGACGATGTCTACGGCATCACACGCCCAGAGCGATCCAGTCCGTCCCACTCCAGTCTGCACTTCATCAACGATGAGCGCCGCTCCTGCCTCGGTCGTGATCTCACGCGCCCGTCTCAGGAACTCCGAGGAACCGGGATTGACGCCCCCCTCGCCCTGCAACGGTTCGAGGATGAGTCCTGCAGTCTGATCACTAACTACCTCGGACAACGCATCGGCGTTCCCGTATTCGACGAACTCGATTCCGCCGACTAGCGGTTCGAATCCCTCTTTGTACTCTTGGTTCCAGGTCGCGGCTAGGGCACCCATCGTCCGGCCGTGAAAACCGCGCGTCGTGGCGACGAGTTGCTGTCGCCCGGTCGCGTGTCGCGCGAACTTGAGTGCCGCCTCATTAGCCTCGGTCCCCGAGTTACAGAGCCATACCTTATCATTATCACCAGGTGCGAGTTTGGCCAACCGGTCGTAGAGTGTTGTCCGAACGTCGACGGGGTACGAAGCCTGGACAAAGTTCACTTGCTCAACCTGCTCTTTCACCGCTCGGATAACGTTCGGATGACAGTGGCCGAGTGGGGAACAGGCATAGCTCGCGCCGAAATCGAGATACTCCGTCCCGTCGTCTGAATAGAGATACGGGCCTTCTCCGTGGTCAATCGGGATTGGCTTCTCGGTGAAGACGAACCCGCTCATGGCTCGGTCACCACCGCGTCTCTCGTGATTGTCGTGCCATCCCCAGAGAGAGCCGAACGGATCGGTTCGTCGGTGTTGGCGTCCGCGACGACGACTGCCTCGGCACCACGTACCAGCGCTTCACGAGCAGCCATCACTTTCCTGCGCATGAACCCGGTGGCAACACGTTCGACCTCTTCGAGTGCTTCCGGTGTTTCGACGCATTCAATCACGGTCGCTGGGTCGTCGGGATTTTTGAAAATACCGGGGACGTCGGTCAGCGAGACGAGTGTCGCACCGAGTTCCCCCGCGACCGAGGCCGAAGCGCGATCGGCATCCGTGTTCACCGCTGTCCACCGGCGAGACTCCGTCTTGCTGTCCGCCGACTGCGAGTCGCCGATGTCGTCGGCAAGCATCGGAGGACTCGCTACCGGAGTGTACCCGTTTTCGAATAGCAGTTCGAGAAACTCGCTGTTGACGGTCTCGATCGTCCCCGAGTGATCACCGCGACGGATTTTCTTTTTCCCGTCTTCGACGACTCGGATTGCATCCTTTCGTGGACCGGTAAGCAACCGGGCGTCCGCGCCATTCAACCCGACGGCGTTCACCCCCTCGTTCTGGAGGCCCGTGACGAGGTCCGTATTCAGCTGGCCAAAGACCATCTTGAACACGAGCATCGTCTCCTCGTCGGTGAAGCGGCCGATGACACCGTCGGGCGTCTCGACGTATTCGGGTTCCATCCCCATCCGTTCCAGCGTCTCGTCCATGGCTGTCGAGCCACCGTGAACTACTGCCACGTTCCGTCCGCCTTCCCGAAGCACCGCGATGTCAGCGAGCGCCCCCGCCGGATCGACCGTCCGGGCGCCGCCGATTTTGACGACCACCGTCATGTCAGGGTGCCCCCACAGGGTGAAGGCCCGGGAACTCGAGCCCGGCAGTTTCCTCTAGACCGAGAGCGATGTTCGCGGCATGGACGGCTTGACCCGCAGACCCTTTCATCATGTTATCGATCGCCGAGAAGACGACGATCCGCTCGTTCCGCTCGTCCAGTTCGAATCCCACTTCCGCGTAGTTCGTCCCCGCGACTACCTTGGGCTCGGGATAGCGATAGACGCCACCACCACCGGCGATGAGACGAACGAAGGGTTCATCTCCATAGACGCTCCGGTAGGCCTTCCAGAGGTCTGGCTTCTCGGGGAAGGAATCGGGGTAGACGTGACACGTGGCGGCTGCGCCACGGATCATATCGACGGCGTGGGCGGTGAACGAGACGGTCGTTCCGAGTTCCTGTTCGATCTCGGCTTCGTGACGGTGACCCGTCGGGGCATAGGGCCGGACGATTCCCGACCGTTCAGCGTGATGAGATGCGGATCCGCCTTCAGCTCCCCCCTCCGACGAGCCGACTTTCACGTCCACGACGATCTGTTCGTCGCCGTCGAGAATGCTCGTCTCGAACAGCGGGAGGAGCCCCATGATAGTAACCGTGGAATTACATCCACCACAGGCCAAGAAATCCGCGTCAGCGATCCGATCACGGTTGAGTTCCGGGAGCGCATACACCGATTCTTCGAGCAGTTCTGGTCGAGTGTGTCCGTCGTACCACTCGTCGTACTGGGCTGCTTCTCGAAGGCGGAAGTCGGCGCTCAAGTCGACGACTGTCTCGGCCACATCACGAAACGCATCGATTCGGTCCATCGACACTCCGTGAGGGGCTCCGACAAACAGGACGTCGACCGGGTCGAGCGTCTCGGGGTCGCTGAATCGGAGATCGATGTTCCGGAGGTTCGGATGCACGAACCCGAACGATTTATTCGTGAATTTGTGGCTCGTCGCTTGTTGGATGGTAAATCCGGGATGCCCGGCAAGCAATCGAAGGAGCTCCCCCCCGGTAAATCCACTGCCACCGATCACCGACGCAGTGTAGATATCCGTGCTCATGCTGCCACCTCTTGGGCTCGGTGTTCGATCCAGTCGACGATGCGAGCCGGCACATCCACTTCGGGGACCGCTTGGTTGAGTCCCTTCCACTCACAGGTGCTGTTCACCTCGTGGACTGTGTAGCTATCGCCCGTCTCCATCAAATCGATACCGAGAAGGCCGCCACCGACGGCGGCACTTGCACGTTCGGCCAGATCGCGAACCTCGTCATTAACCTCGAACTTTTCAGTTCGACCACCTCGTGCGACGTTGGTGATCCAGTGGTCGGAACTGCGCATCATCGCTGCGATCGGTTCGCCATCGGCGGCGACGACACGGATGTCACGACCGGGCTTTTCGACGAATTCTTGGATGTAGAATACCTTGTGTTCGTATCCCCCGAGCGTCTCCTTGTGTTCGAGAATCGCTTCGGCAGCGGCGCGCGTGTCAATCCGAGCCATCAACCGCCCCCAGGACCCAGTAACGGGCTTCAGGACACACGGATAGCCGAACCGCTCGATTGATTCGATGGCACTCTCGTGGTCGAACGATACCTCGGTGTCGGGCGTCGGCACTCCTGCCTCTTTGAGCGCCAAACTACCGCGGACCTTATCGGCACAGATCCGTGCGGTCTCGGGTGAATTGACGACCTGGATGTCGTAGTGGTCGACGAACTGTGCGACGTATCGAATCCGGCTCGATTCCATCGCTCGGTTGAAGGCGATGTCGACTTCATCGAATTCGCTTGGGGATTCGTTGAGATCGAACTGGAGTTTGCGGACGTCGATGGTCGTAACCTCGTGTCCACGATCCCGTAATTCGGTGAGTAACATCTTCTCGTCCTCCCGAATACGGGAGTAGAGCAATCCAAGCTCCATCGCCTTCACTCACCCCAGTCTTCTTCCAATTCTGGAGCTAGCTCTATTACCGGTGGATCCACCTCAACGACTTCGAGTTCAGTTCCGCACGTCGTACAGTCGATGATCTCACCAACCTCTAGGTTCTCAGAAATCGACAGCTCACCACCGCATTCCACACACTCCGTCATTGATTCCCCCTCGAGTGATTGCGGTCACGTTCTCGATGCGTCAGGCTGCGGTGAGTCTGGGTTACCATGCCTCTTGGTATTCACTGGCACGAATCATATGTCTATCGCCACTGGCCGTGTTTAGACGCTAGCGAGAGACGTTGTTGCCGAGGATTATGAATGATTGAAGCGGGAACGAGTCGAGTATGCCAACCCAACTCGCCCGCTTCACCGACAGATGCGTCGATTTGTCTCAAAAATCTGTCGTTGGTGAACCTCAGCCAGCACTTCAGCAAGGAAATGGTGGCTACGCTGACTGGGTCATCCTTGCAATTCACTGTCTTCGTGAGTATCTCAACCAACCGTACCGGCGGTTGCTCGACATCTGCAAGTCACAACTACGCGAAACGCGTCAAAGACACCTTTAAGTCGGTGAAAACGGCGCTTTTGGTCGATTGTAACAGTGGCGCTATCCTCGACGTTCACTGTTCGATGAACCTCCCGCACGACACCCAGATCGCGTGGCAAGCGCTGACGAGAAATCTCGATCAGCTGGAGACAGTTGTCGCAGACAAGGGATTTGACTGGGACGATCTCCGCCACAAGTTACGTGAAGAGGGCATCAGACCGGTGATTAAGCATCGTGAGTTCTACTCGCTCGATGCAGCACATAACGCGCGGATTGACGATGATGTCTACCACCGGCGGTCAATCGTCGAAGCAATATTCTTCTCACTTCGCAAACGCTTCGGCTCAACAACCCGGGCTAGAACGTGGTTTGGACAGTTTCGAGAGATTGTCCTAAAGGCAGCTGTCCGGAACCTTGAACGGGCAGTGAGACTCTAACTCCTGTAATCTCATACGTCTAAACAAGGCCCAGGGCGCGTTTACAGCGGTCGGCGGGGTTTATGATGGTTTACTTTGAACCAAATACATGGAACCGCGAATTTTCCTGCGTGTTGAGGGCCTGGCTGTCTTGGGGATTGCGCTGGCCAGTTATTTCACACTTGACGGGCCGATCTGGATGCTGATCATCCTCGCGTTGGCTCCCGACGTATCGATGATCGGCTATCTCGCTGGCCCTCGATTGGGAAGTCTGAGCTACAATATCGTTCATACGTATACGCTACCAATTGCTCTCGGCAGCCTCGGCTTTTGGGCTGACATCAGAATGGCACTCCTTGTCGCGCTGATCTGGGCCGGCCACATCGGTCTCGACCGTTTCGTTGGCTACGGTCTGAAATTTGAATCTGGATTCAAGAACACACATCTCTCTACCCAGTCTCCCCCGTTAGATGCCTTCACAGACTCTGAATAACAACCGCATCACTCTACGGATGTGTGGGGCCCAAAGTGTCTCTATCAGCACGTATTGTCGTCGGTTTTTTGACCCTGATTGAGGTCTGGGTGGCGTTCCAAATAAGTATAGAGACGACCTCCACAGTCAAAGCTACAACAAGTTCCTCTACGATAGTCACAGACTACGAATTGACAGAGGATTCTGATGAAGATGAGATCTAACCTGTGTGGTCTCGCCTATCGAGCGCAACGAAGTGACGCTTCGTCGAACTGCAAAAATCCCCGATTTTCGCGTTCGATTTC
The DNA here is from genome assembly GCF_051194135.1 of Halorubrum wangae. Taxonomy (NCBI): domain Archaea; kingdom Methanobacteriati; phylum Methanobacteriota; class Halobacteria; order Halobacteriales; family Haloferacaceae; genus Halorubrum; species Halorubrum wangae. Next base: position 970,059 of record NZ_JBLZNH010000001.1, on the reverse strand, counting down.
GGCTTACGCCTCGTCGAACAACGTCTCGCCCTCGACCATGTGCGCCTCGACGGTGTCCATGTCGAGCGTGACGCCGAGGCCCGGCTTCTCCGGTACCTCGATGTAGCCGTCCTCGATGACGTCCTCTTCGACCAGGTCCTCCCACCAGCCGAGCTCGTAGGAGTGGTACTCGATCGCCAGCGAGTTCGGGATGGCGGCGCCGACGTGCGTGGCCGCCATCGTCGCGACCGGCGAGGCGACGTTGTGCATCGCGACCGGGACGTAGTACTGATTCGCCACGTCGGCGATCTTGCGGGTCTCGCGCATTCCGCCGACCTTCGGCAGGTCGGGCGCGACGATGTCGACCGCCTGGTTCTCGATGAGGCGGCGAAGTTCGGTGACGCGGTAGCGATTCTCACCGACCGCGATGGGCGTCGTCGTGCTCTTAGTGACCTCCTCCTGCACTTCGAGGTTCTCCGGCGGCACGGGGTCTTCGAGCCACCACACGTCGTACTCCTCGATGGCGTCCGCGAGGCGCTTCGCGGAGCCGCCCGAGAACGTCCAGTGACAGTCGAAGGAGACGTCGGCCTTGTCCTTCACGCGCTCGGTGACCTTCTCGACAATCTCCGCCTTGTGACGGATCTCACCGGGACGGAGATGGCGGTTCGCGCGGTCCTTCTCTAACCCCGAGGGGACGTCCAGGTCGAACTTCAGCGCGTCGTAGCCGAGTTCGTCGACGACGCGCTCGGCCTCGTCGGCACACGCGTCGGGGTCGGCCTCTTCCTCGGTGTGGCAGTCGCAGTAGACGCGCAGTGTGTCGCGGTACTTCCCGCCGAGTAGCTGATAGGCGGGCACGTCGAGGATCTTGCCGGCGAGGTCGTGGAGCGCGACCTCGATCCCGGAGATCGCGGTGACGGTGACGCCTTCGACCGAGCCCTCGCCCGACATCTTCTGGATGAGGTGCTCGTACAGCCGGTCGATGTCGAGCGGGTTCTCGCCGACGACGAACGGCTTCATGCGCTCGATCAGCTCAGGGACGCCCGCGCCCCAGTAGGCCTCGCCGGTCCCGACGACGCCGGCGTCGGTGTACACGCGGACCAGCGTCCACGGGAAGTTGCCGTCGACCATCGTCGTCTGGACGTCCGTGATCTCGACGTCGCGACCGCCGCCGCGCGATCCGGTCGTCCCCATCGTCTCGGCCGAGAGCTCCCGCATCGTGTACTCCGCGTTCGGGTCGTGGAGCGACTCGTAGTTTCGGCTCATGGCGAGGGATTCATTCGGAACAGGGTAAACGTTTATGTTCATTCGTCCTCCGGCAGAGATCGCTCACCGACGTCAGTCTACTATCTTGCCGCGCGACACTCTCGCCTTCCGCGGGGAGGTCCCAGATAGGGAGCTTTTCATTACCGTACACAAAAGGGTGCGTATGGTCGAAATTACCGATTCGCTCGCGTGTCTGTTCACCGGCAAGGTTGAGGAGCGCGACGGCGACCACGTCGTCGCCATTCCACAGTCGGAGATCGAACACGCGACGGTCGTCCCGAACGAGACGTACCGGGTCGCGTTGATACAACGTGACGACGACGACGCCGATGCGGACGCCGAGTCTTCGACCGGCGCTTCGCCCGATCGTCGCGTCGTCGGGAACGGCGCCGGCGACTCCGCGGCACGGTCGTCCGCGGACGCCGCCGCCGGGCCGCCGGTCTCCGAGGGGGACGTCCGCGACGTGACGATCGAAACGCTCGGCGACAAGGGCGACGGTATCGCGAAGATAGAGCGGGGGTACGTCGTCATCGTCCCCGACTCCAAGCCCGGCGACGAGCCCACGGTGAAGATCACGAGTGTCCGCGAGAACGTTTCGTTCGCCGACGTTATCGACGAGTAACGAAGAGTAACCGAGAGTAACCGAGCATGCCCCAGCGGGACCGAGACCGCCCGCCGCGGGCGTCACGGTCGCTCGACCGCTGTCGTCGCTACTCCGGCGGATTGCTCCGGGAGAACAGCCGCCGGAGGTGCGCCGGCGAGAAGAACGAACTCGGGCGGTCCATATGGACGCCGATCTCGCCGGAGAGCGCCCACAGCCCGAACCGCTGGACGGGTTCGGGGAGCGAGTAACACCGGCGGATCGCGCTCCCGAGCCGAATCTCTCTGCCGATCGCCTCGCGCCACCCGGACTCGTAGTCGGCGAGCGTCGCCGGGTCCGTCGGATCGACCGTCTCCGCGGCCACGTCGGCCGCGGTCATTCCGTAGAGGATACCGCCGCCGGTGAACGGCTTCGTCTGTGCGGCCGCGTCCCCGATCAGGAACGCGCGATCGCTGGTGACGCGGTCAGGCGGCCCGACCGGGATCGCGCCGGAGCAGAACCGGTCGGTCGTCGCGCCGTAGGCGTCGGTTAACTGCTCGAACATCGCCGTGACGTCGTCGCTCGGGGGCGCCGCGAGCCCGTACTCGACGCCGGCGTCGCCCCGCGGGATCCGCCACGCGAAGAACGTGGGCGCGGTGAGGTGGACGTCGACGAGGTCGCCATCGTCAGGGGTCTCGTCGAACGCGAGCACCCCGTGGAGCAGTTCGTCCGGCTCCGGGAGGTCGAGCGTGCGGCGCACGCGAGAGGTGGGGCCGTCACAGCCGGCGACCATCCGGGCCTTGACCGTCTCGACGGTGCCGTCGGGGGTCCGGACTTCGACGGCGACATGGTCCGAGCGTTCGTCGACGTCGAGGACGGTGTGTCCCTCCCTGACGTCGGCGCCCGCGTCCCGCGCGCAGTCGGCGAGAGTTCGGTCGAGTCCGACGCGATCTATCACGTTCGAGATGGGGCGATCCTTATAAAACGGGTACGCCGTCGAGCCGGGACCGCCGACGTGGAACCGCGCGCCGTACACGCGGTTCTGTAGGAGTCGGCCGCGGGCCTCGTCGGGGACGTACTCCCAGATGTCGTCGGAGACGTGCCCGGAGCAGGCCAGTGGCTCGCCGACGGTCCCCTTCTCGAAGGCGACCACATCGCGCCCGGCCTCGGCCGCACTCCGAGCGAACCGGGACCCCGGCGGGCCGGCACCGACGACGACGAAATCGTGCATAACGGAGGGTCGTGACGGACGCTTATAATTACGACGCGGCTTACTCGAGTCGTGCCAGCAGGTTGAGCGCGTAGACGGTGCGGAGCATCCGCGCCGACCCCCCGCGGTCGAACACCAGTTCGTCGCGGTCGAGGACGTGCGAGAGCACGGGCGCGGAGGCGTGTTCGGGCGCCGCGGCAATCCCGCACTCGTGCTCGGCGGCCCACTCCATCACCCGGAGGTCGGACTTGCTGTCACCCATCACCAGCAGGAACGGGTCCGCCACGTCAAGCACGTCGAGCGCGGACTCGACCCCGGCGACCTTGTTCAGCTCCAGCGACGTGATCTCGGCGGCGTCGCCCCGGTAGTAGCCGATGTCGATCCGGTCGAACAGCGCGGCGACCGGCTCCGGAACGTCGGCGAGCGCCGTCGCGTCGGTCTCGGGAACCGCGGCCTGTGCTTCCAGCACCTCGCGGATTTCGGAGTCCGCGGCGGCGTAATGGGCCCGCGCCCACGCGGCACCCCGCTCGGCGTCGAGTCCCTCGACATCGACCATGTCGACGACGGTCTCCCCGAGGAGGTCGATGAGGTGGACGAGCCCGTCGTCGATCACCGCCTCCGCGTCGGCGCTGCCGGTCTCGAAGTTCGGTTTGAGCGTGACGTTGAACTCGTTTCCCTGGAGGTGACAGCCGCGGCGGACGTTTCGCGGCGCCTCGGGGAGGACGCGCGAGCGAACCTCGTCGAATGTGCCCCGGACGGTCTCGTCCAGTTCCTCGTACAGCAGCCGCTTGGTCTGCGAGCCGTGTCCGGGCGTGAACACGCCGTTACCCGACTCGTAGACGATCGAGAAGGTGCCGGAGTGGACCAGTTCGTTCCCGAGCCCCTGAATCATGAACCCCTTGACGTTCTCGACGGTCTGTCCGGTGCAGATGACGATCGGAACTCCGGCGTCGTGGAGCGCGGTCAGCATGTGCAGCGTCTCGCGGGGAATCTCGTTGTCGGTCCCTCCGGCGGAGCGGAGGGTCTCGTCGACGTCCAACACCAGCCCGTTGACGGCGCGCCCGTACCGCGCGTGGAGGTCGAGCGCGGTGAACGCGGTCTCCCGGTCGGCGTACGCCGCGACCTCCGCGAAGGTGGCGCCGCCGGGAAGCGCGTCGCGGATCTCCGATTTGCGCAGGTCTAGTTCGTCGCTCGCGTCCTCCCAGTGGTCCAACGCCACGCGCGAGTCGAGGGGCGGAAAGAGATTCACGAACGACTGGTGGTCTCGAAGCGTCTCGACGTCGAAAGAGTCGTACAGGCGATAAAGAAGATCGTACCGCTCCATGCCAACCCTCGGCACCGGATTCTGTAAAGCGTGCCGACTCGCGTCGGCGGGGGCTCGCTTACTCGCGCGCCGCCAGCCACGCCAGCGCCGCGTCGAGGTCGGTCTCAGGCGGCGAGCAGGTTCGACCCTCACAGACGTAGGCGGTCGCCTCGCCGTCGACGGCGTCGCGCCCGGCCCAGATCGGCGGCGCCTCGTCCATGTCGAGACGGTCGAGCCACGCGTCGAGCCCCGACTCGTCCGGCGGCCGCGGCGCGACGAGGGCCCCCGGGAGATACCGCTCGCCGAGGGTCTCGCGCCACGCGTCCGGCACCGCGTCGGCGGCGATCGTCGCCTCGATACCTCCGCTCGCAACGCGATCGGCCGCGCGGACCAGCGAGACGTGCTCCAGCGGACTCGCACGGATCCGGTCGGCGTGGGTCGTCACGACGCGCTCCGCGATAGCCGCGAACTCGCGGTCGGTCCGGAACCCGTCGAGCAGCGCCAGCGTCTCGGCCGCCACGCCGAGGCTCGACGGGGTCGAGCGGTCGGTGAACTCCTGCGGCCGAGCGAACAGGGCGCCGTCGCCGGCGGAGGTCCCGTCGTCGCCCCCGTCCGCGTCCGGGTCTCGCGTGAAGTAGACGGTCCCGTCGTCGGCGTCGTAAAACTCGTCGACGATGCTCTCGGCCAAGTCCAGCGCGAACCCGAGCGGCTCCGGCTCACCGGTGGCGGCGTACACGTCAAGCGCGCCGCGCGCCAGGAATGCGTAGTCGTCGAGATACCCCGGTCCGCGGACGTCGCCGTCGAGCCACCGGCGGGCGAGGTCGCCGGACGCCTCGTCGTAGAGGCGGTCGCGGCAGAACTCGAGCGCCTCGCTGGCGATGTCCGCGTACGCCTCTCCGAGGACGCCCCCCGCGTTCGCGAACGCGGAGATAGCTCGCCCGTTCCACGCGGCGAGCACCTTCTCGTCGCGGGCGGGCCGCGGGCGCGACTCCCGCGCCTCGAACAGTGCGACGCGGGCCGCCGTCAGATGCTCGCGGACGTCCTCGGTCGAGAGGCCGTGTTCGTCTGCCAGCGCCTCGACCGACGCCGAAATCGTCGGCACGGTCGTCCCGCGCTCGAAGTTCCCGCCGGACTCGATCCCGTACCGGGCTTTCGCCAGCGACGCGAGCGGCTCGTCGAGGACCGCGTCGACCTCGGCGGGCGTCCAGACGTAGAAGGCGCCTTCGACGTCGGCGTGTCCGTTTCCGTTCTCGGCCGCGTCACCCCGTCGGCTCTCGGGCGGCTGGCTCCGAGCGTCGAGCGTACTGAAGAAGCCGCCGTCCTCGTGGCGGAGCTCTCGGTCGAGGAAGCCGAGCGTCTCGGTCGCGACACGGGCGTACGCCGGGTCGCCGGTGAGCCGGTAGCCGTCGAGGTACACCAGCGGAAGCTCCGCGTTGTCGTACAGCATCTTCTCGAAGTGCGGGACCGTCCAGCTTCGGTCGACCGCGTACCGGTGGAACCCGCCGCCGATTTGGTCGTACATCCCACCGCGCGCCATCCCGTCGAGCGTCCCGGTCGCGGCCGTGAGCGCGGCGTCCCGGCCGCTCCGGGCGAAGGCGCGCAGGAGCAGATCGATCCGGCCCGGCATCGGGAACTTCGCGCCCCCGCTCCCGAACCCGCCGTACTCGTCGTCGTAGCCGCGGACCGCGGCGGCGGCCGCCTCGTCGAGAAGCTCGTCGCCGGGTGCCTCGGCGTCGCTCGCGTCGCTCGCGGCCGGGACCGACTCCAGTTCGTCGCGGGCGCTCGTCGTCCACTGCTCGGCGCGCCGCTTCATCTCCTCGCGCTGCTCGGGGTCGCTCCACGAGTCGGCGATGCGCTCGCAGAGGTCGCGGAACCCCGGCTGGTTCCGGCGCGCCTCGGGCGGGAAGTAGGTCCCGACGTAGAACGGCTTGCCGTCCGGCGTACACCACGCGGAGAGCGGCCACCCGCCTCCACCCGTAACGAGTTGTGAGACGGTCATGAAGGTGCTATCGACGTCGGGTCGCTCCTCGCGGTCGACTTTGACCGGGACGAACGAGTCGTTGAGGACCTCCGCGATCGCCTCGTCCTCGAAGCTCTCCTCGGCCATCACGTGACACCAGTGGCAGGAGGAGTAGCCGATGGAGACAAACACCGGGACGTCGTGCTCGCGGGCGCGCTCGAACGCCTCGTCGCCCCACGGCTGCCAGTGAACCGGGTTGTCGGCGTGCTGTTGGAGGTACGGACTCGCCTCTTCGTCGAGACGGTTCCGCTCCGTCGGCTGTGACATACCCACGGTTCGCCCCGCCGAGGCAAAAAGCCGTCACACGAGCGGTGTCGACGGCGGCCGAACGCGTCGCTGATCCACGCACATGTCTATCTCGACGCCATCGGAGAGTAAGGCTTACACTACCGTGTACTGATCCGTCGGGCATGACCGAGACCGTACTCCTCGTCGGCGGCGGCGGACGCGAGCACGCGATCGCCCGAGCGGTCGCCGACGACTGCGCGCTGTACGCCTGCGCGAGCAACCGAAACCCCGGTATCCGCCGGCTGGCCGACGGGTTCGAGTCGATCGACGAGACCGACGCCGATGCCGTCGCCGACTACGCGACCGAGGTCGGCGCGGACGTGGCCGTGATCGGCCCGGAGTCCGCGCTCGCGGCGGGCGTCGCGGACGCGCTCGACGACGCCGGCGTGTACGCGTTCGGCCCGCGCGCCGAGGAGGCCCGACTGGAGACGGATAAGGCGTACCAGCGCGAATTCATGGAGGAGGCCGACGTGCCCGGCTGTCCCGACTACGCGGTGTTCGACGACATCGAGGCCGCCTGCGACTACATCGACGCGTACGACGGCGACCTCGCGGTGAAGCCGGCCGGCCTCACCGGCGGGAAGGGCGTGAAGGTGATGGGAGACCAGGTGGACGCCGAGGGGGCGAAGGCGTACCTCCGCGACTCCGACTACGACCGCGTGGTGTTGGAGGAACGGCTCGTGGGCGAGGAGTTCACGATCCAGGCGTTCGTCGCGAACGGCGACGTGCGAACGACGCCGGCGGTCCAGGACCACAAGCGCGCCTACGAGGGCGACGAGGGGCCGAACACCGGCGGGATGGGATCGTACTCGGACACGGGGCTGTCGCTTCCCTTCATGGCCGAGGGCGACTACGCGGCCGCCGTCGACGTGCTGGACGCCGTCGTCGAGGCACTCCCGGACTACAAGGGGGTTCTCTACGGGCAGTTCATGCTCACCGCCGAGGGGCCGAAGGTCGTCGAGTTCAACGCTCGCTTCGGCGACCCCGAGGCGATGAACACGCTGCCGGTGTTGGAGACGCCGTTCATCGACGTGTTGACGGCCGCGCGCGACGGCGACTCGCTCCCCGAACTTGCCTTCACCGGGGAGGCGACCGTCTGCAAGTACGCCGTGCCGGACGGCTATCCGGTCGACCCCGACGCGGGCGCGAAAATCGCGGTCGACGAGGAAAGCGTCGGCGACGCGCTCCTCTACTACGCCAGCGTCGACGAGCGCGACGACGGGCTGTACACCACCACGTCGCGGTCGTTCGCCGTCGTCGGCCGCGGCGACTCCATCGCCGCCGCGGAGCGGCAGGCTGAGGCGGGGCTCTCGGCCGCCGGCGACGGGCTCCGAATCCGCCACGACGTCGGTAAGGCCGACCTCGTCGAGCGGCGCGTCGAGCACATGAACGAGCTGCGGACGTAGCCCCGCTCTCCCGACCCTCGCGGCCGACCGGTGACGGACCGGCGTGCGGGCCGCACGCGGCGGCGACCCTTTTATAGGTGCCGTGCGAACAGCGCCTCGTGAGTCACGAGGACGGCGACGAGGTCTCGGAGACCTCGCGTCCCGACCGATTGGACCGTCACGCGACGCCCGGCCCGCGCAACTCGCTGTGGTCGTGGCCGAAGGCGAAGTCGCCGCTCGCCGTCGTTCGCAACTACGTCGTCATCGTGTTGGCTCGGATCTGCCCGAGCCTCCGATTGAAGAACTGGCTGCTCCGGCGAATCGGTGTCACGGTCGGCACCGGCGTCGCGTGGGGGTTAGAGTCGACGCCGGACGTGTTCTGGCCCGAACGGATCACCGTCGGCGACGACGCGATCATCGGGTACGACGCGACGCTGCTGTGCCACGAGTTCCTTCAGAAGGAGTACCGGCTGGGCGACGTCGTCGTCGGGAAGGGCGCGATGATCGGCGCCGGCGCGATTGTCCTTCCGGGCGTCACGATCGGGGAGGGTGCGCGGGTCGCGGCCAACTCGCTCGTCGACGCGGACGTCCCGCCGAATTCGACGGTCGCGGGCGTCCCGGCCGACGTGGTGTCGCGGGCGAGCGATGGCGGATCGGACGAGTCGACCGAAAGCGCCGAGACGGTCGAGTAACCGAGTCCTCCGAAAACTCTGCGAGAGCCGGGCGAGTTACGCCGCGTCGTCGGTCGGCTGGTCGTCGTCGCCAGAGCCGCCCGCGTCCCCGTCGGCGCGCTCCGCTTCGGTGATGTGCGCCTCGGTGCTGACGCTCTCCAGGTCGACCCCGACCTCGCGGGCGACCGCGTCGAGGACGGCTCGCTGCTCTGCCATCTCGTTTTCGAGCCGCTGGACGCGCTCGGAGGTGTCGACCACGGTCGTCTGGGTCTCCTCGACCTCGCTGCGGAGCTCGTTGATCTTCTGGTACGTGCGCTCGGCCTTGTCGGCGAGCGTCTGGATCTTCTTCGCCGTGTCCCCGAATCCCATGTGCCACCGTGTGGCCCCGGGATACGTGGGCTTTTCCGTTCACCGCCGCCCGACTGCAGCGGGCTTGACGCGACTCTCGCGGGGCGACGGTGGACTTTTGCCCGAACCGCCCCTGGGATCGGTATGAGCGTCGAGCGGATCCTGTTGACGAACGACGACGGCATCGACGCCGTCGGCTTCCGGGCGCTGTACGAAGCCCTCGCGGTCGATTACGACGTCGTCGCGGTCGCCCCCACCGGCGACCGGTCGTCGGTCGGTCGCGCTATCTCCGCCGACGTCGCGGTTACCGACCACGAACTGGGGTACGCCGTCGACGGCACCCCCGTCGACTGCGTCGTCGTCGGCCTCGACGAACTCGTCCCCGACGCGGACCTCGTGGTCGCCGGCTGCAACGAGGGCGCGAACCTCGGTGCGTACACGCTCGGGCGGTCCGGGACCGTCTCGGCGGTCGTCGAGGGGGCGTTCTTCGACGTGCCGGGCATCGCGACCTCGATGTACGTCCCCGGCGGCGACGACTGGTGGAAGCGAGACCTCCCCCAGGCGTCGTTCGCGCACGCCGTCCGCGCCACGCGATTCCTCGTCGACGAGGCGGTCCTCGCGGGCGTGTTCGAGGGAGCGGACTACCTCAACGTCAACGCGCCGATGGCGGAGCCCGCCGAGGGTGACGGCGGCTCGGAGGCGGTCGGCGTCGACGGCGTATCGGCGGGCGCCGACTCGGTCGACGTCGGCCCCGCGCCGATGCGCGTCACGACCCCCTCCGAGTGGTACGGGATGGAGGCGACGTCCGACGGCAACGGCGGCGTCACCATCTCCGACCCGATATGGGGGCGGATGACGGCCGCTGACGTGCCGGACTCGGTGGGCACGGACCGGCGCGCGGTCGTCGACGGCGAGGTGTCGGTCTCCCCGCTGTCGGTGCCGCACGCCGCGGCGTCGGACGACGAGCTGGAGGCACTCGTGACCGGGTACGGAACGGACGAAATAGACGGGCGGTGAACCGGCGCGCGATACGGGAACCGCCGACTACGACTCGTCGGCGCTGACGGTGACCTTCGCCTCGCTGACGACGCGGTCCCCCATCTCGTAGCCCGGCTCGTACACTTCGTGGACGGTGCCCTCGGGCTGGTTGCTCTCGACGCGGAGCATCACCTGATGGCGTGACGGGTCGACCGCGTCGCCCGGCTCGGGGGCGATGGGGTCGACGCCCTCCTCGGCGAGCACCTCGTCGAACTTCTCCAGCGTCGACTCGACACCGGGACGGAGGTCGCTTCCTGCCTCTTGGTCGAGCGCGCGCAGGAGGTCGTTTCGAACGGGCGTGATGCGCTCGACGAGCGCCTCCGAGGCGCGCTCGCGGATCTCGTCCTGCTTGCGCTTGGCGCGCTGCTTGTAGTTGCTGAAGTCAGCCTTCACGCGGGCGAGCTTGCTCGTGAGCTCGTCGACCTCTTCCTCGGCCGCCAACAGCTCTTCACGCGTCTCTTCGAGCTCCGCCTCCATCGCGGCGACCTCTCGTGCGAGTGCTTCGTCGTGGTCGGCCACGTCGTCAGCCAGCGCCTCGCGCTTCTGTCCGTTCGCACGGGCCTCGCCGGCCGCGCCGGCCGACCTGCCGCTGGTTCTCTCGGCGGTTGCCTCCGCCGTGCCGTTCGCGCTCGCCGCGTCGGCCGCGGCGTCGTCGGGGGACTCGACCTCGACGTCGACGGCGTCGTCGTCGCTCATACCCGATCGAAGTCGGTCGGCGTGCATAAGCGTTGCAGAACGCGGTCGCGAGCGCCGATCCGACGTGGGACGTTCGCGACGGGGCGTCTGTCGATCCGGCCCGAGTTATGAGACGGCCGTCGTTCCACCGATCGCAAGCCACCTCGTCCCTCAGCGTTCTCGATCGCTGCCCACGATCCGGAGATAGGTGCCGTCGGCGTCGCCGTGCAGTCGAAGTTCGTCAGCACCGACGCTGGCGAGGTCGCCATGCAGACCGCCATGAACGCCGCCTACGAGCCTGACGGCCCCGACCTGCTCCACGAGGGCCGACGTGAGGGCCGGCTCGTCCACGCGGTGTGGCACGGACTCTCGCGACTCGGTCGGGGCTGACGAGGCGCCCGGGCCGACCCGCGGGAGTATTTAAATATCGACCCCCAAGCGATGGCAATGACCGCGCCGAACCGGAACGCGCTGTGGGCGAGGGCCCTCGTCGACGAACTCGTCGCCGCGGGCGTCGACGCCGTCGTCGTCTCGCCGGGCAGCCGTTCGACGCCGTTGACGATGGCCGCCGCGCGCCGCGACGACCTCCGCGTCTTCTCCCAACTCGACGAGCGCTCAGCCGCCTACTTCGCGCTGGGCCGCGCCCGTCGGACGGGAAGCGTCACGCCGCTGATCTGCACCTCGGGCACCGCCGCCGCCAACTACCACCCGGCCGTGATGGAGGCGAGCGAGGCCCGCGTCCCCCTGCTTGCGCTCACGGCCGACCGCCCGCCGGAACTGCGCGACTCGGGCGCCAACCAGACCGCCGATCAGGAGAAGCTGTACGGCGACGCCGTTCGCTTTTATAAGGATCTCCCGGAACCCGCGCCGAACGACCGCGCGCTCCGGTCGGTGCGGACCACCGTCGGCCGAGCCGTCGCGGCCGCCGAGGGGGCCGACCCCGGACCGGTGCATCTCAACGTTCCATTTAAAAAGCCGCTCGAACCGACGCGGGTGGCGGGCGACGTGCCCGCCGACCTCGACCCGGTCGCGTCGGCCGGCCGCGACGGCCCGTACGTCGACGTGACGCCGGGATCGCCCGAACCGGGCGACGACGAACTGCGCGCCCTCGCGAACGAACTGACGACGGTCGACCGCGGGCTGATCGTCGCCGGGCCGGCGGATCCACCGGGACTCGACGCCGAGGCGGTCACGGCGCTGTCGCACGCGACGGGGTTCCCGGTGGTCGCCGACCCGCTCTCGGGCGTCCGATACGGCGGTCACACTCGCGTCGCACCCGTGATCGGCGCGTACGACGCCTACCTCTCCGCCGAGGTCGCCGGAGGCGAGGACGGCGACGCGGCCGACGTCGCCGGCTGGACCGACCCTGAACTCGTCCTCCGCCTTGGCGCGTCGCCCACCTCGAAGAACCTCCGCAAGTACCTCGCCGGCACCGGCGCCGACCAGTATCTGGTTGACCCAGCGGGTCGCTGGCGCGAGGCGGAGTTCGCCGCGACCGACCTCGTCGTCGCCGAACCGAGCCGCCTCTGTGCTCGCCTCTCGCGGGCGGTGGGCGCCGGAAGCGACCCCGACTGGCGTGCGCAGTGGGAGGAGGCCGACCGCACCGCCCGAGCGATTCACGGTCGCGAGGGTGGCGAAGACGGTGGTGAGAACGACTCGGCCGCCGACGACACGGTTGGCTTCCACGAGGGCGACGCGCTCCGGGTCGTGGCCGACGCGCTCCCGGACCCGGCGACGCTGTTCGTCTCCAACTCGATGCCGGTCCGCGACCTCGACCGGTTCGTCGGCCCGACGACGACGAGCCTCACGGCCCTCGGGAACCGCGGTGTCTCCGGCATCGACGGCATCGTCTCCAGCGCGCTCGGGGCGGGCTCGGCGACGACAGACGACCTCACCCTCGTGGTCGGCGACCTGGCGCTGTACCACGACACCAACGGCCTGCTTGCGATCGACCGCTGTGACGTCGACGCGACGGTCGTGCTGATCAACAACGACGGCGGCGGAATCTTCCACGCACTGCCCATCGAATCCTTCGAGCCCGAGTTCACGGAGTCGTTCAAGACGCCGCACGGCATCGCGTTCGAACCGATGGCCGACCTCCACGGATTGGAGTACGCGCGAGTCGACGCGCGGCCCGAGGCGGTCGACGACCCCGATGACGTCGGCGAGCAAATCGGAACGGCGGTCGCGAGCGCCCGTGACGCTGAAGGCTCGCACCTGATCGAGGTCCGGACCGATGCCGAGTCGAGTCACCGGACGCGCGAGCGACTCGCGGCGGCGGTCGAGGACGCGGTCCACGGCGACTCGGACTGAGACGGCGCGACTCAGTCGACGGTGACCCTCGCCGTCGCGCTCGCGTCGTGCGCCTCGGCGGTCAGTGAGCCGACGATCAGAAACGGCCCTTGCGGCGGCTCCTCCCACGTTCCCTCGACGGTCGTCGACGCGCCGGGTTCGAGCGTCTCGCTACTGAGGGCCTGCGTGAACAGCCGACCGTCGCCGTGACGCCAGACGGGGTCGGCGTCGGCGTCAGGACTCTCGCTGTCGCGCTCAGAGCCGGCGTCTTCCGCCGCGTACGCCACGAAGTCGGCGCGCTGGCCGGTCCGAAAGCGGAGCGTGAGCGGGTCGTCGCCCTCGTTCGTCACGGTGAGCGTCAGGTCAACACCCGCGGCGCCGTCGACCGCGGTCAGCGTGGCGTCGAGCATGCGTTCGGCTCACACGGACGTCGACTTATAAATCGGGGAACAGGGATCGACGACGCGCCTAAGTCGTACCTCCCCCTACGACCGACCGTGCAGGTCGTGGGCTACGAGTCGGGCGAGGGGTTCTACGTCGCCAGCGGCGGCGCAGTCGAGTTCCTCGAGGCGGGCGCCGGGACGGAGCTCGCCTACGGGCTTGGCGAACGCCGCTGCGCGGGAACCGTCCACGACGGTGAGCACGTCGCCTGCGACGCGCCTGACGCACCCTACTGCGACGCTCACAGCAGCGTCTGGGTGTGCGCGCGGTGTACGGGAGATTGTTTAAAAGACGAGATGGACTGCCACGAGGAGCACGCGCTGTACCTCGCCGCGTTCGCCCCCGACGTGCTGAAGGTCGGCGTGACGCGGCTGTGGCGACTGGAGACTCGACTCCGCGAGCAGGGCGCGGACCGCGCAGCCCACGTTCGGACCTTCCCAGACGGCCGAGTCGCCCGACAGGTGGAGTCCGAACTGGCCGACGGCGACGACCTCGTCGATCGGGTCCGGGTACCGACGAAGCTTGCCGGGTTCGGACGCGAGGTCGACGAGTCGGCGTGGGAGACGCTTCTGAGTCGGTTCGACCCCGTCGAGCAGTTCGCGTTCGACGACGGGCTCGACCTCGCGGAGCGCCCCGTCGCGGAGACGATGGCGGCCGGAACGGTGCGGGGCTGGAAGGGGCGGGTGCTGGTGCTCGACCGCGGCGGGTCCACCTACGCGGTCGACGCCCGCGAACTGGTCGGTTACGACCTCACCGACGAGGTGCCGGACCGCGAACTGCAGTCGAGCCTGGGGGCGTTCGGGGAGTGACGGGCGGTCTCGGGGCGACCCTGTTCGGCGACCCGTTCGCCGTCATGAACACCGTCGGACTGGTCGCGTTCGCGCTGGTCGGCTCGACGAAGGCGGTCCGGGAGGAGTTCGACCTGTTCGGCGTCGCGGTCGTCGGGCTGGCGATGGCGTTCGCCGGCGGGGTGACCCGCGACCTCCTCGTGAATCGCGTCCCGCTCGCCCTCCAGTCGCCGGTCGAGATCGCGCTCGGACTGGTCGGCGTCGGGCTAGCCGTCGCCCTCGGCGTCGTGCTCGCCGATCTCGACACGCACCCGATCACGCTCGCCGCCGATGCGATCGGACTCGCCGCCTTCGCGACGACCGGTGCGATCGTCGCGACCGAGGCGGGCGTCTCCGCGTTCGGCGTCGTCGCCATCGCGACGATCAACGCGGTCGGCGGCGGGGCGTTCGCGGACATCCTACTCGACCGCGCCCCGTTCATCCTCTTCGACGACTTCTACGCGAGTTGCGCGGTGTTGGGCGGCGTGACGTACTGGGCGCTCGTCTCGCTGGGCGGCCTGGGCGGGGTCGCCGCCGGCGCCTGCGCGGCGGTGACGGCAGTGACCCGACTGATCGCTGTCGCCTACGGCTGGGAGCTTCCGACCGCCCAGTGGGTCGCGCGCCTCGTGGACCGCGTCATCGGAGAGCGCTGACTCGACCCTAGGGTCCGTCAATCACCGAACCCGTTTTCAGCGACGAGCCGCCGCACGCCGACGTACGCGACCGCGGCGATCCCGACGTAAGCGACGACGAGCGCGGTCGTCGTCGCGTCCGCGCTGTCGATAGCGAGGCGCGCGACCGCGTTCGCCGGGCCGCCGGCCATCACCGTGGCGCCGCCGAACAGGACGAGCACGCCGATGGAGTAGAGGAACTGCGCGGCCCGCCGGTCGGGCGCGATCGCCGAGATGGCGACCGCCAGCGCGACGAGGAGCGTCGTCAGCGCGGTCATCAGCGCGAGGATCGAGGGGACGTTGGCGACGGGCGTCCCGTTCGCGCGGAGCAATAAGAGCCACAACAGCGCCTGTCCGGGCGCGATAGCGACCGCCGCCAGCGCTTTGCCGTCGACGATCTCGCCCAGCGTGACGGGGGCCACGCGGAGCAGTTCGAGCGTCCCCTCGTCGATCTCCTCGGTGATGGAGTCGACCACGAGCGACCCCGAGATGAACACGGGGAGGAACACCAACACCGGGATCAGGACGGTGTACGTGAAGGTGAAGTACGGGCTGGAGCCGGTTCGGTCCGGGAGCGGAAGCGGCGACTCGCTGAGGTACGCGACTCGGTCGGCGCGCTCGTTCAGTTCGTACGTCCGGAGCAGCGCTCTGAGTTGGACGACGATGACGGTCGTCTCGATGGTTGCGTCCGGCGCCGTGACGACGGCGGAGATCCGGCCGTCGTCGTTGTGGTTCGCGACCACCACCGCGTCCGCGGCGTTGCGGTCGAAGGCGCGTCGGGCGGCGGCGACATCCTCGTAGCGTGTAACAGAGGCCCCCTCGACCTCGCTCGCGGCGCGTTCGAGGTCGCTCACCGCGTCGCCGGCACCGGCGACCTCGACCTCCGCGCCGCCGAGCGATCCGGGGTCGTACATCGAGACGAGCCCGACGACGAGGAACGACGAGAACGCGGCGATGAACAGTTGGATCGCGATTGCGAGCAGGATCGTCTTCTCGGCGCGGAGGCCCGCTAGCTCCCGGCCAGCGATCGTCAGTCGGCTGTGGAGGTCACCCATGGAGGCTCACCACCCCGAAGTTGTACGCGGCGTGGAGTAGCGTCGCCAGCGCCAGCGTGAGCGCGTACGCCGTCCGATCCCGGCTCGCGCCCACCGCGGCGACTGTCGTGACGAACCCGTGAAGCAGGAGGGGCGCGAACAGCAGGGCCGCGACGGCGAGCGGGGAGAGCCCGCTCACCCCGGCGACGCTCCCGAACGCGGCCCGACCGACGTACAGATCCGTGAGCCCGATCGCCTGCACGACCGCCGTCGCCTTCTCGGCGAGGAAGAAGCCGAGTCCGGAGGCGAGCCCGACCGCGACGGCCACCTGATCGGTTCGGGCGAAGACGCCGCGTTCGAACCCGGCGTAAAGGTGGACGCTCTTGGCGACTTCCTCGATGAAGGCGATAGTCACGAGCAGTACGGGGATAGAGACGGTCACCGGCAACGCGAACAGCGTCGCGACCGCCAACAGCTCCGCCACGAACACGAAGGGAATGGTACAGGCGGTGAGGAACGCAACCGACCCGAGGGCTCGGAGCCGCCGCCGGTCGGCGAGGTCGACGAGCGTGGCTTCCTCGACCGGCGAGAGCCGGACCGCGAGCGCGTCGAGGAACTTTCGGACCACCGGCTTCTGGGTGAACATGTCATCCTCGCGATACACCCCGAGTCCGAGCCCGAACAGCAGCGCGGCGCCGAGCGCCATCGGAACCGTCGAGAAGAGGGCCTCGCCGACGGAGACGGCCTCGCCCTGCAGGTCGAAGACGACGAGCGTCAGCGGCGACACCAGCGCCACGGGCGTGACATTGGTGAAGATGGCGGGGACGAATGCGTACGTCGTGAGGAGCACGCTGACGCCGACCGTGACGAAGGTGAGTTCCTTGAAGGACCGCGCGAACATCGCGCCGACGAACGTCGCCGCGAGGAAGGTCAGCGCGACTGGCAGCACCGCGACCACCGAGAGGGCGCCGCCCCCAACGGCGACCGCGATGACCGTCGTGACGAGAAGCGCGGCCGCAACGTACGGGAGCGTCTTCCCGGCGACGATGTCAACCGGTGAGAGCGGGGTGACGAGCAGCGGCTCCCCCCGTCGATTCGTGCGCTCGTCGAGCACCGAGGAGCCGTACGCCTGAATCAGGAAGTTCATCGGAACGAGGAAGATGAACGCCAGAAGCAGCGAGACGAACGGGAACGGCGGCGAGATGGACCCCGGCGAGCCGACCGTGTCGGCGCCGAACGTCCCGCCGCCGACGGAGGGGACCGCGAAGCCGCCTCCGGGTGCCTCCGCGTCGCGCACGGTGGGGCCGTCGACGGTCGTCTCGTCTCCCGACTCGGACGTGTCGCTCCCCCCGTCGCCGCCGGCACTGCCGTCGCCTCCCCCATCAGCCGAGCCGTCCGGACCTCCGGCGTCGCCCCCGCCGAGCGTCGACCCGTCGTCGAGCCCGCTCGTCCGGCCGACGTACTGGAGGGTGACGACGACCGGGAAGGCGGCGGTCGCGTTCTCCTCGGCGGCCATCAGCCGCTCGTTGTGCGCCTCGACCGCCTCGCGGAACTCGGCGGCCGCGGCCTCGCCCTTGCGGGTGTCGCTGGCGCGGACGGCGACGGTCTCGAGGGCGCCGTTCCGCGCGCCGTCGTACACGACGAGGTCGGCCGTCTCGCCGAGCACGGCGCTATTGATCGAGACAGGCGTCAGCGACGGCGCCTCCTCGACCGCGTCAGCGTACGGGGAGTCGCCGTCGACGGCGACGCGGTACACGTCGCGGTCGACGTCAAGCCCGACCGCGTCGACGGCGAGCCCCCCGCCGAGGACGCCGCCGGCAACGACGAGGAGTGCGAGCGCCGCGAGCATCGTCCGACGGTCGACGCCGCCTCCGGCGCGGGCGACCTCCCAGCGAGCGACCCGGAGGACCCTCCGGAGACGGTGTATCACTCGGCCCCCTCCGGCGACTCCGTCGGCCCCTCCGCGTCTGTCTCCGCGGCCGTGGCCGCTCGCTCGTCCCTGTCCTCGAGCGTCGCACCGCCGGCGTACCGCCCGGGCATCGGCCGGCCGACGATGTCGAGGAACACGTCCTCGAGGCTCGGCTCACGGGTGCGGATGTCGACGACCTCGCCGCCGGCGTCGGCGGCGGCCGCCCGGACCGCCTCGACCGCGTCCATGTCGGGCACCACCGTCCGAAACCGGTCGCCGACCTCCTCGGTCGCCGCGTCGGGGTCGGAAAGGACCGCCGACAGTTGCGCCGTCGCGGGCGAGACGTCGGTGAACACGTGGTACGTCGTCTCGCCGTGTCGCTCGCGGATCCCGTCGACGCTCCCGCGGGCGACGATACGGCCCTCGTTCATCACCACGACGCGGTCGCAGACCGACTCGACGTGATAGAGGTTGTGCGCGGAGAAGACGACGGTCTTCCCGGCCGCGCGCAGTTCGCGGGTGAACTCCAGCACGGAGTTCGTCGTCACCGGGTCGAGCCCCGACGCGGGTTCGTCGTACACGAGCACGTCCGGGTCGTTGACGAGCGACCGCGCGATGGCGACCTTCCGTTTCATTCCCTTCGACATGTCGCCGAGTCGGCGCTCGCGGTGGTCCAGTTCGAGTCGGTCGAGCGCAGTCTCGATGCGCTCGTCGGCGACATCGCTCGGCACGTCGTACAGATCGGCGAAGAAGCGCAGATACGACATCGGCGTCATCTCCTCGTACAGCGGCGACTCCTCGGGAAGGAAGCCGAGTCGCCGCCGCATCTCCGGGTCGTCAGACGGGAACCCGGCGACCTCGACGTCGCCCGCGGTCGGGTCGACGAGCCCGGCGAGTACCTTCAGCGTCGTCGTCTTGCCCGCGCCGTTCGGTCCGACGATGCCGAACACCTCACCGTCTTCGACGGAGAAGTCGCTGTCGACGACGGCCGCGAAGTCGCCGTACGTCTTCCGCAACCCCTCCACTTCGATCATGAAGGCCGATCGACTGTCCGGCGGGTTAAACCCACCTCCGCGGCTATCAGGTACGAGAACGCAGGGGGCGACGAGGCCGGCGTCGATGCGGACCGCGACATATGCCGCGCCGCGAGCGACGGCGGCGACTCAGTCGTCCGCCCAAGCGTCGCCGTGGGCGCGGTAGCCGTCGAAGTCGCCGGACCGGATCTCGCGTTCGATCTCCGCGCGGGTCTCCGTGCCGAGTTGCACGATGTGGCAAAGGGGGTGGCCAGGCGCCGCGACCGGATTCTCCAGCGAGCCGAGGATCAGCCCGTCGAAGGGGGCTTCGACCGCGTGCTCCTCCGTTTTGAAGTGGTTCGTGATAGTGCAGATCGTCTCGCCCTCGTAGACGAGCGGGTACGGTCCCCACTCCATCTCCACGAGACCGCCGGTGTCGGCGCGGAGCCAGCGCTTCGTGCTGTCCGCGGAGGTCGTCTGGTACCAGCCGGGCCAGTGGACCGGCTCGTGCGGGAGGATCCCGTATTCGGCCATGACGCTCTCGACGCCCTCCAGCGCCTTCTCTACAAGAACGGGCTGGAACCGGTGAGCGCGCCCCATCTCGACGGTCACCGTCGGGATGCCGTCGGCGGTCGCCGTCGAACGGAGCGACCCCGCGTCGCCACTCCCGTACAGCACCACGTTCGTCGCGAAGGCCCGCGCGAGCCGCCGCACGTCGGGGTTATCGAGGTCGGCGCGGGCGTGGTAGATGGTCGTCCGATTGCGCGTCGACGTGTGAAAGTCGAGCCCGATGTCGCACTGTGAGACGAACCGCCGATAGATCCGGTTCGCCATTCGTTCGGTGGTGTTCGAGCGTTCCTTCCCCGGGAACGACCGGTTCATGTCCTGGTCGTAGATGGGCGTGTCGCGCCGCTGCGCCTCGTACGCGGGTACGTTGCACACATGGAGACAGACGAGCGTCCCGTGGAGGTCGCCGGGCGTGTAGCGGTCGGCGACCTCCTGGACCACTTTGACCCCGTTGAGTTCGTCCCCGTGAATGCCCGCGGTCAGAAAGAGGTTCGGCCCGGCGCCCTCGCCGTTGACGATCGTCACCGGCATCTCTATCGGGTCGCCGAGGTACGTCTCGCCGACCTCGTACCGGATGTGTCGCTTCTCGCCCGGGTCGACAACGGCGTCGTACCGGAACGGCTCGGGCGCAGACTCCGCGTCTGGCTGCGGTTCGCTCATGGGTCGGCGTCACGGCACGGGGGGAAAAGCGCTCGGAAGAGGGCGCGGCGTGTCGACCGTCGCCCTTCTGGGAGACGACGGTCCGGGCGGGGCCTCGTCGTTAGTCCGTGTACGACTTCTCGATGTTCGAGTCGCCGCTGATGTACGCGTTCATCCGACGGGTGATCCCGTCGAACAGCGTGATGAGCGGCGAGAGGATGCGTTCGACCAGTCGTACCGGCGACGCGACACGCAACGACCACGTCTCGGCGTTTCCGAGCCCGAACGCCTTCGGAACGATTTCGCCGAACACGAGCACGAGGAAGCTCGTACACACTGTCGTCACCACGACCGCGGCGCCCGAGGGGAGGTAGCTGGCGACCAGCACGGTCACGATGCTCGAGATGGCGATGTTGACGACGTTGTTTCCGACGAGCAGGGTCACGAGCAGCCGGTGCGGGTCGTCGTGAAGCTCCTTCAAGACGCCCGCTCGCGGGTCGTTCGAGGCGGCCAACTGTTCGAACCACTCCTTTGACAGCGAGAAGATCGCCGTTTCAGAGCTCGAAAAGAACGCACTGAGCGCCAGTAGAAGCGTCACCGTCGCGATCCCGACCAACCCGAGTGTGACTTCGTCCATGCTGACTCATTTATAAACGAGGTCTAAGAGCGTGTCGGCCGGCCGACGAGAGAACCGATCGGCGTTCGCTCCGGGCGCTCTCGCTGGGCGGACCGTGCGTGTCGATGTGCGTCGTCGAGAGAAAACGGGGTCGTCCGCGGGTCGTTACTCTTCTTCCTCTTCCTCGACGGGTCGTCGGCCTCGCTTCCAGACCCCTTTCGCGGAGGTGTCGTGCGGTGCCGTGTGAGAGACGTCTTTCATTGTGTCGCGGTCGTCAGCCATCTTGAACCAGCCTTTCGCGGATCCCCGTATTAACCCTTCGTGGAATGAGATAATGATACCTCATACCATATAAGGAATTAATACGCTTCGGCTTAACTGCGACGAGAACGTTAGACGGATCGTGAATTGTTCCGGTCGAGACGGCAGCGAATCGAACGCACGTTTCGATTTCGACGGCTGCTGCGGCGGTGAGTCGTCGTCGACGGTCGTCCGCGAGGGGACCACGCTCGCCGTGGGTCGTGACGTCGCCGTCGCGCCGGCGGTCGCCGCCCGCGCCCTCCGCGACACCGCCGCGTGGCCCGACTGGGGACCGGCAATCGACGCCGTCGAGAGCGACAACCGGTACGTCACCCGCGGGACGAGGGGACGAGTCAGCGTCGGCGGCGCCTGGGTCCCCTTTCGGGTGACCGCGTGCAACGGGCGCCGCTGGGACTGGCGGGTGGCCGGACTTCCGGCGACAGGCCACCGCGTCGACAGCTACGTCGGCGAGACCGATCGCAGTCGCGTCGTCGTCGAGGTGCCCCTCGTCGCCGCCTGGTACGTTCCGGTCTGTCGCCGGGCGCTCGACCGGTTCGCGAAACTGGTCGAGTCTCGGTCGAGCGACGGTGCAACCGACGCCTGACACTTGACAACTCGGACCGCGTACCGGCGTCTCTCAGTTCTCGTACCCCTCCGCGAATGGGTCTATCTCCTCGCTGCCGGGTTCGTCCTCGTCCCTGGTGAATCCCGGCCCGTTCGTCGCCAGTTCGAAGACGAGGCCGTCGGGGTCGCTGAAGTAGATGCTCTTGAAGTAGGTCCGGTCTTTCACCTCGGAGACCCGAACTCCCCGCTCGCGGAGGTGCGCCTGCCACTCGCGGAGCGTCTCCTCGTCGGCGACGCCGAACGCGAAGTGATGGCTCGCGCCCGGTCCGGGCGCGCCCTGCGAGTTCGGGTACTCGAAATAGGTGACGTTGGTCCCCGGCTCCCCCTCCGGCGTGGACGAGAAGTAGTAGTGCGGCGTTCCCGGGTCGTCGTAGTTCTGCGTCCGCTTGACGGTGTACCAGCCGAGCGCGTCCTCGTAGAAGGCGACCGTCTCGTCCATGTCGGTGCAGATGTTCGTCACGTGGTGCAGTCCGGTGGTGGGCGGGGCGTCGGTCATGCTCGTCTGTCCGGTAGTCCCGAAGTCAGTTAGTGATACTGGCGGGTGGGAGAAAATGGTCAAAACGGGTGCGGTCGCGTTCGGTTCGGGAGCGTCGCGGCCGACTCAGAACAGACTCAGGCCCAGCGCGTAGGGCCACGCGGTGCCGCCGACGGCCAGCAGCACGACCGCGGCGCCGGCGCCGTACACGTTCTTGAGGAAACTCGTCATCTCGTTTTGCCTCTCCTCGGGGTCGTCGACCGACCAGAAGTCGTGCATCGTCACGGCGGAGACGAGCAGGAAGACCGCGAGCGCACCGGCCGCGAGGACGGGGAACGCACCGACGATGATCCCGAGGCCGCCCAGTACGAGGACGAGGCCGGACGCAATCACCGAGAAGCGCGGCGCCGGGAGACCCTTGAACTCGGCGTAGCCGGCCATCGTGTCGACCTCCATGAAGTGGTTCAGTCCCATGAACGCCAGCGTGGCGCCGAAGAGGATGCGGCCGAGCAGGAACAGTTCGCCCCCGAGGGGCGAGTCGATCTGGAGCGGTAGCGTCGTGAATTCAGCTAACATCGTGTAACCACGTGTACGGACGTAACCTATATATCGCTTCCCGGACAAGTGGGTAAGCAGGTAACACCGATGTCATCGCAGGACTTCGCCGGGTCTGATCCGGCGGAAACGACCGATGCGGAGCCCGAAGCGGAGACCTCCTCGGCCCCGGAGACGCCCTGTCCCGTCGTCGACTCGCTCGAACAGATCGGGTCGCGCTGGCGGCTCGTCGTCCTCCACGAGCTGTTGAACGGCGAGTCGCGCTTCAACGAACTGAAGCGCGAGACGGACGCGAACGCCCGAACCCTCTCGCGCGTGCTCGACGACCTCCAGGAGACCGGGTTCGTCCACCGCCGGTTGGAGGAGGAGTCGCCGGTGGCGACGTACTACAGCCTCACCGATAAGGGCGAGTCGCTCGCCCCCGTCTTCGAGGAGATAGACGACTGGGCCCACGAGTGGCTCGCCGAGTGCAGCGAGTAGGAACTCGGTCGAAACTGAACCGGGGAGCCGCGGCCGTCCGGTTATAAGTCGTTGACGGGGCGAACACCTCCAAAGCCCCAGCCGCGAGGGCGGCACCCATCTCCGGTGAGACTGTCCGTCGGAGTGTCCGACCGGAACCGGTCAGCGGGGTTCGTTAGTCGGCTACCCCAACCGATATTGCACGAGCCTCAGTTCGGATATACAATGAGTCGATTCGAGGAGATGGCAGTCATCGACACGAAGTTTCGGATCGTTCTCGCCGCTACCGGTTTGGCATTCTTCGGAGTCGGGTACCCGCTCTACGTCGTTTTCGAATCCGGGGTCGGGTTCCTCGTCGGCGGAGTCGTGGCGGTCGGGGTGGCGTACCTCACCGCTCGACGGCTCTCGTAAACGCGTCGGTCCGCGCGAATCCGGCCTCCACGCTCAGCACGTCGTCCGCGACGTATCGGCGTCGAGGCATCGCGGCGGAGCCGCCCGTGCGGACACCGGGGTGGATCGGCGAGTCCAGGTCGCGGGGCCCGGCGACGAAACGCACACCATCCTGCGACCCGTACGAGCGAACGTGTACGCCGGACTGAAAGACACCCCCTGCTGCCTGTGCGGTCGCGGCGAGACCCACACCCGAATCGCGGTGCCTCCGCGGGCTATCGGGTTGATGAAGAACGGCGACCCCATCTCGTGGCGCGACGTCGTCGGGACGGTGACGCTTCGCTTTTGCGCCGACGACTGGGACCTCGTGAGCGACCTCGCCATCGAGACGGACACCCACCCGCTCTCGCGGTGTAACGCGGCGCACGTTTCGCTCGACCTCCGCGAAGACCACGAGGCGCTGCTGTCGGCGGTGAAAGGCGAGACCGATCAGACGGAGTTGGAGTCCCGGCTCGTCGGTGAGGCCGAGGCGACGCTCGACGCTGTCGGCGACCCCTACACCGAGGAACGGGACGTAGTCGAAGCAATCGTCGTGCTGCGCGCGCTGGAGGAACTCGACGTCCGCGATCCGCCGGGAGACCCGGTGACGCCGTAGCGAGCGCGGTCCCTTATAAACCGGCGCCTACCACCGCACCTCGAACCCGTCCAGCCCCTCCGGCTCCTGGTACGTCGCGTCGACCCCGTCGACGTCGGCGGCGCGGCTCCCCGTCTCACACCACGCGACCATCTCTCGAACCACCGCTTCCGGCCCCTCGAAGACGGCTTCGACGCGGCCGTCGTCCAGGTTGCGCACCCAGCCGTCGACCCCCTTCTCCCTGGCGGTGTCACGGGTCGTCGCGCGGTAGTAGACGCCCTGAACGCGACCCGAGACATACACGTGCGCTCGCGTGCGGTCAGTCATGACCGGAGGGTGCGAGCGCCGCAGAGTTAAACGCGACGCCCGGCAACCGACGGCTTCTAACGACCGGCCGCCGACCCCGCAGGTATGGACTTGTTCGGAACCGCGGGGATCCGCGGCAGCGCCGCGGAGCGCGTCACGCCCGAGCTCGCGCTCGCTGTCGGCCGGGCCGTCGCGGCAGAGGTACGGACCGATACGGCGGACGGCGGGAGCGCTGGCACGGCCGACGGCGCCGACGGGCGTCCGTCCGAGGTCGTTCTCGCCCGCGACGGTCGGGTGACCGGCAGCGCGCTCGCGGCGGCGATGGAGTCGGGGCTGGCGTCGGGCGGCGTCCGTGTGCTGCGCGCGGGTCGACTCCCGACGCCGGCGCTCGCACACGCTTCGCGGGGGCGGTACGGTGTCATGCTCACCGCCTCACACAACCCGCCCACCGACAACGGGATCAAGCTGTTCCGCGACGGCAGCGAGTTCGACCGCGACGCAGAGCGCGCCGTCGAAGAGCGCGTAGCGAGCGGAGAGTCCCCCGTGGTGTGGGACGCGTGGACCGAGGCGGAGCGCGTCGACACGCTCGGCGGCTACCTCGCCGACGTCCGCGAGTACGCCGCGGGGTTCGGCGCGCCGCTCGACGGACTTCGGATCGCGGTCGACTGCGGCAACGGGATGGCCGGGCCCGCGACGCCGACCGTGCTCCGCGAGCTGGGCGCCGAGGTCGTCACGCTCAACGGGAACGTCGACGGTCACTTCCCCGGTCGCGGGAGCAAACCGACCCCCGAGACGCTCCGCGACCTCCGGGCGTTCGTCGCCGACGCCAACGACGGCGTGGCGGCGCCCGGTCGCCCGAGCGCGAACGGGAGCGACGACGCCGAGGGGTTCGCCTTCGGCATCGGTCACGACGGCGACGCCGACCGGATCGTGATCGTCGACGCCGAGGGCGAGGTCGTCCACGAGGACACCGTCCTCGCGATGCTCGCGGAGCGGTACACGCGGACGAGCGACGCGAAAGACCCCGTGGTCGTCACGACGCCGAACGCCTCCGGGCGGATCGACGAACGCGTTCGAGACGCCGGCGGACGTGTCGAACGCGTGCGTTTGGGTGCCCTCCACGAGGGTATCGCGGCGGTGCGGGCGGACGCGACCGACGCCGCTGCCCTCGGGGAAGCGGGTGCGGTCGGAGAGGCGGGCGCCGCCGGCGAGATCGGGGTCGACACCCGCGTCGTCTTCGCCGCGGAGCCGTGGAAGCACATCCACGTCGCCTTCGGCGAGTGGATCGACGGCGTCGCCTCGGCGGCCGTGATCGCTCGGCTCGTCGCCGACGAGGGGCTCGACGGGCTCCGCGACCCGATCACGGAGCGGCCCTACCGCAAGGTCAGCATCGACTGCCCCGACGACGCCAAGACCGGTGCGATGGAGCGACTGGAGACCGCGCTGCCGGCGGCGTTCCCCGAGGCGAGCGTCGACACAGACCACGGCGTCCGCCTGGAGTTCGCAGACGCGTCCTGGACGCTCGTCCGCCCGTCGGGAACGGAGCCGTACGTCCGCGTGTACGCGGAGAGCGATGCGGTCGACGAACTCGTCGCGGAGGTCGAGACGGTCGTCGCCGACGCGGTCAACGCGACCGTCGACGCGTAACACGTCGACCTGCACGTCCGTTCGCACATAGCACGAACGTGAATACGTTTGGCTCGGCGAGGCCCGAGCATATCACTGTTTCTCTGAGGGTATCCGAGAACATGCACTCTCGGGCGTCCAGAGCGACGAATTTATGGCGCGCTCGCGCCCCGTTTATGATGAGATGGTATCCGACCTCGATCGGCGGCGGTTCGTCAAGGCGGCAAGTGCAGCGGGCCTCATCGGTCTCGCCGGCTGCAGCGGTGGTCCGAGCGACGACGGCTCGGACGGTTCAGACGGGTCTGACGGTTCGGACGGGTCTGACGGTTCGGACGGGTCCGACGGCTCGGACGGCTCGGACGGGGGCGACGACGTCCCGGCGACCGTGGGCATCGTTTACTCCGACGGCGGCCTCGGCGACAACTCGTTCAACGACGCGGCCCAGCAGGGCATCCTGCAGGCCGAAGAGGAGTTCGGCATCGAGTACAGCGAGGCAGAGCCGGACGGCGCCGGCGAGTTCGGACAGTTCCAGCAGCGCTACGCAAGCTCTGAGGACCCGGTGTACGACCTCATTTCCACTATCGGATTCAACCAGGGCGACGCGCTCTCGGAGACCGCGCCTCAGTACCCCGACAAGAACTTCATGATCGTCGACACCGTCGTCGACGAGCCCAACGTCGCGAACTACCTGTTCCGCGAGGAGCAGGGCTCGTTCCTGATGGGCGTCCTCGCCGGTCGCCTGACCGAGACCGACTTCTCGGCAGGTGCCGGGTCGACCGACCCCGACTCGACGACCGTCGGCTTCGTCGGCGGCGTCGACAGCCCGGTCATCCGCAAGTTCCAGGCCGGCTTCGAGGCCGGCGTCGACTACGCGTCCGACGACGTTGACGTCATCACGAGCTACGTCGGCAGCTACGCCGACCCCACGGGCGGGCAGGAGGCCGCGCTCTCGATGTACCAGAGCGGCGCCGACATCGTCTACCACGCCTCGGGCGCGACGGGCGTCGGCGTCTTCCAGGCCGCACAGGAGGAAGGTCGGTTCGCGTTCGGCGTCGACCAGGACCAGTCGGTCTCCGAGGAGTCGTTCTCGGACGTCATCGTGGCGTCGATGGTGAAGCGCGTCGACACCGCGGTGTACCAGTCGATCTCGAACGTCATCGACGAGAACCACCAGGGCGGCTCGACGGTCGCGCTCGGCCTGGAGTCGAACGGTGTCGAGTGCGTCTACGGGCAGGACCTCGGCGACGAAGTCCCCGACGACATCGTCACCGCGGTCTCGGACGCGCGCGACGAGATCATCGCCGGGAACATCGACGTTCCGGACACGACGAGCAACTGAACGCGACGCGGCGGCGGCCGACCCTAACGCGAGGCGCTCGCTCCGGCCGCTGAAGGGCGTCCTTTTTATATAACCAATCACCGAGCAGACAGGTCTCTCGAGGGCAGCCCGGAATCCGCGCTCTTTTAGGCTCCCACGCGGAGTTACGGGTGAATGAACCCGGCGGTCCACTTGGACGGCATTACGAAGCGATTCCCCGGGGTCGTCGCGAACGACGACGTGGATCTCGCGGTGGAGCGGGGCAGTGTCCACGCCCTGCTCGGCGAGAACGGCGCCGGAAAGACCACCTTAATGAACGTGTTGTACGGTCTCTACGAGCCGACGGAGGGATCCGTCGTCCTCGACGGCGAACCGCAGTCGTTCGACTCGCCGCGAGACGCGATCGACGCGGGCATCGGCATGATCCACCAGCACTTCATGCTCGTCGATCCGATGACGGTCTGGGAGAACGTCGTCTTGGGTAACGAACCGAAGACGTGGGGAGGCCTCCGCGTTGACAAGGCCGCCGCTCGCGAGGCGGTCGCGGACCTGAGCGCGCGCTACGGCTTCGACGTCGACCCCGACGCCCGGATCGAGGACGTCTCGGTCGGCGTCCAACAGCGCGTCGAGATTTTAAAGGCGCTGTACCGCGGCGCCGACGTGCTCATCCTCGACGAGCCGACGGCGGTGCTGACGCCGCAGGAGGTCGAGGACCTCTACGGCGTCTTCGAGGAGCTCACAGAACAGGGGAAAACGATCATCTTCATCTCGCACAAGCTCAGCGAGGCGCTGTCGGCGGCCGACGAGATCACGGTCCTGCGAGACGGCGTCAACGTCGGGACGGTCGCGTCCGCGGACGTAACCCGCGAGGAGCTCGCGGAGATGATGGTCGGCAGAGAGGTGCTGATGGAACCGGCGACGACGCCGCAAGAGGCGGGCGACCGCGTGCTCGGCGTCACCGACGTTCACGCGGCCGACGACCGCGGCGTCGAGGCGGTGTCGGGAGTTTCTTTCGAGGTACGAGCCGGCGAGGTGTTCGGCATCGCCGGCGTCGACGGCAACGGACAGTCGCAGCTCGTCGAGGCGATCACCGGGATGCGAACGCCGACAGACGGGTCAATCACGTACCTGGGAGAGCCGATGGAACACGCCACCCGACGCGAGCACATCGACCGAGGAATGGCTTTCATTCCGGAGGACCGCCAGGAGCGCGGCCTCGTGATGTCGTACGACCTCACGGAGAACGGGATCCTCGGGAGCCAGCACGACCCGCCGTTCGCCGAGGGCGGGCGGCTCGACTGGCGGGCCTCGCGGGACCACGCGGAGTCGGTGATCGAGAAGTACGACGTCCGTCCCCCGAACGCCGACACCGAAGCGGAGTCGCTCTCGGGCGGCAACCAGCAGAAGTTCATCGTCGGGCGCGAGTTCGAGCGTAACCCGGACCTGGTCGTGGCGATGCATCCGACCCGCGGGGTCGACATCGGCTCCACGGAGTTCCTCCACGAACGCCTGCTCGAACTGCGAGCCGAGGGGAAGGCGATCCTCCTCGTCTCCTCGAAACTGGACGAGGTGCAGGGGCTCTCGGACCGACTCGCGGTCATCCACGAGGGCGAGTTCACCGGGGTCGTCGACCCCGCGACGGTGACCGAAGAAGAGATCGGCCTGTTGATGGCGGGCGAGACGCTCGATGACGACTCCGTCGAAGCCGCCGCGTTGCACAACGCCGCAGACACCGATCGGAGGGCGGACCAGTGAGCGGTGCCGATTCGGACCGACTCCCGTCGCTGGCGCGTCGCATCGTCGCGCCGTTCGTCGACCGGACGGTCGCCGAGCGCCTCGCAATAAGCGTCGCCGCGATCCTTCTCTCCATCGTGGTCGGCTTCGCCATCGTGCTCGTCTCCGGCCGAATTGCGGAGTGCAGCACCGCCGCATGGACGCTGCCGATCACCGGACTCGGCTTCTGTTACGACCCGTTCGAGGTGTACGTCGTCCTGTTCAACGGCGCGCTCGGCTACCCGTTCGCGGTGGACGGACCGGGGCTGTTCAACGCCGGCTGGACGCCGTTCAACCTCTCCCTCGGGCTGACCCTCTCGGAGACGACGCTGCTGATCTTCACCGGGCTCTCCGTCGCGGTCGCGTTCCGCGCCGGCCTGTTCAACATCGGGACGCAGGGCCAACTCGTGGTCGGAGCCCTCGCGACCGCACTGACCGTGCTCGCGGCGGCCCCGCTCCTGCCGGCCGGCCCGGTCGCGGGCGTGGTGCTGATACTCCTCGGAATCTCGGCCGGCGCCGTCGGCGGCGGCTTCTGGGGCGCGATTCCGGGCGCGCTGAAGGCCTATACCGACGCCAACGAGGTCATCACGACGATCATGCTCAACTTCATTGCGGCGAACGTCGCGTACGTGCTGGTCTTGGAAGTGTTCCGCGCCGAGGGCTCCTCCGTGGTCGCCACCGAGTACGTCCCCGAGTACGCCCAGTTCCTCCCGTGGCTCTTCCCGCAGTCCAGCGACTTCGCCATCGTTGCGCTCGTGTTCGGGATCGTGTTCATCGGCGCGCTCTACTACCTCGTCGAGCACACGTCGTTCGGGTACGACCTGCGGACGAGCGGGGTTCAGGCGGCCGCCGCAGAGTACGGCGGCGTCAACGCGAAGGCGACGACAGTCCGCGCGATGACGCTGTCGGGCGCCATCGGCGGCGTCGGCGGCGCGGTGTGGGTGCTGATGTCCGAGGGCCGATGGATGGCGTCCGTCCCCGCGCTCGGATTCGACGGGATCACCGTCTCCATTCTCGCCGGGAATAATCCGCTCGGCGTCCTGCCGGCGGCGTTCCTGTTCGGGCTCCTGAAGGGCGGTGCCCTGGAGATTGGGTTCCGCACCGACGTGCCGCCCGAACTCGTCGGCGTGTTGCGCGGGCTGATCATCCTGTTCGTGGCAATGCCGGAGTTCTTCCGGATGATCGGACGGTACACCGGCGTGAGTTCGCGCGGTCGGCGAGGACCGAGCGCAGGCGACTCGGAGTCGAGTGGGACGGACCCGACCGACGACTCGGCCACGGCCGACGGGGGTGGGGCCGATGCGTAATCCGCTCGCTGACGTGCCGATTCCCGTCCTCGACGGGCTGATCGATGACGAGTACGTGCGGTCGCTCGTCGTGGGAACCACAGGAGTGCTCGGTCTGCTCGGGGTGCTGGGGCTGTTGTTCCCCGAGAGCGTCGCTGGCGACCTCTCGGGCATCGTCTTCTCGTCCAGCACCGCGTCGTCGACGGCGCGGCTGGCAGCGCCCATCGTGCTCGCCGGCCTCGGCGGCATCTTCGCCGAGAAGTCGGGGGTCATCAACATCGGACTGGAGGGACTGCTGATCATCTCGGCGTTCGTGTCCGTCTACGTCGCCTCCGCGGTCGGGATCGGCAACGCCGTCCTCGGTGTACCCGCAATCTGGATCGGATTTTTGGGCGGCATCGCGGCCTCGACGGTGCTCTCCGGCGTGTTCGGAATCGTCTGCATCGAGTTCAAGGCCGACCAAATCATCGCCGGACTGGCGGTCTGGCTCATCGCGCTCGGGCTGGCGCCGTTCATGTCGACGGTGTTCTTCGGCGGGGTCAACACGCCGAATCTCGGCGTGCGCATCGGCTGGCGGTACTCCGCGGTCATGGTCGTCGTCGCGACGCTCACCTCGTGGTGGGCGTTGAACCGCACCGCGTTCGGGAAGCATCTCCGCGCGGCCGGCGAGAATCCGAAGGCGCTGGACACCGTCGGCGTCTCCGTCTCGAGGGTGCGTCACGCCGGCGTGCTGCTGTCTGGCGTCCTCTCAGGGGTCGGTGGCTCCGCACTCGCGCTGTCGATCGGTCAGTTCGTCGGGTCGGGCGACACGATGGTGCAGGGGAAGGGGTTTATCGCCATCGTCGCATACCTGTTCGGCAACTACAACCCGCTCGGGACGCTCGGTGCCGGCGTGCTGTTCGCCGGCCTCGACGCGATCCAGATCCGGCTCCAGCAGCTCGGGTACGCGGTCCCCGACACGCTGGTGCAGACCATCCCCTACGTCGTCGTGATCGTCGTCCTCGCGTTGGTCGGCCGGACGCGGCTCCCGGAGGCCGCCGGCGAGCATTACGAGACGGAGGACTGAGGCGAAACGCGACCGACGACGGAAGCAACGGCGCGGGACGGCACCCTGCGTCTGCAGGACGATCAGTCCGACGCCGACCCCGCGTCGCCGCTGTCCGACGCGGGAGACGGCAGCCGCAGGTCGGCGAACTCGTCCAACTCATCGACGCCGCTGACGAGCCGAACCTCCGCCGTCACCGGGACGCCGACGCAGGAGAGGCGGGCGTTCGCCTCTCGGGTTAGTTCGTCGGAAAGGACCGACTGGCCAGGCATCGCCACGTCGCCGTCGACGACGACGACGGCGCAGTTCGAGCAGGCACCGCCCCGGCAGGCGTACGGCCACGACCGCCCGTCGCGCTCGGCCGCCTCCAGGATCGACTCGCCGGGTTCCACGAGGAACCGACCGTACTCGGGCAGATCGAGGTCCGCCTCCGCCGCCTTTTCGAAGAGATCCGGGTCGTCGAGCGACCACCCGTGCTCGGTCATCGCTCCGTGATCGAGGTGGTACACGGTCGACGGCTCGCCCGTGAGAAGGGGTTTGACTCCGTCCTCGGCGTACCCGCGGATCACGGTCGCCGCCTCCGGGACGGGGCGGTCCGAGAGACCGGCGAACCACGCTTCGACCGAATCGACGGTGAGACCGGACTCCTCGGCCACCGTCTCGACGTCCACTCCCTCCAAACGCGCGATCTCGGCGACGTACTCCGGCGAGTCGAGCGATGCGATCGTCTCCTCGACTGCCTCGGGCGAGCGGTCGTACCACGACGCCAGTTCGCCCGTGCCGATCCCCTTGTCGTACGCGACGGCGAGCATCAGCGCCGCGGTCGTCTCGCCCTCGCGGACCTCGCCGAGCCACTCCTGGAGTCGTTCCATCTCGATGTGCCGAAGTCCACTCATAGCCGTCCCCTCGCCGCCCTCCCGATTAAAAACGTGGGCTGATCTGTTCGGTGTCGGAGCGGGGTCGCACAGCGCCCTTCCGCGGTTGTCGGCGCCGTCGCCCGGCGACCATTTGTCGGCATCACCCCGACTCGTGTCGGTCCGGAGGGGACCGAATCGGGAACAAAGAGTTTTGCCACCGGGGGAACGACCCACGTGACATGAGCATCGACGAGTACGACGTCGTCGTAGCCGGAGCCGGGACGGCCGGCTGTTACGCCGCCGCGACGATTGCGAACGAGGGCCTCGACGTCGTCATCGTCGAGCGAAAAGACGAGACGGAGGCGGGCCACATCGCCTGTGGCGACGCGCTGAAGGGCGCCGACGCCTTCCCTGAGGCCATTCCCAAATCGAGACTCGAACCGGCGTTCACGAACACGGGCGTCGACCACGGCCGGTTCGAGATCCCGCAGGAGGACACGGTGCTGGAGATTCCGGTCCCGGGCGAACTGGCCGTCATCGACCGCTGGGAGTACGGGCGACGGATCATCGCCGGCGCCGAAGACGCCGGCGTCGACTTCCACTACGACACCGTGATCAGCGACGTGGTCCAGACCGACGACGGGCGTGTCACGGGGCTCCGCGCGAAGCACAAGGGCGACCCGGTCACGTACGAGGGCGACCTGGTCATCGACGGCGCCGGGTCGCTGTCGCTGTTACAGGATAAGGCCGACTTCGAGGAGACCACCTTCGACACCAACGTGCGCTACTCGCAGTTCTGTTCGGCGTACCGCGAGATCGTCGAGGTCCCCGAACCGGTCGAGTGGGACGACGCCCTCGTGTTCAAGGCGACGGACCGCGCCGCCGGCTACCTCTGGTACTTCCCGCGGACGAGCACCGAGATCAACGCCGGACTCGGCTTCCAGATGAACGAGGAGCCGATGCAGCTCGTCGAGGCGCTGAAGCACGACCTCCGGAACCGCCCCGAGTTCGAGGGCGCGACGGTCACGGACAAGCTCGGCGCCGCGCTGCCGACCCGCCGCCCGTACGACTCCGCGGTCGCGCCGGGGTACATGGCGGTCGGCGACGCGGCGGGCCACGTCAACCCGACGACCGGCGGCGGCATCGCCGGGGCGGCGTACGCGGGCAAGTACGCCGGGGAACAGGCCGTGAAGGCGGTTTCCGACGGCGACGTCAGCGAGGAGAACCTCTGGCGGTACAACGCCCGGGTGATGGACCACTTCGGCGGGCGGTACGCGGGACTCGACGTGTACAACGTCCTGTCGACCGCCGTCGACGTGAACGATCTGATGGGCCTGCTCGCCGCCCTCCCGGGCGAAAAGCTCGCAGAGGCGCTGTACGAGGGGTCGACGTCGATGTCGTTCGGACTGAAGCTGAAGGCCGCGGTCAAGAGCTTCGGCTACTGGGGGACGATCCGCAACTTCTACCAGACGAAGTCGCTCGCCGACGAACTGCTCGCGCACTACGAGTCGTACCCGACCAGTCCGGCCGCGATGGCGAACTGGACTGGCGAGCGCGACGCGATAATGGACCGGATCTACGAGACGACCGGCGCCGACCCGAAGTACTGAGTCAGACGGGACTCGCCGTACCCGCACGACTGTTCACGGCGATATCTGCTGGTGAGAGAGGATCCAAACCGAGAGAATAGCGACCGAATCGATTCTATCGGTGTCGACACCGGATTGGCCGCCGCCGTGGTCGGCCGATCTCAACGAACAGTTGTCAAGCGTGACGCCGATTCAGGGTCGCGTTTCGGAGACGCGCAGGATCGCTCCCGAGAGCACGTCGACGCCGATCGCGATGTCGTCTTCGACCACGTCGAAAGTGCTCGTGTGGTGGCCGCCCGGGTGGTCGGTTCCCACGCCGACGTAGCAGGCGAGTCCGCCCTGGTCTTGAACCGCTTGCATCAGGAACGTCGCGTCCTCGGAGCCGCCCAAGTCGGCGCTCTCGACGATCTCGGTAACGCCCGCGGTCTCGCCCGCGACGTCGCCGATGATCCCGGCGAGCGCGGCGTCGCTGGTCGCGCTCGGCGCCTCTCCCTTCGTCGCCACGTCGACCTCGCAGTCGTGCATCGCGGCGGCCGACTCCAGAATCCGGTCTGCGTGATCGGACATGTA
Organism: Halorubrum wangae; assembly: GCF_051194135.1. Taxonomy (NCBI): domain Archaea; kingdom Methanobacteriati; phylum Methanobacteriota; class Halobacteria; order Halobacteriales; family Haloferacaceae; genus Halorubrum; species Halorubrum wangae. The sequence continues at coordinate 935,483 of NZ_JBLZNH010000001.1, read as the reverse complement.
CGCGGCCAACTCCGTCGTCCCTCCGCGGAGTTCACCCTCGATGAACGACTCCTCCGGGACGATGTTCGTCGCCGTGCCGCCGCCGACGAGGCCCGCGTTCACGCGGGTCGGCCCGTCGGCGTGCCGGGGGATCGCGTAGAGGTTCTGGACCGCCGCCGCCATCGCCTGCACCGAGTTGCGTCCCTTCTCGGGCCGCGCCCCGGCGTGGGACGGTTCGCCGGTGAACTCCGCGAGGAAGTGACGGACCGCGAGGAACCCCTCGACGCCGCAGACAACTTCGCCGGAGGGGTGATCGAGTCCGACGTGGACCGCGTAGAGGTAGTCGACGTCGTCGAGGTGGCCGGACTCGGCCATCGGTTTCCCGCCGGCCACCTGCTCTTCGCCCGGCTGGAAGAACACCTTCAGCGTGCCCGCGAAATCGGAGTCGAGCACCGCGTCGAGGGTGCCCAACCCCATCGTCGCGTGAGCGTCGTGGCCGCACGCGTGCATGAACCCCTCGTGCTCCGACCGGAATCCTTCGGCGACGGGAGCGTGGTCGCCGTCCTCGGACTCGCGGATCGGGAGCGCGTCGATGTCGACGCGGAGTCCGATGACGGGGCCGTCGCCGCGCTCGACGACGGCAATACAGCCGGTGTACCCCCCGGAGAGCTGATCGACGATGGCCGGGTCTGCGCCCGCGTCGCGGGCCCGCTGCTCCCACTCGTCGAGCGTGTCGTCGTCCGGGACGTTCATCCGGTCGTCGGTAGCGAGGGCGTCGGGGCCGACGTGAAGTTCTGTGAGGTTGCGGTTTCGAAGCTCCTCGACGATTCGAGCAGTGGTATAAAACTCGCACCACGCGGGCTCAGGGTGGCGGTGGAGATCGCGTCGGAACTGACGGTACGCGTCGGCATCGAGTGCGCTCATACCGGTCGGTTGCCTCGGGCGGGCTTAAAAGGTCGCGTGGCGGTGAATCGTCGGCGGCGTGGTCCGAGACGGTGGGGTCAGTCCCGCCGGTGGCCGAGCGGCTTCTTCTGGTCGACCTCGACCTCGACGTGGATCGAGTCGGGGAACTCCTGTCCGACGACCGCGCGAGCGATGTCGTCGGAGCCGTGGATCTCCATCGATCGCTTATAAACGGAGTAGCTCCACGGGGAGAACTCGTCCCCGGCGCGAAGCTGTTTATAAAGCGGGACGCGGACGGTCTCTGCCGGCGTGGCGTGCGGGCCCTTGCACTCCGCGCCTTTCCGCTCGATCGTGGTTTTGAGCTCTTGAACCGTCTCGGCGAGCACGTCGTGGTCGCCAGAGGTGAAGGAGAGTTTTGTGACGAAGGTCATGGCTGGGGGTCGTCCGAGCATGGTTGCCCGAGGAGTAAAAACGCATCTACCCGCGAGCCGGGCTGAGCGACACGTCGACCGGAACGTTCCGAGGGCGATCCGTCCGCATTTCGGCACCTGACGCGCGGTTCGGAAGTCCGACACGCTCTTTAAGGGCGGTTGCTTACCTCACGACAATGACGGTCGAAGCGATAAGCGCTGGAGCCATCCTCTTCCGCGACACCCGCGGCGAACGGGAGTACCTGCTCCTGAAGAGCCGACCGGGGGACTGGGAGTTCCCCAAAGGCGGGGTCGAGGGGGACGAGGAGCTCCAGCAGACGGCGATACGGGAGGTGTCGGAAGAGGCCGGAATCGAGGATTTCCGACTGATAGACGGCTTCCGCGAGGAGTATGATTACGTGTTCGAGGCGAACGGGAACACCATCCACAAGACGGTGCACCTGTTCATCGCTCGCTCGTTCGAGGCGAGCGCCGAGATATCGAACGAACACCGCGACCTGCAGTGGCGCGACTACGATCAGGCGCTCAACACGATCACGCAGGACGGCCCCCGCGACATCCTCGAGGAGGCCCACGAGTACCTGGACGAGCGGAAGGACGAAGAGTCGGGCGACTACGTCTGAGCGGTCGGCCGCGGCCGGGGAGACGCGCTCCCCGCGACCGACGTCGTTCGCCGGTTCGTTTTTAAGCGGTCCCGCACTATCGCAGCCGTGACTCCGGACGCCGAGTTCGGCTACGAGCTCCTCGTTTGCCGGTACGCCGAGCTGGCGTGGCACCCGAGCGACGGGCCGCGCCCGGCGGTCGTCTCCCGCCAACTCGGCACCGCCGAGCGCCGCTGGGACACGGTCGTGATCGAGGTCGACCCCGACGCGTTCGCGGCCCGGCGCGCGTTCGGCGAGCGGACCATCGACTCCGACCTCCTCCACGTCGTCCGCCACGCGCCCGCAGAGTGGGCGTGGTACCGTGACGCACTTGCCCGTCCCGGCTACCCGTGGCGCTACGTTCGGCAGGCGGTCCATCGCGCGGCGGGTCGGGACCTGATCGAGAAGCGCCGCCGGAACAACCGGATCCAGCTCCGCCGGAAACGACCGTACCCGGACTGGGTCGAGCGAATTGTCGCGGTCGAGAACAAGCCGGACTTGGACCGCTCGGCGGCCGACCGCCTCGCCGACCAACTCGCGCACGACGTCGAGACGGGCTTGGCGGACGAGGCGTGGCTCGCGACCGAGACGACGGGCGAGCGCGTCGAACCGGCGCTCCTCCGCGAGATGCCGGTGGAGGCGGGCATCATCGCGACCGACTTCTCCGGGGGCGTCCACGGCGACGCGGCGAGCGTGGCGTGGCACCCGAGCGACCTCGGACCGCCCGGGGACGCGGACCGCGACCCGGAGACGGAGACGCTGCGGCTGGAGATAGCCGAGCGCGCCTACGGGAAGGGGTGGCGCTCGTTCCACGACACGATGCGGCCCGACTGCCGCCACTTCGAGCTACGCCGCGAGGGCCGGGCGGTCGTCCCCTACTGCGCGGCGAAGGAGAAGGTCCCCACCGCGCGGGAGTGCTCCGGCTCCTGCGCGTCGTTCTCGCCCGAACCACCGGCGTGGCGCACGAAGGGGTGGCCGATAGAGGGCGGTCCGGGGAAGGGGCTCAAACGCGTGTTATCGCGGCGGAAAGACCGAGAGCGCGACCGGATCGAGACGGAACACGACGGCTGACGGTCGCCGGCGCGACCACCCGACCGGTTACGCCAGCGCGGCCGCCAGCTTTTCCACCGGATGCGGCGGCTCCGGCGCGGCGCCGTCGCGCTCTTTCAGTTGGGTCCGGCAGGAGGCGCCGGGGGCGATCACCTCGTCGCCCTCGCTCTCGTCGACCTGATCGAAGAGGATGCGCCCTATCGCCTTGCTCATCGAGTAATGTTCGGCCTCGTATCCGAACGACCCGGCCATCCCGCAGCAGGTGGAGTCGAGCGGGTCGACGCCGTAGCCGGCCCGACGCAGCACGCCGACCGCGTGGTGGTCCTTCTTGGTCGCCTTCTGGTGGCAGTGCCCGTGGTAGGTGAGCGACTCGGTGGGCGCGTCGAGGGCGAGCGCTTCATCGAGTCGGTGCGCGTCGACGTACTCCATGATCCCGTAGGTGTTCCCGGAGACGGCCGCCACGGCGTCGTCGGGCACGTCGCTGGCGTCGCCGTCGAGCAAGTCGTGGTAGTCCGACTGGAGCATCACGGCGTCGGTCGGCTCCACGACGACGACCTCCCACCCGTCGCGAACGTCGGGTGCGAGCGTCTCCACCGCATCTTCCGCAGCCGCGCGCGACTTATCGAGCATTCCTTTCGAGTGCGGCGGGCGCCCGCTGCCGTCGACGTCGGGGATTCGGACGTGACAGTTTGCGGCCTCCAACACCCGGACGGCGGCCTTCCCAGCGCCGGGGTTCGTGTAGGTAGTGTACACGTCGGGGAAGAGGAGAACGTCACGGTCGGCCTCGTCTCGCGGAACGCCGGCGCCGCCGCGGGCGTCGAACCAGTCGGTCAGGCTTTCCGAGCGGAACGTCGGGAGGTCGCGCTCCTTCGCGATTCCGAGCGCCTTCTCCGCGATGAGGTCGGCGCCGGGGAGCTTCCCCGGCAGGTTCGAGAGCGGGGCGAGCTTCGAGCCGAGCGGCGCCAGCCGCTCGAAGTTTCCGAGGAGCCGGGTGCGGAGGTCGATCCCGTGTTCCTCGTGGTGGGCGTGTTCGACTTCGGCCTTGAGCTTCGCCATGTCGACGCCGCTCGGACAGTCCTTCGTACAGCCCTTACAGCCGACGCAGAGGTCCATCACCTCGGTGACGAACTCGTCGTCGGTGGGGTCGTCCGGCAGTTCGCCGCTGATGGCGCCGCGGAGCATGTTCGCCCGGCCGCGGGTGGCCTGAATCTCCTCCTCGGAGGCGCGGTACGTCGGGCACATCACGCCGCCGGTCGTCTCCTGTGGCCCCCGGCAACCGCCGCAGCCGTGACAGAGTTCGACCATCCCTTGCATCCCGTTGTCGACGGCCCACTCCATCGCGGGGTCGAAGCCGGCGTCGTACTCGTACTCGGCGTCGAACCGGAGGTTCTCGCTCATGTCGAAGTCGCCGCAGACGTTCCCGGGATTGAGGAGCCAGTCCGGGTCGAAGGCGGTTTTGAGGTCGCGGAACGACTCCCAGAGCGTGTCGCCGTACAGCTTCCGGTTCCACTGGGTCCGGGCGCGACCGTCCCCGTGCTCGCCGGAGACCGATCCGCCGAGTCGGACGACGGCGTCGGTGACGCGGTCGGCGATGTCGACCATCGCCTCGACGTCGTCGACGTCCTTCGTGTTGATCAGCGGGCGGATATGGAGCACGCCGGGGCCGGCGTGCGCGTAGAACGTCGCGAACGTGTCGTTGTCCGCGAGTATCTCCTGGAACTCGCGGGTGTACTCGGGGAGGTGCTCCGGCGGGATGGCGCAGTCCTCGATGAAGGAGATGTGCTTCTCGTCGGTAGTCCGCGACAGCAGGATCGGAAGCCCCGACTTCCGCATCTTCCAGAACAGGTCGCGCTCCTCGGCGTCGTGCGCCTCCATCGCGTCGACCGCGCGGCGAGGCTGGCTCGTCACGTCGGCCGCACCCTCGCCGGGTTCCGCCTCCGTCTCCGGGCGGGGTCGGTCGTCGGTCGCGCCCACTCGATCCGCGACGAGGTCGGCGACCTTCTGTCGGCCCGCCTCGTCGCTGTCGGCGTAGAACTCCACGAGGAGGACGGAGTCGGTCCCGTCGGGCAGCATTCCGACGACCTCCTCGAACTCGGGCGTGTCGGCGGCGAGTCCGAGGAGAACGTCGTCCATCACCTCGACGGCGGCGGGGTCGTGGTCGAGGATGGGGGCCACGTCCTCCATCGCGTCCAGCAGGTCGTCGTACGTCAGGAGCGCGACCGCCTTCGTGTCCGGGATATCGACCAGTGAGACGGTCGCCTCGGTGACCGTCGCGAACGTCCCCTCGCTGCCGGCCATGAGCCGGGCGAGGTTGACGACGCCCGCCTCGCCGTACTCACCGCGGTGCTCGGCGAGGAGGCGGTCGAGGTTGTAGCCGGAGACGTTGCGCTTCAGTTCGGGGTAGCGCTCGTCGATCGCGTCGGCGTCCTCGTCGAGGATTCGGACGACTTCGGCGTGAATTCGCGGGAGAAGCCCGTCCGCATCGGGGTCGGCCGACTCGCGAAGGTCTTCGACCGCGACCTCGCCGAACGTGGTCACCGTCCCGTCAGCGAGGACGACCTCGGCCTCCTCGACGTAATGGTCCGTCTTCCCGTACTTCAGCGAGTGCGACCCCGTGGAGTTGTTCCCGATGGCGCCGCCGATCGCGGACTTGTCGCGCCACGCTGGGTCGGGCGCGAACTTCAGGCCGTGGGGCTCGACCGTCGCGTTGAGGTCGCCGACGTACGCGCCGGCCTGAACCCGGGCGCGCTTCGCGTCCGGATCGGTCGAGACGATCGCGTTCATCGAGGCGGTGAGGTCGAGGACGACCGCCTCGTTGACCGTCTGCCCGGCGAGCGACGTGCCGCCGCCGCGCGGCAGCACTGGGATGCCCTCCTCGAAGCAGTACTCCTGGACTGCCGCCACGTCCGCGGTCGATGCCGGCTTCACCACGCCGATCGGTGTCACCTCGTACGCCGAGGCGTCGGTCGCGTAGAGCCGCCTGGAGTAGTCGTCGAACCGCACGTCTCCCTCGACTCGGCTATCGAGCGCGGCCACGAGGTCGGGCCGCTCGACGTCGCCTCCGGTGTAGTCGAAGTCTCCCCCGTCCCTCGGGTCCGGGTCGGGCGTGTTAGTTGCCATGAGAGCCACTCTCGGTCGAACCATCAAAAACCTCCTGACCGCGCGGATGATGGCCACCGTTCGGGAGTCGGCACAACACACATATATATTCACTTGAATGGTGAGGCATGTCAGTCGCCGACCGCTCAACGTTCAAGCGCCGACTCGACTCGCTCGGCGTAACCGTGACCGAGGGGTCCGAAAGCGAGTGTGCGACGCTGATCGACGAGGCCGCCGGATCGCCGGCGGTCGGCGTCGCGCGCTCCGACGACCGCGAGGGATCGGACCCGGCACCGCTCGCGCTTCCGGACCGGATCGAGACCGATCCGACCACGGCAGAACTCCGCGCAGCCCACACCGGCGTCACGGACGCGTCGCTCGGGATCGCCGAGTACGGGAGCGTCGCGGTCGAGGCCGACGCCGAAGGGACGGAGCCCGTTAGCCTCTTCGTCGACCGGCACGTGGTCGTCCTCCACGAGGCCGACCTGGTTCCGGACATGCCGGACGCGTTCGACTGGCTCGGCCCCCGGACGCGCGACGAATCGGTGGACGTCGTCTTCGCGACCGGCCCGAGCGCGACCGCCGACATGGGTGGTCTCGTCCACGGCGCACACGGCCCGAAGGAGGTCCACGTGGTGCTGTTGCGCGCGGACGGTGCGGGCGACGATATCTCCTCCGAATCGGGGGTGACCGACGATGAGTAACGACGCGGCGACGGCCGAGCGCATCCGCGAGTTACTGGCGACCGAGGGCGACGCGGTCGCCGAGAACACCCGCGGCTTCAACCGCGGGCGCTACGAGTCGACGGGGCGGCTCGACGACTACGAGGCGCTGAAGGCCGACGCTCGCGAGATCAAAGAAGACGCGATCGCTCGGCTCCCGGAGCTCATCGAGCAGGTAAAAAGGACCGTCGAGGCCAACGGCGGCACCGTCTACGTCGCCGACGACGCGGCCGACGCGAACCGATACATCACGGAACTGACCGCCGAGGAGCGCGACGCGGACCGCCTCGTGAAGTCGAAGTCGATGACCACCGAGGAGATCGAGGTGAACGAGGCGCTCGAGGCCGAGGGCGTCGACGTGATCGAGACGGACCTCGGCGAGTGGGTGTTACAGCTCGCGGACGAGGCGCCCTCGCACATCGTCGCGCCGGCGATTCACAAGTCCCGCGAGGGGATCGCAGAGCTGTTCGCTGAGCGGTTCGACCCCGAGGACCCGCCCGAGACGGCCGAGGAGCTCACGGCGTTCGCCCGCGAGCGGCTCGGCGAGCTGATCGAGGGGGCGGACGTGGGGATGACGGGGGCGAACTTCGTCGCGGCCGACTCCGGCACGATGCTCCTCGTCACCAGCGAGGGCAACGCGCGGAAGACGGTGACCGCGACGGACACCCACGTTGCGGTCGCCGGCGTCGAGAAGCTCGTGCCGTCGGTCGAGGACTTCTCGCCGTTCGTCGAGCTGATCGGGCGCTCCGGGACGGGACAGGACGTGACCTCGTACATCTCCACGCTGACTCCGCCCGTCGACTCGCCGGTGCCGGACTTCGAGGAAGACGACGACCCCCTCGCCGACGGCTCGGGCGACGACCGCGACTTCCACCTCGTCCTCATCGACAACGGCCGGTTGGCGATGCGCGAGGACGAGCAGTTGAAAGAGACCCTGTACTGCATCAGGTGTTCCGCCTGCTCGAACGCCTGCGGCAACTTCCAGAGCGTCGGCGGGCACGCGTTCGGCGGCGAGACGTACTCCGGCGGCATCGCAACGGGCTGGGAGACCGGCATCGAGGGGCTCGACACCGCGGCCGAGTTCAACGACCTCTGTACCGGTTGTTCGCGGTGCGTCCCGGCGTGTCCGGTCGGCATCGACATCCCGTGGATAAACACGGTCGTCCGCGACCGGATCAACCGCGGCGAGGCCGACCCCGGCCAGACCGACTGGCTGTTCGAGGAACTGGTCCCGGACGAGGAGCCGGCCGCCCTCGACCTGTCCACCCGCATCGTCGGCAACTACGAGACGATGGCGAAGTGGGGGAGCCGAACCGCACCGATAGCGAACCGGCTCGCCGACGCGGGACCGGTGCGCGCGCTCGCGGAGCGGGTCGCCGGGATCGACCGCCGGCGAGACCTCCCCGAGTTCGCGCACGAGTCGCTCGTCGACTGGTTCGAATCCCGCGGCGGCGCGCACGTGTCTGCCGAGTCGGCGACCCGCGAGGCCGTGCTCTATCCGGACACCGCGACGAACTACGTCGACGTCGACCGAGGGAAGGCGGCCGTGCGCGCGCTGGAGGCGCTCGACGTTCACGTGCGGATCCCTGATCTTCCGGGAAGCGGCCGCCCGCCGCTCTCGCAGGGAATGATCGCGACCGCCGAGTCCGCGGCGGAAGACGCGTATGCCGGCCTCGCACCGCACGTCGACGCCGGCCGCGACGTGGTCGTGATCGAGCCGAGCGACCTCGCGATGTTCCGGAGCGAGTACGAGAAGTTGCTCCCGGAGACCTCCCACGAGCGGCTCGCGGCGGCCAGCTACGACGTGATGGAGTACTGCTTCGGGCTGCTCGAAAACGGCGGCGAACCGGATGCGCTCCGGGCTCCGACCGAGGGAACCGATCCCGTGGCGTCCGGGACGCGCGTCGCCTACCACCCGCACTGTCAGGCGCGGACGATTGGCGTCGGCGAGCACGCGACCGCCGTGATGGAGGCGCTCGGCTACGACGTGCGCGTCTCCGACACCGAGTGCTGCGGGATGGCCGGGTCGTTCGGCTACAAGAGCGACTACTATGAGCTGAGCATGGACGTCGGCGAGCCGATCCAAGAGCAGTTCGGCGACACCGACCGCACGGTCGTCGCCACGGGCACCTCATGTACCGAACAGCTCGACGCCCTGCTCGGCGACGCGCCCATGCACCCCGTCGAACTGATCGCGCCGGAGAGCTGATCGCGCCGCGAAACTGAAACTGATCGCGCCGCGGGAGCGACGCGCGATCCGCGCCTCTCGTCTGACGGACGTCGTTCGACAACGAACGCTTAATACGCGCGCTCGTGACCGTTTGTGATATGAACGCGGTTCCACAGGAGATCACGTCGCTGGTCGGTCGTGAGGTGTACTCGAACAACGGTGTATTCGTCGGTGAGATAGAAGATGTGCGGCTCGACCTCGACGCGCAGTCGGTGACCGGGCTCGCGCTCGCGGACCTCAACCGCGAACTGTTCGCCGGTCGCGTCGACCGAAACACTGGCGTCATCCTCCCCTACCGCTGGGTTCGTGCCGTCGGCGACGTTGTGTTAATCAACGACATCATCGAGCGTCTCGAAACGGGGACCGAGGAGGAAGAACCGGAAGTCGGGCAGTCCGCTCAGCCCTGAGGCCGGTCACACGGGCGCCGTTCGAACGTATTTAAAAGGGAAGCGCGTCGCGCAGTGTCGACAACAAGCTCCCGCCCTCGCGTCGCTTGCGGTCGAACACGGGATACAGCGCGTCGAGGAACTCGGTCTCGTTCTCGAACCGGGTCTGCGGCACCTGTTCGAGCGCCTCGGAGATCGATATCGTCCGTCCCTTGGCGTCGTACGGTATCTCGGCATCGTCGAGCGCCTCGGTAATCTCGTCGCCGGTCGCGGGGAACGAGACGCCGGCCTCGTCGACGCGCTCGTCGAGCACGGCGATTCCGAACTCGATCGCGTCGGGCTCTGAGGCTCCGCCGCCGCCGGGTGGACGTGCTGCCATCGAAGCGACATACTCGCTCGGTCCTTTTTAAACCCGGTGCTCGCGCGCTCCGCCTCGGCGCCTCACTCCGGAAGGAACTCCTCGGGCGGGGCCGCGTCGATAATAGCGAGTTCCATTCCGTTTCCGGACCGGTCGAACGCGGCGACGCCGTCGTCGTCGTACGGCGGGATGGCAACGAGGACGACCGCGGCGAGGTCGTCCGTCTTCGACACACCGAGGAATCCGTCCGGATGCGAGAGGAATCGGGCGCCCCCGTGACCGGCCGGCGTGCCGAGGTCGACGCCGAACACCGCGTTGACCGACCCCGCCACGTCCGGGGTGAAATGCGTCAACACCGGTGTTTCTGGGTCGAGACCGGTGTCGCTCTCGAAGTCGCCGGCGCGGGTGGCCGACAGCCGGAGGTTCGTCTCTCCGGGGTCGCGCTCGTCGGCGTGGTCGAGAAGCACCGTCAGCAGGTCGCGGGTGACGTGTATCACGCGCTCAGAGACCAATGGCGGACCGGATCGTTTTCGCGTAGAGCGCCGGCGCCTTGCTGCGGGAGTTCGAGAGCGCGTCCTCGACCGCGACGGCCGCGCCGTCGAGGATACCGACGCCGTGCCCGACCAGCACGCGCTCCGGATTCCGCCCTGAGAGCGCCCTCGTCGGCGGCGTCAATCGAAGCATCGGATGGACGCCGATCCGCTCGCGGTCGCCGCGGAAGTACGACGCGGACCCGAGCGACTCCGGGACGATCAGCGTCTCGCCGTCGAAGAACCCGGCTTCCTGCCACGGCGGCACAGAGGAGTCGCGGATGCGGAACGCCTCGAACCCCGTGTCGGCCAGCCGGTCGCCGAACCGCTTGACCGGCGCGTCGAGTTCGTCGGCGACGCCGGTCATCCACTCGGGCACCCACACGGAGACGTCGTGTCTGGTCGCGATGGCGGCGCTGTCGCGCTTGTGGCGGTCGAGGCCGACGACGACGCCGGCCACCGTCCCGAGTTCCGCCAACAGGTCGTCGAGGCCGGGAGCGTCGACCGGGTCGAACACCCAGACGTCGTTCGTCTCCGTCTCCACGTTCGGCACCGCGACCGCGTGGCTCGCGCGCTCCATCGTCTCGTCAGGGTACGCGATCCAGCCGACGCCGCCGTCGAACCGATCGATCTCGTGGAGCTTCGCCTCGCCGTCGGCTTTCATTCCCATGGCTCTCGTTCGGCCCCGATCCCTTTCAACCCCTCTCCGGCGAGGCCGCTCACGCCTCCGGCCACTTGATCGAACAGCCGCGAGAGGGTCGGTCCGGCACGCTCACCTCGTCGCCCGCGAGCACCGACTCCACGGCCTCCCGAACGTAGAACTCGGTCGGCTCGTCGTCGGGGTTGAGAGCATCGTCCAGCCGACCGTGGTACGCGAGCCGCCACGCGCCGCCTTGGCGGGCGAACAGGAACGGGTCGGGCGTACAGACCGCGCCGTACGCCTTGGCGACCGCGCCCGTCTCGTCGCGGAGGTAGGCGTCGTACGCGATACTCCCGTCGGCGACGCGCTCGCGCATCGCCTCGAACGAGTCGTCGGGGTACTCGTCGGCGTCGTTCGGATTGATGCCGACCACGGCGAGGTCGCCGTACTCGGCCGCGAGTTCGTTGAGGAGGTCGAACTTCGCCTTCGCGTACGGGCAGTGGTTACAGGTGAACACGACCAGCAGCGCGTCCACGTCGAAGGAGTCGAGCGCGTACGTCTCGCCGTCGACGCCGGGCAGTTCGAAGTCGGGAGCCGTGTCGCCTCGGTCGAGCGCCGAGTCGGACTCTTTCATCACCATGCGACACGCTACCGGCGGCGAGCGTAAAACCGTTCTGCGGTCGCCGACCGCGTCCCGCGTGTGCCGCCTCTGTTCCGTAGTCACCGACGAGCGAACGACAGCACAACGGTCATGTCGGCGCGCTTGGACAGATTGTGGACGACATCTCGGCAGTCGTTCGCTCGGTCGTACGGGATCGCTGGCCGCGGTACCATCCCTAACCCTCCGAACGGACCGCGTTTGCGATCGACTCGGGGCTTTTTATCTCGACTTCGCATAGCGTGGCTATGTCACTGCGCGAGCCGAACTATCGAACGCTTCGACTGCTGTGCGCGAACGGCGCCGGCATGGTCGGCTTCCTGGTTGCAGTCGCGATCGGCGGTGAGTTTACGGTTGCGCTCGTCGCCGGAGTCGTCGTCGCCGCCATCGGCTACGTCGCGTCGAGCGCGGTCGTCGAATACGCGGGCGGGTGACGAAACGGAATGGTTAACATGTCGGATAAGATGTACACTTATTGATGACAGGAGGAAACGGAGACGGGTCGAAGACGGTCGCGACCACGGAATCCGATCCGTCCTCGATCCGCGTCCTCCTCGTCGACGATGAACCGGGATTCGCCGACACCGCGGCGTCGCTCGTCGAGGAGCGTGACGACCGATTCGACGTGACGCCGAAGACCGATCCGGCGGCGGCGCTGGACGCGGTCGAATCGGGCACGTTCGACTGTGTCGTCTCCGACTTCGACATGCCCGGAACCGACGGCATCGAGCTTCTCAAGACGATTCGGGACCGCTGGGACGACCTCCCGTTCGTCCTGTTCACCGGCGCGGGCTCCGAGCGAGTGGCGAGCGAAGCCGTCGCTGCCGACGTGGACGAGTACCTCACGAAACACGGCGCCGACGACCCCTACGGGACGCTCGCGTCTCGGATCAGGAACACCGTGGCGGCGGCGCAAACGGACCGCCGGATCGAGGAACACCTCGATCGGATGACGGACGCGTTCTGTGCGATCGACGAGCGGTGGCGCCTCACGTACCTCAACGAGCGGGCCGCAGAGCTACTCGAACGCGATGTCGATGATCTGCTGGGCGAGTCCATCTGGGAGCTGTTTCCCGACTTCGAGGGAACGAAGGTCGGGACGGAGTTACGGACGGCGATGGCCGTGGGCGAACCGCGCGCCTTCGAGTACCGGCTGGACGCGAACGACACCGACCTCGCGGTCAACGTCTATCCCTCCGAAACGGGGCTCTCCGTGTACTTCCTCGACGTGACGGAGCAGAAGAAGCGGGACCGAGAGCTCCGCGAGATCTCCGAGCGGCTCCGGCTCGCGGTCGAGGGGGCCGACGTCGGTGTCTGGGACTGGTACCTCCGCACCGACGAGGTCCGGTTCGACGATCGGTGGGCGGCGATGCTGGGGTACGACCGCTCCGAGATCGACTTCGACCTCTCGGCGTGGGAAGACCGGGTTCATCCGGACGACATCGACGACGCGTGGGCCGCCCTGGAGGCGCACTTCGACGGCGAGACCGAGTATTACCGGTGCGATCACCGGATGCGGACGAAGTCAGGCGAGTGGCGGTGGATCCGGGACCGCGGTCGCGTCGTCGAGCGCGACGCGGATGGCGAGCCGGTGCGGGCGGTAGGGATCCACATCGACGTGACCGAGGAGAAGGAACGCGAACGCGAACTCGAACGCTACCGACGGCTCCTCGACGAACTGCCCGACGGCGTTGCCGTCTACGACGCCGACGCGCACTTCGACCTCGTCAACGCCCGCATCGCGGAGGTGTACGAGACGTCCCCCGAGGCCCTCGTCGGTCGAGAGAGTCAGCTGATCGATCGGATACGCGAGAGCAGCGACGACGACGACCCGTTCGCGGCGCTCGTCGCGGGCGACCGGGAGACGCTGTCGGGAACGATCGAGATCGATCTCCCCGGGCTATCGGAGTCGATCGTCGACTTCGGCCTGCGCCGACTCGTCATCGACGGGGAGTTCGACGGCGTGTTGGGGATCTCCCGCGACGTGACGGAGCGGCAGCGCCGCCAGCAGCGCCTCGAACGCACGTCCGCGCGGCTGGAGGCGCTGTACGAGCGGTCGCCTGACATGGTCAATATCCACGACGAGACGGGCGAGATAATCGACGCGAACCGGGCGATGGCGACGGAGCTCGGCTACGATCAGGACACGCTGACCGGGATGCACGTCTGGGACATCGACAGGGGGATGGACCCGGAGGAGGCGCTCGAGGTGTGGGAAGACACGAAGCTAGACGAGACGGTCCGACTGGAGACGACGTTCGTCCGGGCTGACGGAACGACGTTCCCCGCCGAGGTCCACGTCCGACGGATCGACGTCCGCGGTGAGGACCGGTTTCTCACGACCAGTCGGGACATCTCGGAGCGCAAGGCGCACGAACGGCAGATCGAACGCGAGAACGAGCGGCTCGACGAGTTCGCGAACATCGTCTCGCACGACCTCCGGAACCCACTTAACGTGCTCTCCGGGTACCTCCAACTTGCCAGAAAGACGGGTGACGAGTCCTACTTCGACCGCTGCGAACGGGCGGTCGACGACATGGAGCGCCTCATCGAAGACGTCCTCACGCTCGCCAGACAGGGCGACGCCGTGGGTCCGGTCGAGCCGATCACCCTCGAGGAGCTGACCGACCGACAGCAGACGGACGTGTTTGGGGCGGTCGAGAGTTCGGTCGGCGACGATGGGACGGACGCGGCCGCCATCGACGTCGACTTCGAGACGACGGCCCCGGTGCTCGCGGACCGCGGTCGGCTGAAGCGGCTACTGGAGAACCTCTTTCGGAACGCCGCGGAACACGGCGGCAGTCGCGTGGTCGTCGGCGACCTCGACGACGGGTTCTACGTCGCGGACGACGGCCCGGGTGTTCCCGAGGAGCGGCGCGACGAGGTGTTCGAGAGCGGCTACACGACCTCTGAGGCCGGCACAGGGTTCGGACTCGCCATCGTCGAGCGCATCGCCGAGGCCCACGGCTGGGAGGTGACGTTGACCGAGAGCGAATCGGGCGGTGCGCGGTTCGAGTTCCACGGCGTCGACCGACCGTAGGCGCTCCGCTGGGGGGAGCGAGAGGGAAAAACGAGATCGGGTCGCCGGCTCAGAACGCGCCGGGGTAGACGCTCACGTCGGCGTGGAGTTCGTCGCGGAGCGCGGTGTGGACGTGACAGATGCCCGCGGCGCGCTCGGCGATGTCGGCCGCCGTCTCCTCGTCGATGTCGGCCGCGACGTGCACGTCGAAGGAGATGGCCTCCAGGTCGTCGTCGTCGTCGAGTTCGGCGCTGGCGTCGATCTGGATCTTCCCGAGGTCCTCCTCGCCGCGCTGGCTCCCGCCGACGCGGACGGCAGGGAGGAAACAGGAGGCGTACGTCGCGACGAGCGCGGCGTTCGGGTTCGGGCCCGTCTCGCCGGTCGCGTCGATCTGCAGGTCGAAGTCGCCGACCTGGCTCGTGCAGGCGTACCCTTCCTCGGAGACAGTGGACGTCTCGATGTCAGACATACGCGCCGACAGATGGCTCGGCGCGGCCTAAAGGTTGCTATCACCGCCGTCCGCGGCGGTAGCGCGGGCGTCCGAACACCGCCTCGACGGCGTGCGCTTACGACTCCAACGTGTACGTCTCGTCGCCCTCGAGAACGACGGGTTCGGCGGCGGCGCCGGCCGCTTTTACCTCGTTGACGAACTCCCGCGTATCGATCTCGATCGGCGGGAACGTGTCGTAGTGCATCGGGAACACCACGTCGGCGCCAACCCAGTCCGCGGCGATACCGGCGCCCGCGGGCCCCATCGTGAAGTGGTCGCCTGCGGGGAGTGCAGCGGCGTCGGGTTCGAGGTACGGCGCGATCACGTCGACCATCTCGGTCATCAGTCCGGTGTCGCCTGCGTGGTAGAACGTGGTGCAGTCCGGGTCGGACTCCTGGGTCGGCTTCTTGTCGCCGATCACGAAGCCGGCCGGCATCCCGGCGGAGTAGTCTGGGTCGTTCTCGATGCCGTTCGAGTGGTCCGCGCGGACCATCGTCACCCACGCGTCGCCGCACTCGACGGTGCCGCCGATGTTCATCCCGCCCGCCGGGAGGGTGTGTTCGAGGCCGAATTCCTCCTGGACGTACCCCGTGAGCTCCGGGGTGGCGACCACGGTGGCGTCCGGGAACGCGGCGGCGTCGCCGATGTGGTCAGCGTGCCCGTGGGTCAGGAGGAGGTAATCGGGGTCGAGTTCTTCGGGGTCGACGTCTGTCATCGGGTTGTCGAAGAACGGGTCGATCAGCAGCTCCGTGTCATCGACGAGAACGTGCCACGTCGAGTGGCCGTGCCATGTGAGTTCCATAGTACGTGTGCATCCTCTCAGCGAGTAATAATAAAAGTCGACTCCGCAAAACGCCGATCGACCCGCGTTCGAGCGAGCTGAATGCCGAGCTCTCTAATTTGAACGTTCGATCCGATTTTCTCCCATACATGGCAATATATTTCCGCGAGGACACGCTTATGAACACGATGCGGACACATTCTTTTGTGGTAGTGGAAAAACGCCATGGAGAGTGAGGGATCCGACGGTCGCGTCGGCGACGACGAACAGACGGACCGATACCGTCACTTGATCGAGCACGTTCAGGACGCGGTGGTCGAGTTCGAACTCGTCGATCAGGAGCCCATCGTCGTGTCGGTGAACCGCTCGTTCGTGGACGTGTTCGGGTACGACGCCGACGCGATTCGGGGGCAACCACTCAACGAGTGGGTGGTCCCCGACTGGAAGATAGCGGAGGCGCGCGGCTTGGACGCGAACACGTCGTCGGGCGAGATCAACTACCAGGAGGTCACCCGCGAGACCGCCAACGGGCTCCGCGAGTTTCTATACCGCGGGATTCCGTACGAAGACGGCGTCGGGTCCGGCGGCTTCGCGGTGTACACCGACCTGACGGAGATAGCGCGGAACGAGCGCCGACTGAAGGTCCTCAACCGCATCCTCCGGCACAACCTCCGGAACAACGCGAACATCGTCGCCGGCCACACGACGCGCCTGCTGGCGGAGTTTGACGAACCTGACGCGGCGACCATCGAGTCGGCGGCGACCGTCGAGCGCGCGGCCCGTGAGCTCGAACGGCTCGCAGAAGAGGCCGGCCACATCCGTCGCATCCTCCAGCGAACGACGGACGAGACGGTCGATATCGACGTCGGAACCGTGGTCCGCACGGTCGTCGACGAGCACCGCAGGCGCTCACCGAACGCCGTCATCGACGTCACCGTCGACGACGGCGAGACCGTGCTGGCCGACGACCGGCTCCGGTACGCGATCGACGGCCTGGTGGACAACGCGATCGAACACAACCCGAGCGAGGCGCCGCGGGTTCACGTTCGCCTCGATGATCCCACCGACGAGCCGGACGCGACCGCGGCGGAGTGGGCGGTCCTCCACGTGGAAGACGACGGGCCGCGAATCCCGCTCAACGAGCGCGACGTGATCCAAGACGACGAGGCGATCTCGCCGACGTACCACGGGAGCGGGTTGGGGCTCTGGCTCACCGAACTCACCGTCGAGGCGTTCGGCGGCGAACTCTCGTTCGGCGTCAGCGACGACCTCGGCGGCAACGACGTCTCGATCCGCCTCCGTCGGCCCTGAACGCGGATCGTCCCTCGTCCGGCCGAGAGACTGCGCCGAACCGCCGGCTCCGGCAACCCTTTTAAGCCACCGTTCGATCGAGCGGTCATGCACCGCGCACGATTCCGCGACCCGGCCGGTTCGATCCGCGAAGGCACCTACGACCCGGAGGGCGATACGGTCGCCTTCGGCGGCGACGAGTACGCGCTCGACGATCCCGCTATCGACGTGTTGCCGCCGACGGAGCCGACGAAAATCGTCTGTATCGGTCGCAACTACGCCGACCACGCGGCCGAACTCGGCAACGACGTGCCGGACCGACCGCTTCTCTTTTTGAAGCCGCCGAACGCGCTGGCGAGCCACGGCGACACGGTCACCGTCCCGGCCGGGAAAGACAGGATCGACTGGGAGGCGGAGCTGGCGGTCGTGATCGGCGAGCAGTGTAAGGCGGTCGACGCGGACGACGCGATGGACGTCGTCGCCGGGTTCACCTGCATGAACGACGTCTCGAACCGCGACGACCAGAACCGCGAGCAGAACTGGGTGCGCGGCAAGGCGTTCGACAACGCCGCGCCGCTCGGGCCCGTGCTGGCGACGCCTGACGAGGTCCCCGCGGACGCGAGCGTCGAACTCCGGGTGAACGGGGAGACGAAGCAGTCGAGCGACCGCGAGCACATGATCTTCGACGTGCCGACCCTGATCGAGGAGATTACCACCTACCTCACGCTGGAGGCCGGTGACGTGATCGCGACCGGGACGCCGGAGGGCGTGGGGGCACTCGCCGACGGCGACACCGTCGAAATCGAAGTCGAGGGCGTCGGGACGCTCGAACACGACGTGCGGGTTCCCTGAGCGTCCGCGGGGCGGACGCCGTGAATGCAGGCGGGTCTCCCGATCCGCGCCGGGTACGACCACGCTTAAATCCGAGCCACTCCGATTCCCGGTATGGAACCACGGGATCTCTCCGATCACTCACCGTACGTGCCGGGCCGAGGCGTCGAGGAGGTCGCCCGCGAGCGCGGGATCGACCCCGACGACCTGATCAAGCTCTCGTCGAACGAGAACCCTCACGGCCCGAGCCCCGCGGCGATCGAAGCGATCCGCGAGCACGCCGACCGCGTGCACCAGTACCCGAAATCCTCGCACACCGACCTCACCGCGAAGATCGCTGAGAAATGGGAGGTCTCGACCGAGCAGGTGTGGGTCTCACCCGGTGCGGACGGCTCGATCGACTACCTCGCGCGGGCCGCGCTGGAGCCGAGCGATGAGGTCCTCGTCCCGGCGCCCGGCTTCGCGTACTACGGGATGTCGGCCCGCTACCACCACGGTGAGGTGACGGAGTACGCGCTCGACGCTGCCGACGGGTTCGCACAGGACGCGGAGACGGTCCTGAGCGCCTACGGCGGCGAGCGGATCGTCTACGTCACCTCCCCGCACAACCCCTCGGGATCGACGATGCCGTTGGACGAAATCGAGGCGATCGCAGACGCGACCGCCGAGGAGACGCTCGTCATCGTGGACGAGGCATACGGGGAGTTCGCTGAGGTCGACAGCGCGATCCCGCTGGTCGACGAACGCGACGACGTGGCGGTGCTCCGGACGTTCTCGAAGGCCTACGGCCTCGCGGGACTCCGGATCGGATTCAGCGTCGTGCCGGAGGCGTGGGGCGAGGCGTACGCCCGCGTGAACACGCCGTTCGCGGCGAACGAGTTGGCGTGCCGTGCCGCCCTTGCCGCCCTCGACGACGAGTCGCACGTCGAGGAGTCGGTCGAATCTGCCCGCTGGGCGCGCGAGTACATCGCGAGCGAACTCGACGCGCCGACGGTGGAGTCGGCCGGGAACTTCGTGCTCGCCGAGGTCGGCGACGCGGAGCGGGTCGCCGACGCGGCGCAGGAGCGCGGCGTGATCATCCGCGACTGCACCTCGTTCGGGCTCCCGAATCACGTCCGGATCTCGACCGGCACTCGCGGGGAGACGCGCGAGGCGGTCGAGCGGCTCAACGAGACGCTCGCCGACCTCGGGCTTGGTGTTCGAGCGTGAGCGAGGAATCGACGGCGGACGCCGGAGAGACCGACCCGGACGTCCCCGCTCGCGTCGCCGTCACCGGAACCCCCGGAACCGGCAAGTCGACGGCGACTGCCCTGCTCGAAGGCGAGTACGATGTCATCCACCTCAACGACCTGATAAAGGGCGACGACGGCCTCTGGAGCGAGCGCGACGCTGACCGCGACACGCTCGTCGCCGACCTCGACGCGGTGCGCGAACACCTCGGCGACTGGAGGGGCGTGCTCGACTCGCACCTCGCGCATCGGTTTGACGTCGACCGCGTGGTCGTGCTGCGATGTCACCCGGAGACGGTCGAGGCGCGACTCCGCGAGCGCGGGGAGTCGGACGCGACCGCCGAGGAGAACGCGGAGAGCGAGGCGCTCGACGTGATCCTCTCGGAGGCCGTCGCAGAGCACGGGGTCGAGAACGTCTACGAGGTCGACACGACCGATCTGGACCCCGCGGCCGTGGCCGCCGAGATCCGCGCCGCGATCGAGGGGGAGCGCGAGCCGAGCGCCGGGACCGTCGACTTCATGGATTATATATGACCCGCCCGCGACGGTCGGGACAGTAGATGACTCTCGACCAGTACCGCTCGGTCGCGGACCGCCTGCTCGGCCCGTGGGTGCGAGCGGCGGCCCGGCTCGGGCTCTCGCCGGACCAAGTGAGCGTCGTCGCGTTCGGCGTCGCCGTCGCGGCCGCGGGGGCGTTCGCGATCGGCGAACCGCTCTTTTACGCCGTCGGCGCGGTTTGCGTCCTGCTCAACGGCTGGCTCGACCTCGTCGACGGCGCGCTCGCGCGCCACCTCGGGGTCTCCTCGGACGGCGGCGACCTCCTCGATCACGTCCTCGATCGCTACGCCGACATCGCGATAATCGCGGGGTTCACGGTCGGGGCCGAGGCGTACGCCCTCGGCTTTCTCGCCGTCACCGGCGTCCTGATGACCTCGTACATGGGCACCCAGATTCAGGCGGTCGGCATCGGGCGCGAGTACGGCGGACTCCTCGGTCGGGCCGACCGACTCGCGTTAATGGGCGTCGTCGGTCTCCTTGCCGCCGTCTACTCGGCGCCCATCGTCGTCGGCCTGAACGTCGTCGGCCTCCTGCTTGTGCTGTTCGCCGCCGTCGGCCACCTGACCGCTGTTCAGCGCTTCCGCGGCGCGTGGGGCGACCTGAGCGGCGGACTCTGACTCCGAGGTCGTCCGAGGGAATGTTTAAAAGCATCCGGCCGGAACGGAGGGGTATGCCGACCTTCGAACTCAACCTCTCGGACGACGTCTACGCGGAGTTCCAGCAGCTCGCAGACCAGGAGTTCGTCTCCGAGGAACAGGCCGCCGAGGACCTCATCGCCTCCGGCATCGAGGCGTACAACGTGAGCATCGTCGATGACGAGCCGCGCGACGAGATGCTCGACGGCGCGGAGAACAACATGTTCGACACGGCGCAGGATCCGGGCAGTCTCGAAGACGACCGACTGTAACGCCCCTTTTAAACAGCCGACCGTCAGTACCCCAGCCCGAGCGCCCGATTCGCGAGCAGCGCGGCCAGCCCCAGCGCCATCACGCCGGCGAGCAGTCCGAACGCCGGCGCCCACCCAGCCACGTCGGATATCGTCCCGACAACGACGCTCCCGGACGCGCCGATCACCATGTAGGCGGTCCGGACGAGCCCGAACCCGGCGCCCCGCTCCTCGTCGGACAGCAGGTCCATGAACCGCGACTGGACAGGGGCACCCCACGACATCGCGACGCCGACGATGCCGACGGCGACGACCGTCGGACCGAGCCCAAGGTCGTACCTCACCGTCGCGACCAAGAGCCCGTAGCCGACGACGCCGGCGCTCATCGTACCCATGGCGGTCACGTCGCGGCCGAAGCGGTCCGAGAGTGAGCCCGTGAGCGGTTGGGAGCCGCCGTGGACCAGGAAGTACAGCGAGAACAACAGGGCCGCCAGCGCCGTCGAGAGGCCGCTGCCGACCTCGAGGAACGTCGGGAGGAAGGAGGCCGTCGCCTGCCACGTGAACGCGCCCAGCGTCGCCAGCACGGTCGTGTAGAGTATCGGCGGCCGCGAGAGCAGTCCGATGAGCTGGTCGAGCGCGAACCGCTCGCGCATCGCCTGGTCGGGACGGACGCTCTCGGTGGGACGGACCCGCCACGCGAACAGCACGAAGACGGGCACCGCGACGACGACGCCGAGGAGGATACCGGCCCGCCACCCGTACCGCGAGCCGACGAGCGCGGCGAGCGGCGGCGCGGCGAGGCCGGCTATCGGCCCGCCGGCGACGTGGATACCGATGGCGCGGCCGATGTCGTCGAACTGCTTGGCGAGGAACGTCGTCGCCACGGTGTAGTGGAGCCCCGCGCCCGCCCCGAGCACCACTGTGAAGAGCATGAAAACGCCGATAGACGGCGAGAACGCGATCAGGAGGGAGGCGACCGCGGTGGCGCCGACGGCGGTCAGGATGACGGCGCGCTCCCCGTAGCGGTCGCCGAGCACGCCGGACGGGAACTGCGCCAGAGCGTACGCCAGCCACATCCCCGAGAGCGCGAGGCCGACGGTCGCGTTCGTCACGCCGAACTCAGATGTGATCCGGGGGACGAGCGGGCTGATGGCCAGCCGAGCGACCATCGTCGCGGTGAACGCGAGCGTGCAGAGGGCGAGCGCCGTGTGCCGGTACCGCCAGTTCACGGTCGACGTTCTCGACCGGGGTGGAAGCGGGTTCCGGTCGCGGCCAACCGGGCCGGGTATGAGCGAGCCTGGTCACCCACCGTGGCGGAAGCCGGCGGGCGCTTCCTCAGACCTCGAACGCGACCGGGTACTCGGTGAGGTTCTCGTACCCGTCCTCCGTGACGACGACGAGGTCCTCGATCCGGACGCCGCCGACGTCGGGGTCGTACAGCCCCGGCTCGACGGTTATCACGTGACCGGCCTCCAGTTCGCCGCCGCCGCTCGCAAGCCGGGGGGACTCGTGGACGTCGAGGCCGATCCCGTGGCCGGTCGAGTGGATGAATCCGGTCTCCGTCTCGGGGTCGGTTCGGAACGTCGGCTCGCCGGCCTCTTCGTACACCTCGCAGGCCGCGGCGTGGACGTCTGCGCCGGTTGCGCCCGGCTCGACGGCGTCGAGCGCGGCGTCGAGCGCGCGCTCGGTGAGGTCGTACCACTCGCGGAGCGCCGCCGGCGGATCGCCGACGCAGAAGGTCCGAGTCATGTCCGCGTTGTACTTCGTCGCCTTCGAGCGCGGGAAGATGTCGACGATGATCGCCTCGTTCGCCCGCAGGGGACCGAAGCCACGGTCGTGCGGGTCGGCCGCCTGTGCCCCGCCAGCGACGATCGTCTCATCGAGGGCGCAGCCGTGCCGGAGCAGGGTCACTTCGATCTCCTCAGCGACGCGCTCGCTGGTGAGTGGCTCGCCCTCGGACAGCAAGACCCCCGTTTCGGCGTCATCGCCCTCGGCGGCCACGTCCGCGCTCGCGAGCAGTTCCTCGGCGGCGCGCATCGCCGCCTCGTTCGCCCGCTGGGCCTCGTGGATCGCGTCGACCTCCGCGTCCGTCTTTACGGCTCGGACCTCTTGGAGGAGGTCGTCGCCGTCGACCGCGACGTCGATGTCGCGCTCGCGCATCGCATCTGCGGTCCCAACCGGGCCGCGCGGCGGCATCGACACCGACTCGACGCCCTTGTCGCGGGCGAACGCGGCGTACATGTCGTACCGCTCCTCGCGGCCCCCGTACTCGTAGTCGTAATCGGCGTGGCGTTCGACGGTGTCGGCGTCGGCCTCGGCCTTCGCCCGGCCGTACTCCAGCCCGGAGACGAGCACGTGGACCTCGCCGTCGGCGTACAGCGTCAGGAAGGGATCAGGTCCGGTGAACCCCGAGAGGTACAGTTGGTTCGCGTCCTCCTGTGACGCGTCGAGCAGATACCCGTCGGAGTCGAGGCCGGCGAGCGTCTCGTCGAGCCGTGTCCGGTTCATACCCGCCCTGCTCGCGCGACGCTCAAATCGGTTGCCCTCGCGGAACCGGGCGGTCGGAGTCGGACCGGCCATCTATCACGAAATATCTATATAGTAGGATTCGCCTCCTCGGCGAGAGATGGCCGCCACAGCCGCCCCCGAGAGACACTGCTGCCACGACGGCCGTGGCGGCGTTCGAGATGGCCTCTCTCCGCGGTTTTCAGTGTCGAAACCGACACAATGATTTAAATACATTCAGGCCTTACCCGTTAGTGAGGAAAACAAACCGAGACGCGTCTCTCGGCCCCCTCGGTCCCTCCACCTTAGCTAACCAATGAGCGAAAACGTTCGAGCGTATACGACGGAGCACGTCGACGACGAGAAAGAGACCGAATCGTCGGACGAGGAACTGGAATGTCCCGAATGCAGCGGCCAGCTCGCGACTGACACGGAACACGGCGAAACCGTGTGTGTCGACTGCGGGCTCGTCGTCGAGGAAGACGAGATCGACCGCGGGCCGGAGTGGCGCGCGTTCGACGCCAGCGAGAAGGACAACAAGTCGCGCGTCGGCGCCCCGACGACCAACATGATGCACGATAAGGGGCTCTCGACCAACATCGGCTGGCAGGACAAGGACGCCTACGGGAAGTCCCTCTCCAGCCGACAGCGCGAGAAGATGCAGCGGCTCCGCACCTGGAACGAGCGATTCCGCACCCGCGACTCCAAGGAGCGCAACCTGAAGCAGGCGCTCGGCGAGATCGACCGAATGGCCTCGGCGCTCGGGCTCCCGGACAACGTCCGCGAGACCGCCTCGGTCATCTACCGCCGCGCACTCGACGAGGACCTCCTCCCGGGACGGTCCATCGAGGGCGTCTCGACCGCGTCCCTGTACGCGGCCGCCCGGCAGGCGGGCACGCCGCGCAGCCTCGACGAGATCGCGGCCGTCTCCCGGGTGGAGAAGGACGAGATCGCCCGGACGTACCGATACGTCGTTCGCGAACTCAAGCTGGAGATCCAGCCGGCCGACCCCGAGAGCTACGTCCCGCGGTTCGCGAGCGACCTCGGCCTCTCGGACGAGGCTGAGCGACGCGCCCGATCGCTGCTCGAGACCGCGAAGTCGCAGGGGCTCCACTCCGGCAAGTCGCCGGTCGGTCTCGCGGCCGCCGCGGTGTACGCCGCCTCCCTACTGGTCAACGAAAAGGTCACCCAGAGCGAGGTCAGCGACGTGGCGAACATCAGCGAAGTAACCATCCGAAACCGGTACCACGAGCTGTTGGAGGCCGAGGAAGACGTCACGCTGAACTGAACGGCCCGCCAGACCGCGTCCGTCGACGCTCCGTCGCGCTTCGCTGACGCCCGGACCGCGGACGACTCGTTTTGCGGCTCGGTTCCGAACGCACAAGCCCTCACGGCCCCAGCCACGCCTATGGAGACCACCCGTCACTTCACCGCGACGACCTACGTCGTCAACGACGGTGCGACCGCCCTCCACGCACACGATCGACTCGGTATCCGACTCCCACCGGGCGGCCACGTGGACCGCGACGAACTTCCACACGAGGCAGCACTCCGCGAAGTCCGCGAGGAGACCGGACTGCGTGCCGAACTGGTCGCGACCGAATCGCCGATCACGGGGCCGAACACACGCGGTCTTCCTGAGCCGGCCCACCTCATGCTTCACGACATCAACGTTCACGAGGACGGCACCGTGGGTCACCAGCACGTCGACCACCTCTACTACGCCCGTGTCGACTCCCGTGAGATCGCACCGGACGGAGACGACGAGGTCGACCCAGATGCGTGGCGCTGGTACACGCCGGCCGACCTAGCGGCCAGCGACCTCCAGTCTGACGTGATCGACCTCGGCCGCGAGGCAATCGCGACCGTCGAGGACGCGTAACGGTCGCGGTTGCCGGAACGAAGCCCGGTCCGCGTCTGACTAGCGTCTCACGGTCCGGAAGGTATTTGGGTCGTTGCAGGCGACATAGGCCAAGATGGACGCACAGCGACGATCGGAGATAACCGAGTGGGACGCCCGCGAGTTCTCGGACGGGTTCGCTGATCTCGGGCGGCTCGTCGACCGCGGCTTCTCCGGGGCGGCGACTGACGGCATGGGGTGGCTGTTCGTGTTCGAGGGCCGAGTCGTCGGCACCGCCGACGCCGAACTGGACGACTTCGCGGAGGCGTCCGGCACGCTGTACGAGTCCCCCGAGGCGGTCCTGCCGGTCCTGTTCGCGATGCAGGAGCAGGGCGTCGAGCCACGGGCGCAGTACTACACGAACGACACGCCGCTCTCAGAGGCCGATCGCAAGCTTTCGCAGGGAGGATTCACCGGCTACATCGAACTGTCGGAGAACGTGCTTTCCGGCGACTACTACGTCACCTACACGGCCGGCGAATCGATGTCTGCCGCGTACGTCGGCAACTCCCGTCGGCTGGAGACCGGCGACAAGGCGTTCTCGCTCGCTGACGACGAGGTCGGGATCTACACCGTCTACGAGGTCGATCTGACGGTCCGAGAGATTCCGTCCGACGCCGGCGGAACCGCTTCCGCCTCGGCGGCCGCAGACCCGAGCGACGAGGAGTCCGACGACGACGCCGAGGAGGACGGCCCCGCGTCTGCCGGCGTGGTCTCGGACGATCGGTCGGACCCGACGAGTCAGCCGGACGACGACGAGCACGCGACAACGGACGATGACGCAGAGCCCGCGGACCCGACGGTCGACGGATCGGTCGTCGAGGCCGCCGAGGCCGCGGTCCGCGAGAGCGAGGCGACGGCCGACCCCGAGGCCGACGCGGCCGACGACGAGAGCCCGTCGCCCGTCCGGATCGATTCGTCCGACACCGACGACGTCGACGACGAGCCACGCGAGGGAAGCGACGCGCCGCCCGGAACGGCGACGCCGCGAGACAACCCCGCCGCGTCGGCCGGCAACGGAGACGAGGCGCCGAGCGACTCCACGGTGCGCACCGACGAATCACCGGCGAACGACTCGAGCGACGGCGAAGTGCGCCCGAGCGACGACGTGTTCTCCGAGGAGGAGCAGTGGCGCGAGCAGCGGTCTATCCCGGCGCTCGACCCGTCGGAGGCGAGCGATCCGCCGAGCGCACGCAACGGCGACGCCAAGGCCTCCGGGCGCGCCTCTCAGCGGACTCGCAGTACCGACGCAGGCGCCGGTCGGGAGGCGACCAACGAGCGGACGGCGCCCGCGAACGAGCAGTCTCCCCGGCCCCGCTCGACCGGGAAAGACGACTCGAACCAGTCGGCCGTCTCGCAACGATCGCAGCGTTCCGGTGGGGCCGGCGGTGACGGGCGCGAACGCCTGCAGAAGCTGAAACAGGCGCTGAACGAGTCCGAGCGGGAGCGCACCGAGCTCGAAGCGGAGCTGGAGACGGTCGTCGCCGAGCGAGACGAGGTGGCGGCGGACCGAGACGAGCTGGCCGGCGAGGTCGACCGATTGGAGACAGAGATGGCGTCGCTCCGCGAAGAACGGGACCGACTGCGAGAGGAACTCGCCGGGGTCCGCGAGCGGCTTCCCGAGAGCGACCGAACGATTTCGCCCGCCGAGGCCCGGAGCGGAACCAACCTCTTCGTCAGGTACGAGTCGAAAGGCGGCGCGACCCTCGAGGATGCCCACGACGGCTCGGTCGGCCGGGACGAGCTCCGCGAGAACCTGCGGATCGAACACCACACGAGCTTCGAGACGGACGGACTCGCGGTCGACGGGCGGCCGTTCGAGGAATTCCTGCGAGAGACGATCGAGTACGGGTTTACCCAATGGATCGTTGAGGACCTCCCGTTCGAAGTGAGCGGGACCGGCAACCAGAGCGTGCTTCGTGACCTCTACGACGCCATCCCCGAGATCGACCGCGCGGAGATCGGCGGGTCGGTGTCGATCATGATCCGCGAGAACGGCGAGGAGACGCGCGAACAGCGCACGTTCGACCTCGTCTTGCGCGACCGGATGGGCAACCCGCTGTTCGTCGCCGACCTCAACGACAGCCGCGACCCGACCGCCGAGGGCGCGCTCGAGTCGCTCGTGGGTAACGGCCGCGACATCGCCGAGTCCAACGACTCGTTCGCCGGGGCGTTCGCAGTGACGGAGAGCTTCTTCGAGCCGGGGGCGTTAGAGACCGCGAGCGACGCCGTCGGCGGCGGGCTGTTCAGCCGGTCGAAGCGCTCGAGCTTCGTGAAGCTCTCACGAAAACAGGGGTACCACCTCTGTCTGATCGAGGCTCGCGACGGCGGGTTCCATATGACGGTCCCGGACCTGTAACGCGGCGGGGAAAGCAGGAAACTCGATTTTACGAGGAGATGGTGGCCCGGCTCGTCGCGCCTAACGACCAACTCAGGAGCAACGAGTGAGTTGAGACAGAATTAGCTATGCCGCCCTCGCGACGAAACACGGACTCTCGGGCGCTGCGACGGACGAACGCGAACAGTTAGTTCTCGAGTTCGGCGGCGTCGTCGATCCGCATCGAGCCGAGTTTCTCGACGGTCTCGTCGAGTTTCTCGTCGAGTTCGTCGACGAACTCGTGGGTGCGCTCGGTCGTGATGGCGCCCTGACTGGACGGCTCGATGAGGTTTTCCTCTTCGAGCACGCGCAGCGAGTACCGGACTTTGTGGTGGGGGTACCCGGTTTCGTTCGACATCTTGACGATGCCGATCGGCTCGTTTTCGATAACCATCCGCAGAACCTGGAGGTGTCGCTCCAGCATGTCTACCTCCTTCTCTAGTCGATCTATCATGGCACATGTTAACTAGTCATGCCCCGGTTTAAAAGTTGCTGTCGGGAACGGGGTCCGGGTCGCTCGATCCGGCGTTTTGACGTGGCAGTAGTTAACGTGTTCGATTAGGATTGACAGCCGGATCCGGGAAGTGACAGCACGAACGGGCATATCTCGTGTAGACGCGTCTCGATCTGATGCACAATCATGCAGTGATCGCGTCTGTAGACCGTAATCTGTTTTACCCCCCGGCCGGAACCCACGGGCCGTATGACACTCACCATCGTCGGCTCCCAGCTGGGTGACGAGGGCAAGGGCGCGCTCGTCGACCGGTGGGGAGGGGACGCGGACGTCGTAGTCCGATATCAGGGCGGCGACAACGCCGGCCACACCGTCGTCGAGGGCGGCGCGGAGTACAAGCTCTCGCTGGTACCGAGCGGCGCCGTCCGAGGCACGGTCGGCATCCTTGGCAACGGCTGCGTCATCAACCCACGCACGCTGTTCACCGAGATAGATGACCTGCGCGAGCGCGGGCTCGAACCTGACGTGCGGCTCGCCCGTCGAGCGCACGTTATCATGCCGTACCACCGCGTTCTGGACGGGATCGAAGAGGAAGTCAAGGCCGACGACGACGCCGGTGACGAGGTGGGGACGACCGGCCGCGGCATCGGCCCGACGTACGAGGACAAGGCGGGCCGCCGAGGCATCCGGGTGGCCGACCTCCTCGATCCCGACGTGCTCCGCGACAAGCTCGAATACGCGGTCCCGCAGAAGCGCGCGCTTGTGGAGGACGTGTACGGGCTCGACATCGGCGACGACCGCGCCGAGGCGTTCGACGTCGACGCGCTCCACGAGGAGTTTTCCGCGATCGGCGAACGTCTCGCCGAGGAGGAGATGACGGTCAACTGCTCCGACTACCTCTACCGCCGCCACGAGGCCGGTGACGAGATTCTCTTCGAGGGCGCGCAGGGGACGCACATCGACGTCGACCACGGGAACTACCCGTTCGTCACCTCCTCGAACCCGACCGCGGGCGCCGCGTCCGTCGGCTCCGGACTCGGCGTCACGTCGGTCGGCGAGGGCGAAGTCGTCGGCATCGTGAAGGCGTACCTCTCGCGCGTCGGCGAGGGGCCGATGCCGACCGAACTCGACGGGGACGCCGACGAGGAGACGCTCGCCGACGAGATCCGCGAGAAGGGCGGCGAGTTCGGCACGGTGACCGGTCGCCCGCGTCGGATCGGCTGGCTCGATCTCCCGATGCTACGTCACGCCGCGCGCGTCTCCGGATTCACCGGCCTCGCGGTCAACCACGTGGACGTGCTTGCCGGGCTGGACGAACTGAAGGTGTGTACCGCCTACGAGATCGACGGAGAAGAGATCGACACCGTCCCCACCACGACCGACCGCTGGGAGCGCTGCGAGCCGGTGTACGAGACGCTCGACACCTGGGCGGAGTTCGACTCGGCCGCGGTCGCCGCGGACGGCTACGACGCGCTTCCCGAGGCGGCCCGCGAGTATCTGGAGTTCGTCGCCGACGAGACCGACACGCCCGTCTACGCGGTCGGCGTCGGTCCCGACCGCGAGGAGACGGTCGAACTGACCAACCCGTTCGACGAGTAGGAACGCGGTGACGGTCGCGGCCCTCGCCGCGCCCGCCCAGACGCGATTCGATCTCGCTTATTTTGGATCGATCCCATCGAGCGCAGCCATATCCTCACCGGTCAGCGACAGCTCCGCGGCGGCGACGTTCGATTCGAGGTGTTCGACGCTCGACGTGCCCGGGATCGGGAGCGTCACGTCGGAGTGTTCCAGCAGCCACGCGAGCGCGACCTGTCGGGTCGTCGCGTCGTGACGGCCGGCCACCTCCTCGAGCACGTCCGCGACGCCGTCGTCGTCGACGGTGTACATCGGCCCCCACGGGATGAAGCCCACGTCGGTCCGCTCGCAGGCGCGCAGCACGTCCTCGTCGTCGCGATGTCCGACGTTGTATCGGTTCTGGACGGTCGCGACGTCGACGATGTCCGTCGCGGTCTCTAGCTGATCGACGGTGACGTTCGAGAGGCCGACGTGTGCGATCTGTCCGGCGTCTATCATCTCCGCGAACGCGTGGACCGACGCCTCGAAGTCGGTGTCGGGGTCGGGGCGGTGGTACTGATACAGGTCGATAGTGTCGGTCCCGAGCCGGTCGAGGCTACACAGCACCTGATTCTTCAGGAAATCGGGGTCTCCGTGGGGGAGCCAATCGCCGTCGCGATTGCGGAGCAGGCCGGCCTTCGACGCGATCACCACGTCGTCGGGGTCGCCGAGCGCCTCGCCGATCAGTCGCTCCGAGACGCCGGGCCCGTAGGAGTCGGCGGTGTCGACGAAGTCGACGCCGAGGTTGACCGCGCGCTGGAGCACGTTCTTCGCGTCGGCCTCGTCGGCCGGTCGACCGATGATGTCCTCGCCCGTGACCCGCATCGCGCCGAAGCCGAGGCGGTTGACGGTCAGATCGCCGCCCAGATCGAACGTGTCGCTCCTGCTGGTGGTCGATGGAGACATACCCTTTCGTTCGCGGTCCATTGGCAAAGTCGTGGGGGTGGTGGAAGGGCGTCTCGCGGAGATTAGGTCGCGAGCGGTCGCCCGTCTTGCGTCCGTCGCTACTCATAAACCGCCCCCGCGCGATCATGAGGTATGGACGCCGAGCGCGAGGTACTCGACGTGTTGGCGCGGAACGCCCGCGAGGACATTGGCGACATCGCGGCCCAGACGGGCCTCGATGCTGACGCGGTAGCGGATGCCATCGCGGCGCTCGAGGCGGACAACGTGGTCCACGGCTACCAAGCGGTCATCGACTGGGACCGCGTCGACGAAGGGAAGGTCCGAGCGATCGCCGAGATCAACGTCGAACTCGACCGCGAGACCGGCTACGAGCAGGTCGCCGACCGGATCGCGAAGTTCCCGGCCGTCGACGCGCTCCACCTCGTCTCCGGCGACTACGACTTCGCCGTCGAGGTGCTCGGAGAGTCGATGCAGGACGTCTCCCGATTTATCTCCGAGCAGGTCGCCCCCATGCCGGAAGTCACCCAGACGGTGACGCATTACATCATGGAGACGTACAAGGACGGCGGGGTGCGGTTCGAGGACGGCGACGACGACGACCGCCTCTCAGTCTCGCCATGAGGCTGTCGGACCGAGCGCGCGACCTTCCGGAGTCGGGGATCCGGAAGTTCTTCGAACTCGCCGAGGCGCGCGACGACGTGATCTCATTGGGGGTCGGTGAACCCGACTTCTCCGCCCCGTGGGCGGCCCGAACCGCCGCGATCGACTCGTTAGAACGCGGAAAGACCTCCTACACGTCGAACCGTGGGATGGCGGCGCTCCGCGAGCGGGTCGCGATTCACCACGAACGGTACGACCAATCGTACGATCCGGGTGACGAGGTGCTCGTCACCACCGGCGCGAGCGAGGCCGTCGATCTGGCCTTCCGCGCGCTCGTCGACCCCGGCGACACGGTCGCCGTCCACGAGCCGACGTACATCTCGTACGGCCCGGGGATCGAACTGGCCGGCGGCGAGCAGCTGACGGTCCCCACGCGAGCCGCGGACGACTTCGCGCTCACGCGGGAGTCGCTGGCGGCCTCTGGCGCCGCGGACGCGGACATCCTCGTGCTCTGTTACCCCAACAACCCCACGGGAGCGACGATGACCGAGGAGGAGTTCGCCGAGGTCGCCGCCTTCTGCCGCGACAACGACCTCCGCGTGATCGCCGACGAGATTTACGCCGCGCTCACCTACGGAACCGACCACACCTCCATCGCGACCCAGCCCGGAATGCGCGAGCGGACGGTCGTCGTCAACGGCTTCTCGAAGGCCTACGCGATGACCGGCCTCCGACTGGGGTATGCGTTGGGGCCGAGCGAAGCGATCGACGCGATGAACCGGATCCACCAGTATACGATGCTGTCGGCGCCGACGACGCCGCAGTACGCCGCGATAGAGGCGCTCGACCGCTGCGATGACGAGGTCGCAGAGATGGTGAACGAGTACAACCGCCGCCGTCGGCTCGTCGTCTCTCGGTTCAACGAGATGGGGCTCGACACGTTCGAGCCGGGCGGCGCCTTCTACGCGTTCCCAGACTGCGGGGGCGACGACGAGGCGTTCGCCGAGGAACTGCTGGAGGCCCAAGGCGTCGCAGTCGTTCCCGGTTCTGTCTTCGGCGCGGGCGGGGAGGGCCACCTCCGCGTCTCGTACGCGACCTCGATGCGCGAACTGAAGGAGGCGACCGACCGGATCGCGACGTTCGTCGCGAACCGCTGAGGCGGCGGACGAGATCCGCATCGACGCCCGATGTCCGATACCCGAGAGTCGACGGTCGTCGGCCGCCCGCCGCCCGTAAACGAACAACTCCTCTCGAATTGTCGGCCGTTCGCTAACAATTAACACGGTTAATGACAATCGTCCGGGTATGGATTTCCAGCTAACCGACGAGCAACGACAGCTACGCGAGGAGGTACGGAAGTTCGCCGACGATGAGATACGGCCCGTCGCGACCGAGTACGACGTCGCCGAGGAGTACCCCCACGAGGTGATGGAGAAGGCCGCGGAGATGGGACTGCTCGCGCCGCACGTGCCTGTGGAGTACGGCGGCGTCGGCTACTCCTCGCTGGAGAACGCGATCCTCACCGAGGAACTGTTCGCCGCCGACCCCGGGATCGGCCTCTGCGTCTCCAGCGCCGGATTCGGCGCCGAGGCGCTGATGGAGTTCGGTACGGAGGCCCAGAAGGAACGCGTCCTCCCAGAGGTGACCGCCGGCGACGCGGTGATGGGTTCGGCCATCTCGGAGCCGCAGGCGGGGTCGGACGTCACCTCGGTCGCGACCCGAGCGGAGAAGGACGGCGAGGAGTGGGTGATTAACGGCTCGAAGATGTGGATCACGAACGGCACCGTCGCCGACTACTTCGTCGTCGTCTGCGAGACCGACCCGGACGTCGACGACCGCTACTCCGGCTACTCGCAGATCCTCGTCGAAGGGGACCGCGACGGACTCACCCGCGACAAGATCACCGGAAAGCTCGGCATCCGCGCGAGCGACACCGCGGAGCTTCGGTTCGACGACGTCAGGGTGCCCGAGGAGAATCTCATCGGCCAGCGCGGCATGGGCTTTCTCCAACTCATGCAGTTCTTCGACGAGACCCGTACCGCGGTCGCCGCGCAGGGCGTCGGGATCGCTCGTGGCGCGGCCGAGCGCGCGCTGGAGTACGCGGAGGAGCGCGAGCAGTTCGGTCGGTCTATCTCCGACTTCCAAGCGATCAAGCACAAGCTCGCGGAGATGCACACGAACACCGAGGCCGCGCGGTGGCTGACGTACCGCTCCGCGTGGGCCGTCGACAACGAGGCGGGCGATCTAACCGCGCTCGCGTCGATGGCCAAGGAGTTCGCGTCTCGCACCGCGGTCGAGGCCGCCAGCGAGGCGGTCCAGATCCACGGCGGCGCCGGCTTCGTCAACGACCACGACGTCGAGCGCCTCTACCGCGACTCGAAGATCACCCAGATATACGAAGGGACCACGGAGATCCAGAAGAACATCATCGCCCGCGAACTGCTCGACGAGGGGTTCTGAAGCCGGTGGTCGACTCGCCTATCACTCGTGACCGGTATGTAAAAATCGGCGGGGGACATACGGTCTCGCCATGAGCGACGACGCGGAGCTCTTGGCGGGGAGCGACGTCAACCCGAAAGACCGGCTCAAGCGGCAGCGCGACGATCTCCGGCTGTTGAACCAAGTGATGCGCCACGACATCCGAAACGACCTCCAACTCGTCGGCGCGTACGCCGAACTGCTCGACGATCACGTCGACGAGGAGGGGGAGGCGTACTTGGACGTGATCAAGCGGAACACCGAGACCGCCGTCTCGCTCACCACGACGGTTCGTGACCTCGCCGAGGTCATGCTCCGCGACGAGGCGGAGCCGAGTCGCGTCTCGCTCAACCGGATCCTCTCTCAACAGATCGAGGAGGTCAGGTCGGGCTACTCGGAGGCCGTCTTCACCGTCGAGGGATCGTTCCCCGAGGAAGAGGTCATGGCGGACGAGATGCTGAGTTCGGTGTTTCGGAACCTCCTCCGCAACGCGGTCCAACACAACGACGAGACCCCGCCGACGGTGACCGTCTCCGCCGACCTCGACGAGAAGGACGGCGTCGTCGAGGTGCGCGTCGCCGACAACGGCCCCGGGGTCCCGGAGAGCCACCGCGACGAGGTCTTCGGCAAAGGCGAGAAGGGACTCGACAGCCCCGGCGCCGGGATCGGACTCTACCTGGTCCGGTCGCTCATCGAGATCTACGGCGGCGACGTGTGGATCGAAGACAACGAGCCGAAGGGCGCGGTGTTCGTCGTCAGACTGCCGCTGGCGTCGTAGCGAGGCTCGGCCGGCCGCGGCGGCCCCGCCGTGCCGCGCTCACTCCTCGTCGTACGACATCGCGACCGAGTTGATACAGAACCGCTTTCCGGTGGGCTCGGGACCATCGTCGAACACGTGGCCGAGGTGCGAGTCGCAGTTCGCGCAGCGGACTTCGGTGCGCCGCATCCCGTGGCTCGTGTCGACCCGCGTCGTTACCGACTCCTCCTCCGCGGCGTAGAAGGCGGGCCAACCGCAGCCGGACTCGTACTTGGTCTCGGCATCGAAGAGAACGGCTCCGCAGGCCCGACAGCGGTACTCACCGTCCTCGGGGTGGTGATCGACGTACTCGCCCGAGAACTTCGCCTCCGTGCCGCTCTCGCGGAGCACGCGGTACTCCTCCTCAGAGAGTCGCTCGCGCCACTCGGCGTCGGTCAGTTCGCTCGGATCGACCTGCTCTCGCTCGTCGGTCTCGCTCATACGATCAGTACGGGACCCACGCTCAAGGCGGTTGCGGCCGGACGAGCGGTCGGCTCGCCCGAACCGCCCCTGAAACTTCTCGCCGTCGGCGCTCAGATCATGCCCATGTCCCCGAGCCGATCGGGGAGGTAGGTGTCGGTGACGAAGTCGAGCCCGCGGCTCGCGAGCGACTGCTGTTCGGACTTCTTCCCGATGTCGAGTTGGAGTTCGATCTGCTCTTCCCAGTAGTCCGTCTGGAAGCGCGGGTCCTCGAGCTCCGACTCCAGGGCGTTGACGTCGGAGTCGGAGAGCGGGTCGGCCGGGAGGTCGTACTCGACGATGTCCTCGGGCTGGATCCCGACGAACTGCGCCTCCGGGGTCGCGAGGTACTTCGAGAGGTGCGCGGACTTGATCGAGCCGTACGCCACGGAGCCGTAGATCCGGTAGGACCACGGGTCGCCGTCGGCGAACACCGCGACGGGAACGTCGAGCTCGTCGTGGACGCGCTTCGTGATCCGCCGAGTCGCTCGCGCGGGCTGGCCTTTTAAGTGGATGACGAGGCAGTTGTACTCTTCGTCGAACCCGTTCTCGACGAGTCGGTCGCGCATCCCGCCGGTCTCGACCGCGAGTGCGAAGTCGATGTCGTCGTCGAGGAACTCGATCATGTCCGGGTTGTTCGGGATCTGGTATCCCCCCTCGCCGACGTCCTTCTGACAGTGGATCTCGCGCTCGCCGCGCCGGGTCTGCTCGCGGATCTCCAGCGGCCCCATTAGGGTGGCGCCCGACTCCTCCGGGCGCATGTGGAAGTCCTCGCGGGTGACGCCCGTAACGATCTCTAAGTCCTCGACGAGGTCGTTGGACTCGTCTTGCGACTTAAACTGGGCCTCGTTGTTGTCCCACGACTCGGAGAGGTAGTACAGCTCCCGCAGCGTCGAGGAGCGCCCCTCGTCGAGTTGATTGGCAAGGAACTCGATCGTGTACGCGGCCTTCAATAGCTTGCGAGCGCCCCGTACCGAGTTGGCGCTTCGCGTCGACGTGCGGTCGCCGTACGTCCACACGCCGCTTGCGGTGTCGTACTTGATGTTGCTCTTCGTCCGCGTCGGAAGCTGAAGCTCCGGGATATTGCCGCCCGCGAACTGGTCGTAGAAGTCCGCGGCCAGGTCGATCAGCTGGTCTCGTGCGTCTGAGTCTGTCGTCATTTACGCGTTCACCGTGAGTTTCTCCGTTTCGACGCCGCCGACGCTGACATCGAACTCGGCCTCGTCGTCGACCGCGTACGTCAGTTCCCGCTCATCGCCCGAGGGGACCTCGGGCTTCCACTGCACGAACCACTCACCGTCCATATCGACGACCGTGCCGTCGGAGAGGTCCGTCGGCTCGGCCGAGACGATGTCGGTGATCTCCAACCGCTCGTTCACGTCGGAGTGGTTCTCCACGACCAGCGTCACGGTGCCGTCCGACACCTCGCGTTCGACGCTGACGTTGTTCATGATCCGCGCGAGTGCGCCGTCGATGTCGGGGCGCGGGCGACCCGTGACCTCGGAGACCTTGTCGGCCATCTCCGGGAGGATCTTTCCGAGCACGTCCTGCTTCTCGCGGCGCTGCTGCATCGAGCGACGCTTGTTGAGGTACGACTTCAGTTCGCGGGCGGCCTCCCGCACCGCGAGTTCGATCTCGTCTTCGATCGCGGGGACGTTCGCGAGCGCGTCCTTCGACTCGCTCGTGAACGGGACGTTCGTGGAGGCGACGTGGATGCTGATGACGGCCGGCCCGTTCGGCATCCCCGACCCGCCGGGCTGGTCGAGCCCGTAGTTGCGCCACCCGATCGATTTGATCACGTCCGTCGTCGCGCAGGCGCCGCGCTGGTAGACGAGCGGGACGCGGTTCGCGAAGCGGAGCAGCTCCACGGAGCCCTCCGCCGGAATCGATCCGCCGTACGCGATACCTGCCTCGACGATGAACGGGTCCCCGCCGTGGACCTCGGCGTCGCGGGTCGCCGCCGCGTAGAAGTCGGCCTCGTACTCCTTACGCAGGCCGGCTTCGACCAACTCGGCCGTGATCGGTGCGAGACAGTCGGTCGGCGGCGCCAGGATGTCGGTGGTGCGCATCGCGCCCAGCAGGTCGGCCGAGGCGTCGCGGTCGGCGGCGATCGACTTCACTTTCGGCGGATCGTCGGGCACCGTACGAGCCCGCGACCAGAACGCCTCGACGATGTTCTCGCGGGCGGTCTCGCCGAATGTCGCCTCGTGCTGTTCGGCGACGAAGTTGGCCGCGTCGGCGACCAGTCGTTCGAGGTCGTCCCGGGTGATCCGGAAGGCATCACCGTCGAGGTTCAGGAACCGACGCGTCAGCGCGTCGGCCATCGCCTGCACCGCGGCGTCGTCCTTGCGAGTCGAGGTCGCGTCGTCGACGAGTGCGTACACGTCGGCGACGATGGGCGACGCGGCGGTCTCGCCATCCTCGTCGTCCCCGTGACCGTCTGCGCCTTCGGCAGCGGCGACTTCGCCGTCGTCCCCGACACCGGTGATCGCCAGCCAGGCCGCGTCGACCGCGTTCTCGCGGACTGTCCCGCCGAAGGTTTTGCCCGTATCGTCCTCGACGTGGTCCGCGATGTTCCCGACGATCGTAGCGAGTTCGGCGCGTGAGATCCGGTCGTTTCCCGCGACCGTCTCGGCGACGCCGTCGGCGAAGGCGGTCGTC
Source organism: Halorubrum wangae (assembly GCF_051194135.1). Taxonomy (NCBI): domain Archaea; kingdom Methanobacteriati; phylum Methanobacteriota; class Halobacteria; order Halobacteriales; family Haloferacaceae; genus Halorubrum; species Halorubrum wangae. Next base: position 898,022 of record NZ_JBLZNH010000001.1, on the reverse strand, counting down.
GCCGCCTTCCCCTTGTTGGCGACCGCTTCGCTCACTGATTGCGCGACGTCGCGGTCGTCGTGATCGCGCGGCGGCGTCCACGATAACTCCCGCCCGAAGTAGATGTCCCGGAAGTTGTCGATGACGCTGTCCGCGGTCTTCTTGCCGACTCGGGTGAACTCCTCCTGGAGGAACCCGGAGACTGAGTACGACTCGGTCGCCTCCAGCATCTTGATTAGCGAACCGAGCTCGACCCCGTGGGGGTGGGGGCGAATCTCCTTCGTCTCCGCCGGCAGCTCGTCCGTCGCGCGCTCGAACTTCATCGGCTTGTCGAGCCCCGGCTCGCGCAGTTCGATCCGCGCGTGGGGGTTGACGACCGCCGTGTGTTTCACGTAGTCGTGGAGCTGGCCGCGGGCGCGCATGTTCGCCTCCATCTCCAACTCGATCCGCGTGCCGTGGGGGCGGTCCCACGTCGTCTCCTCGTCCGCCTTGATCTCCGGCTCGTTGGTGTCGGTGTCGATGATGAGCTCGAAGTACTGCGCTCGCGACTGTCCCTTCGGTCGCGAGGTTATCTTCGCCGGTTGCCCCGAGGTGAGCTGGGAGTACAGCACCGCCGCGGAGATACCGATCCCCTGCTGGCCGCGCGACTGCTCGCGGGCGTGGAACCGACTCCCGTACAGGAGCTTCCCGAACACCTTTGGGAGCTGTTCTTTCGTGATGCCCGGTCCGTTGTCCTCGATGACGAGCCGGTAGTAGTCGCCCACCTCCTCGATCTCGATGTAGATGTCGGGGAGGACCCCGGCCTCCTCGGTCGCGTCGAGGGCGTTGTCGACCGCCTCTTTGACGGCGGTGACGAGCCCGCGGGCGCCCGAGTCGAACCCGAGCATGTGTTTGTTCTTCTCGAAGAACTCGGCGATGGAGATCTCGCGCTGACCCTCGGCCAGCTCCTCCGCGATCCCCTCCTCGTCGCCGATCGTCGACTGGAAGGACGTCATTCGGTGCCTCCACCTTCCACCGAGACACTTAAAAACGCACCGCCGGCGCGGTGAAAGTGAATCTCCGCGTCAGACGCCGTCTCGATGCCACGTTCGCAACCGAATCGCTCGAGGCGTCGACCTCGTTTTCGGGCGACAGGTTTCTCCCCGTGAGACCCCTCAGTCGGACCATGCAAGGCTGGACGACAGACGACATGCCGCGACTGGACGGAACCACCGTCGTGGTCACCGGGGCGAACAGCGGGCTCGGCTACGAGGGGACACTCGCGTTCGCCGAGAAGGGTGCAACCGTCGTGATGGCGTGCCGGAGCGTGGACCGCGGCGAGCGAGCGGCCGACGACATCCGACGGGAGAGCGACCTCGACGAGAGCGATATGGACCTCGACGTCCGGGAGTGCGACCTCGCGTCGCTCGACTCGGTCCGGGAGTTCGCCGAGGGGCTCGCCGCGGACTACGACGCGGTCGACATCCTCTGTAACAACGCCGGTGTGATGGCGATACCCCGCAGCGAGACCGAAGACGGCTTCGAGACGCAGTTCGGCGTCAACCACCTCGGTCACTTCGCGCTCACCGGCCAGCTGTTCCCGCTGCTCGAGGCTGCCGAAGGCGTGAACGGTGCGGCCCGCGTCGTGACACAGTCTTCGGGCGCCCACGAGCAGGGCAAGATGGACTTCTCCGACCTCAACTGGGAGCAGTCGTATGGCAAGTGGAAGGCGTACGGCCGGAGCAAACTCGCGAACCTGCTGTTCGCCTACGAACTTCAGCGCCGGATCAACGACGCCGGAGCGAGTGGTGAGGACGGCGGCGAGAACGACGGGCTCTCCCTCCGGAGCGTCGCCTGCCATCCGGGGTACGCGGCGACGAATCTCCAACACCGGACCGCGGAGGAGAGCGGTAATCCTCTGATGAAGGTCGGGATGAAGGCCGCGAACGCGGTGCTCGGACAGGACGCCGCGACGGGGGCGCTCCCGATGCTGTACGCCGCGACCGCCGATGTCGACGGCGGCGCCTACATCGAGCCGGGCGGGTTCATGAACATGCGCGGGACGCCTACCGTCGGGCGGTCGAACGACGCCTCCTACGACCGGGGCGACGCCCAGATGCTCTGGGAGTACTCCGAGGAGGCGACCGGCGTCGAGTTCCCGATATAACGACGGAACGCGAGCCAGTGGCGGGTCCCCTCCCGAACATTTCGCGGATCGGTTCGTTCATCCTCACGTAGTCGGCGACGAACGCGTCGAGGTCGTCGGTGTCGTCGAGAGACACACCGGGACGCCCCGCTCGCCGAGTAACCTCCCGACGCTGTCGCTCGGGAAGCGATATACGGAGAACGCGTTTCGAGAGCTATCCGTGATCCGATCGGAGTAGTGACCGAGCTAGACCCGAGTGAGGTTCGTCGCGCGCGGACCCTTGTCCGCCTCCTCAATCTCGAACTCTACCTCCTGGCCTTCCTCGAGGTCCGGGCCGCCGACGTCTTCCATGTGGAAGAACACGTCCTCGTCAGCGTCGTCAGTCTCGATGAATCCGTAACCGCCGGTGTCGTTAAAGAAGTCGACCTTGCCTGTCGCCATCGCAGTCCGACAGACACCCGTCTGCGTCATAAGTGTTGTGTGGGTACCGATTCCGCTCGGTCCGACGCGGTCGCGCGGTGGTCAGGCCGAACGCGACCCGGTTCCCGAAACGTTAGGTCGGGCGCGGCCGTCGCCACGCATAGACTCGCCGTGGGAAACGACGACGCTCGGGTCGACATGACGACGGGGGCGATCTCCCCGAAGCTGTTCGGCCTCGCGTGGCCGCTGGTCCTCGGGAACCTCCTCCAGACCCTGTACAACCTCGCGGACATGTTCTGGGTCGGACGGGTGAGCACCGAGGCCGTCGCCGCCGTCTCGCTCATGTTCCCGCTCTCGTGGCTGTTCGTTTCGACCGCGGTGGGGCTTACGGCCTCGACGATCGCCCTGGTCTCACAGAACGTCGGCGCCGGCAACGACCGCCACGCCGACGAGGTGGTGGCCCAGACGGTGTTGCTCGCGATCGCCGTCTCCGTCGCCCTCGCGGTCGTCGGCTTCGCGGCCCGGCACCGGCTGTTGTACTGGATCGGCGCGCGCGACGCGGTGTTCGTCGAGGCGCTCGCGTACATCGAAGTGATACTTCTCACACTCCCGCTCACGTTCCTCTTCTTCGCGTTCCGTGCCGCCCTGCAGGGCGCGGGCGACACGACGACCGCGATGTGGCTGGTCGGAATCTCCGCCGGGATCAACATCGTCATCGACCCCGTGTTCATCCTCGGGTGGGGACCGATCCCCGCGATGGGAACGCGCGGGGCCGCCGTCGCGACGCTGATCGCGCGCTTGTTCGCGACCGCGGTCGGGATCGGAATCCTCCTGCGCGGCGATTGGGGGGTGAAGCTGTACGTCCGCGACCTCGTTCCTAACCCGGCGATTCTCCGCAAACTGATCGATATCGGCTATCCCGCCACGCTCGACGGCTGGGCGCGGTCGTTCGCCGCCGTCTTCATGGCCGCGCTCGTCGCGCGCTTCGGCCCGGCCGCGACCGCGGCCTACGGCATCGGCGTCAGGCTGATGTCCGTCTCGTGGTCGGTGGCGGGCGCTGTCGGGCAGGCGACCGCGACCGGCGTCGGGCAGAATCTCGGCGCCGGGACGCCCGACCGCGCCGTCGCCGTCACCCGTGTCGCGACACTCGGGACCATGGCGCTCCTCGGCGTCGCCGGCGGCGCCGTCTGGCTGTTCCCGGCGGTCGCGGTGGGAGTCTTCATCGACGATCCGGCGACGATCGCCGAGGGGGTCGTCTTCCTCCGCGTCATCGCGCTGTCGTGGGCGTTCTTCGGCGGGCTCATGGTGATCCAGGGCGCGTTCCGCGGCGCGGGACACACGAAGGCGGCGCTGGCGCTGTCCCTCCTCTCTCGGTGGGCCGTCCGAGTTCCCCTCGCGGCCCTGCTCGCGTTCGGAGCCGTCTCGTTCACGCTCGGGGGGTTCGCGATCGGTCCCGTCGACGTGCCCTCGCTCGACGTCGGCTACGTCGGCCTCGACTGGGGCGTCGTGGGGCTCTGGTGGGCGTACGCGACGGCCGCCGTGGTCTCCTTCACGGTCGGCGCGGCGTGGTACCTGCGCGGAACGTGGACGGAGGGCGTGGTCGACGAGCCAGACGGCGCATCGGTCGCGCCGGACGGTGACGCCGACGAGGGGAGCGGCGAGAGTCCTGACGTGTCGGCTGAGACGGTCGACGACTGACGGGAGCGGCCCCGGCGACTACCGCTGCTCTCTCGCCATCGACAGCGAGAAGAAAAAGCCGAAGTACGCGGGGATGCCGGCAAGCATGAACATGTACAGCACCCACTGCGGAGCGTTCGAGAACGCGAAGTCATAGATAAGTGACACGAGCATCACCCACGCGACCGCAAACGCCAGGTCCTGTACCATCCCGGTCCGGTTCTCGCTGACGTGCGATCGGACGCGGTCGACGAGGCCCTCCTCGTCGGGGTCGTCTATCGGATCGGTCTCTGTCATGAGTGAGCGTGTCGGTCGACGTACGTCGGTGTTCCGGAAGCGAAGCGAGACGGCGTCGCGATAGGGGCGCGCCGGACGGTCCGACGCGGTCGCGGCTCGGGCCTCAGTCCTCGTCGAGGTAGTCGACGACGAGGACGGGCACGTGCGTCGAGCGCAGCGTGCGCTCGGTGACGCTGCCGAGGAGCGCGCGCCGAACGCCCGCGCGACCGTGACTGCCCATCACGATCAGGTCTATTCCGTGGTCATCGGCGTAGTCGGCGATCACCTTGTGGGGGCGGCCGCCGGAGACGTGTTCCACGACCTCGATGTCGCGCTCCGCGCCCCGGGTCGCGACGGCGCCGGTCGCCTCGTCAGCCTTCGATTTCAGCTCCTCCATCTCGCCGAACCGACCCTGCTTGAGCCGATCAACTTGCTCGGTACCGAGACTGAGGTTGACTGAGTCAATGTCCACCACGTACAGCGCGTGGACATCGGCGTCGTACTTCTCCGCGAGGTCGAGCGCGTGTGACACCGCGGACTCTGCGACGTCGCTTCCGTCGGTCGGAATCAGGATGTGTTCGTACATGGGTCACTCCTCCGCGGTCGCGTCATCTTCCGCACGTTCGTCGTCGACGGTCGCGTCGTCCGTTGTGCGGCCACCGTCGGTCGCCATCTCCTCGCCGCCGTCGGCGACGACGTCCTCGGCCGTCTGCTGCTGACGCATCGGCTCTGGACTGTGACACTGTCGAACGATACGCTTCGTCTCTATCGGCGGTTCATCGGTCGCCAGCGAGACGACGATGGTGACGACGAAGACGATCGGAACCGAGATCAGCGCGGACCCGATTGCGGGCAACCACGTCGCCAGCGACGCGCTGAGCGGCGCTTCAACGCCGCTGATGTACGTCGGGACGACCTCATTGATCATCGGGATGAACCAGATGACGAGCCCGGTCGTCATACCGGCGAGCGCGCCTTCGCGGTTCGTGTTCTCCCACCACATGCCAAGGAAGAACATCGGGAACAGCACTGCTCCGGCCAGCGAGAACGCGTACGAGACCAGTGCGGCGATCGGCGCCGCGGGGTCGAGCGCCGCCAGCGTCGTCAGGACGCCGAGCAGGACGATGCTCAGTCGGCCGACGAGCACCTGCTGGCGCTGGGTCGCGTCGGGGTTGATGATGGTCGTGTAGATGTCGTGCGAGATGGCCGAGGAGCCGGCGATGAACAGCCCGGCGGTGGTCGCAATCGCGGCCGCGATACCGCCCGCCGCGACCAGTCCGACGAACCACTGTGGGAGGTTCGAGAGCTGCGCGGCCAACACGACGATCACGTCGGCTGCGGAGCTCGTCATCCCGGGGTCACCGTAGACGGCGCCGATGTTATTGGCGTAGAGGTCGGTCCCGAACGCCGCGAACGCCGGCGCGCTGAAGTAGAGGATACAGATGAACAGCAGCCCCCAGACGGTGGACCAGCGGGCCGTCCGCTCGTTCTCCACCGTATAGAAGCGAACCAACACGTGCGGGAGCCCGCAGGTCCCGACGATGAGCGAGAACGCCGTCGCGATCCACAGGTAGTAGCTGGCGTTGACGAACGGCTCGGAGAACTCGGCGCTCAGCTGGGTTATCAGTGCGCCGTACTCGATGTGGGGCAGCACCGTCGAGTAACCGTTCGCGAAGCCGACGGCGTAGAGGCCGGCGACGAACGCGACGATGAGGATGACGTACTGGACGGCCATGTTCTTCGTCGCGCCCAGCATGCCGGACAGCGTGAGGTAGCCGACCGTGATGGACATCATGATGATGACCATAGCCTGGTAGCCGCTCAGTCCGAGGAAGCCGAGGTCGCCGAAGATGTACAGGCCGACGAGCGCCATCCCGCGCGCCTGCCCGATGGCGTAGACGAAGCCGATCAGGAACGTCGTGACCGCGCCGATGGCGCGTGCGGTGTCGGAGTTGAAGCGGTCACCGACGAAGTCCGGCGCCGTGTACTTCCCGAACCGACGCAGCTGCGCGGCGAGGAAGATGAGGAGGATGAAGTACCCCGTCGTCCAGCCGACGACGAATGCGAGCCCGTAGACGCCGGCCGTCGCGATGAGCGCGGCCATCCCGAGGTACGACGCCGCGGACATCCAGTTGGCGCCGATCGCCATCCCGTTCTCCAGGTTCCCGATCGAGCGACCGGCGACCCACATGTTCTCCGTGTCGGCCACGCGGAAGACGAAGCCGATGGCGAGGAAGATGAGCAGCATCCCGACCACCAACACCGACGGGAGCGCCTTGAACGAGATGTCGAGCCCTTCGGGGAGCAGTTCGCTCTGCAGCAGCGCCGCGGCGAGCGAACTCATGCGCTACCCCCCGCGTCGTCGTGTTCGATCCCGTACTTGGTGTCGAGTTCGTCGCGCCGCTTCGCGTACCAGGCGGACAGGGTCAGCGCGCCGCCCGGCGCGCCGATGGCGATGAGGAAGTAGTGCAGCGGGAAGCTGATGATCGGCATCTGCGTCGTCATCGCGCCGGGCGCCAGGTAGGTCGCCGTTACCGGGCCGAAGACGATGACCGCCCAGATGGCGAATCCTGTCCAGACGATCTGGAGGTGTTCGCGCATGTACGGCGTGCTCGGGTTCAGGAGGTTCACCTCCGAATCGAGATAGTTTGTCTCTCTATGCTGCTGTGCCGCGCCCGTGGCGACGCCACCGTCGGTGGCTACATCGTCGGATGCGTGGCCACCGTCGGTCGCCACGTCATCAGAGTCGTGTGAGCTATTATCTGTCATGTGTTGTGTTCCGCTGTGTCGTTGTGGTTTTGTCGTCGGTCGTGTGTCCGGTTCGATCGTGATACTCGTTCGCGCGTCGAGGCCCCGGCTCGCTGTATCGGGTAAAAACGGAGCCGGTAGGCGGCTACTCTTCGTTCGCCTTCTGCTGGATCTCCTCGACGATCTCCGGGTTCCGGAGTGTGCTCGTGTTCCCGAGCTCTTTGCCGTCGGCGATGTTCTCAAGCAGGCGGCGCATGATCTTCCCCGACCGGGTCTTCGGCAGGTCGGGCGTGAACACGACCTGCTCCGGCCGAGCGATCGGACCGATCGCGTCCTCGACGCCGGCGATGATGGCGTCGCGGAGTTCGTCGTTGCCCTCGTAGCCGTCTTCGGTGGTCACGTACGCGTAGACGGCCTCGCCTTTGATCTCGTGGTCGCCGCCGACGACGGCGGCCTCCGCGACGCCCTCGACGCCGACGATCGCGGACTCGATCTCCATCGTCCCCAGCCGATGACCGGAGACGTTGAGCACGTCGTCGACGCGACCGAGGACGGTGATGTAGCCGTCGTCGTCGATCTTCGCCCCGTCCTCCGGGAAGTACACCCAGTCGTCTGGGTCGTCGCTGTCGGTGTCGGAGTACTCGGCCCAGTACTCCTCGATGTAGCGCTCGTCGTTGTTGTACAGCGTCCGGAGCATGCCGGGCCACGGCTTCTGAACCGTCAGGTAGCCGGCCTTGCCCGGCTCGACCTCGTCGCCGAGCGTGTCGAGGATCTGGACGTCGAGCCCCGGGAGCGGCGGCCCCGCGGCCCCCGGCTTCATGTCCTTGATCCCCGGAAGTGTGGTGATCATCATTCCGCCCGTTTCGGTCTGCCACCAGGTGTCGACGATCGGGCAGTCCTCGTCGCCGATGTGCTGGTAGTACCACTTCCACGCGCGCGGGTTGATCGGCTCCCCGACCGTTCCGAGCAGCCGCAGCGAGGAGAGGTCGTGGCGGTCCGGGAACTTCGACCCCCACTTCATGAACGCGCGGATCGCCGTGGGCGCCGTGTACAACTGAGTCGCCCCGTAATCCTCGACGATCTCCCAGAGACGGTCGCGCTCGGGGTGGTCGGGCGTCCCCTCGTACATCATCGTCGTCGTTCCGAGCGCGAGCGGCCCGTAAACGATGTACGAGTGACCCGTGATCCAGCCGATGTCCGCCGAGCAGAAGTACGTGTCATCCGGCTTGATGTCGAGGACGGACTGCGACGTCCACGATACCCACGAGAGGTAGCCGCCGGTCGTATGTTTCACGCCCTTCGGCTTCCCCGTCGTCCCCGAGGTGTACATCAGGAACAGCATGTCCTCGGCGTCGCGGGTGACCGGCTCGACCTCGGCGCCCTCGTGGTCCGCGATGAGGTCGCCGTAGTCGTGCTGGTCGTCGCCGAGGTCGTGCCCGAAGCCGTCGCCGTTCGGGCCGAGTCGGTCGACCACGACGGTCGTGGTGTCGTGGTCGACGCCCGCGAGCCCCTGATTCGCCTTGTCGAGGTGGTCGAGGGGGTCGCCGCGCCGGTAGTAGCCGTCGCAGGTGACGAGGTACTCCGAGTCTGCGGCGTTCATCCGCGTCGCGAGCGCGTCCGCGGAGAAGCCGGCGAAGACGACGCTGTGGGGCGCACCGATGCGCGCACACGCCAGCATCGCGACCGGAAGCTCCGGGATCATCGGCATGTACAGCGTCACCACGTCGTCCTCCTCGACGCCCTGCTCGCGGAGTGCGGCCGCGAACTCGTTTACCTCCCGGTGGAGCTCTCGATAGGTGTACGTGCGATCGTCCTCGTCGACCGGCTCGCCGACCCACTCGATCGCGGCCTCGTCGCCGCGCTCGTCCAGATGTCGGTCGAGACAGTTCGCCGACGCGTTTAGTTCGCCGCCGGTGAACCACTCGTAAAACGGCGGGTTGCTGTCGTCCAGCACTTGGTCGTAGTCGGACTCCCAGTCGAGGAGGTCGGCCGCGGTCTCCCAGCACCCCGGCCAGTTCTCGTCGAACTCCTCATAGATCCCGGGATCGGAGACGTTCGCCCCCGATACGAACGACTCTGGCGGCTCGAACACCTCCTGCTCCTCGAGTCTCGCTTCCAGTTGACCGTCACCGTCTGTCATGGTACGATCCTACTCATCCGATCTCAGCATATAAACGCTGGCGCTAAATACGAAAAATCGTGATGATTGTGCGGCGTCACGAGACCGCTCGGTCCGCTCGCCGCGCCTGTCGTCTCAATCAGGTGCGGTCGCGGTGTTGATCCTCGAACAGCCCGTCGAGAAGCGCGCGCTGGGCCTTTCGGAGGTGGTTGTGGAACGTCGGCGAGGAGACGTCCATCGCGTCGGCAACCTCCTCGGCGGTGCTTCCTCGAGGCCAGTCGAAGTAGCCGCCGTGGTACGCGGCCGACAGGGCGGCCCACTGGCGATCGGTGAACCGGTCCGCGACGCCCTCTCGGAACGACGACTCGGACCGCGACGAGCGGGCGACGGACTCCTTGCTCGCGAGCCGCGCGTCGTCGAAAGCGGCGCGGAGCCCGTTCGCGACCGGTCTAACGTCGGCGCCTTCGGGGAGATGGGCGACGACGCTGACGCTGCCGTCCGCCGCGGTCGCATCACGGACCGTCGCGCCGTGTTTCGTGAGCGTCCGCACCGCCGACCCAGACTCAACCCGAACCGACACGGAGCAGCCGTCCGCACGTGTCTCGACCACCCGGAGGTCGGAGACGCCGCTGACCTCGTCGACGACGGCGGCGAGCCCCTGCGGTCGCGCACTCGACACTGACAGGTACAGTCGAGAGGCGTCGTCGGTGATGCCGACCGTGGACCTGAGGTCTATCTGACAGCCGAGCGCTGCGCTCGCACGGGCCAGGAACGCCCTCTCGTCGGCGGTGTGGAACTCCACCTCGGTGACGGCGTCGGAGTGGAGGAGGTCCCGCCAGCGGCCGGCCGTCACCGCCCAGCCAAGACAGCGGCCGAGCGCGACGAGTTCGCGGCGCTCGACAGACGTAACGGGGGCGTCGTTCCGGGCGACGACACAGAGCGCGCCGTGCGTTATATCCCGGTAGCTGACGGGGACGGCGAGGCCGGGGCGACTGCCGGTGGTCGTCTCCGCGGTCGTCGCGACGGCGTCGCCGCCGGCCACCGCGTCGAGCCACTGGTCGTCCCGGGTGACGCCGCGGTCGACGAGGACCTCTCGATCGACGCCGGCCGCCCCCGTCACCTCCGGCCGGCCGCCGTCGACCGAACCGCGGACGACCCACGCCTCCGCCCACCGGTCGGAGTCGACCAGTCGCTCCGGGACGGTCGCGAGCGGGGAGCTCCGGTCCTCGCCGTCGGCGAGGGCCTCGAACCCACCGAGCGCGGTCGACTCGCCACCGCCCGCGGTCGCGTCCGGGTCGGAAGCCGATGGGTCCGCGAACGCCTCGGCGACCGCCCGCCCGTCGAGGGGACCGAGGAACCCGTCGAGCGGCCCCAGCGTCTCCCATCCGCCGGCCTCGCGGACCGCGTGAGGGTCGACGCCGCGGTCGACGAGAAGCCGGCGCGCGAAGGTGTACCGGAGGTCGCGGGGCGTGACGTCGCTCGGCGCCGCGCCGTCGGTGCGCGCCGCCGCTCGCTCGGCGGTGTCGCTCACGATCATCTGGACGCGGCGCGGCGAGACGCCGACGAACGGCTCCTCGTCGTCGATGCATTCGCTCTCCGCGTACCGACGAAGTTCGGCCGCCAAGGAGGCCGGCACGACCGTCTCGCGGTCGAAACCGTCGGTCGGGGCTTCGCCGTCCGCCGGTCCGCCGCTGTTCTCGTCGGGACCGGTTGTGTCGGCCTCCGGGATTGCGAGGAGGCACACGTCCGAGGCGACACCCGCGTCTCGGAGATGGCGGGGCGCGACGCGGGTTATCTCTCCCGTCCGGAGCCCGGCCTCGCCCGCGAGACGGACCACGAGCGCGGCGCGATACGTCTCGGCGGCGGTCACGAGCGCGTCGTACGCGTCGGCGCTGAGGCCGTCGACCATCGTTTCGTAATTCGACGGAAAGCCGAATGAAAAGTGTTCCCCACACGCTCGACGATCGCGTCTCTCTGATCGTGTCTCGGGTGTACCGGCAAGAGCGATGTTCTGAAGCCGATTTAGGTGGCCGAGTTGTTTCGGGATTCAGTTGATACCCGAAAAACAGACCGACTCGCTGCACCCGTCCCGACGTTGTGGCCGAACGATCACCGATTCAGTTGACACCGGCGACGCCCCACGCGATGTGGTCCCACAGTCGCTCGTAGCCGTAGTACGTCGCGGTTTTGACGACGTTCGTGATCAGCCCGATGTTCACGGCGTCGCCGACGTCGCCGACGACGGCCCACGCCACGAGGACGGTGATGGCGACCATCAACGCGCGGTAGCAGAGCGTCTTGACGAGTGCGCGCTTCCGGGCGTGAAGCGCCGACTGAGAGATGAGCGATCCCATAACGATGCTTGGCCCCCCGGCAGTAAGAAACCGGTTGTCGTTTCCGAAACAGCGTTGAGAAACTATTACCAATTACACATCGCGGACGGACGATTCGATCTCGCCGACTACCTCCGGATTTCGAAGCGAACTGACGTCGCCGAACTCCTCTCCGCGCGTGATGTCCTCTAGCAGGCGGCGCATGATCTTCCCCGACCGGGTCTTCGGCAGATCCGGCGTAAACACGATCCGGTCCGCGCGAGCCATCTCTCCGACTGCGGTCGCCAGCTCCTCGCAGATCGCCGCCCTGACCGACTCGTCGGGTTCGACGTCGCTCCGGGTGGTCACGTAGGCGACGATGTCGCCGTCCTCAGTGCCGACGACCGCAGCCTCAGTGACCCCCTCGACGCCGACGATTGCCGACTCCAACTCTCCGGTCGTGAACCGGTGCGCCCGCACGTTGATCACGTCGTCGACGCGGCCGAGGATGGTGATGTAGCCGTCGTCGTCGACTGTCGCGCCGTCGCCAGTGCGGTACCGCCAGCCGTCCTCGGCCTCGACCCAGTACTCGCGGCGGTAGCGCTCGTCGCCCTCGCGGAGCCCGCGCAGCATCCCCGGCCACGGTGCGCCGATCGTGAGGTACCCCGGCTCGCCGGGCTCGACCGGCTCGCCGTCCTCGTCGACGACGGTCGCGTCGATACCGGGGAGCGGTGGGCCGGCCTTCCCTGGTTTCATCGGCGCGATCCCTGGCAGCGTTGCGAGCGCGATGGCCCCCGTCTCCGTCTGCCACCACGTGTCGACGACCGGCGCCTCGCCGCCGCCGACGTGTTCGCGGTACCAGTGCCACACCTTCGGCGTGATCGACTCGCCGACGGTACCGAGGAGGCGGATCGACGAAAGGTCGTGGCGGTCGGGGTACTCCGCACCCCATTTCATGAACGACCGGATCGCGGTGGGCGAGGTGTAGAAGACGCTGACCGCGTTGCGCTCGATGAGGTCCCAGACGCGGTCACGGTCCGGGTAGTCTGGCGACCCCTCGTAGAGGATGGTCGTGGTCCCGACCGAGAGGGGGCCGTACACGCCGTAGGAGTGGCCGGTGATCCAGCCGATGTCGGCCGCGCACCAGTAGGTGTCGTCGGGCCGGACGTCCAGCACGTTTTGGGTAGTCCAGGCGACGTGCGAGAGGTAACCGCCGGTCGCGTGCTCGACGCCCTTCGGCCGACCGGTCGTCCCCGAGGTGTACATGACGAAGAGCAGATCCGTGGCGTCGCGCGCCACCGGTTCGACCATCTCGCCGTCGTGCGCGTCGACGAGCGACTCGTACCCGTGCTCGTCGGCGCCGAGCGACACGTCGAGTGCGTCGCCGAGTCGGTCGACGACGACCGTCGCCGCGAGGTCGACGTCGGCCCGGAGCCTGGCGTTGTCGGCCTTCGACTTCTGGTTGAACGCGTCCTCTCGCCGGTAGTAGCCATCGCAGGTGACGAGGTACGAGGAGTCGGCCGCGTCGAGGCGCGTCGCGAGCGCCTCTGCCGAGAGCCCCGCGAAGACGACGTTGTGCGGCGCGCCGATACGCGCGCACGCCAGCATCGAGATCGGTAACTCCGGGACCATCGGGAGGTACAGCGTCACAACGTCGTCCTCCTCCACGCCGAGGTCTCGGAGGCCGGCCGCGAGCGCGTTCACCTCGCGGTGGAGGTCGAGGTACGTGTACGACCGCCGCTCGCCGCGCTTGCCGAACCACCTGATCGCGAGCTGATTCCGCCGCTCGTCCAGGTGTCGATCGACACAGTTGACGGACGCGTTGAGGCGACCGCCCGGAAACCACTTATAAAAGGGCGGATCGCTGTCGTCGAGTACCGTTTCGTACTCGGTCTCCCAGTCGAGGAGGTCGGCCGCCCGCCGCCAAGCCTCGGGCCCCTCCGCCGCGAACGCCTCGTACACGTCCGCGTCACTCGCCGCCGCTTGCTCGCGGAATCCGCTCGGCGGATCAGTGGCGTCGGCGGCGGCGAGGGACGGGTCCCGCGGTCGACCGTCGACTCCGGCGTCGTCCATGGTGCGTATTCACAAGTGGAGGACTGTATACTTTGTCCGCGGGCCCGCTCGGTTGGGACGGTCTCCGGTGTCGGCTCCACGGATCGAGCGCGCGCCGCTTACGTCGACTCGGCGGGCGCCAATGCGGCCGCTTTGGACCGTGCGCGGGCGACGATGGAGGGTTTGGCCTCGAAGTCGACGGTAACCTGATCGCTCGCGTACGACTCCTCGTCGACGTGGCCGTGGTCGTGGATCCACGAAACGAGGCTCATCGCCTCGTCGGAGACCGGCAGGACGAGTCGCTCGCGCTCCCAGTCGGGGAGTTCGGCCTCGACGCGATCCCTGAGTTCGGCGACGCCCGCGCCGGTCTTCGCCGAGACGGCGACGGGGTCGGGGGCGACGCCGGAGAGCGCGCCGCGCTTGTCTGCCAACTCGCCGGGAGCGAGCCGGTCTACCTTGTTGAACACGGTGACTACGGGGGCCTCGTTGCGTTCGTAGAGGGTGTCGTGGCTCGTCACGAGTTTCTCGCGCATCGACTCGACGGGCTCGCTCGCGTCGACGACGAGCAGCACGAGGTCGGCCCGATAGACAGAGTCGAGCGTCGACTCGAACGACTCCACGAGCCAGTGGGGAAGGTCCGCGATGAACCCGACCGTGTCCGTGAGGAGGACGTCGCGCTTTTTCATCTCGGCCCGCCGGGTCGTCGTCCCGAGCGTGGTGAACAGCATGTCCTGCGACTCCGCCGTGGTGTCGAGGTCGGGGTGGCGGTCGGCGTTCTCGTCCACGTCTATCTCGGCCGCGAGCCGCCGCATTAGCGTCGACTTCCCGGCGTTGGTGTACCCCGCGAGCGCGACGAGGTCGAAGCCGGAGTCGCGACGCTGCTCGCGGCGCGCCTCCTCCTTCTCCGCGATCGACTCCAACTCGTCGCGGATCTCGGATATCTGGCGCTTGATGTCGCGCTCGACGCTCTCGTCGTACTCCCCGAGTCCCATGAATCCGGGGCGCTCGTCGCGCTTCGCGAGGCTCGCCTTCGCCTCGGCGCGCGGGAGTTCATACCGGAGCTCGGCGAGTTCGACCTGTAGCTGGGCCTTCCGCGTGTTCGCGCGCTGGCCGAATATCTCGAGGATGAGCGTGAACCGGTCGATCACCTCGACACCCTCGGGAAGCTCTCCGCCGATGTTGAACGTCTGGTACGGGCCGACGTCGTTGTCGATGATGACGGCGCCGGCGTCGGTCCGGCGAACCAGGTCGCGGAGCTCCGCGACTTTCCCCTCGCCGAACATGAACGCGGCGTCCTCCGTGCGAGTCTGCGAGAGTTCGCCGACCACCTCGTAGCCCGCGGCCGCGGCGAGCTGGCTGATCTCGGTGAGGTCGGCGTCGCCGGAGTCGACGCGCTTGGCGACGACTGCTCGTCGCTCTCGGGGGACCGATTCGGCGCTGCTGTCGGCGTTCGCTCCCTCGACGCTCCCGGTCATAGGAGGAGTTCTCGGGCGGCGTACGCGGCGTGGTGTGCTGCCTGCACTGTTACGCGTTCACCTACGCTCTCGACGTATTTAAACTCGGGTCGGAAGCTCAGTCCGACCCGCTCCGCGGGCACCTCGTAAAACTCGCCGCGTTCCGCGACGATCGGTCCGTCCGGCGGCGCCGGGAGATTCCCGACAGCGGTCGACACGAGTTCGAGCGTCGCGTCGAGCGTCGGCCCCTCGCGCACCGACGCGAATCCGATCCCCTCGACCGACCGGATCCGGGTTGAGTCGATCCGGGCGTGAACCGCGGCCGCGACCATCAGGTACTCCCCGCCCTCCTCGTGGCGGCCGCTGATGTCGACTCCGACCACCTCAGGGACGGGGATCGCTCACCTCACTTTGGTCCCGTCGCCCCACCCCGCCGATGGCTGCGTTGCTCATGCCGTGTTCTTGGTCGCCCGCCGAATTGAACGTTTCCGTGGGCGGAGGAGGCGAGATCCGAGGCTTCCTGAGCGGGCGAATCTCCTCAGTCCGACAGCGTCGCGACCGCGTCGCCGATCCGATCGATCGCCGTCTCCATGTCGTCGGCGTCGACGTCGAGGTGCGTCGTGAACCGCGTCGTGTACTCGTCGAACTCGACGCAGCCGACGCCGGCCGCCTTGCAGGCCTCCACGAGGTCCGCGGCGGGGACGTCGATCGCCTCGGTGTGCGCGACGACGATGTTCGTGTCGGGCGCGGGCGCGTCGACGCCCTCCAGCGCGTCGAGACCCGCGGCGAGGCGCTTCGCGTTGGCGTGGTCGTCGGCGAGTCGGTCGACGTTGTCGAGGGCGCGCAGGCCGGGCGCGGCGATTATCCCGGCCTGTCGCATCCCGCCGCCGAACAGCTTCCGAACCCGCCGGGCCGCCTCGACGAACGCCTGATCGCCGGCAAGGATAGAGCCGACGGGGGCGCCGAGCCCCTTCGAGAGGCAGAAGATGACGCTGTCGACGGGGGCGACGATATCGCTCGCGTCGACGCCGAGCGCGACCGCGGCGTTGAACACGCGGGCGCCGTCGAGGTGGACGGGCACGTCCGCGTCGCGAGCGACCGCGGCGGCCGCCTCGATATCCGCGACCGGGACCGCGACCCCGCCGCGGTAGTTGTGCGTGTTCTCCAGCGACAGCAGCCCGGTCCCGGGGCGGTGGAGGTCCTCGCCCACGAGTCCTTCGGCGACCTCGTCGGGGCTCGGCACGCAGCGCTCGCCGGCGTCGATAGTTCGGGTCTGGACGCCTGAGAGCTTCGACGCGCCCGCCAGTTCCCACCGGTAGATGTGCGATTCGCGCTCCAAGAGCAGCTCTTGTCCGGGCTCGGTGTGGACGTGGACCGCGATCTGGTTGGCCATCGTCCCGGAGGGGACGTACAGCGCGGCCTCGGTGCCGACGGCGTCCGCGGCGCGACGCTCCAGTTCGTTGACCGTCGGGTCGTCGCGGTACACGTCGTCGCCGACCTCGGCGTCGCGGGCGGCCTCGCGCATCTCGTCCGAGGGCGTCGTGACGGTGTCGGATCGCAGGTCGATGGTGTTCTCGTCGATATCCATTCGTTGGCGCCGGTTCGACGGCCGGCCGGAAATAGGTCGCGCTCGGGGCCGGTCCGCTCGCCGGTCGACGTCCATCCCCGGGCCACCGACGGCAGTGGCGGCGAACCCGACGACGTCACTCTCAACGGTCTACGCCACTCGGTCGCCCATCCGATCATCTAACTCGACGGTGCCTATCTCACGGACGTACAATTCCGGTTGCGTCTTGCGAACTGACGGACTCCCAATCAAATATACAATCACTTTGCCCCGCAATGAGTGAATCGCATAGTTATTACTAACACGACATAATAATACTCTCTGCTAATGCCGGAGCCAGACCCTGACGAAAACCAGCGTCCGAGTTCATATCTCAACCGACGGGAGTTCCTCCTAGCTTCAGGTGGGGTTGTGGGAGGAGGCGTCGTTGGCGGCGTTTCGGGAGTCTCTTTCTATCGCTCGTATATCCTTGGACAGGATGCGTTTCCCGATATCGGACAGATTTCTGAATCATTACAAGGGTCTCCCGAAGAAGATAGACCGGAGTACGATCTCGAACGTCCTTGGATTGATACGAATACGACCATCATTACCGACCAGACCTCAACCTATCAGACTATAGGGCTGAATTCTAACGCAGATTTTAACCACCCTCCAGAGGCGATATCCTCAGACGATATTTCACTTCGTTTTGCGGTTGTTTCGGATGGTCATTGGGGGAGCGATAATTCGGTAGAGGACCATGATCGGTACCCCGAATCGGATCCGACTGGATTGACTTTCGAGGAAACTCACGCGAAAGCCGCTTCAGTTCTGAATCAAATCGACGAACAACGAGAAATAGATTTTATCATGCTGCTAGGCGATAACGTTCACGGCAACGAACGTCTGCATGAAGAACTGATTGCAAACTTCGTCGGATCGTTGGACTTCACCGGGGTGAACGAGGGGGGAGATACGTTTTTCGGAGCCTTCGGGAACTATGATTGGAGTTATGCCGACGAGTGGGAATCGGATTATGGCCACCCGAAGAACCATTCGTTCACGAAAGGAGACTACGGATTTGTCATCGCCGGAACTGGTCTACCCCGGGACAATCATGACGGGGAAAAGGCTACTGCAGACGCCGAATTCATCGCACGAGAGTTGGATCAGTTCGAGAACGATGTCGAAGGAGTGTTTTGTTTCCAGCATATTCCGCCGAGCCCCCACCTCCCAGCCGGAAATGACATGCCTGAAGTGAGGGAACAGTACGCCCGTGACATCGTCGGCGGCGTGTTCGTCGGTCACGGACATGAGAGGAATGACATGTTCGTCACGAGAGAGGGAGTGCCAGTGTTCAATTGCGAGATTATTGGCAACAGCCATGTGCGGGTTCCTAGAGGTTTTCGCGTGGTCGACATCATCGACTGATTCGTCTACGTGACTGCCGCGAAAAATGGAGTCGGAACCCTCACTCGCCCCCGTTCCAGCCTTGAGGCCGGCAAGTTCGGCCGAATCGTGGTCGTACCCTCGCCGGCGTGTTCTCCTCCCCAACCCCGATTAGTTCGTCCGCCTCTCGAGCGACCGGCCCGTGGATTCCGCGTTCGCTCCCTTCTTAAACGATGCGGCCGATCTGAGAGGTATGGCAACGGAAGCCGCGGCCGACGACGCGACCGACGCGCCCGAGGCGTACGAGGCCCTCTTGGACCGCGTTCGACGCTGGAACACGGTCGGGAGCGCCGCCGGCGTCCTCGGCTGGGACCAACAGGTGATGATGCCCGAAGGCGGCACTCCCGCCCGGTCGAAGCAGCTCTCGACGCTCTCGTCGATCCGCCACGACATGATCACGGATGACGAGACCGGCGACCTGCTCGCGGAACTCGACGACACGGACCTCACCGACGAGCAGCTGGCGGTCGTCCGCGAGGTGCGACGTGACTACGAGCGCGCCGACGCCGTGCCCGTCGAACTCGTCGAGGAGATATCTGAGACCGGCTCCGAGGCGCTGCAGGCGTGGGAGCAGGCGAAAGCAGAGGACGACTTCGAGGCGTTCGCCCCGTACCTGGAGAAACACGTCGAGTTGAAGCGGGAGTACGCCGAGCACATCGACCCCGACCGCGACCCCTACGAGGTCCTCTTCGAGGATTACGAGCCGTGCCTCTCGATCGACCGCGCCGAGTCGATTCTGGAGGAACTCCGCGAGACGCTCGTCCCCATGATCGACGCGATACGCGACTCCGACGCCGACCTGGCCGTCGACACCTTCGAGGGGGCCTTCCCCGAGGCGGATCAGGAGGAACTCGCCCGCGAGGCGCTCGAACTCGTCGGCTACGACTTCGACCGCGGGCGACTCGACGTCTCTTCGCACCCGTTCACCTCGGGGAACCAGTTCGACTGCCGCGTGACGACCCGGTTCGACGAGTCCGACCCGCTGGGCGCGATCGGCTCGACGATCCACGAGTACGGCCACGCGCAGTACAACCTCGGGCTCCCGCAGGAGGAGTGGGCGACCCCGCTCGGCGAGTCGCGCGACCTCTCCGTCCACGAGTCGCAGTCGCGGCTCTGGGAGAACCACGTCGGGCGCAGTCGGGCGTTCTGGGAGCTGTTCCTGCCATCGTTTAAAGAACAGTTCCCCCAGACTGAAGCGGCGACCGTCGAGGACGCCTACGAGGCGTTCAACCAGGTCCACGAGGACAACTTCATCCGCGTCGAGGCGGACGAGCTTACCTACCACCTTCACATCATCGTCCGGTTCGAGATCGAGCGCGATCTGGTCCGCGGCGACCTCGCGGTCGAGGACGTGCCGGAGGTCTGGAACGACAAGTACGAGGAGTACCTCGGCATCCGCCCCGAGACCGATAGCGAAGGCTGTCTCCAGGACATCCACTGGAGCCACGGCAACTTCGGCTACTTCCCCACCTACTCGCTCGGCTCCGTCATGGCCGCTCAGCTGTTCGAGACCGCGGAGAGCGAAATCGACGACCTCGACGCGAAAATCGCCGACGGCGACTTCGACGAGCTACAGTCGTGGCTCGGCGAGAACGTCCACCGACACGGCTCCCGCTACGAGACGAACGAGCTGGTGGAGCGCGCAACCGGTGAGGAGTTCTCGGCCGACGCCTTCACCGACTACGTCGAGTCGAAGTACGGCGAGCTGTACGGGATCTGAGCGCGGAGGTTCCGTCTGCTCGTTTACGCCAGCGCGACCTGCGCGAGCGAGAGCGCCACCAACGGCACGTGGAAGGCGACGTGCGCGGTCATCGCCGCTTCAAGGATCCGACGCCAAAAAAACACTGCTGAGACCCCGATTCGCTTGGTCTCGCTACTTCTCGATGATGCTCTCTTCGACTGCCTCGCCGAAGTGGCGCGCCACGTCCTCGTAGTAGACGAGCGCCTCGTCGCCTTCCTTGAGGTCGGTGACGGCCTTCTTGCCGTCGGCGGTCGCGACCTTCACCGTCTCGGCGTTCTGAATGAGCGTCTCGATGCGGTCGATGCCCTCCTCCGTCTCCAACTCGGCCTGGATACGGAACATCGGACGTTTCTCGATCTTCACGCGCCCGACAATCGCCTCTCGGGTGTGCCCCGCGGTGTCGACGATCTGCACCTCGTCGCCGCTGGAGAGTTCGGCGAGGTAGTTCGTCCCGCCGTCGGAGTTGCGGACGTACGCGTGGACGGCCCCGGCGTTCACTCGGAAGGGCCGCGACTCGACGTACGGCGACTCCGCGGTCTCGGCGTGGACGAAGAAGAGGCCGCGCGACATCGACCCCACGAGCATCCCCTCGTCGTCGTCCATCAGCGAGCCGGTGTCGATGCACACCCGGTCGGCCATCCCCGTCCGCTCGACGGCGGTGATTTCCGCGTGTCGGAGGTCCAACGTTTCGCGATCGGCGGCGTCGCGCGCGTCGACCGCTCCGCGGATCTCGTCGGGGGAGTCACTGTCGAGAAGGACGCCGTCCGCGCCGATTTCCAGCGTCTCGAACGCGGTCCGCGCCTCGGCGGCGGTCGTCGCGCCGGCGACGAGGTGCGTCTCCTCGCCGACCCGCGCGATCAGGTTCTCTAACGGGATGATAGACCAGTCCTCGCCGACGACGATGGTGTACTCGGCATCGGCGGCGGCCTCCTCGGCGAAGCGCTCGTACTCGGTGCCGAGGACGCGGACGTACACGCCCTGCGCGCGGTCGTCGCGACGGCGCACCGTCGTAAGGTCCGCCGAGCCGGAGAAGTCCTCGGGGAGGTCGATTGTCCCGTCACCCTCGCCGCCCTTGCCGACGAAGTAGGCGTCGGCCTCGGCGTCGTTTTCGACATCGTCGATGACGTCCGCCTCCGAGCGGAACGCAGCGACCGAGACGTCGCCCAGTTCGCGGACGCGCCCCACGTCGGACTCGTCGACGAGGACCCAGTCTGCGCCCGCCTCGATGGCGGCCGTGATTCGTCGCTTGCGCGCCTCCCAGTCGCCGACGCTCCCGTCGGCTTTCACCCAGACCGTGCGTGTCATTATCGTGTCCTCACGGCGAGTCGGCTTGAAAACTGCGAAAGGAACAGCCCCTTGTGCCGTCGGCGGCGCGGTGCGAAGACGACAAAGCACTTACGAGAGAGAGATTGACCAATATGTAGTATCGCTCTAATGACACCACACCACCGAATCTCGACGGTGCGATCCCGATACGCCGCGGTCAGTGAGGCACTTCGCGAGCGCGCCGTACCGTTTTTCGGGATCGATCCGCGAGCGTTCGGTGCCTCCGCATCGCGCTGGCGCTCCTCCCATCGCGCTCGTCTGTTGGCAGGCAATGGGGGTTGGCCTCATCGATCCACCCGAGTCCGCGGCCACCGGTGAACTGTCGGAGGTGAGTTGGTCGTTCTTCGCGCCCAACCCACCGGACACGTCCAGTTGGTACGCCGTCCGCGCGACGCTCGACTCGGGTGAATCGATGGATGTGTTCGGACCCGGGGTCGCCGGGTACGACCGGCCGCCGGACGCGGCGGCGACGTATCCGACGACGCTCTGGCATCAGTTCGGACACAGAGTGAGATACGCCGGGGAGACGCAGTACCGACCGATCGCGGCGTACGCCTGTGCGCGGATCGACAGCAACGTAGAGTCCGTGACCGTCTTCCACGTCGTGCAATCAGTCGGTCCGAACGGTCCGGTGGGGGAGCCGGAGCCGCAAGAGCGGATCAGCGCCGCCTGCTGATCGCGGGAGACTCCGCGCGGAGGCCGAACGTATCGCACAGGCCTCGTATCGGGTCGCGTCGGCCCAATCGTATTAATGCCGATAGCGCGTCGTGTAGACCATGTCCGACCCACCACACGTCGTCGGTATCGCCGGGAGCCTGCGGGACCAGAGCTACACGCGAATGGCAACGGAACGGGCGCTGGACGGCGCGCGGAAGGCCGGCGGGAGCGCCGACCTGATCGACCTCCGCGAGTACGACCTGCCAACGTACAACGCCGATCACGGCGAGGCGGGAGACGCCGACGCGTTCACCGCGCGAGTCCGTGAGGCCGACGCCGTCCTCTTCGGGACGCCGATGTACCACGGCTCGTACTCGTCCACGCTGAAGACGGCGCTCGACTACTGCGGCTTCGAGGAGTTCGAGGACAAGACCGTCGGCCTGCTCGCAGTCGCCGGCGGCGGCTTCCCGGTGACCGCGTTGGAGCACCTCCGCTCCGTCTGCCGGGCGCTCAACGCGTGGACGATTCCGCATCAGGTGGCCGTCCCGCGCGCCCACGCACAGTTCGAGGACGGCGACCTCGTCGACGAGGCCCTCGACGAACGAGCGCTCACGCTCGGGCGTCGCGCGGTACAGTACGCCGACATCGAACCCGACCCGGACTCGTTCGAGGGCGAGCAGAACGTCGGGGCGCGGTGACCGTCAGGCCTCGATAAACCCGCCCGCGCGGAGCGCCTCGTCGACGTCGGCGTCGTCGTGGACGACGGCCGAAACGGCACGGGCGATCCCCTCTGGGTCCTCGTGCTGGAAGATCGACCGCCCCATCGAGACGCCGGCCGCCTCGCCGTCCATCGCACCGCGGACCATCTCGATCGTGTCGCGGTCGGTTCCCCTCGACCCGCCGGCGATGACCACCGGCAGTCGGGTTGACTCCGTGACGCGCGCGAACGAGTCTCCGTCGCCGGAGTACCCCGTTTTCACCACGTCGGCGCCAACCTCCTCAGCGAGTCTGACGGCGTGTCCGAGCGATTCGGGGTCCGTCTCGTCGACGCCCTCACCGCGCGCATACGCCATCGCGAGCACCGGGAGCCCGAGGCGATCGGCGTCGGCCGTCAGCTCCGCGAGCTCCTCGATCTGATCCGGCTCGTGCTCCGAGCCGACGTTGATGTGGAAGGAGACCGCGTCGGCGCCCGCGCGTACCGCGTCCTCGGCGGTGGCGGTGACGCGCTTGTCGCTCTCGTCGGGGCCGATCGTCGTCGACCCGTTGACGTGGACGATGTAGCCCGCGTCGTTCTTGTTCGGGTGGACGCGCGGCGCGATGCCTCGCTGGGTGAGGACCGCGTCCGCGCCGCCCCGCGTGACGCCGTCGATGGTCGATTCGATGTCGACGAGGCCGTCGACGGCGCCCATCGTGAGCCCGTGGTCCATGGGGACGATGAGGTATCGGTCGTCTGTGGAGATGCGGTCGAGTCGTGCCGAGAGTCCTGCTGTCATGATGGGTTCGGTGTTGTGTGAGTGTGTGGCAATCGAAGGTAAGTGGGTTTCGTTCGGGGTCGTATTGGCTCGAACTCGCAGTCACCGCGACTCCGCCGCGCCGATGCGGGCGGCATAGCCCCGTTCGGCGCCCGACTTCAGCTCGCGCGAGAGCGCCTCCAGCCGGTCGGCGACCGCCTCGGTCGAGCGATCGCTCTCGACGCCCTCGGCGACGATGTCGACGAGCGCCGAGCCGACGATGATCCCGTCGGCGCCGCCGGCGACGATGCGCTCGGCGTGCTCGCCCGTCGAGATGCCGAACCCGACGGCCTTCGGCACGTCGTACGCCGCGAGCCGGTCGAGGCTCTCCGTGGTTTGGTCAGAGACGTCGTCTCGTGCACCGGTCGTCCCGAGCCGCGCCTGCACGTAGACGTACCCCGACACGCGACTCATGATCCGGTCGAGCCGGTCGCCGACCGTGGTCGGCGCGACGATGAAGACGAGGTCGAGCCCGAACTCGTCGCACGCCTCCCGCAGCGGGTCGGCCTCCTCGGCCGGCAGGTCGGGGACGACGAGCCCCTCGATGCCCGCCGCGGCGGCGCGCTCGACGAAGGGACGGGGGCCGTCGTCCTGACCGTACTGATAGATGAGATTGTAGTACGTCATGCAGACGAGCGGCGCCTCGACGTCGAGCTCCTCCGCGAACGCGAAGAACCGGTCCGGCGTCATGCCGCCGTCGAGCGCGCGCACCAAGGCCCCCTGGATCGTCGGTCCCTCGGCGATGGGCTCCGAGAAGGGAAGGCCGAGTTCGATCACGTCGGCGCCGCCGCGGTCGAGCGCACGGACGTACTCCAGCGACGCCTCGTAGGAGGGGTCGCCGACGGCGAGGTACGGGACGTACGCCGGGCCGTCGGCGAACGCCTCGGCTATCGCCGCCGAGTTGCCCGTCTCAGCCATTCAGATCCCCCCCGTGAACATCGACATGTCCGGCGCCTCGGCGATGTCGCGCTTGTCCGTCTCCTCTATTGCGGCGTCGAGGTCCTTGTCGCCGCGTCCGGAGACGTTCACCACGACGCGCTCGCCGAGGTCCTCGTGGTGTTCCTCGAGGAAGCCGAACGCGTGCGCCGTCTCCAGCGCGGGGATGATCCCCTCCGTTGAGGAGAGCCGATGGAACCCTTCGAGCGCCGCGTCGTCGTCGACGGCGACAGGCGCGACGCGTCCTTCGTCGA
The DNA here is from genome assembly GCF_051194135.1 of Halorubrum wangae. Lineage (NCBI taxonomy): Archaea > Methanobacteriati > Methanobacteriota > Halobacteria > Halobacteriales > Haloferacaceae > Halorubrum > Halorubrum wangae. The sequence goes on along the minus strand of NZ_JBLZNH010000001.1, from coordinate 873,437 downwards.
CGAGGTACGCGAGCTCCGGGCCGACGCCGGCATAGTCGAGCCCGGACGAGATGGAGTGGCTCTCCATGATCTGACCGTCGGAGTCCTGCAGGAGCTTGGTGCGCGCGCCGTGGAGCACGCCCTCCTGACCGGTGTACAGCGACGCGGAGTTGGGCGCGACGCCCGCTTCTTCGTCGACTTCGAGCGTCGAGCCGCCGGCCTCGACCGCGTGGAGCGCAACGGCTTCGTCGTCGACGAACTCAGCGAACGCCCCCATCGTGTTCGAGCCGCCGCCTGCGCAGGCGATCACGTCTGTCGGAAGCTCGCCCGTCTTCTCGATCGACTGCGCGCGCGCCTCCTCGGAGATGACCGCCTGGAAGTCGCGGACCATCACCGGGAACGGGTGCGGGCCGACGACCGACCCGATGACGTAGTGGGTGTTTTCGACGGTGGTCGCCCAGTCGCGCATCGTCTCCGAGATAGCCTCTTTGAGGGTGCCTCGCCCGGCGGTGACCGGGTTCACCTCGGCGCCGTTGAGCTTCATGCGGAAGACGTTCGGGCGCTGGCGGTTGATGTCGCGCTCGCCCATGTATATCTCGCAGGGCATGTCGAGGTGGGCGGCCGCCATCGCGGTCGCGGTGCCGTGCTGTCCGGCGCCAGTCTCCGCGATGATCCGCTCTTTGCCCATGTACTTCGCCAGCAGGACCTGTCCGAGGGCGTTGTTCAGCTTATGTGCGCCGCCGTGAAGCAGGTCCTCGCGCTTGAGGAACACCTCGCGGTCGTAGCGCTCGGAGAGCCGGTCGGCCCGCTGAAGCGGGATGGGGCGGCCGCCGAAGTCGGCGAGGCGCTCGCGGAACTCGTCCATGAAGCCGTCTTCGTTCCCGAGAACGTACCGCTGGTAGGCGTCGGTCAGTTCCTCTATCGCCGGCATCAACGCCTCCGGGACGTACTGGCCACCGTAGCGGCCGAACTTCCCGTCGTCGCGGCCGCGCTCGCGACCCGGGCGCCGCGAAGGCTCCGCCCCGTCCGTCGTTGCTCCGGCGTCGGTCGTCTCGCCCGTGGTGGATCCGGTTTCGCTCATGTTGGTGTCTCCGTGGTGTCGGTCGTCTCGTCTCCGTTCGCGTCGGTCCCGTCCGCCTCCGCCCGTGTCAGCGCACGCGTGTTCGCCTCGACGTCGCCGTCCATGATCGCGCTCCCGACGAGCAGCGCGTCGGCGCCGGCCGCCCGCATCCGTCGGGCGTCCGCCGGCGAGCCAATCCCGCTCTCGGCCAGCAGCGTCACGTCGTCCGGAACGTGGGGCGCCACGGACTCGAAGGTTCCGAGGTCGACGACCAACTCCGCGAGGTCGCGGTTGTTCACGCCGACCGTCGTCGCGCCCGCGTCGAGCGCGGCCGCCAGCTCCTCGCGGTCGTGGACCTCGACGAGCACCTGAAAGCCGCGTTCGCGGGCGGCCGCCAGCAGATCGGGGAGGTCGTCACCGACGAACCGTGCGATCAGCAGCACGACGTCGCTCTCGACGGCGTCGAGCTGCGACTCGTCGACGACGAAGTCCTTGCGGAGGACCGGCACGTCGACCGCCTCGCGAACGCGCTCCAGCACGTCGACGCTCCCGCCGAAGTGCGCCGGTTCGGTGAGCACCGAGAGCGCCGCCGCGCCGCCGGCGACCATCCCCTCGGCGAGCGCGACGGGGTCGTCGTCGCGGGTTCCGTCCGTGGTCGGGCTCGTCGGCTTTATCTCGGCGACCACCGGTACGCGTCCGTCGGCCTCGGCCCGGTCGAACGCGGCCCGCAGGTCACGGGGGTCGACGTCGACGCGGTCGGTTCGCCCCTCGGCTGCTCGGTCGCGCGCGGCCGACAGTATCGACCTGACCGCGGGGGCCAGCTCGGTTGCATCCTCCATTAGTGTGCACTAATGCACGTATCTGTTCATAAGACTTGCGGGCGTATCCGACGGGTACGGTTCGGAGTCACTGGAAGCCCGAGCGACGGTGGGTCCCATCGTTTTAACCGTCAGACCTCCCTACGACGGATATGAATACCACGGGAGCGTCCGGCGTCTTCGCCCGAGAGTTCGACGCCCTCGGCCGCGCGGTAGAGGTCGGCTTCGCCGGCGGCCGGGTCATCTCAGTGTCGTTCCCGCCGGAGACGCCGGCGGACGCGGAGACGGACCACGACCTGCTCGACCGGTTGGGGGAGTATCTCCGCGGCGAGCGCGACGAGTTCGCGGAGGTTGCGGTCGGACTCACGGTGCCGACGGACCGCCGCGACGTCCTGGAGGCGCTCCGGACGGTCCCCTACGGCGAGGAGGTGTCCGTGAGTCGGCTCACGCGGCTGGCCGCGCTCGACCCCGACGATCCGGACGACCTCGAACTGGTGACGGGCGCGCTCAACGAGAATCCCATTCCGGTCTTTCTGCCCGACCACCGGGTCCAGGGCGGTCCCTACGCCACGCCCGGCGAGGTGCGAGAGGCGCTGCGCCGGATCGAGGGGCTGTAACGCGAGTTCGGCCGACCGACGAACGCCCGTTTGCTCGGCGCTGGACGGGCAAAGAACGATGAACACGCCGAGCGAAGGACAGACGTGAGTGTCCGATGAGCAATCTCGCCACAGTTGCTGTCCTCTCGCTTCAGGGAGGCATCTTCGCCCTGTTCCTGGTCGCAGTTCGACGTGGCGACGTCGCCGCGGCAGTCAACGCCTCCGCCGCGCTGGTCCTCGCACTCCTCCCGTTTTTCGTCGAACTCGTCTTTCAGGAGACTGTCTCCAGCGGCGTGTGGGTCGGTCCGGCGCTCCCCCTGTGGCTGTCCGGCGCCGGCTTCCTTCACTCACTCGGCATGCTAGGACTGTACGACTCGATACGGTGGTGGGATCACCTCACGCACACCGTGTCCGCCGCGCTCTTCGCGGCGCTCTGCTACGGCGTCGTCATTGTCGCCCTCCCGGAGGCGGCCGGAGTCGGCGGGGTCTTCGAAGCGGCCGCTCTCGTGACCGTGGCGTTCACCTTCGCCGGCGGCGTCTTCTGGGAGCTGATCGAACTTGTCGCGCGCGACGTCGGCGAGCGGTTCGAGGTCGAACCGGTCTTGATCCACTACGGCTGGCGTGACACCGCGGCCGACCTCGGGTTCGACGTGGTGGGGGCGGCCCTCGTCGTCGTCGCGGACCTGCGGCTGTTCGTCCCGCTCGTGGAACGGTTCCCGGAGGCGTCGAGAGCGGTGTTGGTCGGCGCCGGGTTGGTCGTGTTCGCCGGATCGGTCGCGATGGCGTCGTGGCTCGTCCTCAGTGATTCGACGACCGCCTGAGAGCGGGACTTGCGGTCGGTCGGGTCGTTTCCTCGCGACGACCGCTCTCCGTGGTGACGGTGCTCCTCGCCGTCTGGGACGGATTTATGAATGGAAGGTCCGTTTTTGCGCTCATGATCGAACTCTCGCGTGCGGTTTACGACGACATCGTGTATCACGCGTACGGCGGCGGCGAGGCAGAGATCTGCGGCGTCCTCGCCGGCACGCACGGCACCGACGGCGAACCGAGCGTCGTCACCGAGGCGTATCAGGCCGAGAACGTCGCTGAGACGCCCCAGATCCGATACCTCATCGATCCCGAAGAGCAGTTCGAGCTCATCGAGGCGATTGAGGACGACGGGCTCGACGTGGTCGGGTTCTACCACTCGCACCCGACCGGACCGACTCACCCGAGCGAGACTGATGCTGCACGAGCGACGTGGCCGGGCCACTCGTACGTGATCTGCGCGCTCGACGGCTACCCGTTCGTCGGCTCGTGGCGCTGGCACGGAGACGACGACGGGTTCGAACAAGAGACGGTCTCGGTGCGCAGCGAGCGGTAATCGGCTCCCTGACATCGTCGAGCGCACAGACGATCCATCGTCGACTGTGGTACGACTGATTCGGTCAGGAAGGCCGGTACTGGCTCCCCGACTGGGACGTCCGCGGCCGATTTCTCTCTACGTTCGCTGCGCCGTCTCGGCGACGAGTGTCTCAAAGTTCTCGAAGACCCGTCCGGGGGTGACGTCCTCGAAGGAGAACTGTTCGGGGCCCCAATCGAAGTGTTCGAGTAGGGTGTCACCGTGTTCGGCAGCGATCTCCGGGTGAAACTGGACGGTCCACAGCGGCGCCGTCCGGTGACGGGTACCGAAGACTCGGGCGTGGTCAGCCGAGGCGATCACCTCCATCTCCGCTCCCACCTCGGTCACTGCGTCGCCATGTAACGAGACGACGATCGGAGAGACGCCGTCGAACAGCGAATCGTCGTCGAGAGTCGCCTCCACGAGCGTCGCGGTCGTCCCGACCTCCTCGACGGTTCCACCGAGCGCGCTGTTCGCCACTTGGTGCCCGAAACAGACGCCGAGCGTCGGGATCTCTCGGTCGACGAGGTCGCGCACGAGGGCCTCCTGTTCGGCTATCCACGGGTGGCTCTCGGTCTCGTACACGCCCGCTGTGCTTCCGGTCAACACGACGCCGTCGGCCTCGTCGAGCGGGACCCGTTCGCCGGCGACAAAATCGATTTCGGTGGCGGACGGGAACCACGACGCGAGCGCGTCGCAGTGGTACTCGCAGTCGGGGTTCACCTCGCTGCGGACCACGTACAGGGCGGGCGAATCCGCGTCGGTGGCAGCCATACGCCCTTGGTTATCGTCGGAGGGCCCTCAGCGTTTCGGCCCGCCGCACGGTCGCGGTTCGCACCGCCTGTGTCACACCTCAGTCGCTGGCTTCGATTTCGGGGCCCGTCTCCTCTGTATCATCGTCACCGCCGATGTCGATGGCGCAGGACGCGGAGTACTCCACGTCGTGGACCGACTCGATGGCGGGGTCGTCGCCGCACACCGGGCAGTCGTCCTGCTTGGGGATCTCGACCTTGTCGAACTCCATCTCGAGGGCGTCGAAGAACAGCATCGAGCCGTCGAGCGACGTGCCTTCGCCGATGATGTGTTTGACCGTCTCGGTCGCCTGCAGGCAGCCGATGGTGCCCGGCAGGACGCCGAGAACGCCGGCGGTCGCGCAGTTCGGAACCATCCCGGCCGGCGGCGCCTCGGGGAATAAACAGCGGTAACACGGCGAGTCGTCGTCGCCCGCGAACGTCGTCACCTGGCCCTCGAACTTGAAGATGGAGCCGTGCGAGAAGGGGATCCCGGCGAGCGTGCAGGCGTCGTTGACGAGGTAGCGCGTCGCGAAGTTGTCCGTCCCGTCGACGACGAAGTCGTACCCGTCGATCAGGGCCTCGATGTTGTCGGCAGTCACGCGCAGTTCGTGTTTCCGAACGTCGATGTCGGGATTCAGCTGTGCGACGAAGTCGGCGGCGGAGTCGACCTTCTTGCGGCCGACGTCGTCGTCGCCGTGGATCACCTGTCGCTGGAGGTTCGACAGCTCCACCTCGTCGTCGTCGGCGATACCAAGCGTGCCCACGCCGGCGGCGGCGAGATACTGGATGATCGGCGCGCCGAGCCCGCCCGCGCCCAGAACGAGCACCTCGGCGTCGAGCAGGGCCTTCTGTCCCTCGGGGCCGACATCGTCCATGATGATGTGTCTTGAGTAGCGGTCGAGCTGTGTCGGATCGAGATCGAGATCACTCATTCGCTGGTTGTAGCGGCTGCGAGCAAATAAGACGGCCGCCCACCGGCGCGTACTGCCGTCATCTCGGAGATGCGTACCGGTCGCACGACCGACGACGCGCCCGGCGAGAAGGACGTACGACCCGCCCTGAACGCGGACCCGACCGACGGGGAAGTCAAGGGAGAGCCGATCCGGACCACCGGTCGTGATAGACCGTGGCCGTCGTTGCCGTCGGCGGGCGCCTTTTTGGACTGGACAGCGAATTCATCTCATGGCCACGATCAAACTGCCAGCCGTACTCGTCGGTGGATCCGCGACCTCGGAGGTCGAGGTCGATGGCGACACCGTCCGCGAACTGTTCGACAATCACGCCGACGAGCACGGCCCGGAACTGCGGGACAGCGTGCTCGAAGACGGCGAACTCAAGGAGTTCATCAACGTCTACGTAGAGGGAACTCCCATCGACAGCGTCGACGCCGCGGTCCCGGCAGACGCGCAGATCCGCGTTATCCCGGCAGCGAGCGGCGGCCGGTAATCCGTCATTTTTCGGTCGATTTCGCACACTCCGTTTATAAGTAGTCTTCCCAGAGCGGGATGTCCGCGTACTTGTCGCCGCGGTCGCACAGCATGAACACGACGACGTCGTCGTCCGCGAGTTCGCCCGCCGCGTCGAGGTTCGTCACCACGGCCGCACCTCCGCCGGCGGACGTTCCCACGACAAACTGGTCGTCGACGCGGAGATGCTCGCGGATCGTCGCCTCGTCGTGCTGACCGGGGTCGGCGATCGGCACCGCATCGGTCAGGTAGCGCTCGCGGAGCGCCCGCGCGTGGTCGTAGGCCTCCGACGTGGTGACGTACTCCGTCCGGTCGAGCACGGACTCGTCGTACGTCTCGGGGTGGTAGTGGTCGCCCGTTTTGAGGAATTTCAGGCCGTCGATGGCGTGGAGCGGCTCGTCGGGTTCGAAGGCGACTATCTCGGTCGCACCGTCGCTCAGGTCTGTCAGCCCGCGTCCGGTCCCTGTGATGGTCCCGCCCGTACCGACGCCAGCGACGAAGTGGGTCACCTCGCCGTCCGTCGCCTCGTATATCTCTCGGGCTGTCGTCCGCTCGTGGGTGCCCGGATTGTCCGGGTTCTCGTACTGGTTCGGACGAAAGTACGCCTCGGGGTCCGCGGCGATGATCTCCTCGCAGCGCCCGATGACGGCGTCGTAGCCGAGATTGGCGTCGACGAAGTGGATCTCCGCGCCCGCGTCTCGAACCGCCTCCACCTTCCCGCCGGCGGCGTTGTCTGGCATGACTATCTCGACGTCGTAGCCGCGTTCGGTGGCGAGCCGCGCCACCTCGCTGCCCGTGTTTCCGGAGGTCGGCTCGATCACGGTGACGCCGGGTTCCAGTTCGTCGCGCTCCTCGGCACCGTCGAGCATCCCCTTGGCGATCCGGGACTTGATCGACCCGCCGCCGTGGGGAGCGTCGTAGAGGTTGAACCACTCCACCTTCGCGTACACGTTCGCGTCAGCCGTGAGGTCGAGATCGACTTCCACGAGAGGGGTCTCGAAGATCGTCGATTCGTCGACGACGTACTCGCTCATGGATCCCGTAGATCGCTCCCGGATAAGAGTCCGACGAAAACGGGTATCTCGACGCCTATCACGGTTGTGCGTCGTCTTCTCCCGTCCGAGATACGGGAGAAGCCTGCCGGTCACGAAAGGGGTTACGGCGCTGGAAGCGTACCCAGAGGTATGAGTCAACCAACGTGGGACGACGTCGTCGAGATGCCCGACGAGCTCGACGACGAGACCGCACAGGCGCTCTTCGAGGACGCGACCGAGGTACAGGACATGACCGGCGAGGTCTGTCCGTACCCGCAGGTTGAGGCGAAGAAGGCCGTCGCGGGACTCTCTACCGGCGACGTACTCGTTCAGGAGACCGATCACGTTCCGAGCACGGAGAACGTCCCGAAAGCGGTCGGCGACGACGCGACCGCGAAGGTCTGGAAGTCCGGCGACGGCCGCTACCGCATCTTCATGCGGAAGGAGTAATCATGGTCGAAGAACTCACCCCCGAGGAAGTCAACGAGCGCGTTCAGGCGGGCGACGTCCGCGTCATCGACACGCGACCGCCCGAGCAGTACGAACAGGGCCACATCCCGGGCGCCATCAACGTACCGCTGGGGAACCTCCCGTCTCAGGTCCCCGAAATCGACTGGGACGACACCGACGTCGTCTGCGCGTGCCCGGTCGGTCAGTCGTCGAAACAGGCCGCCATGCTGATCAGCAGCTACGAGGGCGTCGACGAGGACGTGCTCGTCGCCAGCATGGCCGGCGGCTACGAAGAGTGGGACTTCGAACTGGAGACCGGCGCAGCCGCGGACGCCTGAGCGGCGCGCAGCGTTCGGATACCCGACTGATTTCTGCAGTGACTTCGTGGCCGGATGCTGTGATCCCGCACGAGCCGTATTTTTTACTGAGTTTTAAATATCTATATAAATCCGTATATATGCCCCGTATAAATGGCCGAGCAGCGTCCCCGCCGATTCTGGGCGAAGTCGCTCGACGTCCGCACCGCAGGAACGAACAACGAGGACCGTAGCGAACTCTTGGATTTCGACACCACCCGTCTCCGACTTACGCGTCGGCTTAAATAGCGCAGCCGACCTCGCGGTACATGTAGTGGGTCATCACGTAGACGCCGACGATGATCCCCGCGCCCGCGAGGAAGGAATGGACCGAGAGCAGCGCGACGCCTGAAAAGAGGTTCGCGATGTTACAGCCGGCCGCGAGCCGCGAGCCGACGCCCATCAGGAGGCCGCCTATCGCGTAGTTCGGGACCCGTTTCAGCTTCGGCTTCCGGACCCGGAAGTCGCCGGAGGCGTACGCCGCGATGAACGACCCGACGATGAGCGACGCGATCATCACCATGTCGATGGTCATCGAGATGTCGCCGTCGCGGAACAGGATCGAGCCCCAGTACTCGACGCTGGCGACGTCGTATCCCGTCTGTGCGAGGAGGTAGCCGGCCCAGCGCGCCTCGCTGCCCGTGATCGCCCAGTGTCCGTACACCCAGAACCAGAGGCTCGCGACGAGCGCCATCGCGACCCCCGCGGTCCGCGCGTCCCACGAGTCGCGGAGCCGGACGGTCAGCGGTCGGTCGTCAGCGGCGAGTGCGCGGACGTACGCGACGGTGCCGTCGGCGATGCCGCGCAGTCCGACCGAGACGGCCGTGAGCGCCCGGGACGCGCCGAGCGCGGCCTGCGCGCGGGTGTCGGATCCGACGCCGGCCCCGCCGGAGGGGTCGTCGGGGAGCCGACTCCGTCCGTTCACGAACGCGTACGCGAGTGTGCCCAGACCGACCGCCAGTGCCCCCGTCACGGCCGGCGAGAACGGCAGGGAGAGATACAACGTCTGCCCCTCGAACGGGTTCAGCGTCGCGAAGTAGTACGTCTCCGCGACGGGGAACGCGAACGCGAACAGGACGTAACCGACGAACATGAACAGGAGGACGAGCCAGAACTGGAGGTACCCCTGCCCGGCGCGGTAGAGCGTCCCGGAGGCGCACCCGCCGGCGAGCGTCATCCCGAGCCCGAAGACGAAGCCGCCGAACAGCGAGCCGAGTCCCCATGCGGGCGTCCAGAAGCCGCGGAAGTAGCCGAACGTCGCCTGCACGCTCCAGAATACGGTCATCACCGCGAGCCCCGCGAGCAGTCCCTTCAGGACGCGGGTGTCTTTGAACGCCACGAAGTCCCGGAAGGCGCTAACGAAGCAGAATCTCGCCTTCTGTAACAACACCCCGAACGACAGCCCGACCGCGATGGAGACGCCGATATAGGCGACGGGCGAGAGTAGCATTACCCGAGCGGAATACGCTCTCACCTAAAACGTCGCTGAACACGGTAACGGTGCGTGCCAATCAGAGAAAGCGATAACATTTGCCCCTATGCGGCACAGGGGGCAACGAACCGCGCCTTCGGGAGCGTTTTACTCGGGAAACGCGTGGCAGACCTATGAGCGACCACTGCGATTGCGGGACAACCGAATCGGCGCGCCATGCCTCCACCGACGAGTCGACGCGCGCCGCGGACGGCTCGGCGGCTCGCCCCGCGAAGGGAAGCGAGTTGGCGAACGCCGATCGCCGCAACCCCTTCGCCGACGGGATCGACCGACGGCGATTGCTGCAGGCCTCCGGCACCGTCGGCGCGACGACGGCGCTGGCCGGGTGTTCGGGCGACGGCGGTGGCGGCGATGAGCCTGCGCCGACGATGTTCGTGTTCAACAACGGCGACCGGACTCTGAGCGTCATCGATACGGAAAGCGACGAACTGCTCACCAGCACCTTCCTCGGAACGACCGCTTCCTTTCCGGCCAACCAGTACTCGACCGGCATCGACGACGAGCACGACGTGCTCTGGCTGAACGTCTCCGGCGGCGTCCGGGCCTTCGACCAGCGCACGCTCGAAGAACTCGCCTACGTCGAGACGGGATACGGGCCGAACTATCCGAACGTAACTCCCGCGGGCGACCACCTCTTGATCGCCTCCGGCGGGACGACCGGCATGGAGCCCGAGGGCGACCAGTCCCACGCGATATTCCGCGTCGACGCGGACCGCGACAGCGACACCTTCGGCGAGGTGACCGCCCGGATAGACACCGACTACGTCGGTCCCTGTGACATGACGCTCGGCCCGAACGGCGACTACGCCTTCGCCGTGGACGTGGCAGACGAGGCGATCCGCGTGCTGAGCGTCGATCCGTTCGAGACGGTGTCGCGGGTTGACGCCGGCGAGCCGGTCACCGAGGGGAACGTTCTCCCGTTCATGTGTACCGCCTCGTTCGACGGTGAGCTCCTCCTCGTCGAGAACGGCGAGGGAACCCTCGGCGGCGACCCCGAGGTCCCCCGCCAGGGCTCCGAGAGCGTCTGGGACATCTCCGATCCGGAAAATCCCGAGGAAATCGCGAAGATCACCCGTGACGACGGGCTTCCGGGCGCCCCGATCACGAGTGAGGTCGCCCCGGACAACACCGCGGCGTACCTCTTCATTCCGGGTGAGGGCGTCGGGGTGATCGATCTGGAGGCGAACGAGTACGAGACGACCCTCGACGTCGGCGGCAGTAGCATCGCCGGGGCGTGGGGACCGAATCGTGAGAAGCTGTACGTCCCGGTGCAGGACGCGAACCACGTCGCCGTTATCGACCACGCGAGCCGCGAGGTCGTCGCGACGGTCGGCGTCGGCGAGGCTCCCACCGGTGCGGTCGGTGGGACGGTCCGCCCGGAGGGCGACGCGGTGTCGAGTATCCAGGCGTCGCTCGCCTCGCTTGGCATCACGTTCGGCGATATGGAGGCGTCTTGGTGCATGGACGATCACTGCTACTGCGGGTAGATGGCTCGCGACACCACCCCGGGCGACGAACGAGAGGATCACATGGAGGGTGACGGGAACGACTCGGCAACGAGCCGTCGCGGGCTCCTCCGGGCCGCGGCAGGTGCGACAGTCGTCGGTGCGGCGAGCACCGCCGGCTGCCTCGGCGTCACCACCCCTGCCGATGTCGCCGCGCAGAACGAGGTCACCGGGAACGTCGCCCACTTCGTCGGGCCGAGCTGGCTCGCCGACAACCGCGAGGACGTCGTCGTCCTCGACGCCCGCGATCAGGCGAACTTCCGAACCGAGCGGATCTACGGGGCCAGACGCGTCCCGTTCGACGCGATCACGGCCCAGGAGTCGACGGACGCCGGCGTAGTCCCTGACACCGAGACAATCGCCGACGCGTTCGGTGATATCGGCGTCTCGCCCGAGGATGACGTCCTCGTCTACGGCGCGAGCGTCGGGTCGCGGGTCACTCGGACCGCCTTCGCGCTCGCGGTGTTGGGCCACGATGGGGATATACACGCCCTCAACGGCGGCCTTTACGGGTGGAACGGCCGGATCGGGACGGGCGATCGAAACCGGATCGCGCCGACCGAGTACGATCCCGACCCCGCGGAGTCGGTGTGGGTCACTCGCGAGTGGCTAGCCGACCGAGTCGGGGCGGTCGAGGGTGAGAATCCCGGCCTCGTCGACGTCCGCGTCCCGGAGGCGTACCTCGGCGCGCCCGGCTCCGATGCGCTCGATTCCGACCACGACCGCCACGGACATCTCCCCGGCGCGGTGGGTATCCACTGGGTGGGGAACGTCTCCGGCCGGCGAATGACGGAGCCGGGCCGCCTCATACAGCTGTACGAGGGCGAGGCGGAGTTGGACCGTACGGGCACCGTCGTCGTCTACGGCGACGAAAACGTCGATCCCACGTCGACGTGGCTGTCGCTGCGGGCGGTCAGGTTCGAGGACGTGCGCGTGTACGACGGCGGGTTCGGCGAGTGGGCGAACGTCGAGGGCGACCGGGGTCGGTACCCCGTCGAGACCGCCACGAGCGTCGTGATCGAGACGGAGGGGAGCGTCGGCGGCGACGACGACGGCGGCGACTTCTCCTGTACCGGATGACCGATCGCATCGTCGCCGTCCCCTGCGAGGGCGACGACGTCCTCGCGCTGTTTTCGCTCGCCGCGGGCGACCCGCTCGGCGAAGTCCCGGTCGGGAGCCACCCGGTCCACGCGACGACCCACCGCGGCCGGACGTTCGTCGCGACCATGGGAGAGCGGGCGGTCACCGCGGTCGGCCCGGACGGAGCGGTCACGCGGATCGAGACGGGCGTGCTCGGCCCCTCCCACTTCGCGACCGCGAACGAGGAACTGTTCGTCTCCTGTACCGCCGGCGACGCGCTCGCCGTCGTCGACCCCGAGTCGCTGACGCTCGTCGATCGGATCGCAGTCGGCGCCGAGCCCCACGAGGTCGCCGTCTCTCCTGACGGTCGACGGCTCTACGCCGGAAGCCGCCGCGAGGGCGTCGTCGACGTTGTCGATCCGGTGGCTCACGAACGACTCGGTGCCGTCGACGTCGGAGTCACTGCCCGCGTGCAGGGTGTCGCGGTCGGACCCGACGGGGCCCGCGGCTACGCCGTCGATCAGACGGGGGCACGCGTCGTCGCCTTCGATCCCGAGCGAGCCGCCGACACAGACTCCCCCGACACCGATCCAGTTCTCTGTGAGGCGGCGGTCGGCACGGACCCGTACGATCTCGTCGTCACCGACGACCGGGTGTTCGTCCCCGGTCGCGGCGACGGCGTCGTCCACGAGTTCGACCGCGACCTCGGTCTCGTGGAGATCCACGAGGGCTTCGCCCGTCCCGTCGACCTGTTCCGAATCGACGGCGAGTGGTGGGTGCTCGACGCGGCCGCCGACCACCTCCGGTCGCTCGCGGGTTCGGTCGTCGAGACCCCGGCACCGGCCCTCGCCGCGACTCGCGTCGACGACCGACTGGTCGTCTCCCACTACGACGACGACCTGATCTCGCTGGTGGACCTCGCGGATGGCCCGGTTTGGACCGCCGAAACCCCGGCGTACCCGTTCGGCTCCGTGGTGGTCTGACCCATCGGTCGCCGTCGTAGATGACGGGAGAATCTGCCGGTGTCCGCGAAGCCATGTCCCGGTCCGTCGTCCCCGCGGTATGAAGGTCGCCTACGTCTTCGCGACGGCCGGACAGACCATCGACTACGTGCTCGGGGACATGATCCTCCCGCAGCTGGAGGCCGATGCCCACGGCGTCGACGTCGTCGGGATGTTCTTCTTCCACGACAACACCTACGCGCTCCGCGAGGAGGACCCGCTCGGGCAGCGACTCGCCGACGTCGCGGCCGACCGGGAGATGCTCCTCATGCTGTGTGACCAGTGCGCGACCCGTCGCGGACTCGCCGAGTTCGACCACACCGACGAGCACGGCCGCGACCACTACGAGCCGACGAACACGGTCGAGGGCGTGACGGTCGGCTGCTTCCCCGACCTCTACGCCGCGCTCGGCGAGGTCGGCGTCGACCACGTGATCACGCTGTAGCCGGTCGCGACGGACGGATTTCGATCCTCTGCGACGGAGCGCTCGCGAGCGCCGGTCACTCGTCGGCGAGCTGGATCCCGCGGGCGATAACGTACATCAGCACGATGCCCGTCCCAACGACCAGCACGAACTGCGACACGACGGTCAGGAAGCCCGCGAGCAACCGCCCGGGGCCGACCAGCAGTGTGAGCAGAAACAGGAGGAGCGCGATCCCTCCGAACAAGAGGACGAGCCCGGCGATCGGAAACACTTCGGTCCAGATCTGATCGAGGTCCAACTCTCCCGATTCCGGGTCGATGAACGGCGGTAACGACATGAGCGTAGTATCGGGAGACGGTCGTATAAACCATCCAGCGACCGGAGTCGAGCCCGAGAGTCGGACTTGGTCACGTGGTGACGGGGTCCGCAGTCGTCCGCGACCGATCGGCGGCCGTTCAGTCGTCCGCGGCCGGCCGGGCGACCGTTCAGTCGTCGGCGACCATCGGGGCGACCGGCTCTGCCTGCTCGGCAGGGGCCGACTCGGACATCGGCTGCCAGTTTGCACCGCGCTCGTACTGGAACGCGCGGTGGTCCTGCGTCGGGTCGACGACGGTGAGCGAGAGCCAGTCGTTGTCCAGCAGCTCTGTCACGCCCTCGTGTGATGTCACGACCTCCGTCACGCGCTCGACCGGCGCGTGGACCACCGTCGAGAGCCGAAGCGGCTGGTGGTAGGGGTCGTCGCCGTCGGCCATCACCGACTGGTGTGGCAGGCCGGTCATCAGGTCGCCGCCGTTGCCCTGATACACGCCGACGTTGCCGACCGGGTTCTGGGTCACCTTCGACCCGCTCCCGTAGACCGCGTTGTCGACGGTCGAGAAGTAGTACTGGGCGTTGATCCACTGAGTAACCACCATCGGCCCCGTGAGGATCGCTTCGAGCGCGTCGCCGTCGGCGTCGGTCGACCAGTCGTACGAGTGGAGGAACACGCGGCCGTCGAGGTCGAGGTCGCTCGTCAGGCCGCGGGGGCCGACGACGAAGCCGGCGTTGCCCGCGAGCCCCCACTCGGGACGCGTCTCGGCCCAGTCGGCCGCGCGCTTTTCTGTTTCCCTGACGCTCGCGGCGGCGTCGGCGTCCGTCGACGCGACGCGCTCGGCGGCCGCGCTCTCGCGGGCCTCGGCCAGGTCCGCGCGCAGGCGTTCGAGGTCCGCCGCGTGGCTCTCGGGCACGTCGCCGTACAGCTCGATTTCGTCGGTCGTCGTGTTGTGCTCCCCGGCGACGAAGACGGTGTCGACCGGGAGCGCAAGGCCCCGGTCGCGCAGCGCGGCCCTCACCTCGGCGTCGTTGCAGATCGCCGCGAGGACGCGGGCGTTCGGCCCGCCGGGGTTGCCGGCGCACGCGCCGCAGTCCAGGCTCGAGTCGTACGGGTTGTTGGCCGTCTCGCTCGCGTGACCGACGAAGGCGACGAGCCGACCGAACGACTCCCAGCCCATCAGGTCGAAGGCGGTCGCGGCGTACTCGACGCGCTCCTCGCGCGTCAGGCCCACCGGGAGATCGCCGGCGTAGGTGTGCTGGTGATCGACGACCTGCTCGCAGAACTCGTGGTCGGCGGGCACCGCGTCGTCGGCGCTCCGCAGCAGGTCGCGCACGCGGCCGGGAAGGAGTGTCCGGGCCGCGAGCGCCGCCCCGTACCCGCCGCCCGCGCTCTCGACGAACCCGAAGGCGCCGGCGGGGTTCGACCGTAGCGCGTCGACGACCGTCTCTGCGGCCGTCTGGAGGCCCGTCCACCGGTCGTGACTCGCCTGGCCGTCACGGTCAGCGGGGACCTCGCTGACACGGTGCTGCGCGTCGAGAATGGGTGGACAGGCGTCGACCGATACCTCGGCGTCGTACTCGCGGTACTCCATGGGGACGCCGAAGAAGCCGGCGTACCCGTGGGTCTCGTAGTCGCCCGCGCGCTCGACGTGGCGGCGGATCGGCTCCGAGCGGGTGTCGATACAGAAGACCAACTGCGCGTCGGGACGGTCACCCGGCTCTCCGTCGGACAGCGAGCGGCTCTCGGCCGCGACTCCCTCGACGAGCTCGGCGCGATAGCTCGCCTCCCACGCGCTCAGAAACGCCTCCGCGAGCTCGTCGCCCGGGTCCGCACCGGTGCTGTCGGGGCCGGTGGAGGGTTCGATGTCGACGCCGAACCCGTCGAGCAGCGACAGGCGGACCGCGACATACTCCGCGAGCGTGATCGGGTGGGCCGACTGCCACGCGCCGCCGTCCGCGGCGCGCTGCTTGATCAGGCCGGTCCAGCCCGGGAGCGCCGCCAACTGCTCCTCGAAGATGGGGACGTACTGGCTCTCCGGGTACGGCTCTAAAGCGGCCTCGATGGCCGCGACCGGCGTCTCGGGAAGCGACGCGACGACGCCGTCGTCCGGCACGTCGCCGTCGAACGCGGCCACCGTGCGGAACGCCTCGTAGAACCCGTCCTCCCGATCTGGCATCGACCACTTGGCGCGTCCCTCGTCGAGGAAGGCTGACAGCCACTTCGTCAGGACGCGCTCGGCGCGCTCCACGACCGGGTCCGTGGCGTCCGACTCGACGTCGACGTCCATGCGGTCGAGCAGCGCGTCCGGGTCGTCGTCGAACCCCCGTGCCGCGAGTTCCGCGTCGAGGCGCTCCCGATCGATCCGGTCGCCGTCGAGCGCTGCGCGGAACGTCTCGGGGCTCGGGTACCCGCGACCGCCCAACAAGGAGGTGGCCTGTGTCACTGCCTCCCCGAACGGGAGGTTCTCGAACCCCGAGAGGGGGTTCGCCGTCACGAACGAGTGGACGGGCCAGACCGAGCCAACGGTCGCGGCCGCGTCGTCGATGTCGTCTTCGATGGTGGTGTTAGTACTCACTGTAATCCTCCGTGTCGGTCAGAACGGTCCGCGACGCCGGCTGGCCGGCGTTCAGCAGTAGCACGTAGAGCCGCCCGCTCCGCTTGTGGACCCCGGCCTCCGTGACGACGTAGACGGCCAGGAACACGGCGGCGACGAGCCCGTGAAGCGCGGTCAGTTCGGTGGGCGCCGCGACCACGGGAAGATCCGATAGGACCCCCGAGACGGCGCGGTAGACGAGCGCGTAGACGGCGATGGCCGGAAGGAATACCAGCGGGACCGCCCCGTAGCGGACCGCCGTCGGGAGCGACGCCTGCTGTACGGCGTTGCGCGACGCGTGAAGCGTGGTGATCACCACGAACAGGGCGAGCAGGAGGCCGCTGTCGGCGGCGGTCCCCTTCCCCGTCAGCACCGCGAACAGTGCTCCCCCGGCCAACCCGGTCGCGAGCGTCACGGCCGCGTCGCCGGCGCCCAACGCGGGCGACGATTTCCGTTCCGGACTCTCGCGTGCGACCCGGCTACCCGCGGAGAGGAACTGGTACGCCTTATAAAAGCCGTGCAGGATGAGATGGGTGATCGCCGCGCCGAAGAAGCCCAGTCCGGCCTGCATGATCATGAACCCCATCTGCCCGACAGTCGAGCAGCCCAATTCGCCTTTGACGTTCGACTGGACGGATTTAAACAGCTTCCCGAGGAGCGCGCTCGCCGCGCCGACCGCGACTATCGCGAGCATGAGCGTCGCGTCGACGGTGACGACCGGCGCGAACCGGACGAGCAGGATACCGCCCGCGTTGACGAACCCGGCGTGCATCAGCGCCGACGCCGGCGTGGGGGCAGTCATCGACGAGAGCAGCCAGCCGTGGAACGGGACGAGCGCGGACTGAATCATCGCCGCGAGGACCAGCGCGCCGGCCGCGATGACCCATGCGGCGCCGCCGAGCGTGTCGGCGGCCGCCGCGACACCGCTGATCGTCGTCGCCCCGGTGGTCCACCAGAGCGCCGTCAGCGCGACGCCGAGCAGCGCGCTGCTCGCGAGGAAGTACCGCCGGGCGACCGACGCGGCCGCCCGCGCCTGTTCCCAGCCGCTGACCGTCCCGATCAACTCCGCCATCGCAAGCCCCATGGCGACCCACAGCAGCCCGAACAGGAGGACGTGGTCGGCCGCCACGAGCGCCATGACGAGCGTCGTGAACCCGAACGCGGCGACGAAGAACCGCCGCTCGTGACTGCTCCCCGCCATGTAGCGCCGCGAGTAGCTGAGGACGATACCGCCGAAGAAGGTGACGACGACCCACATCAGGACGGTCAGTCCGTCGACGGCGACAACTCCCGGAACCTGCCACGGGCCGCCGATCTGCGTTCGGACGGCGAGCGCCGCGACGCTCGCGGCGAACAGCGTCCACACGAGCCACGTGAGTGCGACGGACACGAGCGGTGAGTCCGCCGTCGTGTCCGGGAGTGCTCCGATCGTCGGTCTGGTGGTTCCTCCTGTCATCGTTCGGTGCGGACGACCGATCCCGGCGGTCGGTACGATCCCGGAAACCGGATCCTGGTCGTCCTCGCTCGCTTCCAAGAACAGATTGGGTAATAAGCTTATCTATATTCCCAATCCGTTCGTTAGACTGTTATTAAAGAACATTATAGTTATTCGCACGCCATAGCGACGATTCCGTATCGATCGTCCTCAGGTCACGACGCCGGCGTCACGGGCGGATGACGTCGCGACGGGTTCGTCATCCGACCGCGCGAGCGTTACCGAGTCGTTCGACAGAAGCGCGCAGAAAACCATATCGTTCTCCCGTTCGGAACGCCCCCATGGAAGAACTCACGGGGACCATCCTCACCGGAGAGTCCTTCGAGCCGGTTCAGGGTCGTCTCGTCGTCGACGACGGTCGGATCGAAGCCGTCGAGGAGACGGCCGCGGCGTCGAGCGACATCATCCTGCCCGCGTTCGTCAATGCGCACACGCACGTGGGCGACTCCGTCGCGAAGGAGGCCGCCGTCGGACTGTCGCTCGACGAGGCGGTGGCGCCGCCGGAGAGCGTGAAACACCGACGGTTGGCCGCCGCCGACCGCGCCGACCTGGTTGCGGCGATACGACGGACGCTCCGACTCATGCGGCGTACCGGGACGATCACCTGTCTGGACTTCCGGGAGAACGGGACCTTCGGGGCGACCGCACTCCGCGAGGCGGCGGAGCCGCTGGAGTTCGACCCGTTCATCTTCGGGAGCGACGACGAGTCTGTCCTCGACGTCGCGGACGGGTACGGAGCGTCCGGCGCGAACGACGACGAATTCGCCGCGGAGCGCGCCGCGTGCGAGCGGCGCGGCGTCCCGTTCGCCATCCACGCCGGCGAACCTGACGCGACCGACATCCACCCTGCGATCGACCTCGACCCTGATCTCCTCGTACATATGGTCCACGCCGAGCAGGAGCACCTCGACCGCGTCGCGGAGCGGTCGATACCCATCGCCGTCTGCCCGCGTGCCAACACCACCCTCGGCGTCGGGGATGCACCGATAGCCGACCTGCTCGACCACACGACGGTCGCGCTCGGAACGGACAACGTGATGCTGAACGGGCCGTCGATGTTCCGGGAGATGGCCTATACGGCGACGCGGTTCGACGTGACCGCCCGCGAGGTGCTCCGGATGGCGACGACCGCAGGCGCCGACATCGCCGGGCTCAACTGCGGCGTCATCGAACCCGGCCGTCGGGCGGCGCTCGTCGTCCTCGACGGCGACTCCGATAACCTGGCCGACTCCGCCGATCCGGTCGAATCGGTCGTTCGACGCGCGTCCGCGCTCGACGTCGAGCGGGTCGTCGTTTAAGCGTCGTCTCCGCCGCCCTTTCCGTCGCCGCCCTCACCGTCAAATCCGCCGAACGGCGTCGTCTCGTGGCTCCGGACGAGGACCTCGTCGGTGACGCCGAGTCCCATGTCGAGCAGTTCCTGTGCGACGGGCGTGATGTCGTTGTCAGACTCGCCGACGGCGGTCACGAGGAGATTCTGCTCGCCGGTGACTAGCTCCTGGACCGAGACGACGCCCTCGATGGAGAGAATCTCATCGATGAGCGTGCCTCGTTCTGCGATCGACGCTGTGCAGTAGAGCAGCATCCGGAGCGGATAGCCGGACTTCTGGTAGTCGACGTCCGCGCTGTACCCCTTGACGACGCCGTCGTCCTCGAGCCGCTGGATGCGCTTTCGGACGGTGCTGTCCGAGGTGCCGGTTCGCTCCGCGATATCCCCCGAGGACATGTTCCGAGCGTCCTCCTGTAACGCGTACAGGATCGCTTTGTCGACGTCGTCGATCTCTCTGTCGGCCATGGTCGAGACTCCGTGATATGGCTACTTTACTGTTGTACGTCGCGCGCTTGGCGGCACCTCCGACCGCCAGAGGCATCCTGAACGTGCGAGCGGCGACGGCTCAGATCTCGAAGTCGGGCGTGTCGAAGGCTCCCTCGTCGGCCTCGACGTCGTACCCCTCGATCGCGGTGAGCGCGATGTCGAGCGTAGTCTCCGAGTCCCACCGCCCCGTGTTGATCGCGAGGTCGTAGATGGACCGGTCCGAGAGGTCGATCCCGTAGTACGACTGGTAGCGCTGCTCCTCGATGACCTCGCGGACCTGCATCTCCGAGGTCATCTCCTCGCGGTCGAGCGTCCGATCGGCGCGCACCTCGTCTGGTGCGTCGAGCCAGATCCGGACGTCGGCGCGGTTCCCGGCGATCCAGCCGGCGAGGCGCGACTCCAAGATGAACGCCTTGTTCGCGGCGCCCCACTTCTCCGCGATCCGACGCAGCCGTCGGTCGAGCGCGCGGTCGATCTCCTCCGACTCCCCAGTCTTCGCGATCAGCTGCGAGAGACTCATGTCGCGCTCGGCGGCGATCTCTCGGAACAGTTCGCCCCCGGAGACGTAGCCGCAGTCGAGCGCCTCCGCGAGCGCCTCTACCAGCGTCGTCGCCCCGCAGCCCGGCGGTCCGGAGACGGTGATGAACAGGTTACGGTCGATCTCCTGCTCCGGTGCCGGCGAGGTTCCACTCATACGTGCGCCGCCACGGACGGATCGCGGATAAACGGGCCGGTTCGCACGCTCGAACGCAGGCGTCGCCGGCGGGCATGCATCCAGCCACTTACCAGTCGCGTCTCCCGCGTCGCTACGGTCGATCACCGTCGTCGACACAACCAATATCCCTTCGCGCGCCCACGAACGACGTAGTGAGCGAACTGACGGACCGCGGGGAAGAGTGCCCCTCTGCGCGAGCGCTCCTCCGAGAGGCGCTCGGTACGGACGCCCCGGACGTCGAGTTCGACCCCGGGACGGTGCCGCTCCCCGACGCCGACGTGCTAAACCGGCTCACCCCGGCAGTCCGCCGGTGGTGGGTCTCCGAGTTCGGCGCGTACGTCGGCGAGAACGGCGGCTTCTTCACCCCGCCGCAGCGCGAGGCGATCCCCCACGTCGACGAGGGTCGGAACTGCCTCGTCGCCGCGCCGACCGGGAGCGGGAAGACGCTCGCCTCCTTCACCGCCGTGCTCGACGACCTCTTCTCCCGCGAGCGGGCCGGAACGCTGGAGAACTCCGTCTACTGCCTCTACGTCTCGCCGCTGAAGTCGCTCGCGAACGACATCAAGCGGAACCTCGAAGTCCCGATCGACGGGATCGCAGCGGAGATGACTCGCGGGACCGGGGTCGGAGACGCGAACGGAGAGGGGGACGCGAACGGAGACGCTCCCGACCCCGGCGTCCGACAGGCGATCCGCCACGGCGACACGAGCAAGGCGGATCGACAGGCGATGCTGGAGGAGACGCCCCACGTGCTCAACACCACGCCGGAGACGCTGGCTATCCTGCTCAACTCCCCGAAGTTCAAGGAGAAGCTCCGGACCGTCGAGTACGTCATCGTCGACGAGATCCACTCGCTGGCGGCCAACAAGCGCGGCACGCACCTCGCCGTCTCGCTGGAGCGGCTCACCGATATGGCGGACGGTTCGCCGACACGGATCGGCTGCTCGGCGACGGTGGAGCCGCTCGACGAGGTCGCGGAGTTCCTCGTGGGTCGCGAGCGCGTCTCCGGTGAGGTCGGCGATCCCGCGGGGCTCGAACCGCGGCCGTACGAACTGGTGGACGCGCGGTTCGTCCGGGAGTTCGACCTCGAACTCCGGACGCCGGCGGCCGATCTGGTCCACACGCCCCGGTCCGTCGTCACCGACCGGTTCTACGACGCGCTGCACGAGCTGATCGACGACCACGAGAACACGCTTGTGTTCACGAACTCCCGGTCGGGCGCCGAGCGTACCCTCCAGGAGCTCCGCGAGCGGTTCGGCTATGACGAGTCGGACTCAGGATGTCACCACGGGAGCCTCGGCGAGGGACAGCGAACGCGGATCGAGGAGGGTCTGAAAAGCGGCGACCTCGACGTGGTGACCACCTCGACGAGCCTCGAACTCGGCATCGACATGCCCCACCTCGACCTGGTGGTGCAGGTCGGCTCGCCGAAGTCGGTCGCGGCGCTTCTCCAGCGCGTCGGCCGCGCGGGACACAGCCCCGGCGAGACGGTCGAGGGGCGGGTGTTCGCGCTCGACCGCGACGAGCTGGTGGAGTGCGCCGCGATGCTCGCCTGCGCCGAGGACGGGTTCGTCGACCGCGTCTTCCTCCCGAAGGGGGCCTACGACGTGGCCGCCCAGCACGTTTACGGAATGGCGATAAACCGGATCCGCCCCGACCGCGAGGTCCGGGAGACCCTCCGGCGCGCGCATCCGTACCGCGACTTCGGCGAGACGGAGTACGAACGGCTCATGCGCTACCTCACGGCCGACTACGAGGGGCTCGAAGACCGGCACGTCTACCCGAAGGTGTGGCGCGACGAGAACGACCCGCCGGAGGGCCAACACCACCACGAGGAGCACCCGGTCGGCGAACTGCTCGTCGGGAAGCGCGGGCGCCTCGCGCGGGTCATCTACATGACGAACGTCGGGACGATTCCGGACTCGTTCAGCTGTCAGATCTACACCCGCGACGACGAGCGGGTCGGCACGCTCGACGAGAGCTACCTCGACACGCTGGAGTCCGGCGACGTGTTCACGCTGGGCGGCGAGCGATTCGCCTTCCGGTACCGCCGCGGCTCGAAGGTGTACGTCGACCGGACGAGCGAGCGCCCCACCGTCCCCTCGTGGTACTCCGAGCGGCTGCCGCTCTCGTACGACCTCGCGCGCGAGGTGCTGGCGTTTCAAGGGGAGTTACTCGACCGCCTGTCCGAGGGCGGTCCGCCGGCTGTCCGCGCGTGGCTCCGAGAGTTCCCCCTCGACGGCAACGCGGTCAGGGCGATAACGCGGATGTACGACGAGCAGGTGGCGTACGCCGGCGCCGAGAGCGTCCCCACACCCTCCCGGCTCGTCGTGGAAGAAGAACTCGACCGCGCCCAGTACAAGCGCCGGTTCTACGTCCACGCCAACTACGGCCGACGCTTCAACGACGGCCTCTCGCGGCTCGTCGGCGCCGCGGTCGCGAACCGCACGGACGCGAACGTCGCGGTCGCGGTCGCCGACCGCGGCTTCTCGCTCGCGCTCCCGTTGAACCGCAAGGTCGACGTCACACGGATCATCCGCGAACTGGACCCCGAGACGGTCCGAGCAGACCTCAGAGAGGCGGTTCAGGGGACTGACCTCCTCCAGCGCTACTTCCGGATCGACGCGGCGCGATCGCTCCTCATTCTGAAGCGGTACAAGGGGTACGAGAAGACGGCGGCCGAACAGCAGGTCTCGGCCGAGATGCTGCTCTCCTTCGCGGACGGGCTCGACGAGTTCGCCGTCATCGAGGAGACGTACCGCGAACTGCTGGAGGACCGGCTCGACCTCGCTGGCATCCGCGAGGTGCTCGGCGAAATTGCCGACGGCGACGTCGACGTCGTCCACCACACCGTGGAGTCGCCGACCCCGCTCTCGTTCGGGCTCGCGACGCTGGTCGACTCCGACACGGTGCTCGCCGACGACGAGTCGGCGGTCCTCCAGGAGTTTCACGCCCGTGTCATGGAGTCCATCAAGGGGGACGAAACCGAATAGGGACGGACCAGTCGCGCGTCCGCTCGGTGATCTCACCCCCTCGGCGCCGATGCGATTAGAGGGACTGCGCCGCCGCCGGGAGCACGTCCGGGAGCTCGCCGAGTATCAGAGCAGTGTAGTAGAGGAACACCGCGAGCGCCGCGACCGAGAGGATCAGGAGGAGAAACAGGATCAGGCGGTCGCCACTCCGAACGGCGGCCCGGGAGTCGGCGGGGAGCCGCGCGACCGACCGAGCCGGTGACATGGTAACTACCTACGCGGGAAACGGCTTAAAAATGTGACCAGCGGACGGACCGCGTTCCGCCGCCCGGTCAGTCGCTCTCGACAGTCGGCGCCCCGGAGCGAGACAGCGGCTCCCCGTCGACCGGCTCATTGGGGTTGGCATCGATCGCGGCCTCGCTCAGCCCGAGCTGGGCGTCCAATTCGGCGTCTTCGCGCACGTGGACCGTCCCGCGGTGGATCGCGATGGCGTCGGCCAGGTGGAGTCGGACGGCCGAGAGGAGCACGTCGGCTTCGAGGGGCTGGCCGCGGCGTTTGATCTCGTCGACCTCGGCACCGGCCGGCACGTCGAAGGCGCGCTGAGCGATGACCGGGCCCTGGTCGAGGTCGGTCGTCACGTAGTGGGCGGTGACGCCCGCGATGCGAACGCCGGCATCCTTCGCCTGCCGATACGCCTCCGCACCGGGGAACGCCGGCAACAGGGAGGGATGGACGTTGATGATGCGCCCCTCGTACCGGAAGACCACCTCGGGCGAGAGGATGCGCATGTAGCGCGCCAGCGCGATGAGGTCCACGTCGTACTCCGCGAGGAGGTCGAGGAGCCGGCCCTCGTCGGTGTTCCCGTTGCCGTCGCCCACGTCGTAGAAGGGCTTGTCGTAGCGCTCCGCGAGCGATCGGAGGTCACCGCGGTTGCCGATGACGACGGGAATCTCCGCCTCTTCGCCGTCGTCGGCGAGGTCCTCGTTGGCCTCGGCCTCGAGCAGCGCCTCGGGGGCGTGCGTCTCCTTCGTGACGAGCAGCGCGATCCGGCGCGCGTCGCGGTCGCTCGGGAACCGTACCTGGATGTCGACGTCGAGTTCGCGGCCGAGCTCGGCGAGTGCGCGGCGGAGCTCGCCCCGCGAGGTCTCCAGTTCGGAGGCGTCCACGCGGGTCGTCATCCGGAAGACGCCCTCGCGGACCGCCTGGTCGAGGTCCTCGATGTTGATTCCCCGCTCGAACAGCAGGGAGGTGACTCGCGCGATGAGGCCGGTCTTGTCTCCTCCGACAACCGTGATTTCGGTCAGTTCGCGGGTCATGCGACGATCACCTCCGGGGGTTCGAGCGGCTGCATACATTCGGCACAGAACGCGGAGGGGTTTGCCCCTTTCGTTCTTCTCTCGTCTCGATTCCCGCTGAACGACCGATATAGATCCACGAACATGGATATTAAAGGCGTTCCAAAACGGTTTTTACACACGACTTCGCAGTATCGCTCATGACTGCCTACACCGCGACGGTGACGGTCCGGCTGAAGCGGGGCGTCCTCGATCCCGAAGCCGAGACCACCCAGCAGGCGCTCGAACGCCTCGGGTTCGAGCTGTCGGACCTCCGGTCGGCCGACCGCTTCGAGGTGGACCTCGAGGCGGCCGACGCCGACGAGGCCGCCGACCGCGCCGAAGAGATGGCCGAGCGGCTCCTCGCGAACCCGACCATCCACGACTACGACGTCGCGGTCGCCGAACGATGACGGTCGCCGTCGTCCAGTTCGGCGGCTCGAACTGCGACCGCGACGCGGTCCGCGCGCTGGCGCACCTCGGGATCGACGCCGAGCGCGTCTGGCACGAGGACGGCCTTCCGGCCGACACCGAGGGGATCGTCCTCCCCGGTGGCTTCTCGTACGGCGACTACCTCCGCGCCGGCGCGATGGCCGCACGCGCCCCGATCATGGCCGATGTCCGCGAGGCCGCCGCCGACGGCGTCCCCGTCATCGGCGTCTGCAACGGCGCGCAGATCGGCGCGGAGTCCGGCCTCACCGCCGGCGCGTTCACCACCAACGCCTCGGCGCGGTTCCAGTGCGAGCCGGTCCACCTCCGGGTCGAGCGCGACGACACGCCCTGGACCGCCGCGTACGACGCGGGCGACGTGATCGAGGTCCCCATCGCACACGGCGAGGGTCGCTTCGAGATCGACGAGGAGGCACACGCAGACCTCGTCGACGACGGCCGCGTGCTCTTCCGCTACTGCGACGCCGACGGGAACGTCACCGACGCGGCTAACCCGAACGGCTCCACCGACAACGTCGCCGGCGTCCTCGGCGAGCGCGAGACGGTCGCCGTCCTCATGCCCCATCCAGAGCGCGCCACGCTGCCGGACCTCGGTCGGAGTACGGACGGCGCGGGGATCCTGAAGGCGTTCGCCTGACGACCCCGTCGCCACCGCCGCACCTTTTTGCGCCGCACCGCCCAATTTCCGGGTATGCAGGCACGCCACATCGACCACGTCAACCTCCGGGTCCCCGAGGACGGCGTCGACGACGCCAGAGAGTTCTACGGCGAGCGGCTCGGATTCGGCATCGAGGACGACCCGTACGCGGCCGGCGAGAAGCCCTTCTTCGACGTGCGACTGTCAGCGACGGCAGTCGTCCATCTCTGGCCCACCGACGAGTTTGAACCGCCGACGGCGACGAACTACGACCACGTCGCCGTCGCCGTTGAGGAGTCGATCGACGAAATTGAGGCCGAACTTGACGCGGCCGGCGTCGACATCGAGAAGTCGATGGATTCGCCGCTCGGTGCGACCGGGGAGTCGCCCGCGGTGTACGTCAGGGACCCGTTCGGGTACCGAGTGGAGATAACAGCGCAGGCGTGAGGAGGGGTGCGCGCCTCCGCCGCCCACGAGCAACCCTCGCCCAGTTGCGGCCGTTTAAGACCCCCGAGCGACAGGGTGAGGTATGAGCGAACAGCAGCCACGACCCGACGAGGGAGAGTCCCCTCGCCGACGCGGAGGCGACGCCGACCGGTTCGCGGGCGAGAAGGACGAAAGCCTACCGAGCAGAGACGTGACCGAGGGCGCGGCGCGCGCCCCGCACCGGTCGATGTTCCGCGCGATGGGCTTCGACGACGATGACCTCTCCTCGCCGATCGTCGGCGTGCCGAACCCCGCCGCCGACATCACGCCGTGTAACGTTCACCTCGACGACGTCGCCGACGCGGCGATAGAGGGTATCGACGCCGCCGGCGGGATGCCGATCGAGTTCGGAACGATCACCATCTCCGACGCCATCTCGATGGGGACCGAGGGGATGAAAGCGAGCCTCATCTCCCGAGAAGTCATCGCCGACTCGGTCGAACTCGTCTCGTTCGGCGAGCGAATGGACGCGCTGGTGACGGTCGCGGGCTGCGACAAGAACCTCCCCGGCATGCTGATGGCCTCGATCCGCACCGACCTGCCGAGCGTCTTCCTCTACGGCGGCTCGATCATGCCCGGTCAGCACGACGGGCGCGACGTCACCATCGTCCAGGTGTTCGAAGGCGTGGGCGCCTACGCCGAGGGCGACATGAGCGGCGAGGAACTCGACGAGTTGGAGCGGCACGCCTGCCCCGGGGCGGGCTCGTGCGGCGGGATGTTTACTGCCAATACCATGGCGTCCATCTCCGAGGCGCTCGGGATGGCGCCGCTCGGCTCGGCCTCCGCCCCGGCCGAGGACGCGGAGCGCTACGAGGTCGCGGAGCGGGCGGGCGAACTCGTTCTGGACTGCATCGAGAACGACCGCCGCCCCTCGGACATCCTTTCTCGGAAGTCCTTCGAGAACGCGATCGCTCTCCAGACCGCCATCGGCGGCTCGACGAACGGCGTCCTCCACCTCCTCGCGCTGGCGGCCGAGGCCGACGTCGACCTCTCGATCGAGGACTTCGACGAGATCTCCCGCCGCACGCCGAAGATCGCCGACCTCCAGCCCGGCGGGACACGCGTGATGAACGACCTCCACGAAGTCGGCGGTGTCCCGGTCGTGCTTCGTCGTCTCTTGGAGGCCGACCTGCTCCACGGCGACGCGATGACGGTCACCGGTCGCACGCTCGCCGAGGAACTCGACGAACTGGAGGCGAACGGCGCGCTCCCGGACGACGACGAAATCGAGGCCGACTTCCTCTACACCGTCGACGACCCGAAGGAGGAGGAGGGCGCGATCAAGATCCTGAAAGGGAACCTCGCGCCCGACGGCGCGGTCCTGAAGGTGACCGGCGACGACGCCTTTTACCACGAAGGGCCCGCCCGAGTCTTCGAGAACGAGGAGGACGCGATGGAGTACGTCCAGTCGGGCGCGATCGACTCCGGCGACGTGATCGTGATCCGCAACGAGGGGCCGACCGGCGGTCCGGGGATGCGCGAGATGCTCGGCGTCACCGCCGCCGTCGTCGGCGCGGGACACGAGGAGGACGTCGCCCTGCTCACCGACGGGCGCTTCTCTGGCGGCACGCGCGGGCCAATGATCGGCCACGTCGCTCCGGAAGCGGCCGACGGCGGCCCGATCGGGCTCATCGAGGATGGAGACCACGTCACCGTCGACATCCCCGAACGCGACCTCACGGTCGACCTGTCCGAGGAGGAGCTCGCGGAGCGTCGCGACGCGTGGGAGGCGCCCGCGCCGCAGTACGAGGGCGGCGTCCTCGCGAAGTACGCCCGCGACTTCGCGTCCGCCGCCGACGGCGCCGTGACGAATCCGCGGCTGACGCGAGAATAATCGGAGACGTCGCGACCGCGGCGCCACCGCTCAGGATCGCGGCTTCCGGCCCTCGATCGTCGCGGCGACGATGTATTCGCTCGGATCACGGTCGTCGTCCCAGTCGCGGATGAACGCCTCGCTCTCTGCCTTCGGCTCGATCGCGACGTCGACGAACCCCGCGTCGTCAAGGATCGATTCGAGCTCCTCGATCGACGACGCCCCGGCGACGCACCCGCTCACGGAGTCCGGGTCGAGTCGCACGTCGTCCGGGAACGGCGCGGTGCGAACCACGTCGGAGACCGCGAGCCGGCCGCCCGGCCGGAGGACGCGGAACGCCTCGCGGAACACCTGCGGCTTCTCCGGCGAGAGGTTGATCACGCAGTTGGAGAGGATCACGTCGACGGACCCGTCCGCGACCGGCAGGTGTTCGATCTCTCCCAGTCGGAACTCGACCGCGTCGGCGTCGTTCCGCTGGACGTTCTCGCGTGCGCGCTCGACCATCTCCGGCGTCATGTCGACGCCGATGACGCGTCCATCCGGCCCGACTTCCCGGGCCGCGAGGAAGCAGTCGAACCCGCCGCCAGAGCCGAGGTCGAGGACGGTCTCTCCCGGTTCGAGGGCCGCGATGGCGGTCGGGTTCCCGCAGCCGAGTCCGAGGTCGGCCCCGTCTTCGACGGCATCGATCTGGTCCGCTGCGTACCCGACTCGGCCGGAGTCGCCGTCGGTGGCGTCGTCGTCCGCACAGCAGTCCGATCCCCGCGTCGCGATGTCGGCGTAGCGCTCCCGGACGACGCTGCGTTGCTCGGCCGCGTCGACTTCGATTGCGTCTGCGTCGGCGGTCGCTCCGTCAACCGCCGAATCGATTTGGTCGCTCATGGCCGCCGACCCCCTTCTCCTCGGTCGCTCGGACGCGTCTCGTCGATCACGTCGAGCAGTCGGGCGGCACGTTCCGTCGCGTCGTAGTACCGCCAGCGACCCTCCGTTCGTCGCGTCACGAGCCCGGCGTCGTGGAGCCGAGAGAGGGCCTGACTGACCGCGCCTTGGCTCACGCCGAGTGCGGGCTCTATCTCACAGCCGCAGGTGCCGCCCTCGGTCGCTGCGACGAGCCGGAGTGCCTCGTACCGCGTCTCGTTACCGAGCGCCCCGAGGGCGTCGACGTCGAGTTCGATCTCACGGCCCGTGAGCGGGTGTTCGACACCCGCACGGCACCCGTCATCCGCGGCGGCGTTCCCGCCAGCTTCGACCGCCGGTGGGTGTTGTCGGGTCATATCTGTATCTACTAATATGAGTGGCTGCTAATATATTCGTTTCGCCGGGTCACGCGACCGATCCGAGACACGAACGGGGGTTCGGGCTTGAAGGCGAACGGGAGATCGGAGTTCGCCGGTGAGACCGAGCGACGGAGTCGAAAACGAGCGAACGATGGAGTTGAGAACGGAAGACGAACACGAAAACAGACGAACGACGCGAGAACGAGAGACCGCCGCAGGGGCGGTTCGAGGTGGGTCGAGCCGGCCGGTCCGAGACGGCCGCCGCGAGATCGACGGGAAGACGGGAGCCGCTTACTCCGCGGTCCCCCCGTCCGTGTGTGCGGTCCGGACGGACTCGGCGCGCCAGACGTTGCTCCGGCGGCCGGCGCGCGACAGCTCCATTTTCACCACCGAGCCGACCGGCAGCTCCGCAACCTCCTTGCGAGCGTCGTCGTCGGCGTAGTCGACGACGTGGAATGTCTCGTTGCGTGGGTGTGCACGGAGCGTCGTGCATTGATGATCGTTCTGCTCGGAAATTACGGTGTAGGTGTCGTAGTTCGACATCTTATCTCGCTATTCTTGGACATACTACTTGAATACTCTGTATATTCACTACAACCGTCGATCAGGTCATAAAACGCATATAAGGTGTATAACGCCAGTCACGACGCGGTCACGCTGGGTCGCTGCGTACCAGCACGCATATTTCCGCCCGCCGCGGACCACGACGCATGCAATCCAGTCGGGAGGACGAGGAGCCGGTCGGCGTGGCGCTGTTCGTCGACGGGCCGAACGTGTTGCGCGAGGAGTTCGACGTGGATCTCGACGACGTGCGCCGCGCGGCGGAGGCCGAGGGGCCGCTGGTCGCCACGCGGCTCTACCTCGACGAGCACGCGACGCCGGGACTGATCCAAGCCGCGGAGGCGCGCGGGTTCGAAGTGGTGATCACGAGCGGCGACGTCGACGTGAAGCTCGCGGTCGACGCCGCCCGGTTCGCGGCCGAGAACCGGATGTCGGTCCTGGCTATCGCCTCTCGCGACACCGATTTCAAGCCCGTCGTCGAGACCGCGAACGGCTACGGTATCCGGACTCTCGCGATCGCGCCCGGCGAGTTCGGGCGGTCCGACGCCCTCCGAAACGCCGCGAACGGGTCGGTGACGCTCGATGAGGTCAGCGAGAGCGACGAAGACGATGCCGAGGCCGGTGACGACGAGACCGAACTGAGCGACGCCGGCGCCGACTCGAGCGCGACCGCCGACGCATCCTCGGAGTGAGGCGTTAGGGTCGCGATTCGTCGCGTCGTCGACCGAGTCGACCGATCAGGACTGCGCCGACGCCGCCCGCCGTCGCCGCGATACCGATGAGTCCCGCGACGGTCGGAAGGAGGCCGAGCCGGGCAATCGCGACGTCGATGCCCACTCGGAACCAGCCGAGATTCGGGACGGACATCAGCGCCTTGGCAGATATCCACTCCTCGCGGACGACCGGGGCGATCCCCGCGCTCTG
Organism: Halorubrum wangae; assembly: GCF_051194135.1. NCBI lineage: Archaea > Methanobacteriati > Methanobacteriota > Halobacteria > Halobacteriales > Haloferacaceae > Halorubrum > Halorubrum wangae. The sequence goes on along the minus strand of NZ_JBLZNH010000001.1, from coordinate 842,621 downwards.
GTCGTACTCGCCGTTTGCGTCGCCGTAGGTCACGTAGCCGTCGTACGTCGCGGGACAGGCGTCGATCGCATCGCAGTCGCCGTCGATGAGTGCCGGGTCAGCGCGGTCCGTCCAGTCTTCGCCCGCGCTGACGCGGAACGCGAGTCGATGAAGGATCGGCCGTCGCTCCCCGTCGGGCGGGTCGAACACCACTACGTCGCCCGTGCCGCCGAGCCGCATCGGGGCATCGGGCTCCTCGTGGGCCGTCAGGCCACCCCAGGGGAACCGCTCCGTCGAGGTGACGACCACGAGGTCTCCCCGCTCGACGGCCGGCTCCATGCTCCCGCTCTCGACGGCGACGAACGGGGGCCACGCGCCCACAGCCACCGCGACGACGAGCGCGACGAGCAGGACCGCCGCGGCGGGCGCGAGCAGTTCGGCGGCGTTCCGTCTCACGTGGCTGAAAGTGGGTGGAAGCGGCTTGAGCCTGTCGGGGGTCGCCCCCACACTGCCGTCGAGACTGGGTCGATGGCAAGACCTTAGACGCGTCCCGGTGAGGATTGGGGCATGACCGATCGGCTTCCACCCCTCCACGAGACCCACGAGGCGCGCGGCGCGAAGTTCACCGATTTCGGCGGCTGGCAGATGCCAGTCGAGTTCGACTCGATTCGCGAGGAACACACCGCGGTCCGGGAGGCAGTCGGCGTCTTCGACGTCTCGCACATGGGCGAAGTCGAAGTCTCGGGACCGGACGCGACGACCCTGATGAACCGTCTGACGACCAACGACGTGACCGCGCTCGACCCCGGCGACTCGCAGTACGCAGCGATCACGAACGACGAGGGCGTCATGCTCGACGACACCGTCGTCTACCGGCTCCCCGACGGGGTCGTGGCCGGGTCGGGCGCCGAGACGCTCGCCGACCTTGACCGCGACCTCGACGCCGGTTCGGGCGATCCCGCGTACCTCTTCGTGCCGAACGCGGGTCACGACGGGCAGATGACCGACCGCTGGACCGACTACCGCGACGAGGCCGGCCTCGACGCGACCGTCGAGAACGCGACCACCGACTGGGGTATGCTCGCGGTGCAGGGACCGGATTCGGCCGACGCCGTCGACGAGGCCACTCCGTCGGGCCGGGTCGTCGGCCTCTCGAAGTTCGAGGCGGCGGCGGCCTCGGTCGCCGGCGTCGATAGCTGGGTCGCGCGCACCGGGTACACCGGTGAGGACGGCTTCGAGATCATGTGCCCGACGGACGCGGCCGAAGAGGTCTGGTCGGCGTTCGTCGGCGACGAGAGCGCTGGGCCCGCCGCCCAGCCGTGCGGACTCGGCGCGCGTGACACCCTCCGGACCGAGATGGGGTACCTCCTCTCGGGACAGGACTTCGACCCCGACGACGAGCCGCGAACCCCGTACGAGGCGCGGATCGGCTTCGTCGTGAAGCTGGACACCGAGTTCGTCGGCCGCGACGCGCTGGAGCGGCAGCGAGAGGAGGGCGTCGACGAGCGGTTCGTCGGCGTCCGCCTGCTCGACCGGGGCGTCCCCCGCGGCGGGTACGCCGTGACCGACGGCGACCTCACCCGAGTCGGTCACCTCACATCGGGTACGATGAGCCCCACGCTCAACGAGCCCATCGGCCTCGGTTACCTCCACGAGCAGTACACCGACTCCGGCACAAAGGTGAGCGTCGTCGTCCGCGGCGACGAGAAGCGCGCCGAGGTCGTGATCCCGCCGTTCCTCGATCGGTAAGCGGCGAAGGGGCCGCCCGCGCCGGGGGATTATGTCTCTGTGACCGACTCCGCGTACACCCGCTGAATCACCATGTACAGCCGCCAGCCATCGACGTCGAGTCGCTCGCCGAGCGTCCGGGCCGCGGCGAGGTAGCGGTCATACGCGTCCGGCGTCATCGGGTCGGGGTACCCGTCCTTGAGATCGGTCAGCGCGGCGACCACCCGCCACTCGCGGTCACCGACGACGAGGAAGCGGTCCGGGTCGAGGAACCACAACAGCGCGGTCGCGACCGCGACGTCGACGCCCGGAAGTCGCGTGAGCGCGTCGATCGCACGGTGGTGCGACGGCTCGGCCACATCGGTGTCACTCGCGGCTCCCGCCTCGTCGAGTGCGTCGATCGCGTCCCACAGCGCACCGCGGAGTTCGCGCGGCTCCACCCCTTCGACCGCCTCCTCGACCGCGCGGCGCTCGTCGTGGTCGATCGCCTCCACGCGCCGCCGGAAGTACCACCGGATCACCCACTCGACGTCGCGGCGTCCGTAGTCGCCGGCGCGAAACGCGTCCCCGAGCGACTCGATCGCCTCGGCCTCGACCGGATAGAACGGGGCCGTCTCGCGGTACGTCTCGACGTGCTCGTCCACGCGCGCCTCGACGTCGGCGAGTGTCGCGTCCATACCGGCCGAACGTCGGCCGTCGACAAAACGGTTCGGCGGCTCGGACAGTCCGGCCGACGCGGGTGGACGCCGTTCTCAGCGGTCGTAACGACCGATACACTAATTGCAGTGGCATGACAATTCGTGACGTATGACCACACGTCAGGGTGAGACTCATGTCCGCTGATGAGGACGACGCCACGAAAACAATCTGCCCCTACTGCGGGGTCGGCTGCGGTATAAAAGTCCAACAGGGAGACGACCCCGGCGACGTGAACTTCAGGCCGTGGGGTGAGGCCCCGGTCAACGAGGGGCGTGTCTGCATCAAAGGCGGCGCGGCGACGCAGGTCGTCGACCACGAGGACCGACTCACGGAGCCGCTCATCAAGGAGGACGGCGAGTTCCGCGAGGCGACGTGGGAGGAGGCGTACGACCGGATCGTCTCGGAGATGGAGCACATTCGAGAGGAACACGGTCCCGACGCGATGGGATTCTTCGGTTCTTCGAAGACGATGAACGAGGAGAACTACCTCCTCCAGAAGCTTGCGCGCCGCTACGGCACCAACAACATCGACAACTGCACGCGGATGTGCCACGCCTCGACGGTGTGGGCGCTCCGGACCAGCCTCGGCGCGGGCGCGATGACGAACAGCATGGAGGACTTAGAGGAGGCGGCCGACGTGTTCTGGATCGAGGGCGCGAACCCGGGCGAGCAACACCCCATCGCCAACAGCCAGTACTTCCGACAGGCCGTCCTGGAGGGCGCGACCGTCATCCAGGTCGACCCGCACGCCAACAAGACCACCCGGTCGTTCGACATCGCCGAGACCGACCGGCACATGCATCTCCAACTCAACCCCGGCACCGACATCCCGCTCCTCAACGTCGTCCTGAAGACCATCCTCGAGCGCCACGAGGCGGAGCCAGACGCGGGCTGGATCGACGAGACGTTCATCGAGGAGCGAACCGAGGGGTTCGAGCACCTGAAAGAGACTCTCGCGGACTTCGACAAGGAGGCGGCCGCCGAGGAGGCAGGCGTCCCGCTCGAAGACATCGAACTCGCCGCCGAGAAGTACGCGATGGCGAACAACGCCGCCATCTTCACCGGGATGGGGATGAGTCAGCACACCTGCGGCGTCGACAACGTCCAGAACGAGATCAACCTCGCGCTGATCACGGGGAACCTCGGCCGACCCGGCACCGGCGTCAACCCCCTCCGCGGGCAGAACAACGTCCAGGGGACCAGCGACGTGGGCGCCATGCCGAACGTGCTCCCCGGCTACCAGCTGGTCGACGACGACGAGGTCCGGGAGTCCGTGGAGGAGGTCTGGGGCTTCGACGTGCCTGCCGAACCCGGCCTCACCAACGTCGAAATCTCCCACGAGGCGGGCCGCTCGGTGAAGGGGCTGTACGTGATGGGAGAGAACCCCGTGATGAGCGAGCCGGACGGGAACGTGGTCGAGGAGCGCCTGAAGGCGCTGGACTTCATGGTCGCGCAGGACATTTTCATGACGGAGACCGCCGAGTTCGCGGACGTCGTCCTCCCGGCGACGACGTGGGCGGAGCGCGGCGGGACCGTCACCAACACCGACCGCCGCGTCCAGCGGATGCGCGGAGTCGAGAAGGTCCACGAGAACACCAAGCACGACCTCGACATCCTGATGGAGGTCGGGAGCCGCCTCTTCAGCGAAGACGAGTTCCGATTCGAGGACGTGGAAGCCGTCTTCGAGGAGCTCCGGGAGGTGTGTCCGATCTACCACGGGATGACTTACGAGGGCCTCGGCGAGAGGGGGCTTCAGTGGCCTTGCTATGAGGAGGGCGACGAGGGCGATCAGTTCCTCTACGAGGACTCCTTCGACACGGAGAACGGTCTCGGACAGATCGAGGGTGTTCGCCACCAGCCGCCGGCCGAGGTACCCGACGAGGAGTACCCGCTGATCCTCACCACGGCGCGGCTCGAAGAGCACTACAACACCGGGACGATGAGCCGGCGCTCGCCGACGCTCTTGCGACAGCACCCCGAGAACTTCGTCGACGTCCATCCGAACGACGCCGCGGAGTACGGCATCGAAGACGGCGACATGGTACAGCTCCGCTCCCGTCGCGGCGAGATTGAGGTGAAAGCGCAGGTGACCGAGGATATCAAGGAGGGCGTCGTCTGGACGACGCCGCATTTCGCGGCCGCCTCGGCGAATCGCCTCACGAACGACGTGCTGGACGACCGCGCGAAGATTCCCGAGTACAAGGCCGCGGCCGCAGACATCGCGGTGACCGTCGCCGACGGCGGCGAAGCCGACGACGGCGCCGAACCGGCAGACGACTGATCCGGGCGGCCACGGCGGTCTTCTCTTTATAAATAGCCGATCCACTGTGTGACAGTGATTCACAGACAATTATCATACGCCACCCCTGAGAAGAGCCGGTATGGCCCCCCAGCCCCCGGAGGACGACGCAGTCGACGAACCGGCGTCCGACCTCGCGGTCGCGCGTGCCGTCGACCCGCGGCCGATCGAGTCGGTCGCGGCTGACCTCGGCCTTCGCCCCGCAGACGTCGAGCCGCGCGGCGACGGGGTCGCAAAGCTCACCCTCGACGCGGTGCGGTCGGCGACCGGGAGCGCCGACGCTGCCGACGGGACGACCGTCCTCGTGACCGGGATGACCCCGACCCCGAAGGGCGAGGGCAAGACCGTGACGACGGTCGGACTCGGACAGGCGCTCGCACGGCTGGGCGAGTCCACGGCGGTCGCGGTCAGAGAGCCATCGCTCGGCCCCGTCTTCGGTATCAAAGGCGGCGCCGCGGGCGGCGGGTACTCGCAGGTCCTTCCGATGGAGGCGATCAACCTCCACTTCACCGGCGACATCCACGCACTCACGGCCGCGCACAACCTGATCGCCGCGGCGCTCGACAACCACCTGCACCAGGGGAACGACGCGGAGATAGACGTGCGGCGTGTCGCCTGGCCCCGCGCGCTCGACGTCAACGACCGCGCGCTCCGCGAGACGGTGGTCGGACTCGGCGGTCCCGCGCGCGGCGTGCCGCGAGAGAACGAGTTCGTCATCACCGCCGCCTCGGAGCTGATGGCCGTCCTGGGGCTCGCGGCCGACATCGCCGACCTGAAGGCGCGGATCGGACGGATAGTCCTCGCGGAGGACGCGGACGGCGATCCGATCACGCCCGCCGACCTCGGCGTCGCGGGCGCCGCCGCGGCGCTCCTTCGCGACGCGTTTCGGCCGAACCTCGTGCAGACCGTCGAGGGCGTCCCCGCGCTGGTCCACGGCGGCCCCTTCGCGAACATCGCTCACGGGACCAACACGCTCGTCGCCGACCGGGTCGGTGCCTCGCTCGCCGATTATCTCGTCACCGAGGCCGGCTTCGGCGCGGATCTCGGCGCGGAGAAGTTCGCGCACATCGTCGCCCGTGAGGGAATCGTACCGGACATCGCGGTCGTCGTCGCGACGGTCCGCGGCGCCAAGCGCCACGGACTGGAGATGTGGCCGACGGACTTCGACGCGTTGGACGCGACCGACCCCGAAGCGGTTCGGGCGGGAGCCAAGAACGTCGCCCGTCACGTCGAGGTAGTGCAGTCGTTCGGTATCCCCGCGGTCGTCGGGATCAACGTCTTCCCTGACGACTCGGAGGCCGACCTCAACGCGCTGGAATCGGCGCTGCGGGAGATCAATATTTCCGTCGCGCGCTCGACGGCCTACCGCGACGGCGGCGAGGGGGCGACCGGCCTCGCGGAACTGGTCAGCGAGCGCGCCGGAACCGGCTCGTTCGCGCCCCTGTACGACCTCGACGCGTCGATTCGCGAGAAGATTGAAACGGTCGCCCGCGAGGTGTACGGGGCCGATGGCGTGGCGTACGTCGACGGTGCCGAGTCGGATCTCGAACGCGTGGAGGAGTGGGGGTACGGTGACCTCCCGGTCTGCGTCTCGAAGACGCCGTACTCCTTCTCCGACGACGCCTCGCTGACGGGCGTCCCGGAGGGGTGGACGCTCACCGTTCGCGAGGTGTCGCCGTCGGCGGGCGCCGGCTTCGTCGTCGTCAAGACGGCGGACGTGATGACGATGCCGGGACTCCCGGCCAAGCCGGCCGCCGAGAGAATCGACGTCAATGACGACGGGAACGTGACCGGGCTGTTCTGAGGTCGACGACTGCCGTTCTCTCCCGGCCACCCGACCACTGCGGCCTCAGTCGCCGCCGTCGAGCGCCCGCTTCTCCTTCGCGACGACCTCGACGTCCGATATTCTGGTGTCCGGATAGCCGCCGTCCGCGTCCTTCTCGGCGGCCTTCACCATGTCCCAGACGACGTTGAGCCCGGTGGTGACGCCCTCTAACGCCTCCATCTCGCAGCCGGTCTTGCCGGTCGTCTCGACCGCGACGGTCAGTTCGATCCGATCGCCGCCGACCGCGAACTCGGTGTCGACGTTCGTGATCGGTATCTGGTGGCACATCGGGATCGTCTCCCACGTGTGCTTGACGGCTTGCACCGCGCCGATCCGCGCGGTCGCGAGCACGTCTCCCTTCCCGACCTCGTCGGCCTCGACCGCCGCGATCGTCGACGGCGTCAGCCGGATCTCGCCGCGCGCGACCGCGCGCCGGCTCGTGTCGGGCTTCGCGCCGACGTCGACCATCCGAACCTCGCCGGACGCGTCGGTGTGAGTCAGCTCCTCGGTGGGGTCTCCCGCCGTCGCTCGCCCCGCGGTCTGTTCGTCACTCATTACGCATCGCCTCGGGAAGCAAGTCGGGTAAGTCCGTCGCCACGAGCCCGTTCCCGTACGCCTCGGCCGCGGCGTCGCCGGCTCGGCCGTTCGCGTACACGCCGATCACGGCCGCCTGAAACGGGTCGATGACGGCCGCCAGCGCGCTGACCGCCCCCGCCAGCACGTCGCCGGTTCCCCCGACCGTCATCCCCGGGTTCCCCGTACGGTTCAGCCGGACCGCGTCGCCGTCGCTGACCACGTCCACCGCGCCCTTGACGAGCAGCGTGTGGTCGAGGTCCGCGGCGAACGACCGGACCAGCGCCGCCCGCTCGTTCGGGTCGGCCGCGGTCTCGCCGCCCATCTCCACGAGCTCGCCCTGGTGCGGCGTGCAGATCAGCGTCGCGTCCGTGTCGACGTCGGGGACGACGCGGAGCGCGTCGGCATCGACCACGGCCCGGCCGTCGTACCCCGACAGGAACCGGCGAACGAACTCCCGGACCTCCTCGCCCTCGCCGAGTCCGGGACCCAGCACGACGACGTCGCTGCCGGCGGCGAGCTCAGTCACCCGGTCGACGTGGGCCGGCCCGATCCGAGCGCCGGGGAGAGAGCGTACGATGAGGTCCGCGGAGTACCCCTGAACCTCGCGCGCGACAGTCTCCGGGCAGGCGACGCGAACGAGGTCGGCGCCGGCCCGGAGCGCCGCGCGCGCTGATAGCGCTGGTGCGCCTGTGTACGGGCCGCCGCCCACGACGAGCACCTCGCCGTTCTCGCCCTTGTGCGACGTCGGGTCCCGACCGAGCGAGAGCAGGTCGCCCGGGCCGGCGAACCGCTCCGCGGCCGACGGAATCCCGATGTCCGCGACCGTCACCGCGGCGTCGAGTGCACCGAGCCCCGGCTTCTCGTCGTGGAACGTGACGACCCGGTCGGCCTCGACGTGTGTGCTCGCGTCCGACCGGCCCGTCGAGTCGGCCTCGGCCCCCGTCGGATCGCCGGTGTTCGCGTCGATGCCCGAGGGGACGTCGACGCTGACGACGACGGCGTCGCTCTCGTTCACCAGTTCTGCTGCCGTCCGCTCGGGCTCGCGCAGTGCGCCCGACGCGCCCGTGCCGAGCATCGCGTCGACGATGACGTCGGGGTCGCCGAGCGAGAGGTCGGCGGAATCCGCGACGATTTCGGTCGGGATTTCGGCCGCGTCGAGGGCCTCCCAGTTTTCTCGTGCGATGTCGGTGCGGAGCGACTCCTGTCGACCGAGCAGGTGGACCGTCGTCTCGTACTCCGAGAGGAACCGCGCGGCGACGAACGCGTCGCCGCCGTTGTTCCCGCGACCGCACAGCAGGGCGACGTCGGCGCCCGCGTCGGCGGCGGCCCGTACCTCACGAGCGACCGCGTTGCCTGACGACTCCATCAACTGCTTGCGCGGGACGCCGAGGGCCGCGGCGTTGGCGTCGACGGCGGCCATTCGTTCGGCAGAAATCATGGCTCGGAATTCGCGCTCCGTGAGATTAAGTGTGGGGTCGAGCGAGCGACCTGCTCCGCCAACGGCGACCCACCACGGCAGGGCGGAGAGTCTCCCCGCCTGCGCCCGGAATGAAAATGTTGAAGCTTTTTGCTCGAAAATCAGCGAGGTAGAACTCGTGCGACCCGCTTCATTCCCAGACGCGCCGGTGGAATTCGTCCGGCTCCCGTCCGCTGCGGACGCGACACCTGACTATCCGACCGGTCGAAACACGGTGCGTGCGCCCTCTCAGATCGATCTCCGGCCGACGACGCGTAGACGACGAGACCTCGCATGAATATCGGATTCTTCACGGACAGCTACTTTCCCGGTATCGACGGCGTCACCTACACGATACGCGCGTGGCGCGACCGCTTGGAGAACCGGGGACACAACGTGTACGTCGTTTACCCGGCGAGCAACCACGAGCCGGACGCCCGAGAGCTCCCCGTTCGGTCGCTGCCGAATCCTCTCTACCGCCAGTATCGCGTTCCCCTCTACCGGCGGCTCTCCACGCTGCCCGACCTCGACGTCGTCCACTGTCACGGTCCGGCGGCGACCGGACTGATGGGGCGTCGGTACGCGAAGAAACGAGACGTAAAATCCGTGTACACACACCACACGCCGATCGAGGACTACTTCGTTCAGGGGCTCAAGCTGAAGTCGCTCTCGAACATCGCCGGCCGCTTGTACGTCGGCTACGAGAACCGATTCCTCCGCTCGTTCGACTGCGTCACCGCGTCGACCTCGCGCATCCGCCGCGACGTGGCACCCCGGAAGCTCCCGGTCGGCATCGAGATGGACACGTTCCGCCCCGTCGACGGCTCCCGGTTCGAGACGGACGAGCCAACCATCGGGTATAGCGGGCGGATGACCCGCAACAAGAACGTCGACGAGATACTGCGACTGGCCGAGCGCATGCCAGACGTGCGTTTCGAACTCGTCGGCGAGGGGCCCGTTCGAGACGCCCTCGAACGCGACGCGCCGGCCAACGCGACGTTCCGCGACTTCCTCCCGCGCGAGGAGCTGCCGGCGTTCTACTCCGCGCTGGACGTGTTTGTCACCGCCTCCACCTGTGACACTCTCGGGCTCTCGACGCTGGAGGCCAACGCTTGCGGGACGCCGGTCGCCGCGGCCGATGTCTCGCCGTTCGACGAGACAATCGGCGAGGCCAACGGCGCGCGGTTTCTCCGCGGTGACCTCGACGACATGGTGCGCGCGGTCAAGGACTGCCTCACCGGCGACCGACGGACCCGCGAGGCGGTCGAGGGCTTCTCCATGACGCGCACGATAGATGAGTTGGAGTCCATTTACGGGGTGTCATCCTAAATGGGAGCGGACAACGTCGACGTCTTCCAGCGACTGGTGTTCGGTGCCCCACCGCTGAAGGCACAGATCCCGGCGCTCGTCGGTCTCAGCGTCGTGTACAGCCTCGTCACGTTCGTCGCCTTTTCGATGTTCACGCCGCTCGCGCCCGAGCCCTCCAGCGTCCTGCCCGTGGCGGTCCTCATCTTTCTGTTCCCCTTCCTCTTCGGTGGCGAGTTGTTCCACCGCGTGTTGCCGGCGTACCCGCGCTCGTGGAGCTTCTTCCTCGCCTTGATCAACCAGTTCGTCCTGTTCGTCTACGCGCTCGTGCTCTCCGGCGCGAACGACGTGGGGAACGCGTGGAGCATCGTCTGGCTCCTCTTCATCACCATCTACCTGATCAACATCTTCGCGCTCGTCGTGTCGGCGGGGATCGACCGCTACAAGCGGATCCTCCTCGTCGCGCTCGCGGAGCCGGCGGCGCTGATAACAGCGTTTTACGCGTTCGCGGGCGGGAATCTCGGGTTCTCGACGTACCGGCACGTGTTCGCGTTCGCGTCGCTGCTCATCGCGGCCGCGTTCCTCGTGTTGGTCCTGGCCATCGTCGACTACCTGATCCGCACGAACACAGACGTCTCCGCGTTCGCGCTCACCTCCGGAATCCTCCGGAACGACCGCGAGTCGCTCGACCTCGGCGTCGAGGCGGAGCCCGCCGTCGAGACCCTCGCGATCGACAACGGGGACCGGCTGACGCTCGCCGCCCCGTGGGTCCACCCCGGCCCGCTGGGCGGGTTTGGCGGCGGACAGCTCAGCGGCAACGTCATCGACGCCCTGAACGACGGGCACGACGAACACGGCTTCTTCCTTCACGTCCCCTGCACGCACAAGGAGGACCTCTCGAACCCGACCGACGCGGAGAAGATTCTCGACGCGGTTACCGACCCCCAGGGGATCGGGCGCGCCTCGCAACTCGTGCACGAGGATTACGGCGAGATCGAGTTCTACGGTCGTCGATTCGGGGACAAGCAGGTCGTCTACCTCCACAGCGAGGGGATCGACGACTACGACACGGGGGTGTTCATGCGGGATGTCGACGAGTCCGAACTGCTCCTCGTCGATCTCCACAAACACGACATTCAGGACGGTCCGACGAAAGAAGTCCAGTACGGGTCGAGCGAGGCTGACCGCCTGAAGCGTCACTTCGACGACTTCCGCGAGGGACTCGCCGAGGCGCCGCTCGGCGAGTACGCGGCCGGGTTCGAGACGCTGCACGACGAGCAGGACATGATCGCGATCGTCGAGTCCGTCGACGGCCAGGACGTGCTTACGGTGGGGATCGACACCAACGGCGTCACCCCGGACATCCGGCGGCTGGCGGCGAGCCACCGCGACGAGTTCGACGAGGTGCTCGTCTTTTCGACCGACACGCACGCGTCCGTCCACGAACTGGCGAATATGAGCCAGTCGAACGTCGAGGCACTCGAAGCGGCGATCGAACGCGCCGTCGACCACGTGGCGCCGGCGACGATCGGACTCGACAGCCGGCGGACGGCACCGCTCAAGCTGTTGAAAAACGACTACAACGGGCTCGTGTTCAGCGTCAACATCCTCATCCGACTGACGGTGATCGCGCTGCTGGGACTGTACGTACTGCTCGTGTTGTGGCTGTTCTTCTGACGGAATCACCGCGGGCTCGCTCCCCGACCGGCGCGCCGCGCGCGATCAGTTAACGGCCTTGGAGAGTTCGGCGCCCGCCTTGAACTTCACCACGTTCTTCGCCGCGATCTGGATCTCCTTGCCGGTCTGGGGGTTCCGTCCCGTTCGAGCACTGCGTTTCGAGATGCTGAACGACCCGAACGAGTCATCCGAGGCGTCCGAGTCGTCCGAGCCGCCCGAGTCGTCCGAGCCGCCCGAGTCGTCCGAGGCGGCGACCGACAGTCGATCGCCTTTCTTCAGCGCGTCGACAGCCACGCTGAGGAACCCCTCGATCGCACGCTTCGAATCCGCCTTCGAGAGGCCAGCGTGCGACTCGTCCCCCGTCGCCCTCGCGATGTACGCCGCGTCGATCACCACGTCGGCGTCCCGGCACTTGGCACTCGCCTCGTCACCCCTTCCGGGATTTAAATCGAGAGCGGCCGCAAACTCGGGGCACGCGTCGAACGTCACCGGCGACTCGTCTTTCGGACGGCGCTCGGACTGGGGGTTCCGTCCCGTCCGCGCGCTGCGCTTCGAGATGCTAAACGAGCCGAAGCCGACCAGGACGGCGCTGTCGCCGACCGACAGCGCCGCCGTCGTCGCGTCGGTGAACGCGTCGAGCGCCCGCTCCACGTCGGCGGTCGAGAGGCCGGACTTGCTCGCCATCGCCTCGATGAGTTCCGCTTTCTTCGTCGCAGCGGCCCCACCCGTCGTCGTCGCGAGGCCGAGTCCGAGGGCGGTCGAGACGAGCGCGCCCCGCCGTAGTACGGTACGCCGCGAGAGAGTCTGTTGAGGCATTTATTCTGTAATCTCCGAGGACTATTACGTTCTATGAGAGCTTAATTGTACTGTGACAGTCTTTTAAATCTATATGTCGGCGGTGTCGCCGCCCTGGTAAACCTCGCCGGCCGTTCGGCTCGGGAGCGGTTTTTGGCGCCTTTGCCTGACGGTCACACTCGCTGGGCGGAGGGGGGTGGTCGACACGCTATTTAAATGATAGTTGAACCAGCCTCTGCCCGCGTATCACTCCCGCACCGCATCGATCCCGAGCACCGAGACGGAGAGGCCGCCGATCAGCATCGGGAGCCAGTAGACGGCGCCGCGGAACACGAGCACGGCGGCGGTGACGGTCGGTGCGGCGACGCCCGTGGTCGGGACGAGCAGCGCGACGAACGCCGCCTCGATCCCCCCGAGCCCCCCCGGAAGCGGCGTGGCGCCCGCGACGTATGCCAGCGGCACGGCAAACAGCGCTATCTCCGGGGAGATCGGCGCCCCGACGGCGGCGAACGCGACCGTGAGCGCGGCCGCCTGCAGCGTCCAGCCCGCGAGCGACAGTCCGACCGCGGCCGCGAGGCGGCGGGGCCGAGTGCCGACGCGCTCGATGTCCGCAAAGAAGTTCTGCAGGCGCGCCGAGAGCGCTTCCTCGACGCGGCCGGAGTCGAACCGCTGCAGCCGCCCGAGAAGCCCCCCGACGGCGGCCGGGAGCCGATCGACGAGCGTCCGCCGGTACCGCCAGCCGAGCGCGATAGCCGTCGTGATCGTCGCGATCAGCGCGACGGCGACGCCGACGGCGACCTCCAATCGATCGCCGACGGCCGCATTCGCGGCGTACGCGCCGACGCCGAGGAACACCAGCGAGATAGAGGGGACGACGTTGAGCACGTCGACGGAGGCGATCCCGACCAGCCCCGTCTCGTACCGCGCCCCCGAGGCCTTCGAGATGAGCGCCGCGGCGACCGGCTCTCCCCCGGCCTGCCCGAAGGGAGTAACGTTGTTCGCGAAGACTGCGCCCGCGTACACGAGGAACGACGTCGCGACCGGGAGGTCGACGTTGAGCGAGCCGAGGACCGTCCGGAGCATGAGGCTCCACGCGATCAGCCAGCAGATCGCAAGCGCCCCCGTTGCCGCGACGAGCGCGAGGTCGGCCCCGAGCACCGTATCGATCACTCGGTCCGCCCCGACGACCACGAACAGCACCGCGAGGATGCCGATCGCCGCGACCCCTCCTACCAACAGGCCGCGGCGACGGCGTCCGTCCATACCGTGCCTGCGTCGGTGCCGAACTTGAAACGTCTGATCGTCACGACGGCGTGAGTCGACCGAACACCAATAAGAATACAACCGTCGGTGGGAAATTTCCGGGTAATCTATGGAAGACCAGCGGTTCCTAGAGTCTGAGTGGGACTACTGTCTGGTCCTCGATGCGTGTCGCTACGACGTGTTCGAGGACGTGTACGACGAGTACCTCGACGGCAACCTCGAGAAGCGTTGGAGCGTCGGCTCGTCGACGCCGGAGTGGGCCTACCGAACGTTCACCGGCGACCACGACATCGCCTACTTCTCCGGAAACCCCTTCATCAACGACCTCGGCATTCCGCTGAACGAGCTGAAGTGGGGTGCGAGCTGCGACTACGAGTGGACCGCCTCCGATCACATCAGTGACATCCACGACGTCTGGAAGACCGGCTGGGATGACGACCTCGGCACCGTCCCGCCGGAGGGGCTCGCGGAGGCGTTCCGGAACAACCCCGAGGCCGTCGAGCGCGCCGACCGCACGGTGCTCCACTACATGCAGCCGCACGCGCCGTACCTCTCGCGCGGGAAGGGCCAGAAGCTCAAACAGATCCAGAAGGGGATCAAGCGGCAGGACGAGGAGAGCGAGGACGGCGGCGACGAGGACGACGGCGGGCTTCTCTCGTCGCTCAGCGACACGGTCCGACCAAAGATAGAGAGCCGGCTCGACGACAGCGAGTTCGCGCAGAAAGCAGGGCTGTGGCTGGAGCTCGATCCGGCCGATCTCGTAAAAGACGGTACCCGCGTCACCGCGCTCCGCCTCTACGAGGAGAACCTGCGGATCGCCCTCGAATCGGTCGCGGAACTCGTCGACGAACTCGACGGGACGGTCGTCGTGACCGCCGACCACGGCGAGGCGTTCGGCGAGGAGGGCGTGTGGGAACACCACATCGAGACCCACATCCCGCCGCTGATGGAGGTCCCGTGGCTGGAAGTCGAGTGAGCGACGCCCCGAGGGTCACCCGCGCCGCCGCAACACAGCGATGAAGGTCAGCCACTACTTCGAGTTCGAAGACCACGTCACCGGCGGGATCCGCGAGTCCGTCGTCCACCAGCGGAAGATGCTCGACCGCGAGGGGATCGAGTACACCACCGAGCCGACCCTCGACGCCGACGTGCTCCACTGCAATCTGATGGGGCCGCGTTCGGTGTGGTATGCGAAGCGCGCCCGCGACCGCGGCGTGCCGGTGGTCGCGCACACCCACGTCACCGCCGAGGACTTCGGCGACAGCTTCCGGTTCACGAATGCGCTCGCGAAGCCCCTCAGACCCTACCTGCGCCGGGCGTACGGGCTCGCCGACGCGCTCGTCTGCCCCTCCGAGTACAACCGCGGCGTGATAGAGGAGTACGTCGACGCGCCGACGACCGTGATATCGAACGGCGTCGACCGCGAGAAGCTGGCGGGCTTCGAGTCGCTCGAATCCGAGTACCGCGAACGATACGATCTCGACCCGCCGACGGTGTTCCTCGTCGGCCACGTGATCAAGCGGAAGGGGTTGGAGACGTTCGTCGCCCTCGCTCGCGAACTCCCCGAGGTCGACTTCGCGTGGTTCGGCCCGCTCGACCTGTCGTTGAAGGGCCGCGAGACGACCCGCCTCATCGAAGAGTCGCCCGACAACTGCACGTTCACCGGGTTCGTCGACGACATCCGTGGGGCGTTCGCCGCTGGCGACGTGTTCCTGTTCCCGACCCACGAGGAGAACGAAGGGATCGCGCTGCTGGAGGCGATGACGGCCGGAAAGGCCGTCGTCGTCCGGGACATCGAGACGTTCTCGTGGCTCGATGACGGCGAGGACTGCCTCAAGATCGACCCAGACGACGCCGAAGGGGAGACCGCCGCGTTCGCCGACGCGATACGGCGACTGTCCGACCCCGACCTCCGCGAGCGACTCGGGTCGAACGCGGCGGCCCGAAGCGAGGCGTACTCGCTCGATGCCATCGCGGAGCGGTACCGCTCGCTGTACGATCAGCTGATCTGATCTCGTCTTCTCTCGGGGGCGGCGGGTTTTGAACAGCAGTGGGAAATCTTGTCTAAACCACAGTTGGTATGTCCGTGAGCGTACTTCGTCCACGTAACATGACACGCGTGAGCGTCATCGGCTGCGGAAACATGGGGGGTGCCCTGTTGCGCGGCCTCGCGAGGACCGACTCGTATCACCTGACGGCGATAGACATCGATCCGGACGTGCTCGCCGCCGTCGAGGACGCGGCCGACGAGACGACGGACAACGTCGCCGCCGCGAGAGAAGCTGACATCGTCGTGCTCGCCGTCAAACCGGACGTGGCCGAGCACGTGCTCGCGGACCTCGATTTGAGCGCCGACCAGCAGCTCGTGACGCTGGCCGCGGGACTGCCTCGCGAGTTCGTCGCCGAGCGGACCCCGGCGACGGTCGTTCGGATCATGCCCAACCTCGCGGCCGAGACGGGCGACATGGCCGCGGCGGTGACGAACGAGGGCGTTACCGACGAGGTCCGCGCCATGCTCGACGACGCCGGCGAGTTTGTCGAGGTCGACGAGTCGCTGATGGACATCTCGACCGCGGTCAACGGCAGCGGCCCCGCCTTCGCCTTCTACCTCATCGACGCGGTGAAGCAGGCCGGCGTCGACGGCGGGCTCGACCCCGAACAGGCCGAGACGCTCGCCGCACAGACGTTCAAGGGCGCGGCCGAGACCGTCCTCCGAGACGACCGCAGCGTGGACGAGCTCATCGACGCGGTCTGCTCCCCGAACGGGACGACTATCGAGGGGATGGAAGTCCTCTGGGATAGCGACGCCGATCAGGCGGTGGTCGACGCCGTCACGGCGGCTGCGGATCGCTCGCGGGAGTTGTCCGAGGCATTCGATGACGACTGACGGGGTCTCGCTCGGCACGGTGGACGCGGGTGTTGTCGACGACGCGCGGACCGCGGCCGCGGAAGCCGACCGCGTGGTGGTGAAAGCCGGGACCAACTCGCTGACGGACGACGAGTCGCGGCTCGACCGAGTGAAACTCGACAAGCTCGTGGCCGACGTGATGGACCTCCGCCGCCGCGACAAGGAGGTCGTCCTCGTCTCGTCGGGCGCCGTCGGCGCCGGTATCGGTCGGCTCGGTAACGGCGACGCGACCGTCGACGCCGAGATCGATCGCGGTAGCGACCTCATCGAGGAGAGCCAAGCGCTGTCGACGGTGGGGCAGAGCCTCCTGATGCGCCACTACACGCAGAGCTTCGATCGGTACGAGCAGCCGGTCGCGCAGATCCTGGTGACCGGCGCCGACCTCGACGCACCCGAGCGGTTCGAGAACTTCACGAACACCGTCGAGACTCTGCTCGACTGGGGCGTCGTCCCGATCATCAACGAGAACGACGCTGTCGCGACCGAGGAGCTTCGAATCGGCGACAACGACATGCTGTCGGCGTCGGTCGCTATCGCGCTCGGCGTGGATCTCCTCGTCACGCTCACCGACGTCGACGGGGTGTACACCGGCAATCCGGAGCGCGACCCGGACGCGACCGTCATCGAGGCGGTCGGGACGAACTACGGCGCGGTCCGCGAGATCACTGGCGACAGCACCACCACCGACTTCGGCGGAATCGAGACGAAGGTCGAGGGTGCCCGCGACGTGGCCGAGAGCGGTGCACCCGCGGTGATCGCCGGCTCCGCCACTCGGGACGTGTTAGCGCGGATCGCCGCCGGTAAACCGACCGGGACGCTATTCGTTCCGACGACGGGTGAGACGAATGAGTGAGATCGCAGACATCGAGCGCGACACGGACGAACTGGTCGAGGAGTCACAGCGAGCCGCCCTGCGGCTCGCCAACGCCGACGAGGCGACTCGGGACGACGCACTCCGGTCCATCGCCGACGCGCTCCGAGAGAACGAGACCGAGATTCTTGAGGCGAACGCACGGGATGTCGAGGCGGCCGAGGAGATGCTGTCGCGAGGCGAGTACGCGCAGGCGCTCGTCGACCGCCTAAAGCTCGACGCCGCGAAGCTCGACGACATCGCCGGGATGGTCGAGTCGGTCGCCGAGCAGGAGGACCCGCTCGGCCGGACGCTCGCCGCCCGCGAACTCGACGAGGGCTTGGAGCTGTACCGCGTGTCTGTCCCCATCGGCGTGGTCGCGACGGTCTTCGAGTCGCGACCGGACGCGCTGGTCCAAATAGCGGCGCTCGCGCTGAAGTCCGGAAACGCGGTCATCCTCAAGGGCGGCAGCGAGGCCAGCGAATCGAACCGCGTCCTCCATCGAGTGATCCGCGAGGCGACCGCAGACCTCCCCGAGGGCTGGGCGGGCCTCGTCGAGGCCCACGAGGAGGTCGACCGCCTCCTCGAACGCGACGACGCGGTCGACCTCGTCATGCCGCGAGGCTCCTCGGAGTTCGTCTCGCACATCCAGAACAACACGCAGATCCCGGTGCTCGGGCACACGGAGGGTATCTGTCACGTCTACGTCGACGACGACGCCGACCTGGAGATGGCGGCCGACATCGCCTTCGACGCGAAGGTCCAGTACCCCGCCGTCTGTAACGCGGTCGAGACGCTGCTCGTGAACGAGTCCGTCGCCGCCGACCTGCTCCCCGACCTCGTCGACCGCTACGAAGCGGCTGGCGTCGAACTCCGAGGAGACGAGGCCACGCGAGAGTTTGTCGACGTCGGCGCCGCGACAGACGACGACTGGGACACGGAGTACGGCGACCTCGAACTGTCGATCAAACTCGTCGACGACGTGTACGAGGCGGTCGAGCACGTCAACGCGCACGGCTCGAAACACACCGAGTCCGTCGTCACGGAGGACCGGGCGGCCGCCCGAGCGTTCATCACCGGCATCGACGCCGCGAGCGTCTTCCACAACGCCTCGACGCGCTTTGCCGACGGCTACCGCTACGGCCTCGGCGCCGAGGTCGGTATCTCGACCGGGAAAATCCACGCACGCGGCCCGGTCGGGCTGGAGGGCCTCACCACCTACAAGTACTACTTGGAGGGTGACGGCCACCTCGTTGCGAGCTACAGCGGAGAGGACGCGCTTCCGTACACGCACCGCGAACTCGACGCCGAGTGGACGTTCGACGATCGGTAGGCGACCTCGTTTTCACGGCGTCGGTATTGATTCGGCTCGTCGCCCGCAATAGCCGTGTCACTCTACCCGAACTGTCCCAACCATCCCGGAGCTCTCGTGTGGGATACAGTAGTAGCCGTACGTTCCGGGACGGTCGAACTGGTGCTCGTACGCTTCGCCCGGAGCGATGAGCCCCTCGCTGATGCGGTTCCGCGCAGCACGCTCCGATCCGAAGCCACCGCTTGCGAAGTACGCGGCGTCATTCGGTACCTCGTCTCCGTACGCCGTGACAGTGTGCTGAATATCGCTCTCGTTTGTCCAGATTACCGTCTCGCCGGACTCGATTGTCACCGTCTTCGGCGCAAACGTGTGGCTGTCCGGCATCGCAACGGTCTGGAGAGACGATGACTGTCCGTTCAAACAGCCGGCGGTGCTGAGAGTCGCCAGGGCAGCACTGCCGAGTCGCAAAACCGTCCGCCGGTCGTACATCGTGAGAGACATTGTAACAGAGTGAGGGACCGGTGCGTATTAGACCGCCACAAAGAGGTCGGTCACGTACATCACGCCGAGACCGAGTAGGAACGCAAGCAGGTTCGTGGCGCTGGCCACGCGACCGCCCGCATCCTGAACCATTCGGGCGATTTCCCAGTTGACCTGGAGGATTGCACCGACTCCGATCGCGAGGAAGAAGGCCCCGATCGTCGGCGAGTACGCGAGACTACCGATCCACCCACCGAGGATGACGGGTGCGCCGGCGATGGCACCGAGCGCCGCGAAGTGTTTGAACGCTGGGCGTTTTCCGCGGGCGACCGGTGCAACGAGCGCCGGACCTTCCGTCACGTTGTGAAGCATGAACCCAATCACGAGGAACACGCCGAGAGACACACGCCCGAGTGCGAACGAACTCCCGATTGCCAACCCCTCAGCGAGGTTGTGCAGGCCGATCCCTACCGCGACCAGATAGGCGATCCAGAGACCGCTACCCGCCCGACCGTCTCCGGCGGCGACTCGGCCCTCACGCCACGCACTGATCGACTGTACCAAGAGGAATGCGCCGGCGATTCCGAAGACGACCAAGAGGCTACCTTCGTACGCGCCCGGAATCCGTTCGGCGAGTTCGAACGCCTCGAACCCGGCATCGAACGCCAGGAATCCCAGTACGCCGGTCGCGAACACGAGAACGGCGTGTAGCCACCGATCGCTCATCGTCTTGATGTACGGGAACCACAGCATCCCGAGTGCGACCGGGATGACACCGACGAACACTCCGATGACTGCGAGCGTCCCGAGCAGACCGAGGCTAAACCCGGGTGACTGGCTCGGAGCGACGATTGTCGTATCGAACGTCGCCCCGTCAGAGAGCACGAGAGCGACGTTGAGATCCCATCCCGGATTCCAGTGATACGGGATCACGACCTGTGCGCTTTCCATCGGAGCGAGCGTTTGGTCACCGCCGGCCCCGTCGACCCGGAAATTCCAGTAGGCTTCATCGACGAGCACCTGCGACACCGTCACGGAGTCGGGGCCGTTGTTCGTCACGTGTAGTACGACCGTTTCGTCGCTCGGAAGCGTCGTGTGCGTGACCGTCAGGTCGGGAAGCGGTTCGCCGCCTTGAACGCCGGCGAGCGGCGACGTGAACGCGAAGACGCCCAAGACGAGGAGGAGCAACACGATCGGCAGTAACGCGCTGACCCACCGCGGTAGTCCGAGCGGCCGTGTGTCTTCCTTCTCAACTGGTACACCATCGTCCGTCACCGAACGCTCTCTGTTGTCCGTCATGTTAGACCACCTCGAAGAAGCTCATCCAGCCAAGTTCGGCGAACTCGGACTGGTGTGCGTGGAACATGTACAACCCGGGGTCGTGATCCGAGTAGTCGATCTCGATGATTCCGCGCTGTGCCTGCGTCTGCACGATCGTGTCCACGGTCTTGTTCGTCGGCGTCAGCGTCGTGCCGTGGTCGTAATAGTCGAAGAACTGCGAGTGCGTGTGGAACGAGTTGATGAGGTCGAACTCGGTCGCATTCGCGAGATACACGCGCTGGCGTTCGTTCTTATCGATCTGGATGGGCCGTTTCGTCTCCCCCGCCGCCCAGTTGCCTTTGCCGTCCGTGCCTCCGACTCCGTATCCGAACGCTCGCGTGTTCACCGCGTACACCTCGTTGCCACCGTCGAAATTGGTGTCGAACGAGTTCATCACCATCACCATCTCGTTGACGGCGTCGTTTTCGGCGTACTCGTGGTTCCGGCTTTTCGCCTCTTCGAAGAGCCGCGTCCGCAGGTCGTCGGTAATCGGCCCGGGGTAATTGACGTAGTCGCGCGGGTTTTCCCTGACGCGTTCGGGGTCCGGATCGACGATGATCGTGCCGTACAGTCCGCGGTGGATGTGCTCTTTCAGCGGAAGCGAATGGCAGTGATAGAAGTGTGTGCCGGCGGGCTGAGCGATCCACTCGTACGTGAAGGACTCGCCCGTATCGAGCACTCCCGGCCCGTTCTGTGGAATTCCATCCATCCGCGGGTTGAGGTTCTTCAAGTGCGGATGGATCGTGTGGGCGTGTCGCCCGAGGTTCGTGAACTTGACGCGTATCAAGTCGCCCTCAACGGCACGGAGCGTGGGACCCGGCACCTGGCCGTTGTACGCCCACGCCTGGAACTCGATGCCCGGTGCGATAGTGATCGTCGTGTCGACGGCAGTGAGCTCGAACTCCCGTACGGTTCGGCCGTCTTCCTCATAGGTCTGCTGAGGGACGTTATCCTGACCGCTGTCTCCGGTATTGAACGCGGTGAGGAACTCGTGCGGATCGAAATCCAAATCTTGGTATTCGCCCACCGTACCGAAGTTCCCGTGCTCGCGTTCGTCCTCGTGGCCGGCCGAGGCACGCGCCCCGCTACTCCCGAGTCCGACCGCTGCACTGCCGGCGACACCGAGACTACCGAGCACTGATCGTCGACTGACTGCTGTGTCACCGGTGAGTGAGTCGACCAATCGCTGTTCGAGTCGTTCCGTGACTTCGGCTGCACTCTCGTAATCTATCGATGTCATGATCGCTTCCACTTGTCGTATTTTCGGATACGCATATCTGATAGTCAATGACGCAAATATATAAATTAGACGCCTCTAAATTTTGAATGTGTCTTGTCTAAGTGAGGGCGGTATTTCGGCTTGCTGGTGCTGTGGTACCCGTCGAGGAGGGCGTTCCGGGAGCTAACACGGAGTAACGAACCGCAGACTGCGATTCAAACTGTCCGAGATGACTGACCGACGGCCAACTCATTTCGTATAGCATCATATACTATACGCGGTGGGTGACAGACACAATCCCGACCTATTCAGAAGGTCATAATTTAGTGCCACTCCGGAATTATTACCCCGCGTGCTCACGCAGCCTCCGACATGGCCGACTCCGACTGGGGCGACTGGCTGCCGCGCGCGGTCGCGGACGCCGACCCCGACACGGTAGCGCTGTGGTATCTGGGTTGTAACGGCTTCGCGATCAAGGGCAGCGAGGGGACCGTTCTCTGGATCGACCCGTACGTCGGGACCGGAGACCCGCCTCGCACGGTCCGGATGATCCCGATCCCCTTCGATCCCGAAGATGTCGAGGTCGCGGACGCGGTGCTCGCGACTCACGAGCACACCGACCACGTCCACGGGCCCTCGCAGGCGCCGATCCTCGCGAACACCGCCGCCGACTTCATCGCGCCCGACGACTCCCTTGCGGTCGCACGCGAGACGGAGCGCTGGACCGAAGAGTGGGACGTCGAGAGCGAGGCGTTCCTCGAAGTGACCGAGGGCGACGAGTTGAAGATCGGAGAGTTCACCGTCCACGTCGTCGAAACGCACGACTCGGACGCCACTCACCCCGTCGGCTACGTGATCGAACACGACGCCGGGACCGTGTTCCACGCCGGCGACAGCAAACCGTCCGACTCGTTCTCGTCGCTCGCCGACGAGTTCGACATCGACCTCGGGATTCTCGCGTTCGGCTCTGTGGGAACGGTCCCCGACAAGGAGACGGGCGAACCGGTCAGGACGAAGTGGTACAGCGACGAGAACGAGATCGCCAAGGCGGCGAACGACCTCGACCTCGACCGGCTCGTCCCGACACACTGGGACATGTGGAAGGGGCTGACCGCAGATCCGACGGCGCTCCACGAGCACACGCGGAGCTTCGAACACCCGAAGCAACTGGAGATCGTCGAGATAGGCGACCGGATTGAGCTGTAGGGGACGAGTTGGTCCGTCGTCGACCCCGCCGCGCGAATTGAGCGAAACCGCGCGTTTCAACGCCCCAGTGGTTATCAATGCCGAAACCCGGCCCGTGGAATTTAAGCCCCTGCTCCGGGAGGGACCGGTATGAGCGAACGGACGGCAGAAGCGGCGACGACCGTCGATGAGGACGGTATTCGCGTCGAGAAATCCTTCACTGACGACGCGTTCCCAGTACCCGCGGTGACCTACGAACTCTCCTCGGACCGCGAGGACCCCGTGCGCGTGCGCATCGTGGACCGAATCCCGGAGTCGTTCCCGATGGACCGCATCGGGTTCCACCCGGAGTACGAGAGCGAGAACTGGACCGCATACAAGGACCACCGCGTCGAGTTCGAGCGCGTGCTCGACCCTGGAGACACCATCGAGACGGTGTTCGGCATCCGCGACGACGACCCCGACCTCGACGGCTTCCTCGAAACGCCGGTGATCGAACACGTCCCGGTCGGTGAGGAGATCGAGGACGTGCTGGGAACCGGAGACACAGACGCTGTCAGAGAGGTTCTCTCGGGCGATCGCGCCACGCTCCCCGGCATGGAGGGCCCGGCCGTCGACGAAGCCGAATCGTCCGATCGACCGACTACCCCGGAGCCGCGGACCGTCTCCGCGGACGGCACAGCCGCGGTCACGGCTCACCCCGACGAGCCTGAGGAGCCGATCGAGGCCGCGGACGGGGACGATCTCGACGAGGAAAGCGAGGCAGACGAGACGGACGTAGCAGATGAGACGGTGGACGAACCGAACCCGACCGTCGACGACGCTCCGGACGCCGATGAGGAGCCCGCAGCGCCCGACGAACCCGTTCCAACCCCCGACGCGGCGGCCGAGGGAGGTCTCGCGGCCGCACTGGCGGCCGAGATCCGTGCCGACGAGGTCGCGGCGGACGATCTGGAGGTTCTCCGGGAGGAACTCGATATCGGCGTTCCGCGCAGCGTCGACGTCCGTATATCCCGTCTCCAGTCCAGCGTGGCCGATATCGAGGCGTACGCCGACGCGCTCGCGGAGTTCATCGACGGCGAGGGACGAGGTCGAGAGCTGCTCGAGGACATCGATCAACAGGTCGAGACCCTCGAATCCGAAATGGACGCGCTCGACGACAGGGTCGACGCCGCAGACGCGGACCGAGACGACCTCCGCGAAACCGTCTCCCGAGTGGACGACTCCGTCGACGCGGTCTCGGCGGACGTCGACGGCGTGAGCGAGCGCGTGGACGGCGTCGAGACGACGGTTGCCGCCGTCGAGGAGACGCTCGCCGACGTAGAGTCGACCGTCGGGGACGTCGCGGGCGACGTCTCGCGCATCGACGAGAATACGGACGCGCTCAGCGACGCGCTCGACGACGTGGGCGACGACGTCGAGACGCTGTACGAAGAGGTCGACGACGCCGCCGCAGCGGCCGAAGCGACCACGGAGCGCGTCGTCGACGTCGAGTCTCGGCTGGGGCGCTTCGACGAGGAGTTCGACGACCTCTGGGACGACCTCGCGGAGGTCGACACTCGACTCACAGGGATCGAAGACCGGCTCGGCGACGACCTCCAAGACGTCGAAGCGGAGATCAGCGCGATCAACGACCACCTGGAGGAGCTCGAGGCGTTCCGGAAACGGCTCAACGAAGCGTTCGGCCCGTAACGACAGTCGGCTCGATTGTACCGTCGAATTCCCTCTTTTCTGTGGCAGTCGGTCGGTGACGAGCGTTGACTCGGTCGTCGTCGAGACGCGACACCGACGGAAAGCGCAACCCGTTTTAGCCGCGGCACCCCACTGCGGGTAATGAGCGAACCGGTACCGGTCGCCGTCCCGCGGAAGGGCCGTCCCCTGGAGGCCGTCCTCGAACGGATCGCAATCGTCGGCGACGACGACCGGCTGGAGCGGCTCGCGGACAGCGTGAGCAACACGCTTCGCTACGAGAAGGCGGTCACGAAGGGCGGCGTCGACGCCGACGAGGGGCCGTACCAACGGTTGGCCGAGTACTCCGACCCCCACGTCTCGGCCGAGCCGGAGTTTACGCTGCTGCGCGACGACCGCGACGGAAAGCCGCGCCGGATCGTCTTCGACGCCGCTACCGTCGACCTCGGCGACGTGAGACTGAAACTCGTCGGCCGAGAGGAGCCGTTTCGGGCCCTCAGGACCCACGAGTTTGCGCTCGGATTCGACTCGGCTGACCTGGTCTTAGAAGAGGTCGTTGGGATTCGACCGGAGGGACTCGGCGAAATCGCCGACATCAACGAGCGGATCGACCCGGTCGACACCGACGTTCGGGTCGTTAACGGGCTCGGAGACACGGTCCATCACACGCTCATGGGGCGTCCGGAGGGACTCGAACCGGGGACGGACCTCAATCGCGCGTATCTTGCCGGCTACGAGGGGCCGCTGTGCATCTCGCCGCGGTACGAGCGTTTGGTCACCGCGGTGTTGGGGACAGAAGCGCTCGACGGCGTCGAGTTCGTCTATCCGGATCCGGACGAGGAAGAAGAGGCAGGCATCGCGCGGGCGGGCCTCGGCGTCTACCTCACCGTCACCGGGTCGACCGCACGCGATCACGGTCTCGTCGTCGGCGAGCATCTCTTCCCGAGCGAGACCGTGTTGATGCGAAACTCGGCGGAACTCGACCCAGCGGTCGAGCGGGCGATAGCCGTCCTCGACGCCGAGGACGCAACCTCCGAGATCCGCGTCTGACATCGGACGGCGGAACACGGCCCTCACTGCGCGGAGCTACACGACACAGCGCTTGCGATGTGCTTCCTGTCGAATCGACCGAGAACGGACGCCTTGGCCCTTCACAGTGAGTTGCGGTCTCAGTCGTTATATCACGTCACTCGTTATAGCGAAATAGAATATACATGTCGCGGACGATACGCACTGAAACAGGCTCATCGTCCACGCTGAACGGAAGGCAGTCACGAACGCGGGATTCGGTCGCGGAGTATTCCTATCGCGACCGACGACGTGTGGGGTGTCGTCCGCGGATGGACCGAGTCGAGACGTCGCTCCGAACTGACATCACTCGCGGAACGGCCAGGAGCTGACTCACCGTCGGCGAGGACTGCCAGCGAAAGAACGGCGCAGTCGAGCAAAAATCTGACCGATGCTGAACGACTGAATATGTTGAGACTGGAAATTAATATCCCGTATTGTAGGGCCAAACTGAGAATTTATAATCCCACAATTGAGTATATGCCACAGTCAACGGCAAAATGAGATGCCCACAACACTGGATAAGTGACTTTATCCGGAATTGTGGGATAGTTTGAAGATGGGGGCAGGAGTACTCCGACTCGAACGATGAGCGAGGACCGCCGCTCGGTGAAGACGTACGTGCCCGTCGACCAAAAGGATCGGTGGCAGGATCACGCGGACGAACTCGGGATGTCACAGAGCGAGTTCGTCAGAACGATGGTACAGGCCGGCCGTCGTGGCTTTTCGACGGCCGATTCCGGGAACCCCGTCGACACCGATCCTTCGGGGTCTGACCCCAGGGGTGACGCGCTCGAAACACAGGTCGAATCGGCGCTCTCCGAGGGGCCGCTTTCGTGGGAAGAACTCGTCGAAGCCGTGGTCGGCGATTTCGAGGATCGACTCGAAACCGCGCTCGACGAATTACAGGATCGAAACCGCGTCCGGTACAACGGACGGAAAGGAGGTTACACGCTCACCGATGAGTAGCGCCCGCGCGCCCGATGAAATAGAGGACTCGGTGGGGTACTTCATCGAGGACCTCACCTATCACGGGAAGACGGAGCGCACCCGAGAGTCCTATGAGCGCGTTCTCAGGCGATTTGAGGCGTTTCTCGACGCGGACACGACCCCAGCGTCGGCGTCACATCGCGACTGCATGTCGTTCGTTCACTCGCTGCGCGGAGACGTCGCCGACAGCACGGTGGCAACGTACGCAGCCTACCTCCACCGGTTTTACGGGTACATGACCGAGCTCGGCGCGTTCGAGGGAAATCCCATGACGCTCGTGATGGAAGAGATGGACGAGACCGTCGACAAGGACCCGGCTCGACGAGACATCTCGATCCCCGCGATGCGCGAGTTCGTCGCCGGAATCCGTCACCCGCTTCATCGGGCGCTCATCGTGACCCTGCTCAAGACCGGCATGCGAGTCGGAGAGTGTTGCAACTTGGATCTCCGGGACGTCGCAGTCGACGACGCAGAGGTCCGTGAGGCGTATGCGGTCGGAACTCGACCGGCTCTCGCTGATCGGCCGAATTCACTGTTCGTGACCCCGGATGCGACCGTGGGAGAGTCGATGAACGGCGAAGTCAGAACTGCGTCGAACAAGCGGAAGCGCGGGACGGTGATCCCCATCGACGACGAGTTGGCCCGGACCCTGAAGGAATGGTTGGCGATCCGCCCGGACAGCCCCTCTCCGGCCGATCCGCTGTTCGTCGGCACGGCGGAAGGGTGGGGAGAGCGCCTTGACCCGCAGGCCGTCCGGCACGTCGTGGAGCGGTACGCCCGCGACGCCGGGTGGTATCGAACGGGCGGTGGCGCCGCGGAGAACGTTACACCGCATTACTTTCGGCACTTCTTCACGACGCACCTCCGCGACCGAACGGGGGACCGCGGCGTGGTCAAATACCTACGCGGCGACGTCGCCGACGACGTAATCGACACCTACACCCACAACTGGGGCGACCAGGTCAGGGAGACGTACGAGGCGAACGTGTACCGGCTGTTGGAGTAATACTGAGCCTCATCTAAATTTTGTCGTTTTTTATGCGACGTAATCTGTGTCGCATTACGACCGAATAAACTTCATGTCGCTATACAAAATATGGAGGAGTTGACTGCCTCAGATTCTACGCAGATGAACACCGACAAACCACCAGAATACTGAAACCGGTGGTCACAGTCACCGCGGACAGGAACGACGTCGACGATGCGAACTTCGGCTCCTACAGGAGATATCGGCTAGAAGCGAGACCGGGTAGCGCTCGTCAGGGGCCACCAACGAAGTGCCGCAGTGTTCTCCACGTCACCAGTATCTGCGCAGTACAGTTTGGCCTCCCAAAAGCGTCAAACAGTGCGGATTTCTTTTTTGAACGTGTAGCAGTATCGATCCATCCCGAGTCGATTCTCGTAAAATCGATGGGCATCGTCGCGCCAAAGCCCCGATTCCAAGGTGACACAGTCACAGTCGTTGTTCCGGGCCCATTGGGTGAGGAACTGCATCAGGCGTTCCCCATACCCCTCCGAGCGGTGATCTTTGTCCGTGACCAAATCGGCCACGAACAAATGGCGCCCGTTGTAGAAGTTCGTCTGTATGACCACGCCTGCGACCGCGACGATATCGCCTTGTTCAAAGACGGCGAACAGACGATACCCTTCGTTCCGCATCTCGTCTAAATACTCCTCATACTGGGCTTCCGTCAGATGATCGCGGAGCTGGCGCAAGACCGGAAACGCCGCTCGAAACTCGTTGCTCTTCGTCAACTCCCTGATCTCGTCACGACTCATACCACTGCCTCCGAATCGTGAAGCAAAATCATTTCGGCAGTGTACGGCGCTCAACACGCCACTCATGCCAACCGAGAGGGATCAGAGACGCCAGAATCGTGTGACCAACGCAATTGACACATGTAGTTGCTAATGGTTTATCGAAGACGGTGCTGTACAGCGGGCGAAAGTCGGTTAGCAGTTTCACGTTTGACACCCTCGAATTGAGTTGTCCAGTGTAGGGGCACCAAGATCACGGAAACGGCACTCCGGTAGTCGGATACGAGAGAACGGAGGGTAGATCGGTTACGATGGGCACTGTCGATATCCTATTTTCAGATACTTTCTTGTCTGAAACAGTGCCCGCTGAAAGGTGCGTGTTTACCATGAACAGATGAAATTCACCTCTATCACACATTCTTCCAAACAACTATATTGTCTGCTTAATGATTCTCGTGTATCCGAATGCTTGAGCCCCTTCTTATCGGTCACATTCTCCTTTTTGCCCTCTCTGCAATTGCCTGTGTGGTGACGATTCCCCAAGCACGAAAAGTCCAGCATAGGGAGACGCGAGAAGGGCTCGTCGTCTTCCTCGGTTCCGTCGCGCTGTGGTCAGGGGGGTATCTCGGCTACATTATCGCACCGACACGCCCGGTGAAAGTCGCATGTTATATACTCGGATTTGTCTTCGCATTCGTTGCCGTTGGGTCGTGGCTCTACTTTTGTGCTGCCTATACTGGCCGTCCGTCACGACACGCCCCGTACCGAAAGCTCATCCTCGGACTGTTTCTCTTCTTCACCGCACTCAAAGTCACGAACCCACTCCACAATCTCTATTTCACGACCGAATGGGTCACTGAACCGTTTCCGCACCTCGTTATCCACCACCAACTGCTCTACTGGGTCGTCTTGGGATTCTCCTATGTCGTCATCGCTGTCGGGTTCTTCATCCTCATGGAGCGGTTCTATCATACTGGCAGTGACAGTCGTCCGCTCGTCGTTCTCGTCGGACTCTCAGGACTGCCTGCGATTGCAACGATCATTGGTGGGCAAGTTGACTGGCTGCTCCCGTTAATGTACGAACCGCCCGGCGTCGCGCTTTTCGCCGTTGGCACGCTGTTTTTCTACAGGCAGCAGTTTGAGGCGATCCGACTCACAGGCGAGTCAGACAAACCGGCGATTTACCTCGATCAGGACGGCTGTATTCGGGATTTTAATCAAGCAGCTCGCAGACTCTTCCCAGCCCTGGAAGAATCGTTTGGCAAACCGCTCGATACTGTGAATACAGCACTTGAGAATCATCTCACAACACAAGACGTGTTGACAGTCACGCGGGATGACGAGACACGGTACTATGACGTCTCAAGCACACCATTCTTAGCTGGAGAGGTGATGACCGGCCAGTTAGTAACGATTTCCGACGTCACTGAACGTGAGCAATACCGACAGCGGCTCGAAGAGAAGACGAAACAGCTTGAAGCCCTGAATCGTGTGGTTCGACATGATATCCGGAACGATATGGCTGTGATTCTCGGCTGGGCCGAGGTGCTTGAAGATCATACCGATCACGAGGGGAAAGATGCGCTGAACCGAGTGCTACAGAAGTCCCGTCACGTGATTCAGTTTACGGAGGTCGCACGTGACTTCGTTGAATCGATCTCAATGGACGGTACTCCTGAATTGACTACAATCGAGCTACAGCCGCTGCTTGATACTGAGCTCGCTGCAGTACGTGATTCGTTCCCGAACGCTCAGTTTCAGGTAGCAGGTGAACTCCCCGACGTATCGGTACAGGCAAACGAAATGCTCTCATCGGTCTTCCGAAATATCCTCGAAAATGCGGTCCGACACAACGACAAAAAAATCCCTGAAATCACCGTTACCTGTGAAGTAAATCCAGAGACTGTTCGGTACCGCATAGCAGATAATGGGCCTGGTATCCCTGACGACCAGAAAGAACAGATCCTCGGGAAGGGAGAAAAAGGACCGGACAGTCTAGGATCAGGGATCGGTCTGTATCTTGTCCATCTCTTTACCAAACAATTCGGTGGCGATGTGTGGGTTGAAGACAACGACCCTACTGGTTCTGTCTTCGTCGTTGAACTACCCATTCATACACCATCGACCAAGGTATCTTCGTGAGATCCGGTGAAGTTGCCGAACAATTGTGGTACGACGAGTGAGTCACTCGAGCGCAATCACTGTCTCACACAACTCTCGCGACTGAAGGCTAATGATTCAGTGAGATGATCGGTACGTAAATCCGCTATACTGAACACAGAACTGTTGATACTGCGTCGGTAGCTCGCTCAAACGCCACTGAGAAGAGATTGATGCGGATCAGCTGGGCACTCAATCTTCTACTCGATGAACCACGGTATTTGATCCCTGCAGATCGATGAAGAGTGTCCGAACTAATCGAATCGTTGTGCTGAACTCACCCTCGAGATGCAGCACGCGACTGGGATCTGGAACGGCGGGTTTCCACAGAGCCGTTCGGATCAGTCGAAATCGCCAAATCGCGTTATCGGCGCTAACTCCTCAGTGGGTGGGTCCGCAAAGGCATCTCGGGCGATCGACCGGCGGTGGACCTCATCGGCACCGTCGATGAGCCGGAACTGGCGGACATTCTCGTGGAAGCGCGCGATCGGGAGATCGTATGCAATGCCGTTACCACCGCAGAACTGGAGTGCATCGTCGATAGCCTCTTGGACTGCGTTCGCGGCGAACGTCTTTGTCATCGCCACTTCGATCCGTGCCTCGTTCCCGTCGGCAATCTGCCCGGCTGCGTGCCGGACCATCGTTCGAGCAGCGTGAAGTTCGGTACGCCGGTCGGCGATACGGAATCGCGGCCCCTGCTTTTCCGAGAGTCGCTCGCCGAACCCCTTCCGTTCGGAGAGGTAGGCGGTCGCGATGTCGAGCGCTCGGTCGGCCATACCGGCATATCGCATGCAGTGCGTGAGACGGGCGGGACCGAGTCGCTGTTGAACGAGCGTGAACCCTTCGTCCTCCTCGCCGAGCGTGTTTTCGACCGGTACGCGGACGTCGTCGAATCGGATCTCGGCGTGGGTCGTCCCGACGAGCCCCTCGCCGAGGTGGGGAATGTTTCGGACGATGTCGACACCCTCGGTGTCGGTGGGAACCAAAATAACCGAACAGCCGGCGTACGGATGCGCCTCTTGATCCGTCCGAGCGAACGTTAACAGCACGTCTGCGTCGACCCCGCCGGTCGTCCACCACTTGTGGCCGTTGATGACCCATTCGTCACCGTCTTTCTCCGCCGTCGTGGCCAGCATCTTGGGGTCCGAGCCGCCGCCTTGCAAGGGCTCGGTCATCGCGAAGGCCGACTCGATCTCTCCCGATGCGAGAGGACGAAGCCAGCGCTCCTTTTGATCGTCGGTCGCCGCAATCTCGAGCGTGTGCATGTTCCCCTCGTCCGGTGCTGCACAGCGGAGCGCGGTCGGCCCGAGCAAACTGCGGCCTGCTTCCTCAAACACGGGTAGCATCTCCCGAAATCCCAGTCCGAGCCCCCCGTACGCTTCGTCGACCTGCGGGGCGTATATCTCCTTTTCACGCGCGATGTCACGCAACGCCTCGATCTCTGCCGCGGGGATCGGTCCGTGACCGAGCCACTCACGTTCAACGGGAAGCACCGTCCCGTCGATGAACTCTCGAACGGTCTCGGCGATCGCCGGTCCGCGTCCGATGTCGTCGTATTTCATACCATCATCTGCTTAGCACCGCAGATAGTAGTACCGGCCATCTGCTAGCAAAAAGCTATAACGCCCAGGATTTTATCCATAACTATTACTGAGGGTTCACAATGTTTGTCGACTTCACCAGATCAATTGAATGGCGTTCGGAACGAGGACGAGCAGTGGTGGTGCGATCTGGAACGGGTCGGCCGGGAACGGGCCGAGTGTGAGCAATCCCGACTACCTCGCTCGGCTGATCGACGACGACTCGTTCGAGGCGTACTTGACTGCTGAGTTCGGGCCAGCGTCAGAATTCTCCGTCGAGCGTCACGCCCAAGGACACTCCAACGAGACGCTGTTCGTCACGTGGGGCGACCGCGAACTGGTAGTGAGACGGCCGCCGCCCGGTGAGACGGCAGACACGGCCCACGATGTGCTGCGAGAGCATCGTGTCGTCGACGCACTCGACGACACGGCCGTTCCAGTTCCGAAGCCCCTCCGCGCCTGTGACGACCACGCAGTCCTCGGGAGCGACTTTTATATCATGGAGCGTGCAGACGGGGACGTACTCAGAGACGCCGAGCCAGAGCGCTTCACGACGCCGAGCGCCCGCAAGCGGATCGGAACCGAGTTGATCGACACGCTGGCGGCGATCCACGCGGTCGACTACGAATCGGTCGGCCTCGGTGAGTTCGGCCGCCCAGAGGGATACACGGCCAGGCAGGTCGAGCGGTGGACGGCTCAGATCGAGTGGGCCTTGGAGACAACGGAGGCGATCAGAGCGGTTCCCGAACTCGTCGCCGTCGGTGAGTGGCTCGCCGAGAACGTCCCCGAGCAGCGTTCCAATACGCTCGTCCACGGCGATTTTAAGCTCGACAACGTCATGTATGGCTCCAGTCTCCCACCGAGAGTCGTCGCTGTCTTCGACTGGGAGCTGTCGACGCTGGGGGATCCGCTTGCCGACCTCGGATGGCTGCTCTTGTTCTGGTACGAGGACGGCGATCCGGACCCGGCGATGCCCGAACTGATGTCGACGTTCACCGCACGAGAGGGGTATCCGACTCGCGCGGAGCTTATCGAGCGTTACGAGGCGACGACGGGACGCGAGTTCGCCCACGAGCGGTTCTACCGAGCACTTGCGGCGTACAAGATGGCGGCCCTGGGCGAGATGTTCCTCGCGCGGCATCTGAACGGCGATAGCGACGACCCACTGTATCCCACGATGCGGACGCATGTTCCAACGCTCGCCGAGCGAACTCTCGCATACGTTGAGGGAGATACCGAACGCCTCTGACACGCGTGCGTCGAGGAGGCGCATCTCCCGACTGTCTAAACGTTTGACGGCTGTGCTTGTCACACCACATGCCGAAACTACTAAGCTCCGATAATGAAATGATTTTATATGGAATTCGGCCTTTCAGAGGAGCATAACGCAATCCGACAGGCGGTTCGTGAGTTCGGCGAGAACGAGATCGAACCCGTCGCACGAGAACACGATGAGGAGGGGAGGTATCCGATAGAGATAATCGAAAAAGCGGGGAAGCTCGATTTACTCGCGCCGAGTATCCCCTTCGAATACGGCGGGCCCGGCATGGATTCGCTCTCTTCAGTTATCGTCACCGAGGAACTGTGGCGTGCCGATCCAGGCATTGGTTCGGCCGTCGGCTCTCGCGGCTTCGGATCGAAGATGATCGCCAAGTACGGCGACGAATGGATGAAAGAAGAATGGCTGCCCCGCATTGCGAACGGTGAATCCGCGTGCTGTAGTTGTATCTCGGAACCCGCTCACGGTTCGAATGTCGCTGGCATTGAAACGCGCGCCGAAGAGGACGGCGACGGGTACGTTCTCAACGGGAACAAGATGTGGATCACGAACGGCTCAGTTGCAGATGTTGCCGTCGTCATGGCGAAGACTCGTTTGGATCCCGACAACCCTCACCGCGGAATCACGGCATTTCTCGTCCCGACTGAGCTCGACGGTTTCGAGCCGACGAAGATCACGAACAAGCTCGGCATCAAGGCGTCTGACCTCGCTGAGATCAAGCTGAACGACGTTCGGGTACCTGCGGAGAACGTAATTGGAGAGCTTAACAAGGGATTTTATCAGCTCATGGATTTCTTCGCCTCCGGTCGGTCAAACGTCGCCGCTCAAGCTGTCGGTGTTGCACAAGCAGCAATTGATGCTGCCGCCGACTACGCGAATGAGCGTGAACAGGGAGGAAAGGTGATCAAGGAGTACCAAGCGGTCTCACACAAGATTGCAGATATGGCGGCGAACACGGAGGCAGCACGCTCGCTCACCTATCGCGCCGCGAGTCAGACCGAAGAAGAAAACGACCAGCTTGCGACAAAGTTCGCGTCGATGGCTAAGCTCGTCGCCTCCGAGAACGCCGTCGACGTCGCCGACGACGCGATTCAGGTCTTTGGCGGAGCGGGGTACGTCTCCGATCACCCGGTCGAACGGTATTACCGCGACGCACGTATCACGAAGATCTACGAGGGGACGAGCGAGATCCAGCGGAACATTATCGCCGACCAAGTCCTCTGAGCTGTCGATTTGCGGACCAGTAGTGAGGCTGCAGATCCGTTTCTCAGCAGGACCGACCGCGATAGATCAACCGCTGAACCCTGCTTATCGGAGGCAGCGTGAGTATTATGACACTCGCCATCGAGAGGTGATTGAGAGGCTCTGACACCGTGATAACACATTTCAATCTTGAAGATCGGCACCGAGAACAACGGGCGGCTGTCCGAGAGTTCTGTGAAGAACACGTCGAGCCACATGTAGAGACACACGAACAGAACGGAACGTTCCCTCGAGAGATAGTGGAACGTATCGGCGAGTCCGGATTTCACGGCGTCCCGTTCCCGACCGAGTACGGTGGTGCTGGCGATGACTATCGGTCCTTCGCAATCACTATCGAGGAGTTGGCTCGCTCGTGGAAGTTGATCGCGGGGACCGTGTCCGGTGCCAGTTGTTTGGTCGGGTATCCGCTCGCTCAATTCGGTAGCGAATGGCAGAAAGACGAGTGGCTTCGTGGTGTGGCAACGGGTCAGACCGTCGCCGCCCTCTCGATGACTGAACCCGAGGCGGGCAGTGACGCCGGCGACATGCGGACGACGGCCGAGAAGGACGGTGACGAATGGGTCATCAACGGCCACAAGGTTTGGACGACGAACGGTGCGGTTGCAGACTTGATCGTGGTCGTGGCTCGGACGAACGAGCACGATGATTACCGCGGGTTGAGCCTCATCGGTATCCCGAATCCAGTGGAGCAGGACGGACTGGAGATCGTCCGCGACATTCCTTGCATGGAAGGAGATGCTGCCGTCGAAAGCGAGATCCGCTATGAGGACGTTCGCGTCCCGGAGGAGAATCTGATAGGCGAGGAGGGGCGTGGATTTCGATACATCATGGAGGGACTCGACATCGGTCGGATCGGAACCGGCGCACAAGGCGTCGGGGTGGCGCAGGCCGCTTTCGATGCGAGCCGAGAATTCGCCGATACCCGCGAACAGTTCGATCAGCCTATCCGCGAGTTCCAGGGAATCTCGTTCAAACTCTCGGATATGGCGATGGAAGTCGAATCGGCCCGCCTGTTGACACTCCACGCCGCCGCAGAACGTGATCGCGGAAACCGTGTGACCAAAGAAGCCGCAATGGCGAAGACCAAAGCGACGGACGTTGCGATGGACGTCGCAACGGAAGCCGTTCAGATCCACGGGTCACGAGGGTACTCGGAGGACTACCCTGTAGAGCGCCACATGCGCGTCGCAAAGGGGATGCAGATCTACGAGGGAACGAACGAGGTCAATCGTATCGTAATCAGCAATCAGCTGTACGAGTAACGACGTCGACGTTTCGAACGAAATCGGAGTCCACTGCTCGGCCAGTAGCACGCTCCCAAACAATTAGTAACCGCTCCATCGTTGGTACGCCGAGATGCCAGGAACGCTTATCACGGGGTCAGGTCGGGGTATCGGCCGCGGTATCGCAATTCGGTACGCAGAGGACGGATTTGACGTTGCCGTCAACTATCACAGCAACGCTGCCGCTGCAGAGGCGACCGTGGACGATATCCGGTCACAGACCGACGCCGATGCTGTCGCAGTCCAGGCGGACGTGGGGGACCCAGACGCTGCAGCAGCACTCGTCGAAGCGGCCGCCGAACGGTTTGGCGGCCTCTCACACGTCGTGAACAACGCCGGCGTCAATGAGCACTGCTACCCTGAGAACCTCTCTACGGAAGCCTTCGATGCGGTGATGGACACGAACGTCAACAGCATGTTCGCCGTCAGCAAGGCTGCGCGACCTCACCTCGACGCCGCTGACGACGCTTCGATAGTGAACCTCTCTTCGCGGCTCGCTTTCGCTGGTGCTGACTATGAGTGTCACTACGCGGCGTCGAAGGCCGGAATAATCGGGCTGACGAAGAGTCTTGCTCTGGCGTTCGCTCCTGACATTCGTGTGAACGCTATCGCACCGGGATACATTGAGACGGACATGACCGACGCAAATAGCACAGCAGAGGAGAAGGCAGCCCGCCGAGACACGATTCCGGTCGAGCGACTCGGCCAACCGTCTGACGTGGCGGACGCAGCAGCGTATCTCCGGGACGCCGAGTTTGTCACCGGGGAGACGATGCACGTGAACGGCGGGCAACTCATGCGGTGACTGTTTTCTGAGGTCATGGAGTCGCCTGGAGTAGCTAGCAACAAACTCGGGCCATACGTCGGTGCCGCGTCGAACAGGTTCGTACGAGGGTGACGGGAGTCGGTAGATCACCTAAAAAAGACGATGCGCGAAAATCGAGGTCTACAGGAGACCAAACTCGGTGTCGACTCGTTGATCGCTCGCTGGCACACCTTTATATCCGTCTGCTCAGAGTGCCAGTTATGACGGAGCTGATAGATCTGACTGCGAATATCGTCGAAGGGATGGCAAACCACCCGAATCACGGTCGAAGTCCGGTGTTCCTGACTGGGACCCGGATGAATCACGACGAGGCAGAAGACACCTGGCGCGGCAAAGGCATCGAGGATATGTCGCTCATGAACGGGTTCGTGTTTCTCGCAGAGCACAACGGAACCCACCTTGACGCACCGGTTCACGTCCATCCAGAGGGGAAGGCCATCGACGAGGTCCCCCTCGAAGAGTGTCACGGGCCTGCCGTCTGGCTCGACGTGTCCGATGCTGGCCCGAAAGGGCTCATCGGTCCGGACGCGCTCGAGGCAGCAGCAGACGAGGCTGGCGTTACCGTCGAAGCGGGCGATATCGTGCTCTTACACACGGGATGGGACCAGTACGTTCCCGATGACCAGGAGACGTATCTCTCAGAACATCCTGGCCTCTCAGAGGCCGGTGCCGTTTGGCTCCACGAGCGAGACGTCAATCTCGTCGGTATCGATTGCGGGAACGTCGACGTGGCTGGAGACGCGGGAATGCCTGCTCACCGCGTGTTTCTCCGTCAGGATATTCCCGAGAAATATACGCTCGTCGTGGAAAACCTCCGTAACATCGACGCAATCCCGAACCACCGATTTACGTTTAGTGCCGTCCCCCTTCCGCTGTCCGGGGCGACAGCAAGCCCGGTTCGAGCGTTTGCCGTAGTCGAGTAATCGGCTCGTCTGAACAGTACCATCGCGCTGCAGTGCGTGTGTCTTGGTACCTAACAACTATTATAGCTGGCTTCAGTCATGAGGGGTATGGTCTATCCGACGATTCGAGATCTGCTGTCTCAGTGCGCGGCGCGCCATCCGAGTGGGACGGCGCTCCGCGACCCGGCAGCAGACAAGTCATTGACGTACTCCGAGTGGGACGCCCTCGCCACCCGCGTCGCCAACGATCTTCTCGACGCCGGACTCACTCCCGATGACCACCTCTCGGTGATGACGAAAGACTCTGTCGAGCAGCTAACGCTCTTTTTCGCGGCGCACGATATCGGCGTCACTGTCAACCCAATCAGCTTTCGTGCGCCTGCAGGAAGACTCTCCTACATTCTCGAGCACGCCAAATCCGACGCGTTGGCGTACGACGCTGCCAGTGCCGAAACGGTCACCGCCGTCGACGACGCGACGCTACCCTCGCTCACTATCGCAACCGAGGAAGGAGTCGCTGACACCGAACGGACGTTCGAGGATCTCACCGAGGGCGACGAAAACGCTCCGCAGATCGACGTGAGCGAAACCGACACCGCGTTCCTGTTGTACACGTCGGGGACGACGGGGAAGCCGAAGGGTGTCGAGCACACCCATCGCAATGTCGTCGACGCCGACTTGATGTGTATCCCCTACAATCGCCTTCGGCCGAGCGATGTGAACATCGCCCTCGGACCGCTGTACCACGTCGGGCCACTACTGGCAAATTTCATGCCTGCCCTGCACGTCGGCGCCACGAACGTCATTCAACGGGATTTCGATCCCGGACAGACTCTCGAATACATCGAACAGGAGGATATTACGACGATATGGGGTGTCCCGACCCACTTCAACGCGATACTCACCGAGGGCTCCATCGAAGACCGTGACACAGCGAGGGTCCGAATGATCCAGTACTCCGGGTCTGCCATGCCGCCGGACGTCTTCCGTCAGTGCCGCACGAACTTCCCGGACGTCGATTTCGTCAACGCATACGGCACGACAGAGATCGTGTTCGGGACCGTGCTGTATCCAGAAGATCACGACGATCACCTCGGCAGCATCGGTCGGGCGGTTCCGAATGCGGAGGTTCGTCTTGTCGACCCCGACGACCCGATGCCTCAGAACGTGGTCTCGAAGGGAGAGACCGGCGAAATGCTGGTCAAAACGCCAACGACGATGAAGGGCTACTGGCAAGCCCCCGAGAAGACCAAGCAAGCGATTATCGACGACTGGTATCGCACCGGCGACCTGGCACGTCGCGACGAGG
The DNA here is from genome assembly GCF_051194135.1 of Halorubrum wangae. Lineage (NCBI taxonomy): Archaea > Methanobacteriati > Methanobacteriota > Halobacteria > Halobacteriales > Haloferacaceae > Halorubrum > Halorubrum wangae. The sequence continues at coordinate 803,638 of NZ_JBLZNH010000001.1, read as the reverse complement.
AGGGCTTCATCTACTTCGTCGATCGAAAAGATAGCATGATCGTAAGCGGCGGCGAGAATATCTATCCAGCGGAGGTTGAGAACGTCCTTCACGAACACGACGGGGTCGAGTCTGCCGCCGTTATCGGGACGCCAGACGATGACTGGGGTCAGCTAGTGACCGCATTCGTCGTCCCGACCGATGACAGTGTCACCTCGGACGAACTCGATCAGTACCTCAGGGACTCGACCGAGATTGAGGATTTCAAACGGCCCAAATCGTATTTTTTCGTCGACGAGCTCCCGAAGACAGAGAGCGGAAAGATCTCCAGACAGGCCCTCAACGATAAGGCGGCGTCTCAATGAACGTCACCTACCCGCGAACGGGTCTTGTTCTGCCGGAGTACGCCGATGTCACGGACGACTGGCTCGTCGATTTCGGCGTCCGAGCCACCGACGTCGGATTCGACTCTGTGTGGTGTGGTGAGGGGTGGGGATACAACGTCTTCCAATTACTCGCTCGCGTCGGCCAGCGGCGTGAGACGTGGCTCGGCACGTGCATCGCCAACGTGTACGCACGAAGCCCGGCAGCGCTGGCTGCGAACGCCTTAACGCTGCATGACCTTACTGACGGGAAGTTCGTGCTTGGGGTCGGGAGTAGCACTCCACAGATTGTCGAGAAATTTCATGGTCAGCAGTTCGAGCGACCGCTGCGCCGCGTTCGAGAGACCATCGAAATCGTGAACCTCGCGCTCTCAGGTGACCGCCTCAACTACGACGGAGAGATATTTTCTATCGGTGGCTTCCGCCTCAATCATGCTGACGGCGTCGAGATACCGGTGTTCAACGCTGCGCTCGGCCGCACGAATATCGCGCTGACTATCGACTTCGCAGATGGCCTGCTTCCTCATCTAATTCCCTTGTCGGCACTTGACGACGTTATCGCCGAAGGTGAACGCCGGGCACATTCAACGGCCCATCCTCACGTCGCAGCGTCGATACCGACGAGTGTCAGTAGGGATCCCGAGGAGGCGGAGCGTGTGCTCGCAAAACACATCGCCTACTACGCCGGTTCGACCGACTACTACAATGACGTCATCGCGGCGAACGGGTTTGCTGACGAGGCTGCAAAGATATCGGATGCCTGGCGGGGAGGTGACAGGGAACGCGCCTCACAGGCTGTTTCTCGAGAGCTCATGGATGCCATCGGTATTGCAGGAACGCCAGAGGAGGCTCGCAGACGGGTATCCGAACTGCTTGAAGACACTGTCGACACTGCCCTGCTATCATTCCCCAAAGGAGCGACCGAAGAGATGTTTACCTTGGCATTAGAGGCGCTGCCGGAGTCGGAACGCTGATCGAGTGCTCACGAGCACGACACGACCGATACTCCCTCCGCGACTGAATGTTTTCGGCCTCAATTCAGCGCAGTTGCCGGGATCTCGTGGTAGTCGGCGGTAACGGCGGCTGCGTCTTCGGGAAGCAATGCGACGACGAGGTACGGGACATACTCCGAAAAGTACTCGATGAGGTCGGCGATACGATCGGAATCGACGGCTTCCAGGGAATCAAGGAGCATAAATGGGACCGTGGTATGTACATCGTGGACCAGATAGCCAGCAAGTCCGACGACCAAGCCGATAACTTCACGCTCACTCTCACTCAGGTTGTCCACGGAATCCTCGTACACCGCACCGCTCTCTGACTCCCTGATGACGTGTAAATCGAACGTGGAATTTCCACCGTGTCCGTCCTGAGACGCTTCTTTCCGCTCGATCCAAACCCGCGAGATGTTCCGATAATCGAGGAGGGCCAACACATCTTCCATGTGGTCGTTGAATTGGGACACCGATTCTGATTCGAGTTCAGTTACTCGGTTTCGTTCACGTCGTAATTCGGTGCGTATCTCGTCCAGTTGGTCTCGTAGACGCGATTTGTCCGAGAGCGACTCGATATCCTCGATTTCGGTGGTGACGGACTCTAGTTGCTCCTGTTTTTGACCTCGTTCGTACTGCAGGTCACTTATTTTCTCGTACGTTTCAAGCAGGTTATTGTCTCGGAGGTCTTCCGTCAGCGCGACCTCTTGTTCGAGCTCACTGATCGCCTCACGCAGTTCGGCAATCTGATCCTCGAGTGTGTCTCGCCTTGTTTGCCTGGCCTCCAGTTTCTCCGCTGCGTTTTCGATCTCGTGTGAGAGGCGCTCTCTCGTGTTGATGACCTCGCGAATAGATTCTTTGTTGTCGGTCACGTCGTCGATTTGCTCCGTCAGATCATCGAGTTCGTCCTGTTTTTCGGAAATGACTCCGCGGAGGCTGTCTAATTGATCGGCGATTTCCCCACGTTTGGCGCGATTTCCACAGGTCCAGCAGGTGATCTCCTGTTCGCTCGACGGTGCGAGATCTGCGACCGGATCCGCCATGGCCTCTGCTGGAACAGAATGGTCTGAGTCGCTATCCTCAAGAATTGATCCGTTGAACTCCACGATCGAACGGAGGTTCGCGATCGTGTTTTCGAGAGTGCGTTTTTGACCCCGCAACGAGCGTAGCTGATCTTCCAGTCGGTCCAGATCGTCCTCTGTAGCCTCCGGTAGGTCCTCTTTCTTCGCTCGGAGTTCGCTCGGTTGATCGCGGAGCGAATCGAGTTCTGCGTTTACCAGTTCGAGGTCATCTTCCGCCTTACTTGCTTCTTTGCGACGTTCGTCGAGTCTGTCGACGAGTTCTTCGGCTTCTTCAGCCATTTCCGCGTTCGCCTCGAATTTGGTCGCGTCGTTACGTGCGGATTCAATTCGTTCGTCGATTGACTCGAGGTCTGACTCAAGGACTTGCCGTTCTTCCTCCAGGGCCGGCAGGCGACTCGACTGCTCTCTGACCGCTTCGAGTTCCTCAGAGATCTCATCGCGCTCGGATTGGAGCGTTCGGATCCGATCTTCGATGGCCCTCGTATCGACTGGGCGCATGATGATGTCACGAAGGTCGTCCCCGCGCTTGACTGCCTGTCGAGCGGGGTTATTCTCAAGGAGAGAGACAAATGGATCGACTAGATCGGTGTTCGCCTCGTACGGAGTACCCCCCGTCTTGATTCCACCGTCCGTTCGCTCGAATCGTCGGGTGTGTGTGCTACTGCCTACTTCCAAGGCGACCTCACCATCAGTTGCGTCACTTTTCAATGTCGACGCGCTGCCGCCGAGGACACCATTGATGGCTTGCAAGAGGCTGGTCCGGTTGGTTGCGTTTCGTCCTGTGAGGACCGTTACCCCTTTTTGAATAGTGAGTGAACAGCCGTCAATTCCCCCAATGTTTATTACGTTTATCTCCATGGAATCTGCTATTGGTGTCTTATTTGTATTGGAGTTGATCATCGGGATTTTCCCTAGTTAAGCGATTGTCATACTTATATTCTATGCCTAACGTGCCCGTTTTGTAGATCGTAAGGAAATACTACGTCTTCATTGAGAGTAGACACTCTTTTGACACTCGTCCACAGATCACCCGCCAATTAATCCCAAATTATCTGGGGTTTTGTCGATTGGCAGAGATCTTTTATAGGTAGGGATGATTACCTGCATAAACGTCTTCAGGCCGCGAAATTCTCGTAGTCTCCGTGCTGCTAGCAGTCCTATTCGTCGTTATTGTAACAAGCACATGACCGTTCGTTCAGTAATTCGGATAGTCGGTATGATTGATCACAATCGGAACAACTGATAGTTATGGATACGGACACGGTGTGGTCTGACACGCTCACCACGCCGGAACTGACGAGTCGTGACACGGTTTGGTCCACAATTTTAGTACATCGGGTCCTTGCCCATTCGATGGTGTCCCTAGATACCTCTCGTCCGATTCGACTCGATCGACTCGTGTCGATCCCAAGACAGTCGTTGAGGTGAGACTGCATTGTCGGGTGAGTAACCCAGTCCGATTCAACGGCATCAATGTCGATCCCGCGTTGTTCAAGACGAGTACGGACACGCACCTCGCGATCAGCAGAGATCGTTTCGCTCGTGAGAGACTCGTATACGCTCGCTACTGCATCCTCAGGGCTAACGGAACCGTACGCGACGTCCTCGAGATCGAATCCGGCCCCCGATATCACTCCCCTGAGGACTCGCTGGTTAAAATAATCGGCGAGATCTCGGAGGCTCCTCTCCCGATTCAATCGTCTATCACGGAGCTCCTCGTTCATTCCGTCGAAATCGTACTTGCTACTCATTCGCCCTACTTTACACGAGCAGCGATCCGCCGAGTGGGTCATATCAAAATGCCCCGCTGCTGTGTCTGCGAACCGGTTCCTCCATGACTATGGCCGTCTTGGTCGCGGGAGAGATATAGTACTTTCCAAGCGTACTGTTGGAAAGCAGTGCGCGACTGCTGTTGGCGTCCCTCACGTTAGAAGTGCGAGAATTTACCGCGTCGATACAGGTCGAGTTCGGACACGACGTTAGGCGGTTCTTGCTGAGCCGCAAACGCGATGGCGTCACCGATCACTTCCGGCTCAGTCACTTCGTTCGGCTCGAACCGGTCTTTCGAAGTCTGATCTCGGTACCCCCTCCCGAACTCTGTACGAACCTCGGTCGGGTTGATCACAGTTACGCCGACCTCATCCTCTCCGAGCCATCCTGCGAGACTGTGTGCAAAGCCTCGCGTCCACCATTTCGTGGCTGCATAAAGAGGGGCTCCCGGTCGGGGAAATTGGCCGGCGAAACTCCCCACAAACACCGCGATGCCACTCGTTTCGCGGAGATGTGGGATCGCTGCTTGCGTGACGAAGAACACGCCGTCCACGTTTACCGCCATCACATCCCGATACTGTTCGGCAGGAATCGTTTCGACCGTCACGTCGCTTCCGGTTGCGATGCCTGCGTTATTGACGAGGACGTCCAATTGACCGAAGGTGTCGACGGTTTGTGCCACGGCTTCGTTGACTGCACTATTGTCAGTGACGTCGGTCGGAAGTACAAACGCCGTTTGTCCGGTCACTGACTCGATCCGTTCTGCGATCGATTCGAGTTTCTCTTTCCGCCGAGCGACCAATGCGACGTCCGCGCCTTGCGCCGCAAGTGCCTCCGCCGCGGCCTCCCCGATACCCGAGCTCGCACCGGTGATAAACGCTGACTTCCCGGCTAACGGTAGGTTCGTCCCCATAAATGGTGATGTACAGATGTTGGTATAAGTATTACCGCCGCGTGGGCCGGTGAGTGCACGTGGAAATACGGATCGCGAATCGGCCGGTGTCGGGTGATCTGAGCACTGCAGAGCGATCTTCGGAAGCCCCGCACGGATGAACGGCGCAATGCAAATGTATATACTCCGTTATTGTCTGCTATGTTGTAGCATGACGGAGACTGCAGTTCCAACCGTTGCCGGTATCGGAAGCGTTCCGAACGGAACGCACTCAGTTCCGGAGCGCGACCTCGCACTGCGAGTCGTTCGAGAAGCCCTCGAGGATGCGTCGCTCGACCTCTCAGCTATCGACGGGGTATACATGCCCTCCCCCCGGCCGTGGACGCCGCAGGGATTTTTTTCGACGTATCTCCTCCGCCTACTCGGCCTCAACGTCGACCGCGCACTAGAGATTTCAACCGGGGGATCAAGCGGGGCGAACGCGTTTCACTCGGCGGTGTCCGATATTCGAAACGGGACTGTGGAGGCAGCGTTGGTTCTCGCGGTTGAACGTAACTCTATCGTGGATACGACGGGCCCATACTTCGATTATATCTTGAAGTCGTTCGACTCGGAGTTCGAATCGCCTATCGGGATGACCGTCCCGGCGGCGTACGCACAAAGCATGCAACGGTATATGTACGAGTACGACATCGAGAGGGCCGATCTCGCTGATATCGTAGTCAAGAACCGTAAGAACGGCGTGGCAAATCCGGATGGTCTCTTCGACGAAGGGCTATCACGGGATGACGTCCTCGACGCCCGGTTGATTGCGGATCCTATCCGGCTGTTTGACTGCCCGGCCCCCTGCGACGGTGCAGCAGCGATACTGCTCACTGCAGATGCAGTCACCAACTCGGATTCTCCGCCGATAGCCGTCCAGGGAACCGGGTACTACCATACGGCGAGTCATTTTCTGATGAGCCGAGATTCATCGATCACGGAATTACCGGCCGTGAGGCATGCGGTGAACACAGCGACCGAACGTGCCGGACTTGTACTTCCTGACATAGACGTCTTCGAACCGTACGCGCCGTTTCCGCACATCGAAGCGATCGTACTGGAGGAGTTGGGAGTCGCGAAGCGGGGCGACGGTGTCGCAGCGTGCTTAGATGCCCGGACACCATCGGAGGGACCGTTTTCGATTAGCCCGTCAGGTGGCTGTCTCGGAAGAGGGCATCCGCCGATGGTGACGCCGTTGCTCAATTACGTCGAGGTCGTGAAACAGCTTCGGGGGACAGCGTCGACGCAGGTTCGAGACGCGAAATCCGCCCTCACAACGGCGGAACACGGCCACCTGAACGGCGTAACCGCGACAGTGTTCGGGACGGGGGTGTGATCAATGGAACCGTACACGCTACCGTTCTGGGAGAGTCTTCGGGACGGTACGTTCTTGATTCACGCCTGTGAGAGCTGTGGTGAGACGTTCTTCCCCCCAAGTCCAATCTGTCCCCACTGTCATTCGACCGACGTTGCGTGGTCGGAAACAGAAGGGCTGGGGACGCTTTACTCGTTTACGAGAACTCACGCGACGGCGGAACCCTTCCCAGATGAACTCGTGATCGGTGTCGTCGCACTCGAGGATGGGCCACAACTACTCGCACCGATCGACGAGTCGTATGACTCACTTCAGATTGGCGACGATGCCTGTATTGAGGCGACTGAGTACGACGTCGACTACGATCGGGGCTGGCTCGAGATGTATCCGTTCTTTGTGGCACACACGTTCTCAGGCTAGCTGGTGAGAGCGGTCGATTTCAGGCAACCACACCGTGAGGAAAGTGAAGGAGGGAACCCGCTCTCAGCGACCTGGTACCAGGCTTGAACTTCGAGCAGAGACTCGTTCGCGGATCGGCTTCTGCAGCTGGATTCCGATCATCACGAGAATAACGACCACGCTAACCGTGCGGATCATCGTGTCCGGATAGACCATTGCGATTAGTCCGAGCCCGAAGTAGATCCCTTTGACAGGGAATTTGATGAAGGGGCTCTCGTGGAAGAATTTTCCATAGTAGTTGAGCCCGTGAGAGATTCCCAACGCCCCGAGCAGAGCGAGTGCTCCCGAGCCCAGGGTTGCCAACCCGAAGCCACCGACGACGAGTTCGGGGTTGTAGATGAACGAGAATGGCAGGACGTAGATCGGTGCAGAGATCTTCAGGGCTTCGTGTGCCGTTCGCCAGAAGTTGCTCTCTGCAATCCCCGTCGCGACGACGACTGCGATCGCGATTGGGGGCGTCAGACCCGACAGGATCGCCGCATACAGAACGAAGAAGTGTGCCGCGAGATCCGGAACGAAGAACTGCTGGACCAACGCCGGTGCGATCAGCGCGGCCACGATGACGTACGCGGCGACGGTCGGCATGCCCATTCCGAGAATGATCGAGATGAGCATCGCCAGAACGACCGCGGTGAACATGACCCCGCCTGAGAGGTCGAGCAGTGCCAGTGAGAGGATACCCGGGATACCCGAGGCGGTGAAGACGTCGACGACGCCGTTGATTGCCGCGATAATGATCGCGATCGGTGCAAGTATGATCACCCCTTCTCTGAAGCCGTCTCCCGCATCACCGAGGAGGCTGACGAATTCATCGAAAAGGCTCTCGCCGTCCACTGCGGCCCGAATCAGCGGGAACGAGAACCCAGTGGCGAACATCGCGATGATGGTGTACAACGCCGCCGTGAGGACGGTGTACTGGAGGACACCGAGGATGTAGATCAAGAGGAGGAACGGAATCCCGAACCGAAGACATTGGATGATGAACTCCCTCTGGCTCATCCGCTCGTCGAACTGGCTTTCGACGTTGATCTTTGTGTTCTTCCCACGAAGTTGGCCGATGCCCTTGTAGTGGACAGCAATCGTGACGGAGCCGTAGAAGATAATCGCCGGAACGATGCCTGCGACGAGAACCTGGACGTACGTAATCCCGAGCAACGAGGCCATCACGAACGCCGCTGCACCCATAATCGGCGGCATGATCTGTCCGCCGGTCGAGGCGACGGATTCGATCGCTCCCGCCGTCTCCCCTTTCATCCCGGTTTTCTTCATCAGTGGGATGGTAAACGATCCGGTGATCGCCGTATTCGCAGCTTGACTACCCGTGATCGAGCCGATGATGATGCTCGAGGTCACGGCAGAGAGCGCGACGCCAGAGCGGACGTAGTTCGCCGACCGAAGTCCAATTCGCATGATGAGATCGAACGCCCCGAACCCGCGCATCAATCCTGCGTACAGCAGGAACAGGGCCACCCATGTGGCGATAATCCTGGAGATAGACCCGTACACCCCCTGGAAGTCGAGGACCATGATGCTCATCATCCGGTTCACGCTGAACCCGCCGTGACGAAGGATACCGGGAGCGTAGTTTCCGTACAGTCCGTAGAGTATCACCCCGAGGATCACGGCTAAGAACGTCAATCCGTACGCTCGGTACGACAGGTAGAGAATTACCAGAAAGAACGCGGCGGCGATTACGTACTCGCGAGGCAATGCCGTACCCACACGTACTCGCAGCAATATGTCGTAGAACGCGATCATGTAGATCGTCGTCCCCAGGGTAATTATCGCTGAAAGTGTGAGGCCGACTAACTCGAGTTTGTTTTGTTCCTCATACGCTTCGATCGCCTCGTTCCCCAGGTATACGAGGATGATCGACCCCAAAAATATCACAGTAAACAAGATTCGATCTATCCCTTGCGTGAACGCGTAATACAGAACGCCGAGCCAGACGATTACCGATAGTCCCGTAACTAAGTCGTTAGCAAGCTCTAGTCGGCTCTTCCCTGATGTGGTATAAACCATTTGTCTGTAGGCGATAGCGGGTGACTGGTTAGCTATTCGTCGCCACGGGTCCAGCTGTCGTCCCAGGCGTCGTTCTCTTCGTACCAGTCAGCCGCGCCGGGGTGAATCGGAATATCGTCCGTGTGAGCCAGCGCAAAGGTGAAGTTCGACGGGTCGGACCAGTCGAGAATCGTCGGGTTGGCCTCCTGCATCGACTCGTAGTTGTTGTGGCAGATCTCCATCAGGTCGTAGACCGCTTGTGCGGGGATCTCCGGGCTGAAGTAGTACGGGTAGGTTTCGGTCCACGTGTGCTTCGGGAAGTCACCGCCCTGAACATCCTGTTCCCAGCCGCCAATCTCGTCGACTTCTTCGTAGCCCGCGCCTCCGAAGTCCTGCGCTGCTTTGACGTAGTCTTCCGTCATCTCGATTGCTCGGACGTCAACACGAGAGTCGATTTCGGCCGCCCACGACGGGAGCTGCGTGTAGTTCGACGTGTACACAATGAACGCCTCTGCGCGACCTTCAGCGAGCGCACTCGCTGCCTGGCCGGTTTCGACGTTGACGACGTTCTCTTCAAGACCTTCCCAGAGACCGGCAGCGCCGTACATCTCCTCGGTCATCGCGCGGAGGCCCCATCCGGCAGGAAGACAGTAGACGTCTCTCCCGGGAAGGTCGTCGGTCGTCTCAATGTCGCTGTCTTCCAGCGCCATCCAGTAGAGATTGAGCGAGAGGTGACCGAATCCAAGCTGCGGGAACTCAGAGACCGGGTCCTCCGCGAACGGGCCCGTCTCGTTGAGGGCCTGGTTCATAATGTAGTTCCCTGCCGAGTAGGAATTGATCTCTCCGTCGGCGTACAGCCGAATAGACTGCGGGTCCCCCCCTGCGTCTTGGGTGATGAAGTTGAGGTAGTCGGAGTTTTCGCTTACAACACGCTGAATCGCCTGTGAATTACCGTACGTCGATGATCCAGAAGATGACGAGCCGACAGTAAGGTCGATCGGTTCATTTCCGCCGTCGCCACCGTCACCGCCACCCAGACAACCAGCAAGCGAAAGTGCTCCGAGTCCAGCGGTTCCTTTCAATACGTTTCTCCGTGATGGGCCGTCGTTATCGAACATCGTTTTACATGATATAGCCAGCCTTATTTAAACGTTCCCCAGAATGGCGTGCCCATATACGAGTGTGGTGTGCTTAGACTGAATAAAAGTCGACATATCCCGGCTGATTTCAAACAATATACTGTATGTTCGCTGCCAATGTTACGTATGTTCACCTCACTGCGGCCCGTCTGCATTCGAAAGCACGACATAGTAGCACATGGGTGATAGTTCCACCCGGACTATTTGTACTCCGAGCGGAACAGAGGAGTAGTATCATGAACTGGAGTCCGCGAACAGAATATCTGAGAGGTGTGTAGCGACGATGACAACGGAAGGACCACACGAATTCCTCGAGCGTCACGAAGGGGTGATCCTCGATGACCTCCGAGCGTTAATCTCTCAGCCGTCGATCAGTGCAACCGGAGAAGGAATCGAGGAGTGTGCAGCGATGGTCCGGCAATCCTGCCTCGACTACGGATTTGACAGCGCTGAAATCGTCGAAACGCCAGGCCAACCGGCCGTCATCGCTCACGCGTCTGCAGACACCGGGCAGGCCGAACAGAAGGTGCTGCTCTACGGTCATTACGACGTCCAACCCGCGAACGCCTCGGAGTGGCAATCGCCTCCGTTCGAACCGACTATCCGTGAAGGACCGGACGGTTCGGAACGCCTCTACGGCCGCGGCGCCGGCGACAACAAAGGACAGTGGTTTGCGCATCTGTGTGGTGTTCGTGCGCTTCGTGAGACGACGGGACTTCCAACTGACGTGACACTCGTGATCGAGGGCGAAGAGGAGAGCGGCAGCGAAAACCTCGAGTGGCTCGTTACGGAGTACCGCGACGAACTCGATGCAGACGTCGCAATCGTGGCTGACGGCCCTATCGACGAATCGGGGCGACCACAGGTGTTACTCGGGGCTCGGGGGTTGTTGTACATCGATATCAAGACGACGGGAGCAAACCGAGATCTCCACTCAGGAAACTTCGGGGGACCGATCCCCAATCCAGCCACGGCGCTAGCCGACCTCCTTTCCTCGCTCTGGACCGACGATGGTCGGATTGCAGTCGAAGATTTTTACGACGACGTGCGCCCGCTCACGGAGCGTGACCGTGAGATACTCGAGGCGATTCCAATCGATGAGGAGGCGGTGAAATCTGAGCTCGGACTCTCGGCGCTCACGATAGACGACGGAGAAAACTACGCCGAACGCTTGCTATGTCAACCGAATTTGAATGTCGCCGGGCTTGACGCCGGCGTTCACGGAGAGGGAATGATGACGGTGTTACCGTCAGCGGCTCGCGCGAAGATCGACTTTCGATTAGTCGCCGACCAAGATCCGGAGCGAATCTTCCAATCGCTTTCGCGCCACGCAGAGGATCACGTACCGCCAGGGATCGACGTTACGCTCACACGTGTGGCCGCAATGGCTCCTCAGCGGACGCCTGCGGAAAGTCCGGTAATCGAACCGATGATGCGTGCCGTCAGCAGAGCGTGGGATATGGAACCGATACTCAAACCATCGCTGGGAGGCTCTGTTCCGACGTACGTTTTCGCCGATGTACTCGACGCTCCGTGTCTGGTAGTACCCTATGCGAATGCCGACGAGAACAACCATGCACCGGACGAGAACATTGCACTCTCCTGTTTCCGTGCCGGCGCCCGGACCACTGCCGAACTACTCACAGAGTTCTCCGACACATTTCGGAAGTGAATTCGATCGCCGAACTCAGAGGTTGGACCGGCTGAGACCACCGTCGATTGGGACGGTAACACCATTGATAAACGCCGCCGTGGGTGAACAGAGGAACGCGACCGTGTTGCCGAGTTCCATCGGCCGCCCGATCCGGCCGAGTGGAGTAGAACTCCCCTTCGCCGCCAGTCCCTCCTGGTAGGACTCAACCTCACCCCGAGCTATCGCCTGTTCGATTAGGTCGGCAGTGCGCTCGGTTTCGATAGGACCGGGTAGGACGCTATTGAAGCGTACTTCCGGGGCGAGTTCTCGAGAGAGCGTCTTTGCGAGACCGATAACTCCCATTCGAACCGAGTTCGAGAGCACGAGCGAGTCGATGGCTTCCTTCACGCTTATCGACGTGATGTGCACGACGTTTCCTCCGTCACCAGCGCGGAGTTCGTCAGCGGCCTCTCTGACCAATCGGACGACGCTCATGACGAGCAGGTCGTACGCTTCGTACCAATCGCGGTCTGTCGTCTCAATGAACGGGCCACTCGGCGGTCCACCGGCCGACGTCACGAGGTGGTCGATACCGCCGAACGCCTCGATCGTAGCTGAAACGAGGTCCGAGATATCGTCGGAGTCCGTTAGATCGCCCGTTTTCGCGACGACACGGCCATCGCCGGCGGCTGCGACCTCTTCTCGAGCTCTCTCAAGGCGGCCCTCGTCGCGGCCGTTGATCACGACGTTCGCTCCCTCACGGACGAGCGCCTTCGCGGCGGCTTTTCCGAGTCCGCTGCTGGAGGCTGTGACCAGTGCCGCATCGCCCTCTAGTTGCAGGTCCATACAATGTGGTAGCGATCCACACGCGGATATCTGCTGTGGTCGGTGTTTCTACGCGAGACCGTGTGATCAGATACCAATACTTTAGTCAAAACCCACTGACTCGCCCGTATGGACACCGTACCGGACCTAGATCAGTTCACCTCCCGGCGATCAACAGTGTACGCTAACGGCGGCCTGGTTGCGACGAGCCAACCCCTTGCCGCGGAGGCAGGCGTTTCGACGCTCCGCAACGGCGGAAACGCGTTCGACGCGGCAGTCGCCACCGCCGCAGCGTTGAACGTCGTCGAGCCCACGTCAACCGGACTGGGTGGCGACGTGTTCGCGCTTTACAAAACCGCCGATGGAGAGGTCGGGGCGCTTCGAAGCTGCGGTGCTGCACCGATGGAGGCGTCCATCGAAGCGATCCGTGAACGGGTCGCCGATGAAGAAGATGTCGACGCGAAAAACGCTCAAATGCCGGAGTATGGGCCACTCACCGTTACTGTCCCTGGTACGGCTCGTGGCTGGGAACGAACCGTCGAGGAGCTGGGCGAGTTGAGTCTCGCGAGCGTGCTCGAGCCGGCTATCGGATATGCGACCGACGGATACCCCGTGTCGGAAATCATCGCCCAACAATGGAACGAAGCCGCCGATGTCCTCCGCGGAGAGAACGCCCGGTCGGCGTATCTTCCGAACGGCAGGGCCCCGGAGGTCGGCGAGCGTGTTCGCCTCACCTCGCTGGGAGAGACCATGCAACGCATCGCCGACGAAGGTGCCGACGTCGTCTACGAAGGCGACATCGCCGACAAAATTGTGGAGGAGGTCAGATCGCGAGGCGGGTTCCTCTCTCACGATGACCTCGCGTCGTTCGAACCCGAATTCGTCGACCCCGTCAGCACAACCTACAACGGCGCGGAGATATTCGAGCTCCCGCCGAACAATCAAGGCCCCGTCGCGCTTGAAGCGCTGAACATCGCCGAAGCCTTGGGTGCGGGTGACTACCCCGCCGGCTCGCCGGAACGGATTCACCGCTCGGTCGAAGCGGCGAAGCAAGCGCTGACGGACGGGCTCTATCACGTCACCGACCCCGAGTTTGCGGACGTCCCAGATCTCGCCTCGAAATCGTATGCGGCTGATCGCGCCGCTGCAATCGGCTCGAACGCGGCGGTTGACGTCGATGTCGGCTTCCCGAACGACCGCGCGGAAGGGGCCGACACCGTACTGTTGTCGGTCGCCGACGACGAGGGGAACGTCGTCTCGTACATCAACTCACGGTTCAAGGACTTCGGCAGCGGGGTCGTTGCTGGCGACACGGGCATCGCGCTCCAGAACCGAGGTAGTTCGTTCTCGCTCGATCCAGATCATCCAAACCGCTTCGAACCCGGAAAGCGTCCGTTCCACACCCTGATACCTGGAATAGCACGCTTCGGCGAGAACGACTGGGCCGCCTTCGGGGTTATGGGTGGGTACATGCAACCGCAGGGGCATCTCCAAGTGCTCATGAACCTCCTTGACGATGGAATGTCGATTCAAGAAGCGCTCGACGAGCCACGGTGGCGGTATCAGGTCGACGGTCAATTGGCCGTCGAAGGCCGGTTCGACGGGAACGTCCTTACGAAGCTCGCTCGCCGTGGCCACGAAGTCCGCGTGATGAAGCCGCTCCACTTCGGCGGCGGCCAGATCGCCCGCAACGAGTCGGGGACTCTTTCAGGTGGGACCGACCCACGGAAGGACGGCGCCGCTATCGGCTTCTAATCGGCAGTCGGCCATTGACGAAGTGAACCGCGGTACGGCGGAAGCTATATGCGACTCGCCGAGCCACCTTCGGTCAACATGCAGCCGTTAGAGCACATTACAGTTATCGACGCGACGCAAGCGCTAGTCGGTCCGTTTGCGGCTCAGACCCTCGGCGACCTTGGCGCGAACGTGATCAAGATCGAACGGCCGGGTCACGGCGACCTCACCCGCACGTACTCGCCGCAGTACGGCGACGAGCTTTCTGCGTACTTCGTCAGCACAAACCGAAACAAGCGCAGTGTCTGTCTGGACCTCACGACTGCCGAGGGACAGGCCATCCTCCACGATTTGGTCGAGGACGCGGACATCTTTATTCAAAACTTTTCGCCTGGGAATGAGGAGGCATTCGGAGCGGAGTACGAGAGACTCTCAGGTATCAACGAGGACCTGATCTATTGTGACATCTCCGGGTACGGACCCGACAGTCCCTACGCCGACCGGAAATCCTTCGACATAATTCTCCAGGGTGAATCGGGAATGATGAGCGTCACCGGAACCGAAGATCAACCCGCCCGAATCGGCGTCTCGATCTGTGACCTCGCTGGTGCGATGACGTCGATATACTCCATTCTCACTGCGCTGTACCACCGCGAGCGAACCGGAGACGGTGAGTATATCGACATCTCGCTGTTGGATGCGAGTTTTCAGTTCCTCGGCTACCACGTCTCGAACTACTTCGCGACTGGTGAGAACCCGAAACGCATGGGGACCCGACATCCGAGCCTCATGCCCTATCAGGCGTTCGAGACGGTCGACTCGCATATCGTCGTTGGTGTCGTGAGCGAACACATCTGGCCGAAGTTCTGCCGAGCGATCGACCGTGAGGAGTGGATCGACGACGAGCGCTACGCGACGTTTTCCGACCGAGTCGAAAACAGGGACGAACTCGACCCGGTCCTCGACGACATGTTCGCGGAGCGGACGACCGATGAGTGGATGTCCATCCTGCAGGCGGAGGAGGTACCCTGCACGCCCGTTCAGGACGTCGAAACGTTGGTCGACGATCCGCATATTGAGACTCGAGGGATGATTGCCGAAATGGAACACCCCGATCTTGGGACGCTCAAATCGCCGGCCAATCCGGTCAATTTCGGCTCGCTCGAAACAGATTCGGAGAGCCCGCCTCCCCGTCTCGGTGAACACACCGCCGAAGTTCTCGCGGAGCTTGGGTACGATGAGGTGGAACTCGAGCGGCTACGGGAGAACGACGTCATCTAACGACGAGGGCCGTCTGTCTTGGAACTGCCGGACGAGAGCGAACGAACAGCGACTAGACGATTGTGACCGGAATATCGGTGTTGAGAATGGTGTGTTGGGTGACACTTCCGAACAGGGCTTTGCCAACGGGGGACCGCTTTCGACCGGGGATGATGATCGTATCGGTGTCGATCGACTCGGCGAAATCGATGATTTCCTCCTCAGCATCGCCATGTCGTCGCTCGACGTCGACAGCCACACCGGCCTCGGCGAGATAGTCACGAGCTGCCGTCACAGAGTCCGGGAAGCTGTCCTCGTCGTACAGGTCTTTCGACTGAACGTTGCCGCCGTCGTCGATGGCCTTGAACTTCTCAAAGACGTTTATGATCGACACGGAGATGTTATCTGGATCGGCGTTAAGCCCGGATTCGGCGCCCAGTTCAGTCACAAACTCCACTGCAGTCATCGCCCGTTTCTCGTCCTTGTCGATTGGAATGACGATCTTATACATGAACTACGATGACGATTGTTTTTCCAAGCATATAGTCGTACGTACAAGTGCAACGAGTACTGACGGGTGACGATTTCACGAGTTCGATTCCGGCTCTCCGGTGGCGTCGGGTGGCCCGCGTGCGGCGTGGTACACCTCGAGTTGATCGAGTAACCGCTGGTCTCGTTCGGCCATCACCTGTTCGAGATCGACCTTCGACCAGTCATAGACGCCTCGTCCGGTCTTCACGCCGTGTCGCCCCTCCTCGACGAGATCAGAGAGGATCGCTGCAGGTTCCTGTTCGCGATCGATATCTTGGAGCAACTCCGTGAGCACCTTGTGGTGGATGTCGAGCCCGGAGTGGTCACCCTTCTCGAATACGCCCAGCGTCGGCAGCCGAAACCCGAACGTCCCCTTCACCGCGCGGTCGATGTCCTCGGCGCTGGCAACGCCGGACTCCAGTAGTGCCCACGCCTCGCGAGCCATCGCCGACTGGATTCGATTGGCGATGAATCCGGGGATGTCCCGTTCGACGACGACCGGATCTTTGCCGATGGAGTCGAGAAAATCAGTGGCTGTATCCACCGTTTTATCAGTTGTTTGCTCGCCGTAGACGACCTCAACGGTGGGAACGATGTGGGCAGGGTGGAACCAGTGCATTCCGCAAAACCGTTCTGGGTGAGCGAGAGACGAGGCGAGTTCGGAAATAGACAGCGACGACGTGTTCGACGCGATAGTGGCGGTGGTCGGTGCCGCGCGTTCGATATCATCGTAGACGGAGGCTTTCACGTCGCGGTCCTCGGTCACTGCCTCGACGATCAGGGGCGCGTCTCCGACCGCCGCCGACAGTTCGGTCTCGTACGAAACGCGCTCCCGGACGGTCGAGATGTCACTCGTGTCCGCGACACCGCGATCGACGAGCGTTTCGAGGGTCGATCGGATCTCGGCTTCTGCCTCCTCGAGAGCGTCCTCATCGACATCAAACAGAGTGACTGGGCGGTTTCCGGCCGCGCTGGCGACGGCGATATTCCGCCCCATCGTTCCGGCACCGATAATAGCGGGTCGAGGCGGCGTTTCATCGTCGTCTGACGGCACTTCGTCCATGAGTAATTCTCTCAGGGACGTCCATTAACGCTTTCGTGGTGGGCTGTCTGGGTGCCCATAGATGAGCTACCAGAATTACCTCGAGGGCGGAAAATTGATCTTGACTGTCCCGACCACGGGCGGCGTGCAAGGAAAAGAAGTGAACCAGAACCTGCCGGAACAGCCCGAAGAGATCGCCGAAGCCGCCCGAGAGTGTGAGAAACTTGGTGCAGCGATCGTTCATCTTCACGGGCGTGACGAACGCGGTGAGCGCGACGCGGGTCGGCTCCAAGAGATCAACGAAGCCGTTCGCGAACGCTGTGACGATATCATCATCCAGAACACGACTGGTGGCACGGGGATCCCGCTCGAGCAACGAGTGAGGGGCATTCGGACGGATCCGCTCCCAGAGATGGCATCACTCGATATGGGGCCGATGAACCGGTACCAGCACATCACCTCTGAGAACACGCGCCACATGATAGACACGCTGGCTGCGGAGATGCAGGAGAAGGGGATTAAACCGGAGATGGAGGTGTTTAACAATGGCCACATGAACGAGGTGTACCGCCTCATCGACAAGGGGCTGCTCGATGAGCCGTACTACATCAACATCATCTTCGGGCCGGGAACGTTGACTCCGCCGACACCGGAGAACATGGTCAACATGGTGAACAATCTCCCAGACAACTCGATATTCAACGTGCTTGCGATCGGCCGCCACCAACTCCCACTGACGACGATGGGGATCGTGATGGGCGGCCACGTGCGCGTCGGCATGGAAGACAACCTCTACTACCGTCGTGGCGAACCTGCCGAGAGCAACGCTCAACTGGTCGGGCGAACGGTTCGCATCGCCGACGAACTTGACCGGGAGCTCGCAACGCCCGCAGAAGCGCGCGAGCTACTCGAAATTCCGGGACGGTGACGGTATAGCGAACCGAGCCGGTGGGAATAGTTCCGACTCGCGATTGCCACCATTCTCTACAACGTTCCCTACAACCCAATTCCGCCGACGTCGACCGCTGCTCACTCCGAGTCGGCGTTTCGGAAGAACTCGCAGTCGCGCTCGTGATTCAACTCGTGGCGATCGTTACAGACGTCTGCACGCATCGGAGAGACGAACTCCTCGACGACGGTACAGTAGGCGCGCTCGGTGTCGAACTCCTGGTCGCCGGCGGATTGGCGGTACGACAGTTTGGGACAAGTCATAGTACCCCACACACGCCCGACCTACGAATAACTAGTGGTGAGGGTGCAAGCAGAGAGAGAACTTATCCAAGACGCCTCCCATGGGGCCTCATGGATCGAAAGGCAGACGCTGACTACGACTGCACCTTCCTCGACGATGCCGTCACTGACGGCCGCGTTACGCACAAAGAGAGCATTCGGGAGCAGTACGCCACTGACGAAAGTCCGCACTCCGGGCACGTTCCCGACGCAGTCGTTTGGCCGGCGTCGGCCGACGAGGTCTGCGCCGTCCTCTCAGCAGCAAATGACCGCGGAGTGCCGGTTACGCCCCGATCAGGCGGATCTGGACTCGAAGGGAACGCGATCCCTTCAGCCGGCGGCATCGTCTTGAGTACGGCCGAGATAGACCACGTCGAAATCTCCCCAGAAGACATGCAGGTGACTGTCGGTGCGGGCGTGGTCTACGACGATCTCAACGAGAGGCTGGCGTCCCATGGACTACGGTTCGCCCCTGGCATCTCAAGCGGTAACGTGGCGACGATAGGCGGAATGGTCGCGACGAACGCGAGCGGATTCAACGCGGTCCGCTACGGTGAGACGCGCGACCACGTTCGTCGCCTCAAAGTGGTCACCGCCGATGGACGTATCGTCGAATGCGGGAAGGGCGTTGTGAAGACGTCCGCAGGGTACAGTCTGAAAGACCTGTTTGTCGGGAGCGAAGGGACGCTCGGTGTCGTAACCGAGGTAACGCTCGGCCTCGTGGGAATTCCGGAATACCGGAAGGCAGCGCTTGTGACGTTTCCCTCGCGTGTCGCCGCGTCCGGGGCCGTCGCAGACGCGATCGGATCGGCACTCGTCCCCGGTGCAATCGAGTTCATCGACACCACGGCGATCAAGATGCTGAACGCCTACCACGACGAGGTTTCGTTCGAAGAACACCCGACGCTAATCATCGAGTTGCACGCGAATAACAGCGGAATCGAGGAAGACCTCGCGTTCGCGAAGGCGATCTGCGAAGATCACGGGATGCTCTCGTGGAAGGCAGCGGGGAAGGCGAACTTGGAGGACATTTGGCAGGCTCGGCGTGACAAATACCCGGCAACGCAAAGCTATCGAGACGATTGGGAAGTCGCACTGGTCGGTGACGTTGTGGTGCCGATTTCGCGCTATCCCGACATCGTCGAAGAGGTCTCTCAAGCCAGCGAGGAACTCAATTTGATGACCTCCTGTGTCGGTCACGCCGGAGACGGAAACCTCCATTTCACATCGCTCGTTGACCCCGACGACGAGGAGATGGTCGGGCGGGCACACGAGTTAAACGAACGCGTCGTTCGGAAGGCGATCGCGCTCGGGGGTACCTCGACCGGCGAACACGGCATCGGAATCGGAAAGCGCCAGTTCATGAACGAAGAGCACGGGCAAGCGATCGATCTCATGCGCTCGATAAAGGAGACGTTCGATCCGAACGGTATCATGAACCCCGGAAAGGTGCTACCCGACGCCTAATCTCCGCGATCATTTCGCTCCCACGCTTCTTTCTCACCGTGCGAAGCCGAAGCATAAATTGATATGACCACTCTGGAAAGTGAGGCATGATAACATGTATTCAGACTTTGCGGCGCGCCTCGCATCGAGCATTTGGCCTGACTTCGGGAAACAACCGGCCCGCTCGACGGAAACGCCCGAAATTACTGATCTATCGACGATCGTCATCGACGGCAACTTTCCTTGGACTATCGTCCGCCTCGAAACGGACGCGGGTGTGGTGGGGATCGGCGAAGCGTACCCGTCTCCGGGCGTTCACGAAGTGATCACGGATTACTTCAAACCGGTCCTTCTCGGTGAGAATCCGCTCGACGTCGAGCGACTGTACCACCTCATGCGAGAGAGCCTCTCGGGACGAGGGTCCCAACAGGGTATCGGGACCATCGCGATCAGCGGGATCGAACTCGCACTTTGGGATGCCGCCGGAAAGATCCTCGAACAGCCAGTCTACCAACTCCTTGGCGGAAAGACCCGCGAAAAGGTCCGAATGTACGCGGACTGCCACGCCGGTGAGGGAATGGTCGAAGCAGCGCTCAACGATCAACCCGACGAGACCTACAAGGCCAATGCGTACGCCCGGGCGGCTCGGGCGGCGGTCGACGACGGCTACGAGATGATCAAGTTTGACCTCGACGTGCCGTCGGGCCGGGACATCGACACGCTCTCGCGCCACTTCGACCCCCCAGAGATCGAACACAAGCGGGGTCTGGTCGAGGCGGTGACCGAGGAGGTGGGTGACGAGGCGGAGGTGGCGGTCGATCTCCACTGGAATTTCAGCGTCGAAGCGACCGAAAAACTGTGCAAGGCGCTTGAGCCGTATGACCTCGCGTGGATCGAGGATCCGCTTCCGCCGGAGAACGTGGATGCGCTGGCAACGCTTAATCGAAGCATCGAGCAACCGCTACTCACCGGTGAAAACCGCTACGGCCGTCACGGCTTCCGTGATCTGGTCGAGAAGGAGGCCGTCTCGTTCGTCGCACCCGACATTCCCAAGACCGGCGGTATCGCGGAAACGAAGAAAATTGCCGAACTCGCCGACACCTACTACTTGACGATGATTCCGCACAACATCGGGAGCCCCGTCGCAACCATGGCCGGGGTCCACATCGGTGCAACAGTCCCGAATTTCCTCGCGCTCGAGTTCCACGCTCGCGACGTGCCGTGGTGGGACGACTTGGTTGCCAGCGACGAACCGCTCATCCAAGACGGGTATATTGCGGTCCCCGACGAGCCGGGACTCGGCATCGAGCTCGACTGGGACGTCGTTGAGGAACATAAAAAAGCGTAGTCGTCGGACCCTCAACCCCCGACCACTACCTCGCTTGGGTGGGTTAAATGAGAAAATCGGCCGAATGTCGCGGAGCCCAGCTTCTAGTGAAGGCGTGAAGCGCGGGTCGTTCAGGCGTCAGGCCATCGCTCGATGTAGATGGCCTTGTCCGTGTAGAAGTGGATCATATCCTCTCCCTGTGCGTGGAGGTCGCCGAAGAACGAGTCTTTCCAGCCGCCGAAGTGGAAGAACGCCATCGGCGCGGAGGTACCAACATTGACGCCGAGATTTCCGATCTCTCCCTCGTGTCGGAACTTCCGCGCATCCGCCCCACTACCGGTGAACAGGCTCGCGGCGTTGCCGAACTGGCTCTCGTTCATTCGAGAGATTGCCGCGTCGATATCTGCGACTGACGCGAGACCGAACACCGGCCCGAAAATCTCCTCTTGAGAGATCACCATGTCTGCAGTGACGTTGCCGAAGACGGTCGGTCCAAGGAAATTGCCGTCCTCGTAGCCGTCGACGGTGACGTCCCTGCCGTCGAGCAGGAGTTCTGCGCCTTCTTCGATGCCAGTCTGGATGTAATTACGAACGGTCTGCTCGTGTTCGGGACTGATCAGCGCCCCGATGTCTGTCTGTTCGTCGAGGCCGTAGCCGACGACTTGGTTGGCGGCTTCCTCGACGACGAGGTCGCTGAACTCGTCATAGACCGACTCCTCGACGAGGACGATGTCGTTTGCGAGACATCGCTCACCGCCGCAGGCGGTTGCTGACGAAACTGTTTTTTCAGCGGCGAACTCGAGATCGGCCGTCTCCGTGACGATGATGTGGTTCTTCGCCCCGCCCTGTGCCTGTGCGCGCTTGCCGTTTTTGGCTGCCCGTTCGTAGACCAGTTTCGCGATGGGCGTGCTACCGACGAACGACACGCCTTCGACGCCATCGTGGTCGATCAAGGCGTTGACGGTGTCGGGCCCGCCGTTGACGAGTTGGAGAACGCCGTCCGGGAACCCCGCCTCGCTGATGATTTCGAACAGTCGCTGAGCGACGAGCGGGTTCTGCTCGCTCGGTTTGAGAATGAAGCTGTTCCCGGTCGCGACTGCGTAGGGCAGGAACCACAGCGGGATCATCCCCGGGAAGTTGAACGGGGTGATTGCGGTAAAGACGCCGAGGGGCTTTCGAACAGCGCTCTCGTCGATGTTGGGTGCGGCGTTCAGGAGTGAGCCGCTTTGCATCATCGACGGGATACCGCAGGCAACCTCCACGTTCTCGATACCGCGGCGCAGTTCGCCGCGGGCCTCTGCAATTGTCTTGCCGTGATCCTCGACGAGGAGTTCTGCAAGCTCTTCTTGATGCTCTTCGAGAAGTGTTTTCAACCGAAACAGGGGCTGGATTCGCTCTTCGACAGGGCGCTTCGACCAGGATTCGAAGGCTTCGTTCCCCGTCTGGACGACCTCATCGACGTCTGCGGCCGTGCTGAAGGGAACCGTCGCCAGTTCCTCGCCCGTCGCTGGATTGACGCTGGTGAGTTCCTCGTCGCCCGAGATATCCCGCCAGGCACCACCCACATAGTTCCGTACTCGCTTGTGCTGTCCAATCGACTCTAATTCGACCATGAACCTGCTACCGTAACAGGCGAAATAAAATCTTCGATTATTCTGAATATTATTCGAAGATTTCTGAGCAGCAGTAGAGAACTTCCAGCAGTCGGCTATAATTTCTGGACTGAAATCTTGAGAACATCGTCATTCACCAAAGATTAATAAATTAGCACGCCACACCTCTGATAAACTATGACAGAGAATCCATCCGTAGTCGACGATCGCACCGAAGTAGAGCGGCTAGACAAGCAGTACGTGTTCGGGACGTGGTCGTTCCAGAGTGAAGTCGATCCGACTGAGATCGTCGGCGGAGAGGGTGTTCGGTTTACCGACGGATCGGGGAAGGAGTATCTCGACTTTTCGGGACAACTCATGTGCTCGAATCTCGGGCACTCGGCCGATAGGGTCGCCGATGCGATTGCGGAGCAGGCGCAGGAAGGGGCATACTTTGCTCCCGGGTTTGCGACGGAAGCGCGTGCACGATTGGGCGAGAAGATTGCCGAAGTAACACCGGGGAACCTGTCCAAGACGTTCTTTTCGACCAGCGGAACTGAAGCCGTGGAGGCGGCCATTAAGATCGCCCGGATGTACACGGGAAAGCAGAAGGTGATTTCGCGGTACCGGTCCTACCACGGCGCGACGGCCGGTTCGATCAGCGTCACCGGAGACCCCCGGAGACTGAAGTCCGAACCCGGTGTGCCGGGCGCAATCAAAGCCCCCGATCCGTACGCCTACGGGTCGACGCTCGACCCCATGGAGAGTCTGGAATACATCGATGAGATGTTGATGCTTGAGGGCGATACGGTCGCGGCGATCATCGTCGAACCGATCGTCGGGTCGAACGGGATCTTGGTCCCGCCCGAAGCGTATCTCCCGCGTTTAAAAGAGATCGCGCACTCGCACGGCGCGCTCCTGATCTGTGACGAGGTGATGGCTGGCTTCGGCCGCACCGGTGAGTGGTTCGGCTGTGATGTCTTCGGTGTCACACCAGACATCATGACGATGGCGAAGGGGCTCACCGGTGCATACGCGCCGCTTGGGGCCACGACCGTCACGGAGGAAATCGCGGATCACTTCGAGGACGAGATGTTCTGCCATGGTCACACGTATTCGGGCCATCCCGTCGCCTGTGCGGCCGGTCTCGCCGCTATCGAAACGTACCAAGAAGAGGGCCTCATCGAACATGCGAGCGAGGTTGGCGAGTATCTCGGTGACCGCCTCGAGGAGCTTTCCGAGGATCATCCGAGCGTCGGCGACACGCGCGGCGTCGGACTCTTCCGTGGGATAGAGCTGACCAAGGACCCGGACAAACGCGTTCCCTTCGGGAAACGCGAAGACAAGATTTCGACTGGGTCGACCGTCGTCGACGAAGTCGGCGCTGCCGCCTCCGAGGAAGGCGTCTATGTCGCGAATATGATCAACACGCTCATCATCGCACCGCCGCTGCCGATCACCGAAGCAGATATCGACGAAGCCGTCGCGGCACTTGATTCGGCTCTAGAGGTTTCCGACGCGGCCATGGACCGGTAAAAACGGTCGCGGAGCCTCACTGAGTGCGAATCCTCGGCCTGAACTCCCGTGGTGGTGTGATTCCCGTGCCTCCAGGCGCAGGAGGGGGTCACTGTTGATGCGATGGTTGACGACTTATTACCCCAAAGTCAGTAGAGGGAAGCATGAACCATACCGACGCAACCTCTGACCTCGACGAAATCGATCTCGAGATCATTCGCGAGTTCGAGCAGAACGACGAAAAAAGCCTCGAGGAACTGGCAGACGAACTCGACCTCTCGACGTCGGCGATTCACTATCGGTTGAATCAACTGAAAGACAGCGGTGTGATAACGAGCACGTCCGCGAATATCGACCCTCACGCGCTCGGCATGTCGATGGTCACCATTACCGAGGTGTACGTCTACCACGAGAGCGGATACGCAGATGATATCGGCGATGAACTGGCCGCTCTTCCCGGTGTTCAACAGGTGTTCTATACGATGGGCGATGTCGACTTCATCGTCGTTTCTCGTGTTCAGGACCACGAACAGATGAACGAGCTAATCGACAAAATCGTCGCCCTCGACGGCGTCAACGAAACGTCGTCTCGGTTCGTGATGCGCGAACTCAAAAACGACAGCCGGCTCTTAGAAACCATGTCGGACGAAATGATAGACAAGGTCCTCGAGGCCGAGTGACTCACGGTCGGGCCGCACCGACAGAGCGCTATCGAACTGCTTCGGACCCGATTGACGACCGTGACAGATCGGTTGTCTTTTTTTATATCCGGTGAGTGCCGATCCGTATGACTGACACACTGTTTCTAACCAGTGACGAAGTCGAAGGGCTCGCAACGCCCGCCGAATACGTGACTGCCGTCCGCGAGGGCTACCGGCAGCGCGGTGAGGGCGCACCGGCGCTGCCGCGACAAACGTTCCGCCACGAGAACCCCGACGGGAAACTGACCAACTACTCGGCAATTCTTCCCGAAACGGGTGCAATGGGTGGCTACGCGTACACCTCTGGCTTTTCAGGTCCGAACGCCTGGTTCATGACACCGCTGTTCGACACAGAGAGCGGCGAACCGCTCGCGCTTATCGACGGTGCAAGCATGAACCCGTTCAAGACCGGGGCGACCGGTGCCGTAGCGGTCGACGAGTTGGCGCGAGACGACGCGACCACGCTCGCGGTCATCGGCAGCGGCGCGCAGGCACGCGGGCAACTTCACACGACGGCGACAGTCCGGGATCTGGAGGAGGTTCGAGTATTCTCGCCGACGCCCGAAAATCGGGAGACGTTCGCTGCAGAGTTCGACGAGCATCTCGAGGCGTCCGTCGAGGCAGTCGATTCGAGTAGGGCTGCCGTCTCCGGTGCGGATATCGTTATCACGGCGACGAAGGCTGCCGACCCGGTGTTCGACAGCGAAGACCTTGACCCCGGTACTCACATCACGGCGATGGGTCAGTACACCCCCGGCCGGCACGAACTCGATACGGCGACCATCGAGCGAGCAACCTACGTACCCGACCTTCGCGCTCGAGCGACGCAGGACGCGGGTTCCTTCCTGGCGGCTCTTGAAGCGGGCGTCATCGACGAAGATCACGTCCACGCCGAACTGGGCGAAGTCGTGGCGGGGGTCACGCCCGGACGAACGAGCGACGACGAGATTACGGTCTTCGACAGCGGTGGCACGGGCATCGAGACGGTCGCGGCCGCGTACATGCTGTATGAGAAGGCGTCTGCGAAAGGACTCGGCACGGACTTCTCCATAGCACCCGCGAGCGAGGCACTTACCGGCCGGCTTCCCTGAGCGCGTCGGTTCACTGTCTCTACTTTTCGAGTCGACAATCCATCCCGAACGGCGCGTCAGCCGTCCTCGAGAACGAACACCGGGATCGCGATCTCTTCGTCGTCGACGTCGCGGAACTCGACGGTGACGCGCCTTCCGATTTCGACGGCTGATGGGTCGGCGTCGACGTTCGTCATCAGGCGTGGCCCTTCCTCGAGTTCCACGTACGCGAGGACGAGCGGGAGGTCGTCTTCCGGCCAGCCGCGCATCGTGCGAGCGGTCGAGAACGAGTACACCTCGCCGCGGCCAGACGCTTCTCGCCACTCGGTGCGCTCACTGAAACAATCGGGACACAGTGACCGCGGATAGTGGTAGACGAGCCCGCAGTCCTGACACTCTCGAACGAGGAGGGTCCCCCCGGCGGCAGCCGTCCAGTACCGTTCGCTCTCCGGAGTGACGTCCGGGACGGGACGCGGATCCCAACTCATCGCTCTTCCCCTCCAAGAACGACGGTCGCGGCGCCATGACGCGTGCCGATGCTCCCGCCCGTACCGTGCGCGAGTGCGAGGTCAGCGTCGACCTGTACCTCGGGGTTCGCCTCACCTCGGAGCTGACGGACCGCCTCGATGACCTTCGTCATGCCGCCGCGGTTTGCTGGGTGATTCGAACACAGCCCGCCGCCGTCGGTATTGAACGGAAGATCTCCGTCGGGCGCGCGAAGCGTTCCGCACTCGACGAAGGAGCCTCCCGCGCCTTTCTCACAGAATCCGAGGTCCTCTATCGCCTCGAGTACCGTTATCGTGAACGAATCGTAAATAGAGGCGTAGTCGATGTCCTCGGGGCCAACACCGGCTTCCGCGAAGGCTTCCGACCCGGAGCGGTCGGCAGCGGTCTTCGTGAGGTCGATCCGTCCGGCGTCGTGGTGGCCGATCGATTCGCCGAACCCGAGTACTTCGACGCAGTCCCGGTTCAGGTTCGATCGGACGTCTTCGGAGACGACGACCAGCGCACCGCCCCCGTCGGAGATGACACAACAGTCGAGCAGATGCAGCGGGTCGGCGACGACGCGAGACTCGACGACGTCCTCTACCGTCACCGGATCCTGGTACATCGCGTGTTCGTTGTACTGGGCGTGATGCGACGCGGCGGCGCGAATTTCTGCGAGCTGTTCGCTCGTCGTTCCGTACTCGTGCATGTGCCGCTGTGCGGCCATACCGTACATACTCACGTTCGTGGCGCCGTAGATCCGTTCGAAACTGTCCTGTACGGTTCGCAGGTCACGAGCCCCGGAGCCTGTCGCCTGCCCGCGCGACCGTGGGCGACCGGCCAGAGTGATGAGCGCGACGTCGCACCGACCATCGCGAATCGCGCTCGCAGCGTGCCCGACGTGGCTGATATAGGATGATCCGCCGAAGTCAGTCGTGTCTGAGTACGACGGCTTGAGGCCGAGATAATCGGCAACGATCAGCGGCGACAGTCCAGATGCGTACTCCGGAACGTTAGCCGTGAAGAAGCCGTCCACGTCGCTTTTCTCGAGGGTGGAGTCCACAAGCGCGCCCTTCGCGACCTCCGCGTGCAACTGCATCGTCGATTTATCCGGTGCCTCTCTCGTGGGGTGTTCGAATGCCCCGGCGATGTACACCGGCTCGGATTCTGCCATACTAGCTCGATTCACCACCGACACCGTAAGCGTAGGTGGTCCCTCACACGTTTTCTTGATGGTTGGGGGTGACCGATAACTACCCGTTGTGGACGGCAGCCAGCGTGCCGTCGGAATCACGGACTGCGCTGTGACGATTTAGTAGAACGTCCCGTCGTTCTTCGCTTTTCGAACGAGGAGGTCGCAGGGGAGGGTTTCCGCGAGCTTGTCGGTATCCTCGTGGCGACTGGCCACAGTCGTCAGTTTCTGCAGGATGACGTCGGCTCCAACGCTGTCAGCCTTTTCGAGCGGACCCATCGGCCAGTTTCCACCGAGTCGAGCGCCGACGTCGATGTCCTCGACGCTTGCGACGCCGTTTTCGACCATCTTGGCGGCCTCGTTGATAATCGGTGCCCACACCAACAGTGTGTCGAAGCCCTGTCCTGCGTCGACGGAAATGTGCGGTTCGTCGCGCTCGTCGTACTCGTAGTATCCTGCGTCGGTCTTCCGACCGTACCGTCCCTTTTCGTAGAGTTGGTGGAGTATCGGGCAGACTTCGGTGTCGTAGGACATCGGCCGGTCGTCCTCGAGATGATCTTCCTCCCCCTCGACGCGGATCTGGATGCCTCCCGTGAAGTCGGCGAGTTCGAACGGCCCCATCGGAAACCCTTCCGTGAATTTCATTGCCGAATCGATCTCCTCGAAAGAGTGGGTGCCCCGATAGGCCATCCACGCAGGTCCTTCGCCGTAGGGTCGCATGAGCCGATTCACGATGAACGACGGCACATCGACCTTACAGCGGATCGGTGTCTTGCCGAACGAGTCGACGAGGGACTCAGCCGTATCGGCCACACTGTCTGGGGTGTGCTCAGTCATGATGACTTCGACGAGGTCCATCAGCATCGGCGGATTGAACCAGTGGGTGCCGATGACTCGTTCGGGGTTCGCAGTCGATTCGGCGAGTTTGGTGATGTTGAGCCCGGACGTATTCGTCGCGAGGATAGTATCGTCAGGGGCCGACGCGTCGAGGTCTGAGAAGATGTCCTGCTTGACGGCCTGCTGTTCGACAGCCGCTTCGGTCACGAACTCCGCGTCGCCGACCGCCTCGTCGAACGCCGTCGTACATGTGAGCGACGCAAGCGCCGCCTTCGTTTCCTGTTCGGTCGCTTTCTCGTTCTCGACGGTCTTCCCGTACGACCACTCGATCTCTTCTTTCGCCTCCTCGAGTTGTGACTCGCTAATATCGGTGATGTAGGTTTCATACCCCGCCAGTGCGGCGACGGCACCGATACCGCGTCCCATCTGTCCCGCACCGACAACGGCCACAGTTTCGATGTCGTCGATAGTCACGACCATGGCCTCCATTTCTTGAGGTGATACATAAACCACGTCGGCAGTAACGTCGGGCCTCGACCCGAGGACGACGTGTCGTAAGCGAGGATATCTAGCCCAACCAGTGACCACCCTTCGAAGGGTCAGACTGCGACATCCGCAAAACGACGCAGTTGCTCACGTTGGTCGGCCGCCGTGAATCGCGTGACGAATTGGTCCACGCCGGCATCGGCGTAGCGCGTGAGGTGCTCAGCGACAACTGACGGCGGGCCGAACGCCCCACGTCTACGGATATCGTCGTCGCTCAGCTCACCCCACGAGGGATAGTAGCGGTTCAGGAACTCCCGTGCTTCGTCGATTGCCTCCGCCTCTGTCTCTGCGATCACCACGTCTTGGTAATACGCGGCGTCGAACCCGGATGCGTCGCGACCGGCGTTGTCGACGATTTCCCGCGCCCGAGTGATACCGCCCTCGTACATCTCGGCCGACATTCCGATCGGGAGCCAGCCGTCGGCGCGGTCAGCAATTCGATTCCGGATCTGTCGCGGAAATCCGTCCCGAGGGTCGAAGGTCGCCGATGCGACGTAGATCGGCGGCGGACTGCCGGATGGTCGAATCCCGATGTCGGCGTCAGATAGGTCGAAGAACTCGCCCTCCACGGAAACGGGCTCATCGCCCCAGAGCCCCTGGAGAATCTCGAGGCCCTCGTCAAGAACTGCCCCACGCCGGTTGTAGGGGATGTCGAGCTGCTCGTGTTCTGTCTCGGCGCCTGCACCGACGCCGACGCCCACACCAATCGCGAGGCGACCGCCGCTGACCTGATCGACCGTCGCCGTCTGATGGGCGACGTGGACCGGGTGCCGAAGCTGTGGCAAATAGACGGCCGTGCCGAGGGTGACAGACTCCGTGGCACCCGCAACTGCCGCCAGCGTCGAGAGGGGCTCCAGTCTCGGCTTTGCCAGCACGCTGTCGCCGACCCAGACACCGTCGAAGCCGAGTGATTCGGCCCGGCGAGCGAGTCCGATCACTTCGGACTGCACGCGGGCAGTCTGTTCGAGGGAGTTGTCGGCGGACAGGACGACGCCACGCGTTGGCAGTACGAACCCGTGTGATACCATATGACATCATTTCGATGCACCGTCGTAACCTTTTCCGCCCGAGTGGCGTTTCACCGCGATGCAAACGCATTTGCGACTGGTCTGCTATGAGTTGCCATACCGATGACACCAGAAATCACGCGCATCGAGTCTATCGAATTCGGCTACGAGCTACCAGAGGTCGGCTACGCCCCGAACGGATTTAGCATCGTCTACGACCCCGATGCGAGCAGCGAACGGAAACTCTTCGCTCTGCGAGTCCACACCGACGAGGGGACCACCGGCGAGTATGTCGGTGGGAACTCTCCTGGCGCTGCGCAACTCAACATGATCGCGGACTATCTGATCGGGAAAGACCCCCTCAAGCGAGAGCGTCACTGGAGCGCGTTCAAGCGTGCGCTTCGAAAGTACGACTGGATGGGGATGGGACCGATTGATATTGCGCTCTGGGATTTCGCCGGCAAGTATCACGAGGCGCCGATTCATGAGATGATCGGCAGCTACCGCGACTCCTTCCCGTCCTACGCCTCGACGTACCAAGGAGATCGGAACGGAGGGCTGGACTCGCCCGATGCGTATGCCGACTTCGCTGAGGAGTGTCTCGAACTTGGCTATCAGGGGTTCAAAATTCACGACTGGGGCGGCGACTGGACCGACCCCGACGAAACGGTCGAAGTCGTCCGTGAAGTTGGTCGACGTGTCGGCGACGAGATGGACCTCATGCTCGACCCCGCGTGTAATCCGGCCACCTTCGCAGACGCCTTAAAAATCGGGAAGGCCTGCGACGAGGCAGAGTTCCTCTGGTACGAAGATCCCTACCGCGACGGCGGCGTCTCACAGCACGCCCACCGGAAACTCCGGGAGATGCTCGATACGCCCATCCTCCAGACCGAACACGTTCGCGGCCTCGAGCCCCACACGGATTTCGTGGCGACAGAGTCCACCGATATTGTGCGAGCGGATCCCGAGTACGACGGCGGCATCACCGGCGCAATGAAAATTGCGCACATGGCGGAAGGCTTCGGCCTCGATGTTGAGTACCACGCACCGGGGCCGGCACAGCGTCACTGTCTCGCCGCGACGCGCAACAGCAACTACTACGAAGTGGCGCTCGTCCACCCGATTTGCCCGAACACGCAGCCGCCGGTGTACGCCGACGAGTACTCGGACATGCTGGACACCGTCGATTCGGATGGCCACGTGCAGGTGCCGGACGGACCGGGACTCGGCGTCGAGTACGACTGGGACGAAATCGAGGCCCGCGAGATCGGAAGACGAGTGTACGAGTGATCGACGATGCCTGAAGACATCCGGTACGAGACGTCCGGTGGTGTCGCGACGATTACGATCGATCGACCGGAGGTTCACAACGCCTTCCGCCGGGAAACGATTCTCGAACTCAACGAGGTGCTTCGAGAGGCCGCGAGCGATGCGGGCGTCTACAGCATCGTCCTGACCGGTGCCGAGGGCGGCTTCTGTGCGGGAGCCGACATCACGGAGATGCCCGATTGGAGCGAGGAGATGACCGAGGAGGAGTACGCGGGGTATCTTTGGGCGGTCCAGAACGTGGTTCGACAGCTCCGTGCCATCGAGAAGCCGTCGATCGCTGCGGTCGGCGGTCCGGCTGTCGGTGCAGGCTGTGATTTCGCGTTGGCCTGTGATCTGCGTGTCGTCGGGCCGGATTCGTTCCTCCGCGAGGGGTTCGTCCGCGTCGGGCTGGTCCCTGGCGACGGTGGCTCGTGGCTCTTGCCACGGCTCATCGGCGAGGCGAAGGCCAAGGAGTACCTCCTCACCGGCAAAGACATCACACCACGGGACGCCGTCGATCTCGGCCTCGCAGTCGAGTTGGCCGACGATCCCATCGAGCAAGCGATCGAGTTGGCCCACGACCTTCTCGAACTCCCCGCGCTGGCCGTTCGTCGGACGAACGCGCTCGTTGACTCGGAGCAATCGTTCGAGGAGTACTGCGAACGGGCGATCGCGTATCAGTGGGAGTGCGTTACCGATCCCGAACACGCGGAAGCGATCGCGGCATTCGGTGAGAAGCGAGAGCCGGAGTACGATCGCGACTACTCGTGAGTATTACGCGAGGTCCCGCATTCCCTCCTTTTTAAGGCTGGCTGCGATCTGATTCTTCTGAATCTCGTCGCTACCGGCAGCGAGCCGACGACCCCGAGCGAGCCGGTAGAGGTACTCGAGAGGATGGCCGCTCTGGTAGCCGTTCGCGCCGTGGACTTGAAGCGCCTCGCTGACGACGCGCTCGACCATCTCGCTGGCCTGAAGCTTGGCCATCGACGCCTCGCGGCGGTCGGGGATTCGTCCCTGCTCGTGGGCCTGTATCGCCGCCCGATGAGTGAGCGCACGCGAGGCTTCCAGCGCTGTGACAGCGTCAGCCAGCTTCCATTCGATCCCTTGGAAATCACCGATCGGCTGGTCGAACTGTTCGCGCTGCTTGGCGTAATCGATGGCCTTCTCCAGTGCACAGCGGGCATACGAGTTGGCGAGCGTCGCACTTCCCAGTCGTTCCCAGTTGAGTGCCCGGAGCTGATTTTTGAACCCGTCCGGGCCGCGCGTGACCACGTTTTCCTCAGGAACGAGAACGTCCTCCATCACGAAGTGAGTCTGGTGGTGTCCCGCCATGTTCTCGTAGTGTTGTAGAATCTCGACCCCGTCCCAGTCGAACTCGACGACGACTGATCCCAGTCCTTCGGGGAACTTCGTCCAGACGAGTACTGCACTCGAGTGCTCGACGTTGCTCACCCACGTCTTCTCGCCGTTGAGGACGAGATCCGATCCGTTCTCTTCGATCCGAGTCCCCATGGATCCGACGTCAGAGCCGGCTTCCGGCTCGGAGATACCAATCGCGATGCTGTCTTCGCCGGCGAGGACCGGCGGAAGGTATCGTTCTTTGGCGTCGTCGGTGCCGAACAGTTCTATCGCACGCGGCGCGACCATCGTTTGATTGTAGAGAAACTCGGCGGTGTCGGGACAGACTTGACCGACGGCTTCGATGGCGAGAATCGCGTCGAACTCCGTCATCCCGCCCCCGCCGTACGCTTCGTCGAAGTTGATACCGAGAAAGCCCTGTTCGGCCAGTAGTCGTACGTTCTCCCACGGCGGTTCGCCGTCCCAGTCGAACGCCCGGCCGCTGAACTCGCGCTTGGCGATGTCTTCTAACGATGATACCAGCAGCTTCTGCTCAGGTGTGAGCGATATCATGCGTTACCATATCCGGGCAGTTGATATCAATGTCCGGCTGTAGGTGCTGCAGACAGTTCCCGTGATGAGAAAACCACCGGCTGATACCGCAGCAGAGTGCCTCAAGGGCAATTGTTATATGCGGTTTTCGCAATGTGGTTCGTAGTTCAGCACAGCTATGAGCAAACTCACATCCATGCAGGACGCCGTCAGCGACGGCGTCTCCGACGGTGATAGTGTCTATCTCGCGGGGTTCACACATCTCATCCCGTTCGCTGCGGGTCACGAGATCATCAGGCAGGAAAAACGCGACCTCGAACTGATCAGAGCCACGCCGGATCTCATTTACGACCAGATGATCGCCGCGGGCTGTGCGCGAAAAGCGACGTTCTCGTGGGCGGGTAACCCGGGTGTGGGAAGTTTGCCCGCGTTTCGCCGGGCGGCAGAGGACGGCGTTCCGAACGAACTCGAGCTCGAAGAGTACACGCATTTCGGGTTGATCGCAGCGCTCGAAGCGGGCGCGTCCAACCTCCCATTCGCTCCGTTACGTGGCTTCATCGGCTCGGACCTCCCCGAACATAACGACAACATCGCTCGCGTGGAGAGTCCGTTCGACGACGATTACGTGTACGCGGTTGCCCCGATTGAGCCGGACGTGGCGGTCATCCGAGCACAGCGAGGTGACGAGGCCGGTAACGCACACCTCTGGGGGATCCAAGGCGAGGTGAAGATCGCCGGCTTAGCCGCCGACAAGGTCATTCTCACGGTCGAAGAGCTCTGCTCGGAGGAAACGATCCGCAGCGATCCGAATCGGACAGTCATCACGAGCGACGACGTCGATCACGTTGTCCACGATCCCTACGGGTCACACCCCTCGTACGCACAAGGCTACTACGGACGGGACAACGACGCCTACATAGAGTGGGCAGAAATAGCGAGTGAAGTCGACAGCGTCGAGACATGGCTCGACGAGTGGGTCTACGGCGTTGACGACCGCCGCGAATACGTCGAGAAGCTCGGTGTCGACAGGCTGCTCGACCTGCAACCCGACAGTTCCTACGCTACGCCGATCGACATGGGGGCGTACCAATGACCGATCGACCGAGGACCGGATGGATGGCCGTACACCACCCGTTCTCGTCCAGAAAGGGTAGCATCGACCGACCGACCGAATCCACAGAGGCACTCCAATGAACTACACGAAGAGCGAACTGATGGTGGTCGCGGCCGCGAGGGAACTCGAGAACGATGACTCGGTTCTCGTCGGAATCGGGAAGCCGAACCTGGCGTGCAACGTCGCCAAGCGCACGCACGCGCCAGACCTACAGATGGTCTACGAGTCGGGGACGATAGGGTCGAACCCGTCGTCGCCACCGCTTTCGATCGGTGATCCGGTGCTCGCGTCGGGAGCGCTCTCTATCGAGCCGATGCGGAACAATTTCAACTATCGTCTGCAGGCCGGACGTCTCGACGTCGGGTTCCTCGGCGGCGCACAGATCGACAAGTACGGCAATATCAACTCGACCGTTATCGGCGAGTATGACGACCCGATCGTTCGATTACCGGGCAGCGGTGGGGCGTGCGAGATTGCCGGCCACGTCGACCGGACGTTTGTGGTAACGCCACACTCGAAGCGGCGATTCCCCGAAGAGGTCGACTTCATCACGAGTCCTGGCTTCGTCGACGGGCGCGAAGGACGGAAAGCGCTCGGACTCGACGGTGGCCCGGAAGCGGTCATCACTGATCTCGCCGTCTGCCGATTCGACGAGCAGGGAGAGATGTACGTTGCTGCACTGCACCCGAACGCGACGCGTGAGGAGGTGCAAGATGAGACCGGCTGGGAGATTGCGTTCGCCGACGACTTGGGGACGACCCCGGAGCCGATGGAAGAAGAACTCCGGCTTATTCGCGAGGATCTCGATCCGGACGAAATGTACACCGACCAAGCCGAGTAACCGCGAACGGCCGGGGTTGAGGTGAGCTGTACCCCCGCGTGATTCTTAGGGTTGAAGCGTGATCTTGATCCCGGCGCGCTGTCGGGCTGCTTCGAAGGCGTCCTCGTACGCTTCGAGCGGGAACGACGGGCCTAGCGCCGGCGAAAGATCAGTGTTCTCCGCGATCGCGATCGCCCGTCGCCAGCTCGAGTCCCGTCGCCCGTAGACCGTCGTAACCGAGACGCCGCGCCGGACGAGACGAGTCAGGTCGGCGGGTACTGTCTCCGCGCCGTGGAATATGCCGATCTGGACGATTTCGCCGCCCCGAAGCGTCGAGGACGCAGCCAGCGAGAACGCGTTCGGGTGGCCCGAGGCTTCGATGAAGACGTCTACCTCTTCATCGAGTCCGTCCTCGATGTCGTCGGTGACCACGGTCCGGGTCGCACCCAGTTCTCGTGCGAGCGGGAGGCGATCCTCGCGATCCGCCTCAGTTCCGACGACAGTGATTGAACTCGCACCGCCCGCAACGGCGGCGACGAGTGCACCGATTCCGACCGGTCCGGGCCCGGTGATCGCGACGCTGTCACCGGCTTTGAACTCCGATCGCTCGAAGCCGCGGACGGCGAGTCCCAACAACTCGAGGAAGACACCCTCCTCTGCACTCAGTGAACCGATCTGGTAAATCGAATCGCGCGGGACCACTGCGTATTTTGCGAGCGCGCCGTCCAGTTCAGGATGTAGTCCAAGGATGCGCCGATCCGGACAAATCGCGAACGAGCCCGACCGGCAGCACCGACAGTGGCCACAGCCGAGGATGGGTTCCACCGCGACGCGCTCGCCCGTCGGGACGTCGTCGACGTCAGCGCCTGTTGCGTCGACCACGCCCGCGAACTCGTGGCCAAACAGCTGTGGGAGATCGTCGGCGTAGTGGTGCTTACTCTCATGCCAGTCGTAAATCAGTGCCTCTGCGCCGCCGTCTATCCCGACCGACTCGACACGAATTCGGACCTCTCCGGGCCCCGGTTCGGGGACAGACACCGACTCGAGGTCCATGCCAGGTTCGGGCTTCGTCTTCACTAACGCCGTCATTCGCTCAGTCGGGTTCGATGTCACGCCGAGGGGTATGCGACCGACCGTCATATAACCCCTGCGGGACGGCCCCTACAGCCTGACAGCGAGGGTGTAGGCGATACTGAACAGTGTGAACCACAGCAACGACCGGAACAACAGTTTACTGTACATGTCTTTGCCAGGCAGAACCGAGTAGAACCGTCGCTCGGTTTCGAGGAGCGTACCGAGAGTGCTTCGCTTGTCGTCTCTCATACCATTAGGCTCGAACGGTTACTCATCGAGCGTTTCGATGAGTTCGACCACGTAGCCTTCGGGGTCGGCCACGAACGCGATCCGAACGCCCTTGTCCGAAAGCGTTCGGGCCTCGTTGACGACTTCGCCCCCGTAGTGTTCGACGAGTTCGTCGACAGTCGCATCCACGTCGTCGACGCCGACGGCGATATGATCGAGTCCGGCTGGCTCGATATTCCGCTCGGTGCCATCGTGTTTAAACTGGATTTCCGTGTCACTCTCGCCAGCGATGTACGTGTTCGTCACGCCGTCAAGATCAAACTCGCGCGTGGGCTCGAGGCCGAGTCCGTCACAGTAAAACGTCAGTTGCGTCTCGATGTCGTCGACCCAGACGGCCGTATGCAATACGTCCATGCCCCCATCATCAATTATCGGGATAAAAACGTACCGGCGTTGGCTACCCCATCGAGAGAAGCGGTCGTCGATCTGCACCATGATCGCTATACGACGGGAGGATACGTTCTCTCGCCTCTATACGTTCTTACCTAAAGCTTTACCCCACTACCCTGCGGACCCCATTTCAATGAAGGTCAATGAGGCCATTATCGACTGCCTGACCGAGAACAACATTGGCACCCTGTTCGGCATTCCTGGCAAGCAGTCGCTACCACTGAACGAATCGATCAGCGAGCGCGATGATATCCGGTTCGTTATGGCTCGACACGAGACGGCCGTCTCCCATCAGGCATGGGGCTTTGCGGAAACGAGCGAGGAGATGGCCGGCACGGTTGTCATCCCGGGACCGGGGGACATGAACGCCATGAACGGATTGAAGAACGCACTGAACGACTGTACGCCGCTCCTCCACATGGCAGTCGAGACCGAACCGGAGATCCGCGGCGGCGACGGGATTCACGAGACGCCTCCGGACACCTACGACAACGTCGTCAAAGAGAACATCACGGTTGAGACCCCACAGAGCACCGTCGCTGAACTACAGCGTGCGATCGACATCGCACAGACGGCCCCGAAAGGGCCCGTCCGGGTAGGTATCCCGAAGAACTTCCTCAAGATGGACGTCACGCTGGCAGAGCAGGGCGAAGTGGAGCCAACGACGTTCAGCGGCGTTCCCGAGGAGAAAGTCGAGGCCGCGGCCGACCTTCTCGCGGACGCGTCGAAGCCGATTATTATCGCCGGGGGCGGCATCCGGGCATCTGGGGCGAGCGACGAACTGCGAGCGGTGGCCGAGCGTCTCGAGGCACCGGTCGTCGTCACGTACAAGGGCAAAGCAACGTTCCCGGACGATCACGAACTGATGGGCGGCGTGCTCTGTGGCGGCACCGGGACCGATGTCAAAGAACTCATCGCCGACGCGGACGCGGCACTCGGTGTTGGGACCGATTTCGACGCGGTCTCGCTCCATAATTGGTCGATCG
The DNA here is from genome assembly GCF_051194135.1 of Halorubrum wangae. Taxonomy (NCBI): domain Archaea; kingdom Methanobacteriati; phylum Methanobacteriota; class Halobacteria; order Halobacteriales; family Haloferacaceae; genus Halorubrum; species Halorubrum wangae. The sequence goes on along the minus strand of NZ_JBLZNH010000001.1, from coordinate 765,740 downwards.
AAGTTCCCGAGAATCTGATTCACGTTACCCTCAATGCCGACGATATCGGGACCGGCTACGATCCGGCCGTCGGCATCGTCGCCGACGCGGCACGAACGCTCAGTGCACTGGACGACGAACTGAGCCAGCGAACGATTACGGGTGGGACCGGCGTCGAACGGGCTGGCGAAACGCGGTCGGCTGTCGACGCTCGCCTCGAGGAACTGCGCGGAGTGACGGAGGCCCCCTTGACGTCCGTCACGGCGTTGGACGCGATCCGAGAGGGAACGCCGCGAGATGCGATTATCGCCGTCGACGCGGGCGGCTTCCGACTTTGGACGCTCCTGACGTTCCCCGCCTACGAGCCGCGGAACTACGTCAATCCGGGCTCGTGGGCGACTATGGCGTCGGGAGTACCCTCCGCTATCGGAGCGAAACTCGCCAACCCCGAGCAAGACGTCGTGGCACTCACCGGTGACGGCGGCCTGCTGATGTGTGTGCACGAACTGCACACCCTGGCCGACGAGGACATCGACGTGACCGTCGTCGTCCTCAACAACAGCGACTACGCGATTATCAGCGAGGAAGCCGGCCGGAACTACCGGATGGACGAAGGCGAGTACGGATGGGATGACACCCCGGTCTCGTACACCACCGTCGCCGAGGGACTGGGCCTCGACGTCGAGCGGGCGGAAACGCCCGACGAGATCGAAACCGTCGTCGCCGACGCAATAGCGAGCGAGGGACCGACCCTTGTCGAGATCCCGACCGATCCATACGAACCGCAGTCCGGCGTCTGGATGAACGACTGAGATCTGCCGTGCGCGGGTGCCTCTCGACACGACCATCAACTCCCGACGAGAGGCCTAATAAATAGCTCCCCACCGGTGTCGATCAGGAACGGCCGGCGTCGCTCTGTTCGTACGTGTCGCGGATCCGTTCGCCCTGCTCTATCAGCGTCGTCATATCCTTGCCCGCAATCAAGAAATCGAATCCTTGTTCGACGCGATCTGCCACGTCCGCTTCGCGGACGGTGAGTGTGCCGACAGGGATGCCAGCGGTTGCGCCGTCGGTGAGCACGCTGTCGATAGCATCGTTCAGTTCGGGGGCGTCCCACTCGGCGAAGACTCCGAGCGACGCCGACAGGTCTGCCGGCCCCACGAAGAGCGCATCGATGCCATCCGTGTCGGCGATTTCCCTCGCGTTGTCGACTCCGGTCGGCGTCTCGATCTGTGCGATCGTGATCAACGATCGGTGCTCGCTCTTGACATACTCCACGAAATTCTGACCGTAGCCGGCCGCTCGACCAGACGCGACCCCACGGTCACCGTCCGGGGGGTACCTCGTCGCACGGACTAGTTCTTCGGCCGCGTCCGGCGTGTCGATCATCGGGACCATGATTCCGTCTACACCGATGTCGAGAATGCGCTTGATCCGAACCGGGTCGTTCCATGCCGGCCGAACGATCACGGCGAGGTCGTCTGGGGAGGCTGCGGCCGCTCTGGTGAGTTCCGCGACGGTTTCGAGGCTTATCTCACTGTGTTCGGTATCGACGAGCACGAAATCGAATCCCGCCCTCGCCGCGGCTTCTGCGATCATTGGGTGACCGATCGATATCCACGTCCCGAGTGCGTCGCCATTTTTAAACCGGGTTCGGAAGTCGCGGTCGCTCGATTGCTCAGTCATTCTTGCACCCGGCCTTCGGATCGTCGGCGGACTGGTACCGTGGTCTTCGGACGATAGGCTCCGATGAGTGACTACCAAGCGGATCGGTCGGTCGAGGAACAGGCTCCATTAGGTCGCGATACCGATGGGAGTAGCAAAAAGATATAGTTTCATCGATCAACGTGAGCCCTAGAACAAAACACGGCCTACACGATGGGGGAGAGAAGGCTGGTCCGTATCGTACCTGATGACGGCAGGCGGTGTGTCCACTGCGAGTCAGCATCAAATATCGTCAGTCGGATCGGTGATCCGACTGTATCACCCGATGGTCCCCGCACTGTGCGATCCGTGAGTCCGCTGTATTGACCGTGACTTGGTCACAGTAGCTCAACGTCTGAGCGAATCAACAGCGCCAATCCGCCCTATTCGGGTGCATTTTGAGCGGGCTCTGGACGTTCTGGGATCCGGAATGCGAGGACGATCATCCCCATCGCGAGAACGGCCAAAAGCATGAACACCTCGTCGAAGAATCCACGGTCGGCTGCGGCACCGAACAGCGCCGGACTCGTGGCGCCGATGGAAAACGCCACGGAGCGCAACACACCGAATCCCGTTCCTCGCACGTCTTCAGGCAGAGAGCTAAGCAACGATGGTTCGACGACCGTTGCAAACCCGAGCAGCGTGCTCACGAGAGCCGTCACGAGCGTGAGGGTCCAGAGACGCTGCGCGAATGGAAGGGCGAGCAGTCCGATGGTTGGGCCGGTTGCGACAATCGTCAATGATCGCCGAATCCCGAACCGGTCGTAGGCCGCACCTGCGAGCGGTTTGATCAGGATGCCGAGCGCGAAGAACGCACCGAACAAGAGGCTCGCCGCGGTCGTCGAGAGCTCCTTTTCCTCGACGAGATACGTCGGGTAGAAGCTGGTAAACGCCTGCCAGACGAGCAGGCCGAGGATGAGCACCGCAGTGGCGTAAATGACGGACTGCTGTCGGAGTTCGGTGCCGAGGATCCGAAGCGTTTCGACCGAGAAGCCAGTGTCTTTCTCAGACGGTTCCGGAGGCAGAGGCGGGACGATCAGCCACAGGGCGGCGGCAGAGAGCAGGAAAAGCGGTACTGCGAAGCCAAACCCGTATTGCCAGAGGGTGACCGCAGCGATCACGCTGGCAATCGGGGGCATGATCGACTGTCCGGCGTCCTGTGATGCGGCAGTGATACCGTTCGCAGCACCGAGGCGATCCGTGTAGAGTCGTGTGAGGACGGTGTATCGACCGACGGCGTACAGAGCGGTTCCGAATCCGAACAGCGCTGTCGCCGAAAAGAGAATAATCGGAGAGCGGGCAGTGACGACGAGCGTGAGTGTTATGGCGGAGATCAACGCGCTTACCGAGAGCGTCACTCGCTCACCGAACCGGTCTGAGAGAATCCCGCCGGGGAATTGTCCGATCGCATAGGCGAGAAAGAGGGTTGTGAGCAAGAGGCCGGCGCTCGTCAGATCCAGTCCGTAGACGGACCGTAAGTACGGGATCATCACCGGATAGATCATCCGAACGCCTATCGAGAGAAACCAGCCGCCGGCGACCGCAGTGAGCACCTTCCCGCGTCCGCCGCTCCACAGGTCTATCGCGCCGTGCTTGGCTGCGGAAAGCTTCTCCGACGGAGTGGTTCCCACGAGAAACGGGTACCGAGGTAGTATGTATAAGGATTCGGTTCTGTGAAATCGATGCGAGTGCCAGGTCTCCGTTCGAGTGTACTGCTGCTGGAACGGTCCGAAATTCGGAGATACCCGTCGACGTAGAACACGTTGCCGGTCATCCCACTCACTTCGAGTTCCCTGCCCGAATATTGATATGACCACCACTCGGGCGATACATAATGACACGCAAGCCCGACCGACTCGGGGTTCACCAATCTGTCGAGACGATATTCCCCCCTGAAAAGCTGGTTGAATATCTCTCCGACCTCCCCGTAGAGGTATCAGTCGTAGACGAAGCAGGGATCGCGGACTGCGATGCAGTCGTCACACGCAATTACTTCGAGTCGCTGCGTGGTGTAGACTGGATCCACGCGACACAGGCGGGCGTCGATCGATTCCCACTACAGACGCTTGATGACGAGGGGGTCACGCTCACTAACAGTACCGGCATTCACGGTCAATCTGTCGGCGAGACCGTGGCGGGATATCTGCTGGCGTTCGCACGGCGGCTTCACAAGCACATCTCCAATGCGACGGAGCGGAAGTGGGAGCGCCCGGCGTGGGACGAGGCGTTCACTCTCCCCGGCACCACTGCCTGTATCGTCGGTACAGGGACGATAGGCAGTGGCGTTGCGACTATTCTGAGCGGGCTCGGTGTCGAATCGATTGGCGTTCGGCGCTCGGCGGATCCACTTCCGGAGTTCGAGCGAATGTACGCCGTTGACGACCTCCACGAGGCCATCGGCAGCGCGGATTTCGTGATCGTAACCGTTCCGTTGACCGATGCGACTCGAAATCTCTTCGACGCGACGGCATTCGAGGTGATGCGCGACCAGGCGTACTTCGTCAACGTCGCGCGCGGAGCCGTCGTTGACGAATCGGCACTCGTCGACGCACTCGCGAATCGCGACATCGCCGGCGCCGCACTCGACGTCTTCGAGACCGAACCGTTACCGAAGAAGTCGCCGCTGTGGCACATGGACGACGTAATCGTCACGCCGCACTCCGCTGCCTACACCCGTGACTACTATCGTGACATGGGCGACATCGTCCGTGAGAACGTCGGTCGCCTCCAACAAGGGAAGGAACTCATCAATCAAGTGGTTTGACGGCGATGAGCGAACGGCAGTCGGTTCTATCGGGCCCTGATCCGAATCAGGCACAGTGACGGGAGAAACGTTTAGCTGGTCTGGTGGATACTGGGTGGTATGGATTTTGAGCTGTCGGACGAACAGCGGTTAATCCGATCACAAGTCAGGGAACTCTGTGACGAGTTCGGCGACGAGTACTGGCGTGAGTGCGATCTGAACCACGAGTATCCGGTCGAGTTCTTCGAGGCGTTCGCTGCAGACGGTTGGTGTGGTATCACGATTCCCGAAGCGTACGGTGGCCAAGGGTACGGTGTTCAGGAGGCGTCGCTGGTCCAGCAGGAGATTGCTCGCTCGGGAGCGGGGATGGCTGGGACGTCGATTACCGCCCACCACACGTTCAGTACGGAACCGCTGGTGGCCTTCGCAGATGAGGATCACAAGGAGCGGTATCTTCCGAAAATCGCAGACGGGTCGGTGCAGGTCTGTACGGGCGTCACCGAGCCGAATGCTGGGACGGACACCTCCCGTATCGAGACGACGGCTCGACGTGAGGGCGATGAGTACGCCGTCAACGGGCAGAAGATCTGGACGTCGAAGGCCCAGGAGGCGGACGTGATCATGCTGCTCGTCCGAACCGAGCCGCGAGCGGAGAGTGATCGATTCGGCGGCCTCACGCTGTTTTTCACCGATTTCGACCGAGACGCAGAAGGCGTCGACGTCGCCGAGATTCCGAAAGCGGGGCGGGGAGCATCAGACTCAAATGAGGTGTGGTTCGACGAGTTCCGAATTCCGGCCGCGGATCGCATTGGCGAGGAGGGCGAGGGATTCCGCTATCTCCTTCGATTCGCGAACACCGAACGGATCGCGCTCGCATCGAACTCGGTCGGCGTCGGACAGGCGGCGATCGAGAAAGCGGCCGCGTACGCCGGTGAGCGGGTCGTGTTTGACAACCCAATCGGATCGTACCAGGCCGTACAGCATCCGCTGGCGGATTCGTGGGCGAAGCTCGAACAAGACGAATTGATGGTCCGCAAAGCGGCGTGGCTGTACGACAACGACCGCGACTGCGGTGCCGAGGCGAACTCGGTCAAGCTTCGCGCAAGCGAAGATTCGCTGGAGGCGTGTGAGCGCGCCATTCGTGCTCACGGAGGAATGGGATACGCGAGCGAGTACGACGTGGAGCGCTACTGGCGAGAAACGATGATCAACGTCATCGCACCGATCTCAAACGAGATGGTGAAAAACTACATCGCTGAACACGTCCTCGGGCTTCCGAAGTCGTACTGATCCGCGATTTCGCCCCCATCGGATACAACTAAGAGCGGTCGTTTGCTCAGTACAGACCGTGACAGAGTTTAGCTACAGTACCGATATTCAGACGCGATACCGAGATATCGATGGGATGGGACACGTCAACAACGCGGTGTACGTCACCTACCTCGAATCTGCGCGACAAGGGTACTACCGCGACGTGATTGGCGAGCGGCTGGATCAAGTCGACACGGTCGTCGCGCGGTTAGAGATTGATTATGAGGCGTCGATCGAGTTGGAGCAACAAGTCGAGGTTCTGATCGCTATCGAACAGCTCGGCAATTCGAGCATCGGTATGCGCTATGAGATCCGCGCTGACGACGAAATCGCCGCGCGAGCAGAGACCACGCAAGTCGTGATCGACGGCGACACCGGGTCGTCGATGCGTATCCCAGACAAGTGGCGAGCGAAGATCGAATCGAACAGAGAGACGGCTTCCGAGTGACGACCGTTTCGACGGTTGGCTCTCTGTGTTACTCGCCGGTGAACTCCGGCTCTCTGCCGTCGAAGAACGCGTCGATACCCTCGTTTTTGTCTTCGGTGGCAAACGTCTGGACGAACAGTTCCGCTTCGTAATCGAGGCCCGCCTCGAGATCCATACGTGAACTGGCTTTCACCGCCTGCTTCGCGAGTTCAAGGGCGACCGGACTCTTCTCCGCCATCGTGCCGGCCAGTTCGTACACTCGGTCGTCGAGCGAAGCCTCGTCGTACACTTCATCGACGAGACCGATGTCGTGTGCTTCGCTCGTGTCGATCAGTTCGCCACTGAGGATCAGTTTCATCGCCTGGCCCTCGCCGACGAGCCGGGCGAGCCGCTGGGTTCCTCCCCCGCCAGGAATGATTCCGAGGTTGATCTCGGGTTGCCCAATCTTCGCACCTTGGACCGCGATACGGACGTCACAGGCTTGCGCGAGTTCGCACCCGCCACCGAGTGCGTGCCCGTTGATTCGCGCGATCACCGGAACCGAGAGATCGTCGACAATCTCGTACACTCGTGGACGCTTGCTCGCTTCGCGCTGTTCGAGGAGATCCCGCTCTCGGAGTTCGGTAACGTCGGCACCCGCGACGAACGCGTTCGAGTCATCCGCACCGGTAAGGACGACGACGCGAATCTCCTCATCCTCTTCTGCAACCGCGAGCGCGTCTGTCAGGTCGCGTCGCACTTGTTCGTTGAGCGCGTTGCGCGCATCCGGGCGGTTGATCGCTATCGTCGCAACTCGCTCAGCGTCCTCGCCGACCGAGGTCAACAGCGTCTCGTACTCTGAGAAGGACATTATCGACCACCCGTGGTAGCCTCGCTGGCTATTTCACCGTCTTCCCACACGTAGAATCCCTCGCCGGTCTTCTTGCCGTAGTTCCCTGCCCGGACTTTACGTCGAAGAAGTTGTGGTGGTCTGAATCGCTCACCGAGTTCCTCGCGGAGGTACTCAGCGATGTCGAGGCGAACGTCGAGCCCCACGTGATCTGTCAGCTCCAATGGCCCCATTGGGTGTCCGTACCCGGTTCGCAGTGCGGCGTCGATGTCGCTGGGCGACGCAACTCCCTCCTCGACCATTCGGATCGCTTCGAGCCCGTGCGCAATGCCGAGCCGAGAGGATGCAAAGCCTGCCGTGTCACGGACGACGACGGCCTCTTTGTCGAGGCCTTCGACGTACTCGATCGCAGTCGACTCTGTCTCCGCGTCAGTTTGTTCTGCGATGACTATCTCGACCAAATCCATGATGTGGGGTGGATTGAAAAAGTGCAGTCCCACCGCGCGTTCGGGTCGCTCTAACACGCTCGCAACTTCGGTCAAAGACAGTGACGACGTGTTGGACGCCAGTATCGCACTGTCCGGGGTAGCCGCGTCGAGGTCTTCGAACACTTGCTGTTTCAGGTCTAAGTTCTCGGGGACGGCTTCGATGACAAGTTCGGCATCGCCCACCGCCTCGTCGAGATCCGTCGTGCTCTGGATCCGGTCGAGCGCGGCGTCTCGCTCCGCAGCGGAGAGCTTCCCACGTTCGACGCCGCCGGTCATCGTCGACTCGATGTCTTCGAGCGCGGCGGTAAGTTGTTCGTCGTCGATATCCTGGATCACGACGTCGTGCCCGGCTGTCGCAGAAACCTGTGCGATTCCTCTCCCCATGCTACCGCTTCCTATAACTCCGATCTGCATACCAAACCAACCCTACGTCCCGCGAAAAGCTTTTCCCCGCCAGTTGTCGGCGACGTGGCCGAAATAGCCGGTGTCGGTGGGGAGTTTCCTCAGCGAACAGGATGATGTCGCCGGAGCAGAAACGGTTTATAACCCCTATACAAACGAACATTCATGAGAGACGTATATCTCGTGGGCGCAGCCCAATCCGACTTCGGGGCATTTCCACGGGAGTCATACAGATCGTTGTTTGGAGAGGCGTTCGTCGGTGCGGTCGAGTCGATCGATGGCGAGTTTGACAAATCGACTATCGACGAGGCGTTCGTTGGCACACTAGGCGTGGGTGGACGTCAGTTAGGCCTCGGTGGTCCAGCGGTTACTGAATACGTCGGACTCGACGGGGTGCCTTGCACGCGCGTGGAGAACGCCTGTGCGGCCAGTGGAAGCGCACTTCGACAGGCAGTCACCGCTATCCGTGCCGAAACGGCAGACGTCGCGTTGGCGGGCGGATACGAAGTCATGACCGACATGAGCGGTGAGCAGACCCGCTACTGGCTCGGCGTCAGCGGCGAGACCGAGTGGGAGCGAATGGCCGGGACGACGTTCGCCGGCGTCTACTCACAGATGGCCGACGCCCACATGGACAAGTACGGGACGACGCGTGAGCAGCTCTCGCGTGTGGCTGTCAAAAACCACGCAAACGGAGCGAAGAACCCCCACGCACACCTCGGGTTCGAGTGCTCGCTCGAGGATGCGATGAACGGGAAAACCGTCGCCGAACCGCTGAATCTCTACGACTGCTGTCCGACGTCAGACGGCGCGAGCGCTGCGATAGTCGCCAGTGAGTCGGTCGCTCGCGAACTGACCGACAACCCGATCCGAATTACTGGAACCGGTCAAGCGAGCGGCCGTGTGGGTCTGTTCCAGCGCCCGTCGCTGACCGAGATTCCCGCGACCGGAGCGGCGGCCGAACAGGCCTTCGACGACGCCGACGTCACCGTCGACGATATCGACTTTGCCGAAGTACACGACTGTTTCAGCATCGCCGAACTCCTCGCGTACGAAGACCTCGGCTTCTGCGAGACAGGCCAAGCGGGCGAATACATCGAGAGCGGAGCGACGCTCCCCGACGGAGAGCGGCCGGTTAACCTCTCGGGCGGCCTCAAATCGAAGGGGCATCCGATCGGCGCAACGGGCGTCGGACAGGTGACGGAAGTGTTCAAACAGCTCCGTGGTGAGGCAGGTGATAGACAAGTTGACGGGCTCTCTTGTGGGTTGACGCACAATGTTGGTGGATCGGGCGGTGCGGTTGCTGTGCACGTGTTCGAGGAGGGATGGGAATGAACGCTATCGAAAGCTGTGGGGCGTACGTCCCACGATACCGGATCGATGCATCGGAATTCGCGGAGGCGTGGGGATCGTTCCAAGCTCGTGGCGTCTCAGAAAAAGCGGTGTCTGAGAGCGACGAGGACGCTGTCACGATGGCTGTCGAAGCAATTGAAAGTGCACTGGCTACATCGGAGTATTCGCGCGACGAGGTTGGTGCGCTCGCGATGGGGACGACGACGCCACCGGTCGACGAGGGAGACGTCGCGGCACAGGTCGCCGAAATCATCGGCATGCGGCGTTCCGTCGAACTCTCGACACACACGCAGTCGACGCGAGCCGGGACCGCCGCGCTCACCGATGCCATCGAATCGAGGGTCTCGCCGGCTATTGCAGTCGCTGCGGACTGTCCGAGCGGAGCGCCCGACAGCGCAATCGACCACGCCAGCGGAGCGGGTGCGGTGGCGGTTCTGATCGCCGAAGACGGCCCGGTAACCATCGAGGAATCGGCTTCGTACACGCAGGAATTCCCGGGGACCAGGTTCCGTCAACGCGGACAGGTCAATGTCGAGTCGTACGACGCGACGGCGTTCGAACGCGACGCGTACACGTCGGTCATCGCCGGCGCAGTCGACGCACTCGACCGCCCTGGGACGGCTCTCGCTCCCACCGCGCCCGACGGGAGCATGCCGTACCGCGCCGGCCGAGCGGTTGCCGCCGACATGGACGTGTACGAACGAACGTCATCGCTCGGTGACACGGGGGCTGCGAGCTCACTGTTTGGCTTGCTCGCAGCGTGGCAGGAAGGCGAGGACGATGTCGTCGTAGTCGGCTACGGCGACGGAGCAAGTGCCACCGCGATCCGCCTCGACGGGTCGGTCGATGTTGATTGGACCCGCGAAACCAGGTCGATCACGTACGACGAATACCTGCGAAGGCGTGGACATGTGGTCTCCGAAAATGGAGGTGTGAACTGATGGGAGCATACATCAGCGTCCCGACGTGGTGGCGACAGCTCGACCAGCGATACCGACTCGTCCTCGGTAAGTGCCCGGAGTGTGGGACCCACAACTTCCCGCCAGAGGGTGCTTGCAGAGGGTGTAATGAAATGGTCGAATTTGAGGAGGTGACTCCCGACGGCACCGGCGAAATCGTCGCACACACGGTCATCGAGGGGGCCGCGCCGCCGGAGTTCGCCACCTTCGAGAAACAACACGGGCCGATCGGCGTCGTCGTTGTCGAGCTCGACGAAGGAGTCCGCGTTCCCGCAATGCTCGCAGACTGTAACCCCAGAGACTGCGGCCGGGGCGACCGTGTACAGAAAGTTGTCCGTCGGATCTACGAGCAGGAAGGGGTGATCCGATACGGATTCAAATTTACTCCGACGGACGATTGAATCCCAACGGTCGGTTCAATAGCTCGACCCTGTGATCTCTCGGGCGGAGTCGCGACGGAGTCAAGTCCCCACCGACAGGACGACGGGTGAGATGGCCGGTCAGTCAGTTCCGTGACCGTGCTCGGAGTCGATTTCGTGCTCGTGCTCGGCATACCAGCGCGGTTCGGACCACTGGAAACCACCCGCTCGGTAGATGTCGAACACGCCCCGCTCAATGTCGTCGCGAATGATGTCGGCGGTTTCCTCGTCGACGCTCACGAAGTGACACAGGGGATGGCCCGGGTATGCTACCGCATTTTCGAGAACGCCGACGACGAGTCCGGTAGACGGCGCTCGAATCGTCTCGATATCGGTCTTGAAGTGGTCTGAAATGGTGAACAACGGCTCGCCTTCCTCAACGAGCGGGTGTGGGCCCCACTCCATCTCGACGAGCCCGCCGGTCTCGGCGCGGAGCCACGTCTTCTTCCCGTCGCGGGCGACCACGCGGGTCCATCCGGGCCAAGAGACCGGTCGGTCCGGGAGGATTTCGTGTACGGCGAGCACGCTCGCGACGCAGTGGAGCGCCCGATCGAGATGTGCCGTCTGGAATCGATGGGCGCGTCCCATCTCGACCGTGACCGTCGGAATACCGTCCCGACAGGCCACACTCCTGAGCGTCCCACGTGAGCCTTCTCCGTCGAGAATCACGCTCGTGCCGAACGCCCGAGCGAGTCGTTCAACGTCCGGGTTGCGCATGTCGGCACGGACGTGGTACATCGTGGTTCGGTTGCGCGTCGATGTATGGAAGTCAAGGCCGAAATCGCATTTCGAGATGAACTCCTCGTATATCGTGTTCGCAAGCCGCTTGGCCAACGTTCCCCGGGCGTTACCGGGGAACGAGCGATTGAGATCTTCGTCGTAGATGGGGACGTACCGCTGCTGGGCGAGAAAGCCCGGCACGTTCAACACGTGGAGGCAGATAAGCGCTCCATGGAGGTCCTCTGGCTCGTAGCGATCTGCGACCTCCTGGACGATTTTGACACCGTTGAGTTCGTCACCGTGGACGGCTGCGGTCAGGAACACGCACGGACCGTCCGACGCGCCGTTGATGACTGTAACCGGGATTTCGAGTGCGTCTCCATGATACGTCTCACTACACGGGAAACGGAACGAACCCTTCTCTCCCGGCGCAAATGTGCGTCCACCTACGGATACTGACTGCGTCGTCATGGGTATTGTCTCATCGTGAGTATTGTCTCATCGTGTTGGCGTGGCTGGTTCGCCTGTTCTACGATCCCACTCGCTATTGGTGAGGCGGTATTTTCGTTCACGGAGGAGAGAGAGGATCGGCCCGAGATCCAGAACTTCATGGATCTGGTGGACGGCATCGGGTGCTGTGGCCAACTCTCCCGCAATCGTGTGACCGACCCGTAGCTTCCGACAATCAGCGCCCTCATACCGAGAGATCGACCCCTCTGAGACGGCGGGCGTTGACCGCGACGATGATCGTTGACAGCGACATGAACACGGCACCGATTGCCGGCGACAGGAGGATGCCGATGGGTGCGAGAATCCCGGCCGCGAGCGGGAGCGCAATCACGTTGTAGCCAGTCGCCCAGACGAGGTTTTCCTGCATCTTCCGATAGCTTGCCTTCGAGAGTCGGATGAGTCGCACCACGTCCAGCGGATTGTTGTCCACGAGGATGATGTCACCCGATTCGATCGCGACGTCGGTTCCGGAGCCGATCGCGATACCCACGTCGGCTCTGGTCAGTGCCGGGGCGTCGTTGACGCCGTCACCGACCATCGCGACGAGTTTCCCCTCCGACTGGAGTTGCTCTACCTTGGTATCCTTCTCTTCGGGCAGCACTTCGGCGAAGTACTGGTCGATCCCAAGTTCCGCAGAGACAGCGCGTGCGACGTCTTCGGAGTCGCCCGTCAGCATTGCTACCTCGATGCCCATCTCGTGGAGTGCCTTGACGGCTTGTCGGCTCTCCTCGCGGATAACGTCTGCAAGGGCGAAGGCCGCCACAACCTCGGATTCGTCCCGGATGAGGTAGATGACGGTTTGGGCGTTCGACCCGGCTTCCTCGGCGAAGGAGACGATATCGTCGGAGCGTTCAATACCGAATTTCTCAATCAGGTTTGGCCCACCGAGGTGGACCGTGTCGCCGTCGACGACGGCCCGGACACCGAGGCCCCGGAGGTTCTCGAAGTTCGAGACGCTGGCTCGTCGGACACCGCGTTCCTCGGCTGCGGTCCGAATGGCACGCGCGATCATGTGCTCGGAGTCGCCCTCGACACCGGCGGCGATCTCGAGCGCTCGCTCTTCGTCCCACTCACCGGCGATCTGAATCCCGACGACGCCCTGTTCGCCCTTCGTGAGCGTCCCGGTCTTGTCGAATATCACCGTATCGAGAGTTCGAGCCTCTTCCATCGCAATCCGGTCGCGGATGAGCATCCCGTTCTGTGCCGCGGTTGCGGTGTTGATTGCGACGACGAGGGGGACGGCGAGGCCGAGTGCGTGAGGACATGCGATGACCAGGACGGTCACGACGCGTTCGAGGACCCCAATGTTGAATCCGACTGCGGCGACCCAAGCGACGGCCGTAATGCCCGCGACGGCGAGAGCGATGTAGAACAGCCACCCAGCCGCGCGGTCGGCAAGCAACTGCGTGCGGGACTTCGACTTCTGGGCCTCGTCGACCAAGCGCATTATTCCCGCGAGGGTCGTCTCGTCTCCGGTCTTCGTCACACGGACGCGGAGACTGCCGTCCTGGTTGACCGTCCCCGCGACCACTTCGGATTCGGGTTCTTTGTCCACGGGTCGGGACTCGCCCGTAATCATTGACTCGTCGACCGAGGACTCGCCTTCGACGACTTCGCCATCGGCGGGAACCGACGCCCCGGGCCGGACGAGCACGACGTCGTCCTCCGAGAGTTCGGCGACGGGGACGTCCTCGGTATCCCCACTCTCGGTGACGCGTTCGGCGGTATCGGGCATCAGTTTCGCCAGTTCGTCGAGTGCGCCGGAGGCCTGCCTGACTGAGCGCATCTCCATCCAGTGGCCCAAGAGCATGATGTCGATCAGCGTGACGAGTTCCCAGAAGAACGGGGTCGTCCCTTCGAGGAACAGGCTGGCGATGGAGTAGACGAACGCGACGGTGATGGCCAGCGAGATGAGCATCATCATCCCCGGCTCGCGATTTTGGAGTTCGGTGCGAGCCATCGAGATGAATGGCAGACCACCGTACGCGAAAACGATCACCGAGAGAACAGGCGTAATCCAGACGCTCCCGGGGAACGTCGGTGCCGTGTAGCCGAGGACGCCCTGGATGAATTCGCTGAAGATTATGACCGGAACCGAGAGGACTAGCGAGACCCAGAACCGCCGCCGGAACATCTCTTCGTGCCCCGAATGGTCAGTGTGGGATTTGTGACCCTCCTGTCCACCCTCGCGGCCGTGTGCGTCGTGGCTGTGCGCGTCGTGAGTGTGTTCAGTCCCATCGCTGTGATTGTGACCGGTCTCGGTGTCGTTGTTCTCGGAGTGACCTTCGTGTTCGTGGTGTGCGTGTTCGACCGGTTCTTCGGGTTGGGTGCTGGTCCCGCCTGGCCGGTCGTGCGTAGCGTGTTCGGGTGAGGGGGACGGCTCCCTTGTGGAGGAGAGAGTCCTCGCTCGCGTCTCGCGTTCCGACTCTAACTGGCAAATTCGACAACAGTAGACGGCCCCCTCGGAGTGGGGTTCGGGTGAAGAGTCCCCCGGAAGCTCGTAGTCTGAAGGGTTGCTCATGGGTTGGGTGTTGGTACCGCACTCCCATTATCTTGTCTGTGGATTGATACTCTTCGATTGAGGGGGACCGGAACTCGAAAGAGAACGACGGAGGTGGTCGTCCGTGACCATTCTGTGCTGAATGGTCTCTGGCGTGGACGGTGTAGCCAGCGTCCTCATCTCGGGTCTGCTCCCGGGCGTGACTCGGCTCGACGAGTGCGTTGAACCGCTCCGTCTCGACCACTCATCACCGAGCGAATAGAGCGAACATACGTATTCGTCACCGAAGCCGTCGAATATCTTGGCCCCGAACGACTGCCGGAGATGTTCAAGGAAAGTCTGATTTGCGGTATGACTATTCGACAACGCTGGCGTCTCCACGCTGTCCTCGACCAATTAGTTCGACTAGGTCCGTTTTCGAGAGTGGATCAATAGCAACACGGTCCCCTTGTGCAGTATAGAAGAGCTCTGCGGTCACCTCTCGATCAGAGAACCATTCATTCAGGACGTGATAGTACACGCTGAGTTGCTTCCGATACTCATCCTCGGCGTGCCGCCCGAGGTCAGTTTTGAAGTCGATAATCTCGACAGTATCGGGACGGATATGAACGAGGTCGACGATTCCAGAGATAGTGACCTGCTCGCCGTCGACGGTGAGGGGCAGATACGCATCCTCCTCAACTCGTAGTTCACCATCGAGCGAATCTGTAAGCGACTTGAGGTGACGTTCATCGTCGTTCGAGGGCTCGACGTCTCCTTCCAGTATGTACCGCTCAGCGAACTCGTGGGTCTGCGTTCCGAACGCTGTCCCTCTCCCGTCATCGATATTCTCAAACACAGCGTCACGCATCAGCGTATGTGGTGAGTGACCGACTGGACCATCCGGCGTCGGCACAGCAATCTGCAGGTTTGCCTGCGTCGTCTCGTCGATATCGTCTTCCTGAACGTTGGGTTCCAGTTCCTCGAGGTCGACCGGAAGCGATTCGATGAACGTGTTTGGGCTCTCGCCTGCAGCGAACACGAGATGGCTCTCAGCCCGCGTCATCGCGACATAGAGCAAGCGTCGCTCCTCATCGTAGCCACGCGGCAGGCACGTTCGAAGGGTGTCGGCCCGCCAGTTGTCGTGAATGTGTGGATACCCGTGATCATCGGCGTAGAGTTTCCGCTGGCGGATCCCGATCGGATCGTCGAACGTGATCGCGTTACTGTTCCCGCCTGACGGTGGGAAGCAATGGGAGTTCATGTTCGCGAGCACGACAATGGGGTGCTCGAGTCCCTTGGCCGCGTGGATGGTCTGGACCGTCACCGAATTCACACCGGCGCTCGCGTGGACCTCGTGGGTGCTTCCGTCTTCGATGCCGCGTTCGATGAATCGGATGAGGTCACCTCGTGTCAATGTCGTCGCGCTGTGGACGGACTGAATCGTCGTCAGCAGCACGTCGGCATAGGCCCCGTCGTAGTCGTACTGGGAGAACACACGCTGGGCAACCCCACCGACCGTCTCCAGTGACGCAAGCTCCGACTTGAACGCCTGCATGTTGGTGGGGTACTCCTCGCTATCGAGGACGTGTTTGACTTCGTCGAGCGTGTAGCCGGCCTCCTCAAGCACGACTGCCCATCCGCGCTCCGTGTCGGAGTCGAGGATCCGCAGCCACGCCAGAAGAAGCTTCGCCGGGTCAGACCGGAACAACTCGATGCCCCCCTCGTACGCCACCGGCAATCCATACGCCTCGGCGACAGAGAGGAGTTCCCGGCCGAAGTCACGAGTTCGGGTGAGGACGGCGATGTCACCGTACTCTGGCAGACGACGGTTCCCATCCTCCTCGACCTGATACGCCTCGTTCCCGACGATTTCCTGAATCTTGGTCAGAACGGCTTCGTGTTCGTCTTCGTGTTGAATCGCCTCTATCTGAGAGTTCTCGTGCGATGCGTTCGAGGAGAGAGACACAATTCTATCTCGGACGGCCGCCTCGTCGACGTCGTCCTTGTTCGCAGCGGGCGTGACCAGGCTGTGCTCGGAGAAGTCGAGGATGGCCTGCGTCGATCGATAGTTCTCGACGAGTTCGATATCGATGATCGGGCGTGTCGCCCACGGTACTCGCTCGTAGTCTTCGTTCAACTCCTCCACAAACCGATCCAGTCGGGACTCGAATTCGGTAATGTTCTCGACGGCGGCATACTGGAACGAGTAGATGCTCTGTTTCCAGTCGCCGACGACACAGATGTTGTTCGTCTCCGCGAGCAGGAGTGCGAGTTTGAACTGAATCTCGCTTGAGTCCTGAAACTCGTCGATCATCACGTACTCGAAAGCGATGTCGTCGCGGAGTCGGTGGTCGTCACAGAGCAGGACGAACGCGAACAGTTGAAGAAAGCTGAAGTTGAGGTAATTCCGACTGAGTGCGAACTCAAGGTACTCGTGGTAGACGTCGTGAACGAAGTTCTTGAGACCCTCTCGCTGTTCCTCGAACGCCAGTCGTGCGACGGCAGCGGGAACTTGCTTCTCTCCCCATCCGCCACGGATCTCGTCTTCCTCGGG
Source organism: Halorubrum wangae (assembly GCF_051194135.1). Taxonomy (NCBI): domain Archaea; kingdom Methanobacteriati; phylum Methanobacteriota; class Halobacteria; order Halobacteriales; family Haloferacaceae; genus Halorubrum; species Halorubrum wangae. Next base: position 748,860 of record NZ_JBLZNH010000001.1, on the reverse strand, counting down.
CGCATCTGGGAGGTAGCACTTATCTTTCCCGTAGCCTCCGAGTTTCGAGCGAAGCTTTGACTGTTTGTTTCCGTCGTTCCGAGGCTGGTTCAGCTCGTCGAAAATCGCACGGAACGCCTCGAAATCACCGTCCAAATGCCGCTCGCCGTTTCGGTACCAGCTATCAGCCGTCGGGAACACACCCTTCGCTGCGAGCTGATTGATCAACCCGAGGAGTTCTATTGGCTTCTCGACGGCGCGGAAGAAGTCGTCGTACTCGGGGTGGTCGTCGCTGAATCGCCCGATGAATTCGCGGAACTTCGCCTTCTCGACGTTCTCGTCTTCGAGGACGCGTGTGGACCCCGTAATCCGGTCATCGATGCCGAGAAGCGTCGGGGTCTTGAATCCGTGCTCCATGAGAATGTCGTGACAGAGGCTGTGGAACGTCTGGATCGGTGCGTCCGAGAGTTCACGCATCCCGTAGTCACAGTGGGCGACGATTCGGTCCTTCATCTCCGCCGCCGCGTTATTGGTGAACGTCACGAGGAGGACGTCTTCAGGTTCGACGTCGTCTTTGTCGACGATTTCGGCGTATCGACGGGTGACGGTGAACGTCTTTCCGGTCCCCGCACCGGCGTCGACGACGTGAATGCCCTCTGTGCTGTCGATGAGGGCTTGCTGTTGGTCGTTCGGCGCGGTCATCGCGAACCATCCTCCAGGATGCAGTCTCGGTTATCCACGTATCGATAGTTCGGGTCGCCACCGAGTCCCTGAACCGGGAACCGCTCATCACCGGCACGGCGGTCGTTCAACTCCGAAAGTCGATCATGGACGAACTGCTCGAATGCGTCCACGTCGCCGGTGAAATAGTTCTGGTTGCGAATTCGAAGGAGGTGTCTCAGAGCCTGCTTACAGCCCTTCTTCACGTACTTGTAGTCGCCAACTCTCTCCGTCATCTGTTCCGTCAAGAGGCGAGCAAACATGGAGTCCAAGAGTTCGTCCTTGTCTCTCGTCTCCGGGAACTCGTGTACATCCAAGAACTCCTGATACTCTTGATACTCTATTTGGGAAAAGGTCTTGTTACAAGCGTTTGCGGCGTCTTCTTGGAGTTCGGTAAAGGTGTCTCGTCTCTCGATGTAACCCTCGTAAGTAACTGGGTAGTAGGTGACCGTCGTGAGACAATCGTCAAGAGACCCATCTCCAGTCACCACATCGTCGAGTGTCTCGAGGAAGTGGAAGAACGTGAATCGAAGTTCTTCATTCGGATGCTCGGTTCGCTGATGAGCAAGATACAGCAATGCTTGGAAGTTCGGTTTGTCGCTCGGTGGGTCGAGTGCGGAGTGTTTGACGATGGAATATGCCGACTTCTTTGTGCCACTCTTGTAGTCGAGGAGTCGGGCAGGGCTGTGAACGAGGTCGATTTTTCCCTTCAGTCCGAGGTCGGTGTTCTCGAACCAGCGTTCAGTGTGTGAGGCATCGATGGGACGGTCGTAATACTCGGCGAAGAAATTCGCCCCCCAACCACTGTCCGGCGTCGCCAAGCCGTCACCCTGGGGTGAATTTGCATCGAGAAACTCGACGATGGTCTGGAGACCGACACGGTATCTCGTGAGTCGGACCTCCCGGTCGACGCCTCGGAGGAATGGGTCTACCTCGTCGAGAATGACTGCTGCGACCTCATCGAGCGTGTCCGTCGTGATGACGTCCGGATGGGAGACGTAGAACTCTGCGAAGTCGTGGAACAGGTTCCCTTCCCTGAAGTACTCCTTGTCAGGGTTGTCGACGAGTCGACTGAAGAAGTAATCGCGGGGGGAGTTGACGTAGGTGTTCAGACTCGACTGGCTCAGTGCGGTGACCTTCTCAGGAGGAACGTCGAGTGGTTCTCTATCGAACCCGTCCTGCGTCGGTCGAAACGTTCGTGAGTGTTGCAGCGAGTCAAGGTCACTGAACCGGTCGAACTCCTCGTCGAACAGTTCCTCAAAATACAGGCACGGGGTGACTGGCGTCCCACCGGCGGTGTCCTGCACGAGGTAGTACTGGTCGACACCGTTCTGCAGGAGGAGCTGGAACTGCCTGATGTTCCGCTCGAACTCCTGATCTCGGTCGACCCACGGGCGACGAGGCGACGAATGCGTCCACCCTTCGTCGAGGCCGAGATAGAACACGACGGCGCGGTCGACGTGAGCGGCCGATTTCGCATCGGCCAATAGTACTCCTTCGTTTTCGCGGTCCACAGGCACTTCGTAGGACTGCAGATAGAACTCGAGACGGTCGACTGCTAGTTCGGTGACGGTGTCGTTAAGGAGGCCGAGCGTCGCGAGTTCCGCTCTGAAGGCGTCGAAAGAGGCGTCAGTGACTGCTTCGTATTCGTTGATGGCCTCCTCGAATGTGCGGGAACGAATCTCATCACGGAACTCTAGGATCCAGTCTACTTCCGGGCGGTCGAGGTCGTAGAGACGCTTCTCGTCGTGCTCGATGTCGACGGGCATCCCGAGCTGGGTAAGGAGTGGTCGAACGTCGCCTACTCGCGTATCTTGGCCAGCGTGGGCACTTCGAAGGAGCTGTAAGAATGCGCGATGCCGGGCATCATCATTGAACCCCGGGCCACCGTAGTACGGAATCTCTACAGCTTCCAACGCCGATTCAATGAGCGAGGAATACTGACTGGCTGCATCGAGGACGACAGCCACGTCGTCGGCGTTCTCCGGTGTGACCGTATCGAGGACAGCGTCGACGATCGCGGCTGGTGAGTCGAGAATGTGGAAGGATGGATGATCGAATGGCTCCTCGGAGAACGGGTCGATCGTCTCGTAATCTGGGGGAAGGATCGAGCGTTCGAGTTCGGTAAGCTGCTTGAAACCGACGACAGCGACCGACGTGTCGGCTTCGATACTGTACTCAGTGAGACGGGTAGACGTCGTGTCCATCTCGGCGATGCAGTCGACAGCGGTGTGCGTTGCCGCCGTCGCGAACTGTTCGTAGTCGAGAACGGCCTCCGCTGTTCCCTGGTACTCCCAGCATTGGAGGATGTTCCCGACCGCATAGGACGTCTCCTTCCAGTTGAGGTCAGTCGTTTGAATAATTTCGAGGAAGGCGAGTCGATCCTCGGCCTGTTCTCGGCGTCGAGCAGCCAGACGCCGTGGTGTGATCGCGAATGGCCCGAAGTGAGGTCGGTCAAGACGCCGGTTTAGGGCACTCGCCATCGGCGCATCCGGCACGAGCACAAGGTCGAAATCCTTGCATTCCTCGTAGAGAGAATCGATAGACTTCGCTCGTGTAATTGACACGGAGTATCGGACTCAGGTAGCTTTCAAAAATGTGTCGTCGGACCAGTCCAATCAGAAGTTCGGGATGAGTTCGATAGCCAGCGAGGGGGTTACCGAATACAAGAGAGATGACACCAAGAGAGAGGATTGCCGCTCCTCCACGACAATAGTCGTAACCACCGTGGCCGAATGGTCTATCAGTGGGAGCAAAAGAAAGGAGTGCAAGCCTTATACCAGAAAATAGATCCTTGTTGAACCGGCGAATTTGCTTCTCTTCGCATTCAGAGTCGTTCTTCACCCCAGTGATTGTGTCGTTCAGGTCCTCAATGCACCCTTGCATGAGGGGGAGGTAAAACCCAAGTCGATGGATGAGGGGGTGGAGTCTCCTGGCACGTCACAAAAGACCTCGTCCGGTCAGATACCATCATCAAGGAAAACCGTACCGTCGGTCGTGACGACCAGTTGGGTCGTGTCGTCGACAATCTAAAACCGCCTCTCCAGAATGGAGGAATCTCCGAGATACTCCTGAGTAGGCCATCAGGAACAGGGAATTCGCTCATCAGTCATGCAGTGTGGAAACAGATCGTCGAACTGTGTGAATCTCAAGGCAAGACCGTCGGGAGAGAGACCGTATCGTTTGACCTCAGAGGGAGGTTCACGTTTGGAATTCGCCGTGGAGACGGAGATGGACGGGATCGAACGGGAGGCCTTGATCGGCGCAGTACAGTGCGATGTTCGCTTCGAGATCGGTCGTTAAATAATGGTCGAGGACGCCACGGAACCGGCTAATTTCCTGTTCATCGCCGTCCGCAAGCGCGTCGAGGAACGCCGGGGCGAACTCCGTACCGAATCGCGTGTTATCCAGTGGAGAACCGTTCCAGACGGTCCTCGGGACCGGCAAATCGTAGCTATCGAGACACTCTTCGAGCGAGGGCCACTTGTCGTTCGGCCCACAGGCCTCTTTCCGGCCGGCGAACAGGTCGATATGCCGACCCGTCTCGTGTAGCCGCGGCGGTCCAGGGGCCGGGTCGAACTGAGCGCAACGCTCGGAGAGGAAGTCCATGTCGAACTCGATACCGTTGTAACTCACGAGCGTGTCGCCGTTGAGCCGGTTGATATACTCGACTGCCCGTTCCACCAGGTCGCGTTCGTCCGCCGTCGCAGGGTTCTCCCTGGCGAATATCCGGTACTGTGCCTCACTTGCGGACGATCCGATTTCGTGCTGGCCGACGCCGATGGCGACCGTCTCGCCCTTGGTGGGATCGTAGTGCGTCGTCTCGATGTCGAACGACACGATGTTGTGGTGGTCGCCGAAGTCGCCGTCGAACTTCATGTGCTCCGGGAGATAGTCCGCCCGTACAAGAACGTTCGGTCAGAAGGTCGAGTCTACCGATTCCGCAGCACGGAGAGTCCCGGCGAGAAATAGTCGGCCGACCTTTCGCACCACGGTGGGACGCCGTGACAGACCGTTGTGATAGTTGGGTTTATATTGTCAGTAAATCAACTACAGTAGGATACTGAAATGGCGTACAGTCACCACCGACGCCGAGTTACCGATGAGTCATGAACAGTCAGGGCGATCACTGAGAACACTGATACGGAACCGGCGTCTCACGTCGTTTTTCCTGCTGGCCTACGGTCTCTCGTGGGGGGTCGGTGCGGTTCCGGATCTGGTCGGAATGACACAACCATCGTGGCCCAGTTGGTTTCTTGAGGGATTTCTCGGTGCGCTCGCTCCCTCTGTCGCGGCCGCGATCGTCATCGCCGCGAGCGGAGAGAGCGTACGGGCCTGGTTCAAGAGCGTCGCGACGGTTCGCGTCCCTCTCAGGTGGTACGCGGCCGCCATCGGCATCCCGTTCGCCATCGTCTACGCCACCGGTGTCGTCTCCTGGGCGTTGGGTGGCCCCGTCGATTGGGCAGCCTTTGAGATCAGCCTCACCACAATCGTCTTCAGTATCGTCATCGGGACGCTCATCGGAGGCGGCCAGGAGGAGTTCGGTTGGCGCGGGTTCGCCCAACCGGAACTCCAGGATCGATACGGCGCGTTCAGGGCCGCTGTCGTGATCGGCGTTTTCTGGGGACTGTGGCACCTCCCGCAGTTCCTCCCCGGCGGCTTCCGGGCCGATTGGCCGCCAGCGCTCATCGTGTCGTACTTCGTCGGTATCATCGGGTTTTCGGTGCTACTGGCGTGGGTGTTCAACGGTTCGGGCGGGAGCGCGTGGCTCGCAATGGTGATGCACGGCGCAGACAACGCCACACAGGGGCGGATTCCGATCGATCTCGGCGCCGTCGCTCCCGACGGCGTGTTGCTCCCCGAGACGCTTGTCACGATCAACGTCCCCCACGCCGTTCTGACGTGGCTCGTCGCGATGGCGGTCGTCGGCCTCGTCGGCACGGCATTGTATCGGGATCGGATTCGTGGACGTGTCGCCGGCGTCCCTCCTTCGCCGGGGAGCGACTGACCGTGGCAGGAAGTCGACTGAGGAGTTGTTCGCGGGGCGTCGCGGCGACGGGAGACCCCACGAGGAGCGCTCGCCGCTGTCCGCACGCGTAGCGGGATACGGCGTCGAACTCCCGACGATGCTGGCCGAAGGAGATTCAGGCGTCAGGGACCCGGCGGGTTGAGAGGCGAAACGGCGCTTGCCCGGTCGAGTACGCCGACTTATTTATAAGGGAATGATGCCGCCGTCGTCAGATTCGTTGCTGGTGGTGTTGTCCCCGTCGTCAGTGGTGTCGTCGCCGCTTTTACTCGTGTTTTCACCGCCGTCCACGGTGCCTCCGTCGTCGCTCGTGTTGTCCCCGTCGTCCGCGGTGTCCCCGCCATCGTCGGTCCCGCTCCCGTCGGCGTCTCCGCCCTCGGAAGCGTTCGCGTCTCGTACGTCCTCGCCCTCGTCGAAGATGTCGGTCTCGATCGTCTCCTCGTAGGTCAACGCGTCGAGCGGGACCGTGATCTCCCCGCCGCTCGGGAGTTCGACGACGGCGTAAAACTCGATGGTGAGGTCGCTCACCTGGTGGCCGTGTACCTCCTCGTCGAGGTGCGTGACCCACCACTCGTCGAGGTGACGGTTCTGGAGGTCCGTGGTGAACTCGATCGTCTCGGTGCTGCGCGAGGGGATCACGTACCCCTCAGCCGTGTTCCCAGACGCCATCTCGATCCCGTTCATCGTCACGTCGTACCCGATCTCGGTGATAGCGTACGGTTCGAGGTTCGGGTTGTACACGGTGAACGTCATGTCGATTGGCGTCTCGGACTCGCTGACGCTCCCCCACTCGCCCCGCGTCTCGTTGACGTACAGAATCGGGTCGTCGGTCAGCGCGCTGTCGGCGTTCACGGGCCGCGTCTCATCAGAGTTGAACTCACCGAGCAGATCGGTCTGTATCTCTCGGCTTCGGCTGAAATCGACGGTCTGACCGAGCAGATCCGAGGTGACGCTCGCGCCGATGTCGACCCTCGTCCGCTCGCCGTTGCGGATGTGACTGACCCACCACGGCGGGATAGCGTCGTTCTGCAGGTCCGTTTCGAGCGGGATCGTAGCGTTCCCGGTGCTGACGGTCACCCCGTCGCGACCGCCCTGAGCCATCCGGATGTCGTTCATGGCGATGGTGTAGTTCACCGAGACGCCGTCGAGTCCGACCCCGACGGGGTTCGGATTCGAGATCACGAGATCCGTCTCGACGGTGGTCGTCTCGTTCGTCACGTTGCCGAAGGAGTTGTCCATGTCCGCAACGCTCGGAACGCCAATTGCTCCGGCGGCGAACGCGCCGCCGACCGTCCCGACGACGACCAGGAGCGCGACGAGCGCGATCCGGCGCTTCGAACTCGCGAGCGCCGCGAGTACGGATAGTAGACCCATACACCGGGCAATCCAGTCGCGGTGGAAAACCGTACCGCTTCGGAGAGTGACGCGAGAATGACGCGAGAGTCGGCTTATAAAACGTCGCCGATACGCACGGGTTCGCCGTCCAACTCGGGTTCTGTGGCGACGATCTGTAACACCTCGTGGTCCGTGACGTCGCGGAATCCCTTCCCGGTCGCCTCCTCGATCAGGTCCTTCTCCAGTTCGAACTCGGTCCCCTTGTAGACGACGTCGACGCCGTCGTCGGTGAAGGTCAGCTCTGTGCTCATTGCCGGAGGTATGCGTCGATCGGATAAAAGGGGCGTGACACGGCCGCGGCCGGTGATCGGGACCGCTCGCACGAGAGCGGTTACTCGTCGTCGTCGTCGTCTTTCATCTCCGAGAGGCGCCCAACGAGGTCGTCGGTGGAGGCGCCGCCCTCGATGGACACCTCGCCGTCGTGGTCGTGTTCGTGAACGTTTACCGCTTCTTCAGCGTCGGTGTCAACGTCCTGGTCCTTCTGTTCGCTCTCATCGTACGATCCGAATCCCATACTCGCTGCTCCCGTGCCGGACTCAAAAGGGTAGTGACCTGCGGGCGCCACGCGTGGGAGCCACACGCGCGGCGGTCGCGGCTCGGAGGGTGTCGGGTGACCCGTCTGAGGTCGGCATCGCACGGGCAAGTCGCCTGCCGTCAGCCCTCCGTCAGACGGCCCACACCGTTTATAAGTGCGGAGGGAGTTCTCCCGTTGTGTCGCTGCGAGGAGACGGTCCGATAGAAGAGCTCGCGGTTCCGTCCGGGACGACCGTCGAGGAGCACGACCTCGTCGTCGACGGCGACGTGCTCGTGGGCGGCCAGTCAACGGTAGAGTTCGGCCTTCGCGGGCGCAACGTCGCCATCGGCGAGCGCGTTCACGTCGGGAACGACATCGAGGCCGAGGGCGACTGCCGGCTCGACACGTGGTGTACCGTCGACGGCAACGTCCTCGTCGGCGAGGACGCGTACCTCGGCGAACGAGTGACCGTCACCGGCCGACTGATGGTCTCCGGTGACCTCGACATCGGCGACGACGTGTCTATCGAGGAGGGGTTCGAGGCGAACGGCTGGATCGTCATCCGGAATCCCGTACCCACCATCGTGTTCTACTTCCTCGTCCTCTCGCAGCTTTTACGCGTCGGCGAGACAGACGCGGCGGACGAACTCGCCGAGGCGCTCGCCGACGGCGACGACGTGAGCGACCCCCTGTTCATTCCGCGCGGCGCCGAGATATCAGACGACGCGTGGCGCGTCTCGACGCCCGCGACCGTCGGCGACGACTGCCGCATCCACGGTAACCTGCGAGCGGAGTCCGTCCACGTCGGCGAGCGAAACGAAGTGTTCGGTTCGCTGCGCGCCCGCGAGGGCGTGACCGTCGGCGCCGACACGGTCATCCACGGCGACGTCACGACCCGCGGCGGAACGGTCACCATCAAGGCCGGTGCGCGGGTGCTCGGCGACGTCTCGGCCGGAGATCTCATCGTCCACGACGGGGCCGAAATCGACGGGGCACTCCGCGCTCGCGGAGAGATGAAACTGGTCCAGGAGACGGGGGACGAGGCGGCCGAGGCCGCAGCGGAAGCCGGCGATGAAGAGACGTCTACGGACGATGAGACGGCCGACGACGAGCCAGTCGACGAAAGCGACGACGAAGCGGGAGAAGACGACAACGAACCAGTCGCCGAAGGCGACGACGGAACGGGAGAAGACGATGACGAAGCAGTTGCCGAAAGCGACGACGAAGCAGGAGAAGACGATGACCCGGAAGCGGATACAGAGGATGTAGACGAGGACGACGACGACGAGGGCGATCACACCAGTGATCGAAGCACCGACGACGCGTCGACGGCCGACGAGGAGGACGGAGGAGAATCGCAGGCGGAAGAGCGAGATACTGTTGTCGATGGCTCGGACGGTGTCACCGAGACCGATCCGACCGCAGATACGGAAGACGAGGCGGAATCAGAGACGGCAGAGACGCCAATCGACCGCGACGCGGAAGCAACGTAGCCGTCGCCGAGCAAGTTCGTTCGAGCGGATCTGTTGAACGCCGAGCGTGGCGCCGTGTTTCCGCGGTCTCGCTGAATATGTTATCATACAATTGACTCTTACGCCCGGGGTTACGACTCTTACCTGCGTGAGAATCATTATCTCACCCCGTCTCTACCAGCAGGTATGAGTTGGGAAACAGCAATTGTCGACGGACTGATCGACGCGGAGATCGACTTTGTCACACAGCTTCCGGACGGTGCGATGGGCGCTGTACTGACAGGTCTCGAGGAAGCGGACGTGGACACGCTTCGGGTCGAACGCGAGGAGAGCGCGATCGCGGCGGCCTCCGGCGCGTGGGTGACCGGCGACCGTGCGGCGGTCATCTGTCAGTCGAGCGGGCTTGCGAACGCAATCAATGCACTCGGCTCGCTGTCCGTCCCCGCCCGGTTGCCGTTCGTCGCGCTCGTTACGCGTCGGGGCGGTCTCGGCGAGTTCAATATCGCACAGGTGCCGACCGGCTACAACCTCCCCGCGATGATGGACGACATGGGAGTGAGACAAACGGTCGTCTCGGAGGCGGGGTCGCTACGAAAGACGGTTCGAATGGCCACAGACACTGCGTTTTCGACGCGGACGCCGTACATCGTGTTCCTCGACGCAACCGTCACCGGCTACGGACAGGAGGCCCAGTGATGGCGGCCGACCAATTCGCCTGCACGGCCGCGGTGCTGGACGAGACTCCGGACGCGGTGGTCGTCTCGAATCTCGGCGTCGCCTCTTACGTACTCGCCGAGGTCGATGACCGCGACAGAAACTTCTATCTCTGGGGGAGCATGGGGTCGACGACTGCGACCGGAATCGGCGTTGCCCGAGGCACCGAAGAACAGGTTACGGTGCTCGCTGGCGACGGCTCGCTGACGATGTCGCTCGGCGTCCTCTCAACGGTGGTGACGGCCGATCAGCCGAACCTCACTGTCGTCTGTTTCGACAACAACATCTACGGAACGACGGGCGGTCAGGCCACTCCTTCGATCGATTTCGCGGCCGCAGCGGAGGCACAGGGCCTCCCGGCGGCCAGTGCCACTACAGACGAGGCGTTCGCCGATGCCTACGAGGCGGCAGTCGAACGCGACGGACCGTCGTTGATCCAGTGTGTAGTCGAGCCGACCGATCCCGAGGGGCGGCCGACGTTCGACTTTCCACAGATTCCCCGTCGCGTGCGCGACTCGCTGCGTGAGTAGCGGCACGTTTCGACACCGCGGGACGTGCGGGAGATCATGGGCCTCGTCGAAACGCTCCACCGCTGACGAGTCGCCGAGGTCGAGTTCGGACCGGCCGAATCAGCGGCAGTCCGAAACGACAATCCGAGACGTCTCTCGTCGCTCGGTGGCTACGGCGTCCGACCGCCCGTCAAGTCGCTTGGCCCACCCGCACTGCGCCGGTCCGATCGGTCGGCCATCAGTTCGTTTCCTCCAGCGCCGACTCGTAGCTCGCTTCGATGTGGGGGATAAGCGAGTCGAGCTCGGAACCGGCCTCGACGGTGATCTGCACCCATTTTGTCACCGTTCGCTCACCGGCTCGGAACGGCCCGACCTCGAACGTTTGCGCTACCCGTTCGCGGTGGTCGGCGGGAAGTCTCGTCAGCGCGACTCCGTCGGTGACGAGGACGGCAAAAAGCGTTCCCTCAGCCTGATACGAAGGACAGCCGAACATGGTGGTCGCAGTCACCGCGGGCCAGTCCAACACGATCTCATCGAACGCCGATTTCAGTGCCGCTCCCTCCTCTGTATCGAAGTACGTCATGTCGTCATCTCCTCGATCCGTCCGGAGTCGATAGGAGGGCGAGACGCAAAGCCTCAGCGCCGCCGACGATCGCCAGAAATCGAGTTCGAGGCCGACCCTGCAGCGGAGCGCTGTGACCACGCGGCCTGCCGTCTCGTCGCTATCGGGTGCCGAGCCGGATAAATCGAGGCGTGTTCTGCGACAATCTTCGTGGGTGGAGAATGGTGCTTTCGCCAGTCTACTGCTCGGCGGTCGCACCGACGAAGACGTCCTCGTGGAGCCGTTGAGAGACGACGTCCGCGAGCGTTCGAAGGTTCTCGGTGTCCTCGCGGTTGTACGACACCAGCGCGTCGAGCGCGTCGTCGTCGCCGCGCTCGTACTCGCGCCACAGTCGAACGGCGTCCCGCCCCGACAGATCCGGGCGGTCGCGGTCGATCCCGATTTGCTTCTCGATCGGTTTGAGCCCCCCGGAGAGTCCGATCCGCTTGCAGGGGTACATGAGGTCGAGGTGCGGCGTGTCGATGTCGATTCCGAAGGACGTCTCTAAGAACGGCACGTCGAACCGCGCGCCGTTGAACGTCGCGAGGAGGCTCGCACCCGCGAACTGCTCGCGGAGCCGGTCGGCGGTGAGGTCGTCGCCGGCGACGAGGGTCGTCGTCTCCCCGTCGCGATGGAAGCTGACGGTCGTTACTTGGTCGCGGTGTTCGTCCAGTCCGGTCGTCTCGATGTCGAAAAAGCAGGTCTCGTCTCGAAAGTTCTCGTAGAGCCGCCAGCGCTCCCCGCTCGGGAACGTGCGGTCGAAGTAGGCCGCGTCGCCGTCGTCGAGGTGCGTCAGTGCCTCGGCGATGAACGACTCGATCCGATCGGTCGTCGTGGAGCCGACGCCCGAAACGTCAACGCCGGGGTCGAACGACTCCCACGTCGTGGCGCCCTCGCGCCACAACCTGCGCTCCGTCTTCTCGCCGACCCCCTCGACGGGAATGAAGCTGTTCTCGATGCGCATAGCAGAGGGCGGCGACGCGCAGGCAAAAACCCGCCGGGAGGCCGTGACGGTGAGCGCGGTGCCGGCGACGCTGTCGTTCCCAAACTGTATTTAAGTGCTGGCGGGTGCAACAAACGGTATCCATGTGCGGTCGCTATACGCTCTTCACTGCCGCCGGGGACCTCGAAGCGCGGTTCGACGCCGACTTCGACGGAGTCGAGCCCAGCTACAACTGCGCGCCCGGCCAGAACCTCCCGGTGATCGCCGCCGACGCCCCCGACCGCGCGACCCGCATGAAGTGGGGGCTCACTCCCGCCTGGGCCGACGAGTCGTTCGACCTCATCAACGCCCGCGCCGAGACGGTTCGCGAGAAGCGGAGCTTCGCCGACGCCTTCGAACGCCGGCGGTGTCTCGTCCCGGCGGACGGATTCTACGAGTGGGTTGACGGCGACGCGGACGTAACCGACGACCGGTGCCGCGGAGACTCCGACAAGACGCCGTACCGGGTCGCCTTCGAGGACGACCGCCCGTTCGCGATGGCGGGCCTCTACGAGCGGTGGGAGCCACCGGAACCGGAGACGACGCAGACGGGACTCGGCGCGTTCGGAGGAGGGGTCGGAGCCGAGTTCGACGACGGCAGCGGGCCGGTGGAGACGTTCACGGTCGTCACGACGGAGTCGAACGACCTCGTCGCCGACCTCCACCACCGGATGGCGGTGATACTGGAGCCGGACGAGGAGGCGACGTGGCTCCGGGGCGACCCCGACGAGGCCGCCGCGCTGTTGGACCCGTACCCGGCCGACGAACTGACCGCGTATCCGGTGTCGACGCGGGTGAACTCCCCCGCCGTGGACGCCCCCGACCTGATCGACCGGCTCGCCTGAACGCGGCGTCCGTGACGGAGTCGGCGTATCTGACTCGGCACGGAGTCCGGAGCGGTCACCTCGGAGTGCGGTCAGGACGCCAGCGAAATATCCAGGTACAGCATGATGATGACGCCCGTCATGAGCCCGAGCGTCGCCACGCGCTCGTGACCGCTCCGGTGCGTCTCGGGGATGATCTCGTCCGAGATGACGAACAGCATCGCCCCCGCGGCGAACCCCATCGCGTACGGCAACAGGGGCTCGACCAGCGTGACGGCGACGGCCCCAAGCACCGCCAGCGGGATCTCGACGACCCCGGCTCGGAGCCCGGCGATCGCGGCGTACAGCCGGCGGTCGAGGCCGGCGTTTATGGCAGCCACGGAGACGGCCAATCCCTCGGGAATGTTTTGGAGACCGATGGCGAGCATCAGCGACAGCGCGCTCCCGAGCCGTGCAGGATCCGTCCCGGCCGCACCGAATCCCACGCCGACAGCCAACCCCTCCGGCATGTTGTGCAGCGTGATGGCGAGAATGAACAGAATGACGCCGGTCAACCGCTCGTCGGTGACGGGAAGCGCCTCGGTCGGGTTCGCCGCGTCCGTTCGACGAGACCCGGTGAGGAGGTAGTGCGCGTGGGGGGTAAGCGCGTCCGCCCGGTCGAGAAACAACGCGCCGAGCCCGACGCCGATAAGCGTCGGGATCGGGTTCCCGCCCGAATACTCCTCGATGCCCGGGAGGATCAGGCTGGTGAACGCGGCGGCAAGCATGACGCCGGCCGCGAATCCGAGCATCCCGTTGAGGGACCGCTCGGACGGGTCTCTCCAGACGAGAACGAGCGACGCCCCGAGGAGATTCATCGCGGCGATGACGACGCCGCCGACGAGCGCCTGCATCACTGGCGACGTCCCGGCGACTCGGACGAACGCCTCAGTGAGTTCGAGCGCCATCGTCTACCGGTGGATCAGATTCCGCTTATAAATAATCACCGGGGTTCGAAATGGATCGGCGCGGTTCTCGGCGGCGTGGTCGTCTGGTTCCCGTACGTCGCGGTCCGCGACGAAGGCGATCCGAACGGGTCGCTCGCGAACGCGGATCGACGGGGGTGACGCCGAGTCCCGGCGCCCCGGTCAACGCGCGACGAGGTCGACGACCGTCTCGTCGTCGACGACGACGTTGTACGCGCCCTCGTCGTCGTTCCAGAGGACGAGCCCGTTCTCGACGAAGACGACCGCCCCGTAGTCGGCCGCTCTGAGGTCCTCGTTGAGCACGGTTTCGCGCGTGCAGACGAGGTAGTGGTCCACGGTCTGTGACCCGTCGCCGACGCGGTACAGCGCGTTGTCGCCCGCGCTGAGGTCGTGGCTCAGTTTCACCGCGAGATAGTTCACGCGGTCGGTGACGTGGTTCTCGGAGTTCGCCATCCGGGCACAGCGACCGTCGTTCGCCGTGATGTCCACGCGGCGCTTCCCGTCGGGCCGCAAGATGGCGTACGCGAACTGGACGTCGACGTTGACGAACTCGCCCGGCTCGTCGGTCGCGCCGCGTGCGGCCGTCTCGTCGAGTCGTCGCTGGAACGCGGGGACCGCCAGGTCGTCGGCGACGTCGAACGACCACCCGCCGTCCGAGGGCGTCGCGTCCGGCCAGAGCCGGAGCGTCGGCGAGTACGTCTCGACGCCGGACTCCGGAGTCGCCACCGAGCGTTCAATCGCTCGGAGCCCCATCGCCGTGTTGCGGTCGGCGGGCGCGAAGGCGACGACGCTGCCATCGGCGGCGAGCCGATCGATCGCGGCCTCGACGACAGTGACTGGATCTTCAAGCTCTGAGAGGACGTTCCCGAAGACGACCAGATCGAAGGGGTCGTCCGTCGCGCCGTCCGCCGTCGCCGACTCGCCGTCGACGCCGAGGAACGACTCCGCCGTCGTTTCGTGGATCGTCGGCCGGAAGTTGCGGCCTGTCTCGTCGAGCAGTCGGTCGAGCACGTCGGCCGCGGCGCTCGGCTCCACGGCGTGATAGTCCACGACGGCGTCGTCGGGAAGGTAGTCGTGAAGCCCGAGCGCGGGCCCGCCGACGCCCGCGCCCACGTCGAGGACACGGAGCGTGCGGTCGATAAGGCCGTTCTCGACGAGGTCGTCGAGGACGTACCCGATGGTCGCGTAGTAGGCGGGGAGGTGGTATACGGCGTAACCGAGCGCCGCCACCCGGTCGTATTCCACGTCGTTCTCGTAGAGGTAGTCGGTCTTCAGCCGCCGGACGGCCTCTCGAAGCTTCTCACCCGACTCGCCACGGTGCCAGTTCGCGCCGAACTCCGCGACGAGGAGGTCCTCGACGGCGAACGAGTAGGCGTCGGGGAACGCGGTCGGAGCCCAGTCGGGGTCGGGGATCGGTTCCTCTGAGACTGGCTCGAAGCACCCGTCCTCGCGCTCGCGGAGTCTGAGATCGAACGCCTCCTCGCGGAGCGTTTCGCGGACGACCGCCGGGTGCGGCGTCCCCTCGATGTACTCCGCGATCTCCTCGGGGTCGATCGGTCTGACGTTGCGCAGGTAGTTGGCGTTGTTCCGGACCGCGTCTCTGTCTATCATGAAATCTCTCTCGTCGGCGTACCGCTCACTCGTGTCGCTCCCGACCCTCGCGGTCGCCGCGGGCCGCCTCGTACAGGTCGGCGAACGCTTCCGGGTCGGCGTCGGCGATCTCGCGGGCCGCGACAGCAACGTCGTCGGCGCCGTCGAAGGCGCGCTGGATCTCGGCGTACACCTCGGGCGCGCCCTCGGTGACCGTGTCGGCGACCTCGTCGAGCGCGGCGGAGACGGGCGTGTGGAACTCTTCGCGCACCTCGTCGCCCGCGAGTCGCCACGCGAGGACCGCCGCGTGCGCGCCGGCCTGCACCGTCTCCATCGCCCGGTCGTGCTCGGTCGGCGTGGTCTCGAACACCTGGTTGCCGCCCGCTTCGATCGCGGCCGAGATCCCATCGACGATCGGTCCGCCGTCGTCGACGACGCAGGCGACGTTGCCCGGGACGCGCGGCGGGGCGAAGAGGGGGTGATAGCTGGCTCGTTCCAGCCCTGGCGCGTGCTCGCGCATCGCCGCGACCGCGTCGGTCATCTCGCCGGAGACGTCCAGTATCGCCCGCTTGGCGCGGGGCGCGTACGCCTCGACCGCGGCCGGGACCGCCGACATCGGTACCGCGAGACAGACGGCGTCGTGGATCGTGTCGCCGTCGGCCGGGACCGTCGTCGCGTCCCGCGAGGCCGCGGCGTCGCGAGCGGTCTCGGGGTCGCGGTCGGCGAACGCGACGGTCGCCGACACCGGCGACTCGTCGGCCGACACCGTGTCGGCGATCCACCGGCCGATCTCGCCCGCGCCCACGACGAGTAGTTCCATCGGTTGTCGGGATGGAGGGGGTGCGAGGCTTAAAAAGGCTCGACTCGCGCGGCTTACTTCGAGAGCGACCCCTCGGCGCCCCGGAGCCCGAGGAGACCGTCGCCGGGCGCGATCGCGCGAACGGCGGGGAACAGCGCCAGCGCGATCGCAAGTTCGAGTCCGCCGACTACGAGGAACGCGGGCGCGTAGCCGAACGCGCCGGTGGCGGCGCCCCCGACGAGGAAGCCGGCGAGGAAGCCGAGCGAGCCGAACACGTTGAACAGCCCCATCGCCGCGCCGCGGGCCTCTGGCTCGACGAGATCGGTGACGAGTGCCATCGTCGCCGGCGCCATCAGCGCCCCGCAGACCCCGACGAGCACCATCAGGCCGGCCGCGAGGGGGTACGTCGGGGCGACGCCGACGCCGACCGTGACGACCCCGTACGCGATCGATCCGACGACGACGGGGAGGAAACGACCTACGCGGTCCGAGAGCGACCCGAGCGGCGACTGGAGGAGCGCGAACGGGACGAAAAAGAGCGCGAGCGTCGCCCCCGCGCCGGCAGCAGAGAGGCCGAACGTGCTGGGGTCCTGGAAGTAGTAGACGCCGACGAGCGCGAAGAAGCCGGCCGTGAGTCGGTCGACGAACCCGAACGCCAGCGGCACGAGGAGTCCGCGGGTCGTCCGCGCCTGCGCGAGCACCTCCCGGAAACCGAGGTCGGTCCCGTCTCGCTCCCCGTCGCTGGGGCTCCCGCCCGCCCTGTCGTCGACGGTCACCGCGAGCAGGCCCGCGCCCGCCAACACCACCGCGCCGGCGTACACCGGATAGAACGGATCGAGATCGGCGAGCGCGCCGCCGACCACGGCGCCGACCGCCGCGCCCAGTCCGATGGCCGTCCCGGCGGCGCCCATGTTTCGCCCGTGACCACCGCGCAGATCCATCAGCGACGTGATCGCGAGCGAGAATGCGCCGATAGTGAGCGCACCGCCGACGACGCGGACGACGAGCGCGGCGCGGAAGCCGAACCCGAACTCGGGGACCGCCGCGAGCGCCGCGTAGGAGGCGGCCCCGCCGAGCGCGCCGACGACGATCAGCGGGACCCGCTCGCCGAGCGCGTCGCTGAGGGCGCCCCAGACCACCGCGAAAGAGACGAACGCGCCGAACTCCGCGACGAGGAACCACATGCCGGCGTCGATGCCGGCGGGCGCTCCGAGCGCGACCACGAGGCTCGGCACGCCGGGATACAACAGCACCTGCGATATCAACACCGCGAGCACGACGGCGCCGAGCAACCGTCGCTCTCCGCGGTCCTCGTCGCTCATTGAGTTATAACCGGCGTCGGACGGACAAAAGGTCGGCGCCCCGGTCGGGGAGCCCGTCCGAACGGCTGGGACGACGACGGTCCGGTCGGTGACTCGGGGCGGCGCCGGTTACAGCGCCTCGTCGATCGCCGCCGCGATCGTCTCCGCCTCGTAGGTGTCGACCGCCTCGCCGTTCACGAAGATGGTCGGCGTGCCGGAGATCCCCATCGAGTCGCCCTCGCTCCGGTCGCTCATCGAGGCCTCCTCGTAGGCCGCGAACTGCGCGTCGGCGATGGCGGCGCACGGGTCGGCGCCGGCGGCCTCGGCGGCGGCGCCGATCGCCTCACCGCTGTAACTGCCCTGCGACTCGTACGCCGTCGAGGCGAACGTGAAGAACGCCTCGGAACCGTTGCGCGCGCCGACGCCGCGGGCCGCGCTGGCGACCGGGACGGCCCACGCCTCGTTGACGGGAATCGGGAAGTCCCAGTGCTCGTACCGGATCTCGCCGGAGGCGATGTACTCCTCGCGGATCGTCGGGAAGTGCTCCAGCGTATATGTGGCGCAGTGACCGCAGGTGAAGTCTTCGAACGCCTGCACAACAACGTCGGAATCGGGGTCGCCGATGACCGGCCGGAACTCGAGGTCCGGGTCCGCGGGTTCCGTGAGGTCGCAGTCGTATTCGCCCGTGTCGAGCGTGTTGCTACCATCGTCACCGCTACCGCCGCCGAGACATCCTGCCGCGCCGACGACGCCGATCGACGCCGCGCCCGCGAGCAGGGACCGCCGCGTGCGTTCCATATCCTCGCTGGGGTCGGCGCGCACTTAACGACTCCGCGACGGCCCGTGACACCGGTCGCCGAACCGGGGCTCGGCGTCCGAACGTTTTTGCCGCCCCCTCGCGACCCTGCAGTATGAGCGACTGGGACCTCGATCTGCGCGACGCCGAAGAGCAGATGGACGAGGCGTTCGCGGCCGCCGGAGACGTCGTCCTCGGCGTCCTCGACGGCACGACGGAGCCCGAAGAATGGGTCCGGAGCGTCGACTACGGCAACACGCTGGTGTTGTCGATAGACGGCGACCTCAACGAACTCGCCGCCGGCTTCGCCCGCGAGGTGAAGGACATGGGCGGCGAGCTGATGCACTTCCGCGGGTTCCTCGTGGTGACGCCGCCGGGCGTGAGCATCGACACCGATCGGCTGAGCGAGTAGGCGCGAGCAAACCCTCTCGCGTTCGCTCTGGTCGCGCCGACCGCGTCGACCGATCTCACCGATCGCGTGTCTGAGTGTTGAGACGAGCAAAAGAGGTATCACACCGGGGTGAGACGGAACTGGTATGAAAGCCGTCGTACTCGCGGGTGGCTACGCGACCCGACTCTGGCCAATCACCGAGCACCGACCGAAGATGTTTCTCCCGATCGGGAAAAACACCGTCATCGACGAGATCTTCGAGGACTTCGAGGCGGACGACCGCGTCGACGAGGTGTTCGTCTCGACCAACGAGCGCTTCGCGGACACCTTCGAGGAGTACCTCGCCGACAGCCCGTTCCAGAAGCCGACTCTCTCGGTTGAGGAGACGGTCGAGGAAGACGAGAAGTTCGGCGTCGTGGGGGCGCTCGAACAGCTCGTCGACCGCGAGGGGGTCGACGACGACCTCATCGTGGTCGCCGGCGACAACCTGATCAGCTTCGACTTGGGCGAGTTCGCCGACTTCTTCGAGGCGAAGGGGACACCGACGTTGGCCGCCTACGACGTCGAGGACCGCGAGCGCGCCAAGTCGTACGGGCTGGTCGAACTCGACGGCGACGAGGTCGTGAACTTTCAGGAGAAGCCGGACGACCCGAAGAGCACGCTCGTCTCCATCGCGTGCTACGCGTTCCCCGCCGAGACGCTGCCCGACCTCTCGACGTACCTCTCGGACGGCAACAACCCGGACGAGCCGGGCTGGTTCCTCCAGTGGCTCCAGGGGCGCGGACCGGTTCACGCGTTCACCTTCGACGGCGCGTGGTTCGACATCGGCACCGCCGACAGCTACCTCGACGCGGTCGAGTACGCCTTGGAGGGCGGCACGCTCGTCGCCGACGACGCGACCGTCGAGGGCTCCGACCTCGGGAACGTGGTCCACGTCATGTCCGGCGCGACCGTCACCGATTCGACGCTCGACCGCGCGGTCGTCTTCCCGAACGCGACCATCACCGACTCCGAGATACGCAACTCGGTGATCGACGAAGGCGCCACGCTCATAGGAGTGGATCTCTCCGGCGCGCTGATCGGCTCGCACACCTCGATCACCGAGGGCGACGACTTCTAGCGGCCGCCGGCCTCATCGCCGGTCTCACCACCGACCTCACCGTCGACCGAGACGTCCGTCTGCGCGTGTGTGTGATGGTAACAGTCGAGCGCCGGCGTCTCGGCCTCGCTCGCCGGATCGAAACAGACCCGCCGGTACCGCTCGTTATCGAGGAGATTGACGACGAACCCGTCGGCGTGGCGGGACACCGATTCGTAGGGGGCACCGCAGGCGGGGCAGGTCGAGGGCGGGTCCGTCGGAACGTGCATGATGGTCGCGGTGCTCCGTACGTGAGTGTGGGCACCGACGAGTAAAACGAATTCGGCGGATCGCGCTACGAGCCGTTGGCGCCGTCGCCGCCGCCGCCCTCGACGCCGAGCGCGTCGAACAGTTTCCGGCGGACGGCCTCCTCGGTGAGGTGGAGGAGGGTGTCGCGGTTATCGCCGCTCGCCTCGATTCCGGTGAAGATCCCGAGCGGGATCTCCAGCGACCCCTGCGTCGAGTGGCCGGCGGCGTCGCCCATCTCCGAGAACGCCTCGTCGAGCACGTTGCCGATATTCAGCCGGATGTCCTTCGAGCGCGCGGCGAGGTAGATGGTGTCGTCGGCGATGCCGAGGACGGCGGTCGTCGTGATCCCTTCGAGATTGAGGAGGTGTTGGGCCGCCTGCGCGAGCGCCTCGCGGTCGCGGATGAAGCCGGCCGTCGAGAAGAGGTGGCTCCCCTGTACCTCGCGGTTCTGGATCGCCTCCGCGAGCACGTCCAGCGTCTCCGGGCTCATCGACGGCGACTCCACCTGCTCGAGCGTGTCGTGGTTCGCGAACGGGTGGAGGTAGGCGGCCGCGGTCAGGTCGGCGGGCGTGGTGTCCCGCTTGAAGTCGAGCGTCTCGGCACGGATCCCGTACAAGAGGGCGGTCGCGACCGCCTCGGTCGGCGACTGGTCGAACTCCTGGAGGTACTTCGTGAGGATCGTCGAGGTCGAGGAGACGTTGGTCCGTACGTCAACGAACCGGGCATCGAACGGGACGTCCGCCTCCAAGTGGTCGATGTATATGTCGACCTCGACGTCAAAGTCTAAGCCGTCGTCGGCCGACTTCGCGAGGTCGACGGCGGCGATCGTCTCGTACTCGGAGAGATCGGGGGCCTCCGACCGCGCCAGCAGGTCGATCCCGAGGAGGTTGACGAACGCCCGGTTCTCTTGATGACCGACGTCTCCGGTGTAGAGGATGTCCGCCTCGACGCCGAACGCGTCCGCGATCGCCTGGAGCGCCGTGGCCGACGCGATCGAGTCCGGCTCCGGGTTGTCGTGGGTCAGGATCGCCATCCGACCGCCGTCCTGTTCGAGGATCTCGGCGAGCTGGCGGGCCATGTACTCCAGTTCGCCGGTCTCGAGCGACTGAAGCGCGCTGTCGGCGATCACCGTGGAGGGGTTGATCACCACGTCGGCTCCCCGGTCGCGAAGTTCGTCCTCGCTGACGGGGTCGGAGGCGCGGACGACGACGTAGTGGTCGCCGCCGACCTCGCGCACCGCCGACACCGCCGCCTTGTTCGCCTCCACGTCGCTAGCGAGAATCAACACGATGTCGCGGTCCGTCAGTTCGTCGACGACGTCAGGGTCGGAGATGTCCTGGACGCGGGCGTTGAGGTCCTGGTCGCGGAGCGCCTCGACGCGGCTCTCGTCGCGGTCGAGGATAAGCACGTCCTTGCCGCGACCCGTCAGCTCTTCGGCGACCGCGTGCCCAACGCTGCCACAGCCGAGGATCGCGTACTTCGTCCGCGCTGATCCGGATGCCCCACTACTCATTAGCCCTGATTTTTCCGGGACGACACTTAACGGGTGCGCTCTCCGCATGCGACGACGCCGGTCACACAGACGGAGTGCTGAGAGAGTGCTATCGGAGCGCACGACCGACGCATCAAGCGGACTGCACCACCGCCGTCGGTGACTCTCCGACAGCGCCGTATCGGGATGCCGGCGCCGTCGAATGAAAAGGTCTTTTACCTCGACAGGGGTTGGTTTGGATGAGGGCCGGTAGCTCAGTTAGGGAGAGCGACGGACTCTTAATCCGTCGGTCGCGTGTTCAAATCGCGCCCGGCCCGCTTCGTTAATAAAAGGCAGAGACCTCCTAGATACATTTTTCGGTCGGTTAGCGATTAGTCCGGAGGTGGCGTCATGAGCAGCGTCGATGGGCAGATCGACGTTGATCTCGACACCGACGAAAACGCCGCAATCGCAGTCGTCGAGGAGCGGCAAGAAGTTGAAATCGGAGAGCTGTTCAACGAGGACGACGAGCTCCGGCTCTGGCAAGACAGCGCCGGCTGGAGCGGAGCAGGCTACGAGCGCTGGCGGTCTACAGAGCACCGGCCGTACACGGCGACATCCGGGCGAGAAGACGTGTACGTCGCGCACCACCGGCTGCCGGCGGTCGTCGAGTGTTACCCGGTCGATGAGCCGATCGAGTCGGTGCTCGACGATCTCGCGGCCGAAGCCGAGGCCGATGCCTCCCACGTCAAGTACGGCCCGGCACGGAGTAGTCTTCGTTGAGTCGGCGGGGGTGCTGTCATAGCGAACAGGGGCGTGTCGCCCCGACCGATACCGGTGCCGGAAGGGAAATGGATATTTCTCGATCTCCAGATATAATTTCGCGAAAATCGATCTGGAAGGCGTCTAGATTGTGGGGGGTGGTGTCCGCGGCCGGGTTAGAAGGAGAGCGTGGTGTCGTGAGCGGCCGCGAGTCGGGGCACCGCGCGTTCGTCGTCCATCGTCGCCCAGTCGGCAAGGTCAGCCTCGTCGATGTCGCGGGCGGCACAACAGTCGCGTAGGGCGACGGCGTCCGCGAGAGCGTCGGCGTCGCGGAGTCGCTCGACAGTCTGCCCGACGGTGGGGAGCCCCGACGCGTCGATGGCGTGGCGGTCGGTGTCGGTCGTCAGGAGGTGAACGGCATCGGACATCGCCACGATGGACACGTCGTCGCCGTTGGCCAGTGCCCCCTTGGCGGCGACGAAGGGGAGAGCCGCGTCACCGTCGTCCGGGCCCGCGGTCAGCAACAGAAACATGGCTCACCGTTGGCCGGTCAGCTACATATATGCCGCGTCATACGACGAAGACCGGTCCCCGCGGAAGGTCAGCCCGCGGCGAGCACGTTCGCCTCGGGGAAGACGAAAAACAGCACAAGCACCGAGGTCAACACGACGAAGTAGGGGAAGGCGGCGCGGGCGATTTTGATGTAGTCGATGTCGGTGATACTGCTCATGATGTAGAGGTTGAGACCGTACGGCGGCGTGATGAAGCCGATGGCGTCGCTGATCATGAAGATCACGCCCCACATGAGCGGCGAGATGCCGAGGGAGAAAGCGGCAGGCGCCAAGAGCGGCGCGGTGAGGATCATGTTCGGAATCGATGCCAGAATCGACCCGCTCAGGAGCATGACGACGAGCAACGCGATCCCGACGAGAACGGGTGAATCGAGCGCCAAAATGGCGTTCGAGACCACATCTTGTAGGCTGAGAAACGAGAGGCTCTGCTGGATCATGATCGACGTGATCAACACCGGAATGATGATGCCGACGAGATAGACGGTGAGTTGGACAGACTCCGTCACAAACTCGAAATCGTCGATATGCCCGGAGAGAAATTCAGCTGTGACGACAAAGAGGATCGCGATGGAAGCCGATTCCGAGGGAGTAAACAGGCCGGTGAAGATGCCACCCAGCAGGACGACGATAGTGAGCAGGGAGTTCCGCGCCCGGAACATCGACCGAAGGACGGACGTGATGCTGAACGAGTAGTCGGACACCCCATAGTCACGCCGGTGGGAGATGACCGTTGCCGTCACGATGAGTCCACCGAGCATCAGGATGCCGGGCAGGATGCCGGCGACGAACAGTTCCGAGACGGAGAGATTGAACGTGACGCCGTAAAGGATAAAGAGGACGCTCGGCGGGATGATGATCCCCAGCGTGCCGCCAGCAGCGATCGTGGCGGCACTGAACACGGGGTCGTACCCCTCCTCGTTGAGTTCGTCGGTGAAGGCCTCGCCCACGGACGCCGTCGTCGCGGCGTTCGATCCCGTAATGGCGGAGAAGACCCCTGCGGTGACAAGCGCCGTGTTGGCCGAGCTACCGGGGAGCCACCCCGCAAGCGAGCGGGACAGGCTGATAATGTCGCGTGCGATCTGTAACTGGTTGATGAGGGCGCCGACGAGGATGAACAGCGGGACGGCCGTCAGCGGGAATGTCCAAAGCTGATAGTACGAGACGAGTGCGAGGTTCCGCAGACTGAAGACGGGGAAGACGAGGGTGAAGCCGATGGCCCACGTCGAGAACACCAATAGGATCGGTACCCCGACCACGAATAGACCGACGGCGCCGAGGGTCAGAACCGAGAGCGCGACGCCCGGAGGGAGGCCGGCGACACCAGCCTGTAGGGGGATCACTCGCCCACCACCTCGCCGTCCGCGTAGGTGATGTCGTCGCCGCGGCGAAAGGCGTACGTCACCCAGAGCATCTGCTCGGCGACACGAAAGAGCACGAGTGCGACGCCGACCGTCACCGCCAGATACGTGATTGCGTCGGGGACCGGCGTGCCCGTGATCGTCCCGCCACGGCTGAGGAAGTCGCCGAAGACGGGGAGGGAGTAGACGAACACGATGCCCGCGAAAGCGATCCAGCAGAGCCACTCGACACAGTAGACGACGTACCGGCCAGTGTTCGACAGATCGTCGAGTACCATCGTGAACCGCAAGTGATCCTCGTTGCGGATCACGTACGCCACGGAGAGCCAGGCGACCCAGACGAACATCCCGATGGCACTCTCCTGTGCCCACAGCGCCTGCTCACCGGTCAGGGTGCGCTGGATGACTGAGAACCCGATCACCAGCCCGTAGACGACGAGAAGCGTCCCGCCGAGGAAGAGCTCGAGGTTGCGCTCGACGGGACCGAGACGCGTCTCCTGCAGCCGCTCCGGGTCGAGGAGCATCCTGAGGTACCGGAAGAGTGTTGTCGACATCGGCGACTTAGATTTGATCCAGATAGTCGTCCCACCAGGCGTCGAGCGTGAAGTTCTTCGACTGGTTGGGCACGCCGCTCTCGCGAGCGATGTCGTGGAGTTGATCGAAGAACCCGTCCGTGAACTCGTCGTGAACCCGACCGATCGCGTCGTCGTAGAGGTCGCGGTTGTCGGCCGGATTGACGGGTTCCCGCCACGCGTTGAGGTCCTCTTCGCTCAGCCAGTTGACCTGCACCGGTTCGTCATCGGGACCCTGCGTGTGGAAGTTCGAGCCCTCAACGGGTGCATCGGGGCTGAGCCCCTGGTAGCGCTCGTACATCCGATCGGTGCGCTGGATGCTCTGTTCGGCCAGGCCGGCCGTGACCTCCGCGAACGCCGTCCGCTCGGCCTCCGAGAGGCCCTTGAGGAAGTCGACTCGACACCAGATGGGGTCGAGACCGGGTGCCCACTGGGTCAGCGTCACCTGCGCGGTGATCGACGTTATCTGGGCCGCGACGGCGTAGGGCGTGATAATCTCTAGGCCGTCGACGACGCCCGACTTCATCCCCTGGAGCGTGTCGGAGAAGGAGATGGTGATCGGATTCATTCCGAGCTCGTCGAATGCCGTCGAGATGACCTCGCTCTGGGTGGTGCGGATCTTTCGATTCTCGAAGTCGGCTGGCGAGGTGACCGGGGTGCCGGGGTCGCTGCCCGTACCGATGAGGTGGGCGCGGTAGCCCGGCGGGTCGAAGCCGACCGGGACGACGTTGTACTTCTTCGCGAAGGGCACCC
Source organism: Halorubrum wangae (assembly GCF_051194135.1). Lineage (NCBI taxonomy): Archaea > Methanobacteriati > Methanobacteriota > Halobacteria > Halobacteriales > Haloferacaceae > Halorubrum > Halorubrum wangae. The sequence continues at coordinate 723,407 of NZ_JBLZNH010000001.1, read as the reverse complement.
AGTAGTCCTCCCATGTGGTCGGGTGGACGAAACTGTAGCCGATGGAGGCCCGCTGGTGGACCGGGAACGTGTACGGGATGCTCCAGATTTCGTTCTCCGGCCATATTTTCGCGGAGTTGGCGACCGAGCTGCTGCCCAACTGAATCACCTTCGAGTCGAGCTTCGACATGCAGGACTGCTCGCTACAGAGTTCCTTGCTGTCGATGAGCGCCATGTCCGGGGCATCTTCTCGCGCGTCGAGTCGCCGCTTGAGCTCGAAGACGGGATAGACGAGTCCACAGCCCTCCGACTCTTCGGACTGGTTCTCGTCGAAGTCCCAGCACGTCGTATCGGGGTTCTGAGTGCCGGCCCAGCGGACTGTGGCACCGGCGCCACTACTGGTCGTGTCGGTGCCGCTAGTCGCGCCGCCCAGACACCCGGAGAACCCGGCAGCGAGGGCGCCGATCGAAGCCGTCCTGAGGAGGTCGCGTCTGGAGTGGCCGGTCAATGTGTCGCGTCCGTCAGTGTGTTCGTCTCTCATGGTGTGTGGGTCGGACGTGATGTTCGCCCGTCGGTCCGGTCGCATCGGCGGGGTATCTGGACCGTGCGTCGAGCATCAATCGTCAGTCGACTACACGTACCTGACTGGGGGTCATACCTCTGTCTCACCCGACACCATCTTCCGAGACGCGTGACGTGCGGAACAGGGGACAAATCGGCCAGTATATGAATATTGTTGCCCATACTATCGAATATGTTCGAATATGTCTCCGTTTCGACCGACAAACACGGCATACATTCAGCTATCTGCGGCGAAACCGCCGTGCGTTCGCCCTGCGAATGGATGCAATACTTGTCAGTTGTTGAGCGATCGAGCCCACGAGTCAGCGGACGGCCGTATCTGCGCGCTCGAAGCGAGGACTCCACGACAGCCGATCTCGCGGCCGAGCGGCGAGCGGGCGCGGCGATCGACGACGCAGATACGCGCGCGTTTCGGAGTAGCGCACAGGGGTCCCCCGGGGGTGCGCGATGCCACGCGCCGGCGTGTAGGAGACTCGCCGCCGCGATCGCGATCACCGAAAGCGACAGCCAACACTAAATATCGGCCACCAGACAAAACGCACTACGTGACTACGATCAACGCGTCCGACTACCACGCCGCCGACTGGGTGGGTTTCGACTGGTCACCGTGGCTGAGTCTGAACCCGGCCGACGGCGAACTCTCTCGCCTCTCCACGAATCCGGGGATCTACCGTGTTCGACACTTCGATCGAGACGGCCTGACGTATATCGGCCAGACCGGTCGCAGTCTCCGCGGTCGCGTACGGGCCCTCTCAAGGTGCTACAAAGAGGAAATGCCGAACACGGACCCGCAACGTCGCGGCACCGAGTCTCTGGGCCGTACAGCAGGAGTACGGGCCCGCCTTCCAGGTCTCTGTGATCGAACCCGACGACGTCGACTTCGACGCCGCCGAGTGAATCTGCAAGCTGCGCTACGACGGGCAACCCGAGCGAGAGCGGATAGCGAGCGACCGGATCGGTGCGCGCTGGCTGGAGACGGAAGCGAAGTCAAAGAGATGTCCAGGTCGACGCGTCGGAACGGTTCTCAGCGGTTAGGGTCGCTGCCGCAAAAACTCGCTAATGTCTCGTCGGTCGTCCCACTGAGGTACTGACGAATCTCAGCCTCGCGCCAGCCGACCGGCGCCAGCACGCTCTCGACGGCGCGCACGACGGCGTCCTCGTACCATGCTGTGTCGTACCGTCCCAACTCCTCGAACTCTAATCGAACTCGCGACGCGCCCCGCGCGTCCGCGTCGACGACCACGTACCGGACGGTCTGTCCCGGAGCCACCCCCGCGCCCTCGATCCGTGCTCGCTGTAACGCTGCGACGGTGAGCGTCGCCATCGAGTACTCGTCGACGTCCTTCGACACCCGGTTGTCGACGACGAGCGCACTGGGCTCCACCTCGCCCGCCCGTAGCTCACGGAGGCGACGCCGAAGCACGTCACACACCGCCTCGGGCGAGCGCGTCTCGTCGAACGTACGGAGCGCCTCGCTCTGGACCTCTTCGACCCACGCCGGCGTCGAGCGCTGTCGCCCCTCGATGCCGCGCGTCTTGACCGCGTCCCCGAGTCCCGTCTCGGGATACGCCTCGCCGCGGCGCTTCCCGAAGTACCGAGTCAACGCCCCCGACTCGGAGCGTCGCATCGGGCAGAACGCCACCCAGTCGAACGCGTATTCGTACTCTAACTCGATCCGCGCCGCCTCGCTGATTTCGGCCGCGACCGTCTCCAGCGACCGTTGGTCGCGACCGGCAACGGGCGTGACCCAGATGGAGTCGACGATGCCGTGGACGACGCGCCAGCCGGCCTCCTCTAATGCGGCTTTCGCGTCGAGGAGGAGCTCGCGAGCGAAGGCGTTGATCGCTTCGTGACACTCGATGCGGCCGAATTTGGCGTTCGAAAAGCCCTGATACCCGAAGCAGGAGACGAGGATCCACTTGATAGCTGAGGAGGCCGCCGCCAGGCGCTCGCGCTCCTCGCCGTCGGCATCGGGAATCCGCTCTTTTATCTCGCTTCGGGCGTCGATCAGCGGACCGAGTACCTCCGGCAGGTAGCCGTCCCGATCGCAGATCGAGTACCCCAGCCCCGGCACGTCCTCGGTGTCACAGCAGCCACAGCGCACGGTCTCGGGCGAGATGTTGCGCGTCCGGATGATGTTGGGATACAGCGATGCGAAGTCGAGCTCGTGAACGTCCTCGTGCACGCCGACATCCGGGGCGAACGTCGTCCCACCTCGGTCGGCATCGTCGAGCGTCGCCGCCGTTTTGAACAGTTCCGGCCGCCACGCTCGCCACGGGACGAGCACGTCGCGGCTCCGAGCCTCGCGGATCTGCATGGCGGTCAGGACCCGCCCGATAGAGGCCCAGCCGAGTTCTTGCAGCGGCAACCCGGAGCGCTCGACGAGGTCCAGACACCCCTCCAGCCCAGACTCGTGATAGAAGAACGAGTTGGACTCGTCGATGATGGCGCGTCCGGGGACCGCGTACCGGGCGGGCGAGTGCCCCACGTTGCCGTAAGAGGTGTACGTCGACGCGCCGGCAAGCTTGGTGTAACCCGGTCGCCGACCAAGGTCGAACTCGACACCGTACGAGTCGGCCGCCTCGAACAGCAACGGGACGAGGTCCGCGGTCGAGACGACCAGCACGTCCGGGTCGCGGTCGTCGAGGACCGCCCGAACGCCGGCGACGACCTCGCGCGGCGTTGACCCGACCCGGTCGCCGTCGACGGCAAGTTGCGGCAACGATTCGATACCCGACTCGTGCCGGGGGAAATCGAGGCGCAGCGTTCGCAGGTCGCGCATCGAGCGGTCGGGGCCGGCCGCCGTGCCTGTTTCGAGGCAGAATCGCAGCTGCCGCGTGAAATCGACGTTGTAGCAGGTGTAGGTATCCGCCTGTCCGAACTGTCGGACTCGCTTCGCGACCGTTCGGACCGCTTCGATCGACGTGACATCGACGCGGAGCAGTGGCCGAGCGTCCGTCCGGAACGTCTGCCGGTGTGTCTCGACGTCGAGGCTGACGACTGCCTCCTGGCCGTCGAAAAAGGATCGGAGCTCGCGAAGTGCATCAGAGAGTCCCTCCCGTGGCGGTGGTGTCGGAGCAGACCCGCCCGCTTGTCCGTAGAGGTCGCTAGCGGTATCACCGACGAACAGCGTCGGCTGATAGTCCGCGTGAACCTCGCGAGCGACGCTGTCCGGGGTGAGCGTCCACCGGGCGACGCGTCCATCGCCGAGATAGTCGAGCGTGAGCGTCACTGGCTATTCGTCGGCGAGAGAATCGACCCGTGACTCCAGTTCGGCGATTCGGCGTTCCTGTTCGAGCGCGATCGCAACCCACACCGGAGCCAGTGGGTCGGAGTGGTTGAGATTCCCGGCGGCGTCGGCGTGATCGCGAGCGTACACGAACAGCTGGTCGAATCGGGATTGATCCTTACGGCGGAGCGCTCGTCTGAATGCGCCCCACTCGTCTTCGATCGCTCCTAACTGGTCCCGGTACGTCGGGGTTGTCCGACCCATTACTGCATCCCCGGCGTAGCCGTTGTGCGTGCGACGGTGGCGCTCTCGTGCATCCGAGCGCGGTGCTCGAGCACCTCGCGCCAGTACGCGAGCGTCGTCTGCATCCAGCCGTCCTCGGTGTGGTAGACGAGCGTCTCCGTCTCGCCCGAGGCGTCCTCGAAGCGTGGTCCGAAGGGCGTCTCTTGGCACTGGAGGTGCGTCGTCGCGGCCCGGCGCAACGGCCGCGAGAAGTCGTCCTCGCGGCACCGCGTCACGATGACCGGCACGTCGTGGACGCGGGCGACGCGAGCGACCGACGCGATCGCGCGGATGAACAGCTGCTCCGCGAGCTCGCGGTCAACGTCGGCGGCGCGGTACATCCCGTCGAGGCCGGTCGCGACGACGACCGACGGTGACTCTCGGGCGGCCAGCCGGCCGACCAGTCGATCGAGGAGCGAGGTGTGTTGATGGGCCGTGAATCCGCGAGCCACTTCGACGCGGTCAAGCACGCGATCAGCCGGGGCGAGTTCGCGGAGGCGGCTCGTGTTCGCCCCGTTCGCGCCGTCGACCCAGAACGCCGAGCCGTCGGCACCGAGGACGCGGTCGAGCAGGAGCGCCTGAACGGGCGTGACACCGAGTTCGTCGTCGACGTCGACGAGCGTGACGCCCGGCGCGAGGTCCGGGAGAGTGGCGGTCGGTCGTCGGGAACGAGTGGGCATGTTAGCGCCGACGGGAAGATAGCTAAAAGGGGTGAGCCATGGATGGGCGGTGAAAGTGGAAGTGCCGACAGCGTCGGAGCTGTCGCGCTGGGATCACGGGCGCTGCGGTACCAATTCGGCCGAAATCAAGGCACCAAGCCAGTATTCAGGAAACCGATCGTCGACGACGACGGAGCGAAACAGAAGGCCGCAAGAGTGATTAGTCGCCGGGGGTCAGTACGCGCCACGCGATTGAGGGGCGGAATAGCGACGACGGGGGCTTCTCCATGGTGACTACCCCGATGAACGCCTCGACTAAGCTGGAATCGGTATGGGCTTTTCTGAGTAACCGCGAGAGATACCAGTTGCTCAGATCGGTCCCTCGTGGTTTCTCTCCTTCCGTTCCATCGAACCTGAGATCCGATCCGGTGGCGACCATCCATGCCGGATCCACGGCCGTTTCGGCCCGGGCGAAAAAGTCGAGGGCAAGCGTCTCGTGGGGAGCATTTGCGAGCGAATGATGGAGTTGCAGGGCCTCCAGAGCGGCCACAGACATGCCCTGACCGAAAATCGGATTGTAACTGGCGATCGCGTCGCCGAGCACCACCAAGCGGTCCGGGAACTCGTCCAATTCCTCGTAGTAATGGCGCCGATGTGACGGAAACGGGTAGTACTCTATCTCCTCGGAGATCCATTCGTGCTCGGTGAGTATTTCCGTCAGGTGTGGAATCGGAAGGCTCGACGCGAACTCTTCGAATCCGTCGCGGTCGGTCGGCGGATGGTCCCCGAGCATGCCATGAATATTCACTAACCACCGATCGCCTTCGACAGGAAAGGCCGATCCACCCCGAGTTCGCGGAGGATCCGGCGTCGTAATAATCGCCCGTCTGTCGTCCCACGGGCGCCGGACGAGCGTCGTGCTGTAGGCTACATCGACGTGGACTTCCTCGACTGTCGGGGATTGGAAGCCGTGCTCGTCGAGCCACTTCGGAGTGCGACTCGCGCGGCCGGTTGCATCCACGACCAGGTCCGCCGTCAGTTCAGTCGCTTCGCCGTTTTCCCCACGGATGATGACTCCCGTCACCGACGACGACCCCTCGTCGAAGACGTAATCGACGAATTGGCAATGTGAACGGATGTCGATGCCCTCAATTTCGGAGACGAACCGGCGAACGTTCAGTTCGATGAGCGGACGACTCGCCGAGTACATCGGATGCCGATCCGGTGTCCGGTCGCTCCCACCGCCGATGTATCCACCTCGTTCGTAGACCACCCAATCCCGAATGAGATCGGTCCGTAAGCCACCGGTCGAGAGGAGCGCTTCACCGAACCCCGGACACAGGTCCTCGATGGTGTCGCTACCGGCCGTCCAGAGGACGTGCGGATGATTTCCCTGCGGCACGCCGGGGCGCGGTGAGGGCTCGTCGGGCAGGGGGTCCCGCTCAACTAACGTGACGCGCTCGTATTCGTCTGATACCACTCTGGCCGCCAACAAACCGGCCATACTTCCCCCGACGACAACAGCCTGACCGTCTTCGCCCGAGATTCGAGTGGGATCGTACCTCGGTATTTGTGCTAAGGTCATAGTGGTCAGCACCCCACTTCGCCTCTACTCGTCGAACCGTGATAACGGTTAACACGATCGGCGATTGATCCGCGTGGCGAAGGCGGATACGCGGCTTCGCTGAACTCGCGTCTGCCGTTCAGCGCGCCGTCTCCGAACTCTCAAGCACAGTGGAGTTCAACAGATTCACCGGTTTCAGCCCCGCGTCCGGCGTCGGCCCGACGCGACCTTTTATACTCGACGTCGACGACGGACCACGCATGGGCACGCTCGACGGAACCGCGGCACTGGTGACGGGCGCGAGTTCGGGTATCGGCGAGGCGACGGCGCGCGAACTCGCGGCGGACGGCGCAGACCTCGTGTTGGTGGCTCGCCGCCGCGAGGCGTTGGAGTCGCTGGCGGCGGACATCGAAGCCGAACACGGGACGAGCGCGGTGGTCGCCGACGGCGACGTCGGCGACCGGGCGACGAGCGAGGCGGCGGTCGATCTCGCCGTGGACCATTTCGGCGGCCTCGACGTGGTCGTCGCGAACGCGGGCGTCGGTCGCGGCAGCGACGTCGAGACGATGACCGACGAGGAGTACTTCAGCATGCAGGAGACGAACGTCGACGGAACGTTCTTCCTCACGCGGGAGGCGCTCCCGTATTTAACAGAGAGCGAGGGAACACTCGCCGTGGTCGGAAGCTTCGCGGGTCAGTATCCGCGCTCGTTCAACCCGGTGTACGCCGCGACGAAGTGGTGGGTCCGGGGCTTCGCACACAGCGTCGCGGCGCAGGTCGGCGACGAGGGCGTCGCCGTGAGCGTCGTCAACCCCTCCGAGGTCCGGACGGAGTTCGGGAGCGAGGACGGCGAGCCGTTCGAGGAGCGGTTCGAGCCCGGAACGGTGACCGAGCCACAGGAGGTCGCCGAGGCCATCGCGTTCGCGGTCACGCGCGAGGGGTCGTCGGCACAGGAGATCGACCTCTTCCGTCGCGACAAGTTCGGCGACACGCTGTAGTAGCGGACCGGCGAGGTCGACGGCGACGGGCCGGGTGCCGCCCTCACGTCTCGCGGCGCTCGATAGACGCGCCGCACTCCGGGCAGACGTCGTCGCTCCGCGCGACCGCGAGGTCGCAGTCGGGACAGAACCGACGGTCGCAGGCGGGATCACCCATGCCGGGAGAACGCGCGGCGCGATGCAAAAACCCGGCGCCGATTCGGATGGGTCCGTCAAAACGAAATCGCTTTTAAACGTCTCCGAACCGATCCGACGTGAGCAACGCCGACAGGCGGTCGCAGTTCTGGGCGCTCTACGTCACTCGGTTCGCCGAGGGGTTCGGGTTCATCACCCTGATAACGCTGCTCGGTCCGTACATCAACGCGCTCGACCCGCAGGGGATGACGGTGCTCGGAGTCTCCATCTCCGCCGGGTTCGTCATCGGGATGTACACGAGTGGCTTCACGCTGGCACAGACGGTCGCCGTCGTCCCGCTGGCGTGGGCTGGCGACCGGTTCGACAAGCGAACCGTCCTGCTGTGGGTGGTCGGGGTGGGTGCGGGCGTCTACGCGCTGTTCCCGCTCGTCGACTCTTCGGCGTCGTTTATCCTCATCCGCGCGCTGCAGGGGGTCGTCGTCACCGGAGCGGGGCTCATGACGCTCTCGCTGGTCGGTCAGATTGCCGACGTGGGGACCCGCGCCGACAAGATCGGAAAGGCGAACGCCGCCGCCTTCGCGGCCTCCATCCTCGGGTCGCTGTCGGCGGGGGGCATCTACGACGCGGTCGGTTTCGAACCGGTGTTCACCGTCATCGCGGCGCTGATGGTCGTCGCCTGGGTCATCACGTGGCGCGTGCTCGACGACGACGACACTCGTGTCGAGGGGTTCCCCTTCTCTGACCTCGCGGTCAACCGAAAGCTCGTCACCGTCTCGACGTTCCGCGTCCAGTACGCCTTCGCCGTCACCATGGTCCGGACGTGGATCCCGATCTCCGCCGGGACGTCGATGGCCGGGGGCGGGCTGGGCGTCGCCGGTATCGCCATCGAGGTCACCGTCACCGCCGAGAAGGCGACGAACATGGTCGGACAGCTGTTCACCGGGCGCCTCTCCGACCCTACGGGCGCTCACTGTTCGTCTTCGCCGGCGGCGGCGCCTACGGGGTGATCGCACTCGCGATCCCGTTGGCCTCGGGAGTCGGCGCGGCGCTCGGCGCCGACGTGACGGTGCCGATCGTCGGCGAACTGCCGCCCGCGTACCTCCCGCTGGTTGTGTTCTCCGGACTGCTCGGCGTCGCCGACTCCTTCCGCGAACTCGTCTGACACCCCGGCTCCGTCGCCGGCCCGCTGATCGCCGGCTGGCTGATGGTCGAGGTGAGCATGGCCGCGGTGTTCTACGTCGGCGGCGCGTTCGCGATCACCGGCGTACTCGCGTTCGTCGCCGTCCTCGTGAACGATCACGGACGCACGGCGCTGACGACGTGGTAGGGGCGCTCGTCGAGCGATGCGGATCGGCGGGAGAGACGCGAGGAACTACCCGTCGCCGCGCTTCCGGAGCGCGGCGCGATAGTGGTACTCGTTCCCCTCGTCGCCGCGGACGACCTCCGCTATCTCCCAGTCGGTCCCGACGGCGGCCTCGCGGAGTCGACCCGGGCTGAACAGCCGAAGCTGGAGGATCGGGTTCGTGTCGCCCTCGTACTCGAAGAACATCACGCGGTGCGCGAGCCCCGGCGTCGGGTCGTCGCGGTAGCCGACGAGGTCGGCGGTCGCGGGGTGCGTAGGGTCGTAACAGTCGACGACCGCGGTCGCGTCGGCCGTCGTCACGTGCGCGAGGTCGCCGAGGAACGCGGTGAGTCCCCGCATCGATCCGGCGAGGCCGAGTTGGGTCCCGTTCGCAAGCGCAGATCCGAAACGATCACGAGCGAACTGCTCCCGAAGCGCGAACATGTCTCCCTCGCGGGCGTCCTCGACACCGCGGTCACGCATCGTCTCGACCAGCGCGGGACTCGGTTCGAGCGCGACCGTCTCGAACTGCTCTTGGAAGTACAGCGCGTGCCGACCCGTGCCCGCGCCGAGGTCGACGAGCGGCCCCTGGAGCCAGGAGGACAGCCACTCGTGAGCCGCGTCCTCGCTCGGGTCGAACTCGGTGAAATAAAACGCCTCGATCGGATGCTCAACCGTCTCGCCGCCGTCTCGATGGAGCAGTGGCTCGTCCCGCTCCCCGTGGAAGTGGTCGCGGATCGCGCGACCGAAGGCGTCCGTCATGCGTCTTGTTTCTTGACTCGTCGTGAAAAATCGACCGTGAGTTGGGCACACAGACGCACGCCCCAGGGGAGTCGACCGCTCAGAAGCCCTGCTCGTCCAGCGCGTCTTCCAGTGCCGCCAGCACGTACTCGACGTTCTTCGGACGGGCGGAGTGACCCATGCAGCCGATTCGCCAGATGTCGCCTTCGAGGTCACCGAGCCCGGACGCGATCTCGAGATCGTACTCGTCGAGGAGGTGCTCGATGACGGCGCCGTCGTCGACGCTGTCGGGTACGCGCACGGCGTTCAGGCTCGGGAGCCAGTACTCCTCAGAGGCGTTCATCTCGAGTCCCAGATCCCGCAGTCCCGCCTTCAGGTCGCCGGCGATGTCGCGGTGGCGGGCCCACCGCTCTTCGATCCCCTCTTCGGCCACCAGCCGGAGGGCCTCGCGGAGCGCGTACACGTTCGTTATCGGTGCAGTGTGGTGGTACGCACGGTCCTCTCCCCAGTACCCCTCCAGCAGCGAGAGGTCGAGATACCACGACCGAGCCGGCTCCTCGCGCGACAGCACCTTGTCCATCGCCCGGTCGTTCAGCGTGAGCGGGCTCGCGCCGGGCGGACAGGAGAGACACTTCTGCGGGCCGGAGTAGGCGGCGTCGACGCCCCACTCGTCGACGCGCATCTCGACGCCGCCCAGCGAGGTGACGCAGTCGGCGATCACGTACGCGTCGTGCTCGTGGGCGATGTCGGTGAGCGCGGGCACGTCGGGCTGGAGCACGCCGGTCGACGTCTCGGCGTGGACGAAGCCGAACACGTCGGGCTGGTGCTCGTCGAAGGCGCGCTCGACATCGACGGGGTCGAGGGGCTCGCCCCACGGCGCGTCGACCTCGACGACATCTCCGCCGGCGCGCTCCGCCATGGACTTCATTCGACCGCCGAAGTAGCCGTTCGTCGGGACCAGCATCGTGTCGCCCGGCTCGACGAGGTTGCCGATGGCCGCCTCCATCGACGCCGACCCCGTTCCCGAGACCGGAATGGTCCACTGGTTGTCGGTGCGGAAGGTGTAGCGGAGCAGCTCCTGGACCTCGTTCATGATCTCGACGAACGAGGGGTCGAGGTGGCCGACCAGGGGGGTGCTCATCGCCCTGAGCACCCGCGGGTTGACGTCGCTCGGGCCGGGGCCCATCAGCGTGCGGTCCGGCGGCGTCAGCTCCCCGACGTCCGGGGCCTCTTCGTCGACTCTGTGTTTCGGTTGGGTGTTGCTCATACTAGGTTTCCCGACGTTGACGGTCAAAAGTACGGCGGAATGCGATCGAGGAGGGGGGCCGCGAGCGGATCGGAGGAGGCCACGAGCGGATCGGAGGAGGCCACGAGCGGATCCGTGGGACGCGACGCGTGAGTTACTCGGCGTCGACGAAGTCCGGCGTCGTCCGCTTCGCGTCGCGCTCGTCGACGAGGTGATCGACGAAGGCGTCGAGGTCGACGTCGCCGCGCTGGTTCTCGAAGCGGTCACGCACCGAGACGGTGCCGGACTCCTCTTCGTCCTCGCCGACGATGACCATGTACGGGAGCCGGTCGTCGTGCCCGGCGCGGATCTTGCGACCGACGGTCCAGTCGCGGTCCTCGACCTCGACGCGGAAGCCGGCGTCCGCCAGTTCGTTCTTCACGCGGTGCGCGTAGCCGAGCGTCTCGTCGGAGACGGGGAGGATGCGGACCTGTTCGGGCGCGAGCCAGAGCGGGAAGTCGCCGTCGAAGTGCTCGATGAGGACCATGAAGAAGCGCTCGTAGCTCCCGTACAGCGCGCGGTGGATCATCACCGGCTGGTGGTCCTCGTTGTCTTTGCCCGTGTAGGTCAGGTCGAATCGTTCGGGCATGTTGAAGTCGAGTTGGACGGTGGGGCCGTCCCAGACGCGACCCAGGGCGTCCTCGAAGCCGAAGTCGATCTTCGGGCCGTAGAAGGCGCCGTCGCCCGGCTCGACGTCGTAGTCGTAGCCGCCGGACTCCAGCACGTCGCGGAGCTGCTCCTCCGCGGACTCCCAAATCTCGTCGCCGCCGACCGACTTCTCCGGGCGGGTCGCCAGCGCGACCTCGACTTCCAGATCGAGCGTCTCGACGACCTCGAAGATCATCTCGATGACGGACTCGATCTCCTGACGGATCTGATCCGGCCGAGCGAACAGGTGTCCGTCATCGATGGTGAACGACCAGACGCGCGAGAGGCCGGAGAGCTCGCCGCGTTGCTCTTTCCGGTACACCTTCCCGTTCTCGAAGTAGCGCTGTGGCAGGTCGCGGTACGACCACGACTGCTGGTCGAAGATGGTGGCGTGGCCCGGGCAGTTCATCGGTTTGAGCCCGTACTCCTCGTCGTTGACGTCGAGGAGGAACATGTCGTCCTTGTAGTTCTCGTAGTGGCCGGACTGCTTCCACAGTTCCGTCCGGAACACGTGGGGCGTCTCGACCTCCTCGTAGCCGTGCTCCCGGTTGAGTTCGTTCGCGAAGTTCGATAGCTCGCGGAGCACGGTCTTGCCCGGCGGGTGGTACAGCGGGAGCCCCGGCCCGGTCACCGTCGGGATCGAGAACAGGTTCATCTCCTGTCCGATCTTCCGGTGATCGCGCTCTAACGCCTCCTCGCGCAGTTCGAGGTGCTCCTCGAGGTCCGATTCCGAGGCGAACGCCGTCCCGTACACGCGGGTCAGCGTGTCGTTCTCCTCGTCGCCGCGCCAGTAGGCCGCCGAGACCTCCAAGAGGGTCGCCGCGCCGATATCGCCGGTCGACTCGACGTGGGGGCCCTGACAGAGGTCCTGCCAGTCGTCCTGTACGTAGAAGGTCACCTCCTCGCTGTCGGCCTCCTCGTCTAAGATCTGCCGCTTGTACTCGTTGTCGGCGTAGATCTCTTTGGCTTCCTCGCGCGACCGGACCTCGCGCTCGATGTCGTAGTCCGCCTCGATGATCGCGTCCATCTCGTCTTCGATGGCGTCGAGGTCGTCCTCGTCGAGGTCGACGTCCGTCACGTCGTAGTAGAACCCCTCGTCGGTCGCGGGACCGATCGTGAGTGTCGCTTCGGGGTGGAGTCGCTGGAGGGCCTGCGCGAACACGTGGGCGGCGGAGTGGCGCAGCACCGTCAGGTACTCGTCGGACTGGTCGGTGACTATCTCGATTCGCGCGCCGTCGTGGACCGTCGCGTACTTCTCGACGAGTTCGCCGTCGATCTTCCCCGCGACGGTGTCGCGACCGAGCCCCGGGCCGATCTCGAAGGCAACGTCCTCGACTGTCGCCCCAGCCGGTACGTCCAACTCTGATCCGTCCGGAAGGACGACCGTCACGTGGGCCTGCGCATCGGTCTCGCTCATACCTCTTCGGAACCGGACGAGGGGCATAAGTTTGTTCGATCCCCGGCAACGCCCACCGCCGACGCCGACAGGGGACGGTCGGCGCAGTCATGGAAACACGCAAAAGGACCGGTACCGATCGTGCGAACATGACAACCCATCGGGAGCCCCTGTCGTCGGTACTGGAGACGATAGGGGAGACGCCCCTCGTCCGGGTGCACGACTCGCCGTCGGCGGTGCCGGTGTACGCGAAGCTGGAGTCGTTCAACCCCGGCGCGAGCATCAAAGACCGCATCGGGAAGTACATGCTCGAACACATGCTCGAGCGCGGCGACGTCGGCGAAGGCGGCACCGTCGTCGAGCCGACCGCGGGCAACACCGGTATCGGACTCGCGGTCGCGGCGAAACAGCTCGGGCTGAACGCCGTCTTCGTCGTCCCGGAGCGATTCTCGGTGGAGAAACAGCAGCTGATGCGCGCGCTCGGTGCGGAGGTGGTCAACACCCCCAGCGAGGACGGGATGGGATTCGCCATCGATCGGGCCCACGAAATCGCCGACGAGCTCGACGACGCAGTCGTCCCGCAACAGTTCTCGAACCCCCTCAACGTCGAGACCCACTACGAGACGACCGCCCCGGAGATCGACGAGGCGTTAGACGGCGAGGTGGGTGCCGTCGTCGCCGGCTGCGGCACCGGCGGGACGCTGATGGGGATGGCGCAGTACTTTCGCGAGCGCGACCCCGAGACCCACGTCGTCGCGGTCGAGCCCGTCGGCTCCGCGTACCGCGAGTTCCTCGGCGAGACGGTCGACCACGAGGAGTACAAGACGGAGGGGATCGGCACCCACGACATCGAGACCAACGAGCTGTTCGATCCCACCCTCGTCAACGACATTCGACCGATCCCCGACCGAGAGGTCCACGAGGAGATGGGCCGGCTCGCGGCCGAAGAGGGGCACCTCGTCGCCTCCTCCGCGGCCGCAAACGCGATCGCGGCGAAACGGGTGGCTCGCGGGATACGCGACGGCGAGATCGACGCACCCCACGACGCCGTCGTCACCGTCTTCGCCGACTCCTCGGAGCGCTACCTCTCGAAGGGCGTCTATCGCTCGTTCGAGGAGTGGGAAGGGTAGTCTCAGATTAGCGTCGAATCGGTTCGGGCCCTATCCGCGAAGCCGCCTGTGCTCAACTTTCAGACACCGGTCCTGCACTACCTCGATCCCGTCGGCCTCGGCGGCGGCGGCCGCCTCGTCGTCACTGATACCGAGTTGCAGCCACGCCGCGCCGGCGTCGCCGCGCGCCGCGTGTCGCGCACGCACTTGGTCGAGAATCTCGGGCACCTCCTCGCTCGGTCGAAACACGTCCACGAGGTCGATGTCAGCCTCGACGTCCGCGAGCGAGTCGAACGCCGGTTCGCCGAGTATCTCGTCCGCGAACGGGTTTACCGGGATGACTCGATACCCCTGCCGCTGGAGGTACGCCGGCACGTCGTGGGCCGCCTTACCGGGAGTCGTCGAGCAGCCGATCACGGCTATCGTCTCGGCGTCGAGCAGTCGGTCGAGGTCCTCGTCGTCGGTGAGAGGCATAGCTGCAGGTACGCTATCGCGCGGATTAAATCGCCCGGCGACTCAGGCGAGTCGAATCTCGGGGTCGCCGTCTTCTGGGACCTTGATCACGCCGTCGAAGAGCTGTTTCAGCGTGTTCATCGCCTGATCGTCGTGAGCGGTCGAATCGATGCTGAACAGTCCCAAGCCGTTCACGCTCTGGATGCGTCCGGTGAACACGTGGAGGAAGCGGAACACGGTCTGCAGGTCCGAGTACATCAGCAGCGTCGACAGGGAGTGGACCATCACGCGATTCTGATCGATGCCGCGGTCGCCGAACGCCTGGAGGAACTCCGAGAGCTTGATCCCGATCCCCGTCATGTCCACCGGGGAGGAGGCGTACTTGATCCGGTCCGATTCGCGGACGTCGTTGACGCCCTGCTGGCGCGTGACGCAGTCGACGACGGCGACCGGTTTTCCATCGTAGGGCGTTCGCTTCTTGTAATCTTTCAGCACGCGGTCGGCGCTGTCCTTCGTGGTGACGACGATGGCGCCGTCGCCGCGATCGGTGCCGGCGGCCAGCACGTCCATCATCATGGACCGCTTGCCGGTCAGCGGCGGACCGGTGAGAAGAATGTTCGTTCCGGGTTCGACCTCCTCCTCGAAATGTGGCCGCAGGTTATACATGGTCGCACCTCTGTGACGGGGGGAATCCGAGCCGCGCGTTCGGCTGGAAGGCCGTGCGACCAAGGAACATCTACTACGAGTCCATTCTCCGTCCCGATAATATTCTTTTTGATCGCCCACGAACGCCCGATCGATCGGCAGACGCGCTGTGTGCTTTCGAACGCTCCCGAACCGCGGGACTTAACACGACCAACACGATATCACAGATTACGGGCGCTTAGCTCAGTCTGGATAGAGTGCTTGGCTTCGGACCAAGTTGCCGCGGGTTCAAATCCTGCAGCGCCCATTCGAGATTAAGTCGAATTGAGGTAACATAGAATCACCTTCTAGAGCCGTCTACCGACCCCAATTCGTCGTATTCGCGTTTCTCAAAATCGCTGATTTTCTGGCGACCAATTATTGCTGAAACCGGCCCCGCTGAGTCGGGCGATTCGCTCCGCAAATCGGGGTGATCTGCAGTGAGTCTCGGAAACGAGACGAACGGCGGCACCACGCTCGCGGCCAACGGACCCGGTGAATTCTGGTGTCCTGTCTGCGGCCAGAAGTGTACGCGCAACCAGAACCTCTGGGAAAGAGTACGGCTACGCGCTCGACTGTCCCGAGCGTCCGGCCGACCTCGATAATCCCGACGAAAAGTGACGCGTGCAGCTGCGCGCCAGGTCGCGTTCGTTATCGCTCTCCGAAGTCGACCGTGTAGCCGTTGTTACGAAGTGCTTCAACGAGGTCATCGTCAGGCTCGATTTTGAATTCGTGGAACGAGTTGGCCGGGCGATCGGTCGTGTACAGTTCTGAGTCGATATTCTCTGGAATCTCGTTCTGATGCGTGTTCTCGTAAACAATAACAGGTTGACTGGACAGGTGCTTGGGTCCGCTGTTTTCTGTCATCTGGATATGGTACGTTAGGACTATTCGGCTATTTGTATTCCGGATCCAGGTTCGGTTGAGATGGCCACTTGCGAAAATCACGCACGCCGATCTGAGTGGCTTGGCGCAGTTCTGGATCGATGATTTCCCCACGTGAAGAGGATCACGCCGGCTGCAGTTATACATAATATTGGAATTTATATACACATCCCTACACATTAAAAAGCTTTGCAGGTCACGGACTCCTGATTCGACGGGAGTGCCCCTGAGAACCTCGGAAGTTCTCCACGACCCGATTACTTTGAGCGTTCGAGTCGCTCCCGTCGAGCCTCGAACGCTTGGTCAGTCAGGTCACCACGAGCGTCCGCCATCCGCAGTTCCTCCATCGCGGTATTCCGAGGCGACTGCGATGTCGTTACGCGGCGGAAAGCGAGGTATTCCCAGCCCAAAAGGGCACAAAGGAAGACCACCTGAACGAGCATGCCGACGAGTGGCTACCATCCGGTGGTCGTCTCATACCCGCCCATCATTCCTACGTATCCAATCTTCCCTCCGAAGCCTATCCCCATCGTGAGGAGGGGGAGGACGATGATCGCTCCGAGGATACTGAGGGCGATGGTCGTCGTATCGAATTGGGTTGACGAGGCTCTCGTTACTCAGGCCTCCGTCGGTGACTCGAAGTCCTCGGCGATGCTCGCGAGGACGCGCTCGAACCGTTCGTTGACCTCGGTCGCGATCGAATCGAGCGCCTCGTTATCAGCTATCCCGACGAGCTGTTGCGGATCGACGGCACTCACCATGATGTCACCGTCATCAGTCTCGTAGACGATGACGTTACACGGAAGGAGCGCACCGAGTTCGATGTCTTCGGTCAGGCCCTCGAGCGCGAGAGGTGGGTTACACGCCCCGAGGATGCGGTACTGTCGAAACTCTTCGCCGAGCTTCTCTTCGAACGTCGCTTGCACGTCGATATCACTGAGGACGCCGAATCCTTCGTCTTTGAGGGCGCCGATAGTCGTCTCGATGACCTCGTCGAACTCGCCGGACACGGGCACCTGTATTGTGTACTCCATACAATACACTTCGTTGTTGAGAGCCTTAACTGTTGGGGCCCCGAAACGATCGCTCCGATTGGGAGCATCCGTCTGGGAGGTTACCGAACGGTCCACCCACACCGACCTCCCTGATGCAACGTAGTTCGAACGCGTCGATCCGAGCGTTCGCCACAAGTCCAGCGCTCTCGAAAAACGACAGCGCCGAGGTAGCACACCAACCGTCCGATGAGTTGTTGCTCTCGCTCGAGAGTCACTGGAGCGGTGGTCGCGGGAATCCGTGCACAGCCACACGGGTGACAAAATGGGAATGCGCTTTTAAATGACACAGAAGCCGCTGCTCAACGATGAGTCCGAGGGAGAAACCCAGACTGTCTGTCACAAATCCGGGCCTGAATGCAGGGATGGAGACAGCGAACCGACCGTCGCATCGTCATGATAACGGAATTACCACCATGAATATATACAACGAAGCAGAATTATCTCATTATATATGCCGGGTCCAATTCGAGTGCTTCACGTCGACGACGACCCGGAGTTCGTCGAATTGGCGGCGGAGCTCACTGAGCGGCAGAACGAGAGCTTCGTCATCGAGACGGCCACGAGCGTCCGTGAGGCCATGGAAAAGCTCCCGGGAGAGTTCGATTGCGTGGTCTCTGATTACAACATGGCCGAGACGAACGGTATCGAGTTCTTAGAGCTGTTCCGGGAGGAGTACCCGAACCTCCCCTTCATTTTGTACACCGGTAATGGCTCGGAGGAGGTGGCGAGCGAAGCCATCTCGGCGGGAGTGACCGAATACCTTCAGAAGTCGGGCGGCGTCAAACAGTACGGTCTCCTCGCGAAAAAGATCGAGAATGCAACCACTCAGTATCGATCGAAGCGCTCGCTTGAGGCCAGCCAGAAGCGGCTCTCGCTGTTCATCGACCAGTCTCCCCTTGGCGTCATCGAATGGAGCATGGAGTTTACGGTCATGCATATGAACGAGGCCGCAGAGAAGATTCTCGGGTACGACGAGGCAGAACTGGTGGACCAATCCTGGGAGACGCTCGTGCCGGAATCCGACCAGATGCCGGTCGAGGCGGTGGTTAGCAAACTCAGACAAGCCCACGGTGGGTACCATAGCACCAACAAAAACGTCCGGAAAAACGGTGAGGAGATCCTGTGTGAGTGGCACAACCGGGTCGTCACCGACGACGGTGAGGTCGTGGCCATCTTCTCACAGTTTCAAGATGTCACCGAGCGCCATCGTCAGCGCCAGGAACTAGAGCTGCAAGCAGATCTGTTCGAGAAGGCCCAAGCTATCGCCCAAGTGGGGGCCTGGGAATGGGACCTGCGAACTGGCGACTGCTTCGGGACCTCACAGGCCGCCGAGATTACGGGCTTGCCCGCGGAGTTTACCATCGAGTCCCCGGAAGAGTGGCTGCCGTTCTTTCACTCCGAGGACCGCTCACGGCTGAAGGACGCGTTTGAACACGCAGTCAGTGCGGGTGAGGAGTACGACGTCAAGGTCCGCGTGATTCGCTCGCCGGATGATCTGCGGTGGGTTCGAGTGCGTGGGGAACCACAGTACGAGGACGGCGAACCGATTCGCATCCGCGGGACGATGCAAGACATCACCGAGGAAAATGAGCGAGAGTTCGAACTGAGAGAGACGAATCAGCTCCTTTCGACGCTGTTCAAGACGACTCCGGTCGGTGTCGCAGTGCTTGATCCCAGTGGCGCAATCACTCGAGCGAATAAGCGTGCCGAGGAGGTGCTGGGGCTCACCGAATCCGACCTCATCGAGCGGACCTACAACGCCCCGGAATGGGAGATCCACGACGAGAACGGGGCGGAGATTCCACCCGAGGAACTCCCGTTTTCGAAGGTTATGGAAACGTGTGGACCGGTCTACGACTACGAGCACGGTATCAAGTGGCCGAGTGGACGCGACCGATGGCTGTCTATCAACGCGGCTCCGGTGACGAACCGGGACGGCGAAATCGAGCAGGTGATAACGACCGTCAACGATACGACCGAAGCCCGAGAATTCAAGCTCAGGGTTGAACGGAAAAACCAGCAGTTAGAGGAGTTCGCCCGAATCGTCAGTCACGATTTGCGGAACCCGTTGACCGTCGCACAGGGGCGACTCGAACTGGCGCGTGACGACCACGACAACGAGAATCTCGAATCGGTCTCCAGGGCACACGAACGGATGAGAGCGCTCATCGAGGATCTGCTGAAGCTCGCCCAAGAGGGGAAATCAGTCGAAGTTGTCGAACGGGTCGACCTCGACCAGCTCGGCCGAGAGTGCTGGGAGACGGTCGATTCGAAGGGTGCCACCCTTGACGCCGACAGCGGACTCCTCATCAAGGCCGATCGGTCGCGACTCAGACAACTGATCGAGAACCTCTTTCGGAACGCTATCGAACACGGCGAGGTCGACGTAACCATTTCGATGGGGCCGCTCGAGACCGGATTCTACATCGAAGACGACGGCCCCGGCATCGCGGACGAAATCAGTGAGGACGTGTTCTCGGCCGGCTTCTCGACGGCCAGTGGCGGCACCGGGTACGGACTGAGCATCGTCAAGGGAGTGGTCGATGCTCACGGGTGGGAGATACGGCTCACAGACGGCCCGGCTGGTGGCGCGAGGTTCGAAATCACCGGTGTCGACTGCGCCGACTGAGCGCGGTGGAATCGGGCGCGCCTCGGTCTGTGGAGTTCGGAGACCGTCGACTGCCGGAAACACGGCTGCTCATCGGCACTGCCTCAGACCCACCTGCGCATCGCCGAACGACGCGTGCACCGGACAGCGGGTGAGTCACGAGAGGGTTCGACTGGATACGTTCGGTGGTTATCTCGCGTGCAGACCCGACTCTGGAGAACTGACCCCGGTGAGCCGACGCGAATCGATCCACGGCGTCTCGCGAGATGCAAACGATGATGACCCCGCTGACGAAATCGTGGCGTGATGGGGGAGTCGCCGCTTCGCTCCGGGCGTTCGGTCCCGTCAGCGAGCGTGCTTAAATACTACTTTTATAAAGCCACCAAGGCTGTCGAGTTCTACCGGCCCGTCATGTACCTCTTCTTTCTCGCACAGGGCCTCACGTTTACCCAAATCGCGATTCTGGAGGCCATCTACAATCTCACGACCGTCCTCGGTGAGATTCCGACCGGGTACCTCGGCGACCGCATCGGGCGTCGAAACAGCCTCCTGTTCGGCACGGCACTCATCGCGGCGACGCTCGTCGGTATCGGCTTGACGAGTTCGTTTCTCGCGCTCTCGGCGCTGTACGTCTGCTGGTCGATGGGGTACAACTTCCGGTCCGGCAGCGAGGACGCGTGGCTCTACGACACGCTCACCGACGACCTCTCCGAGGACGAGTTCGCGAGCATCCGCGGTCGCGGGGAGTCGGTTTCGCTCGCAATCGGGGCCGGTGCCGCCGTTCTCGGCGGCTATCTCGGGAGCCTCGACCTCTCGTACCCCTGGTTCGTCGCCGCCGGCGTGACCGGCCTCGGCGTGGTCGTGTTGCTCACCGTCGAGGAGCCAGCGGCCTACGAGGAGAGCGGCGCCGAGAACGTGGGGCTCCGGGAGACGCTCGACATCGTCCGAACGGTGCTGACTCAACGAAACGTCCGGGCGCTCGTCGTCTACTACTACGTCCTCTACGCGGCGGTCACCTACCTCGTGTTCGTGTTCCTCCAACCAGTTTTCGAGACGGTCGTCGTCGACCTCGGGGTGGCGCCCGCGCGGGTGGAGTCCCTACTGGGCATCTTCTACGCGGCGTACAGTCTGGTGGGAGCGGCGCTCAGCTACCACACCGGCACCATCCGTGAGTACGTCGGGATGCGAGCGTGGTTCGTCGGACTCCCGTTCGTCGTCGGCGGGGCGCTCGCCGGAATGTACTTCCTGCCGGTGTTAGCGCTGCCGACGTTCCTCCTCGCGCGTGGGCTCGCGGACGTGACTCGGTCGTTCGCCACGCAGTACGTCAACGATCGGATCGGGACGGTCGGCCGGGCAACGGTCCTGAGCGCCATGGCGATGGTGAGCGGCCTGAGCGTGATTCCGTTTCAACTCGGAAGCGGCGTCATCTCCGACGCCGTGTCGCCGCTGTTCGCGTTGGCGGTCGCCGGTGGCGTCCTAATCGTCGGATCGGGAATGATACTCGCGTGGGAAGCACCGATATCGATCGACGGGAACGGGGGGTAAACGCCGCTCGCACGGTCGCATCGCTCGCGGGCGTTGGAGACGGGATGCGCGGGACCGGATTCGAACCGGCGGACCCCTACGGGATAGCGTCCTAAGCGCTACGCCTTTGGCCTGGCTCGGCAACCCGCGCGCGACCGAACGTACCCGAGTCGATCAAAAATAGTTGTCGCTACGGGGCCCGCACGCGGACCGATTGACGCGACCTCGTGGCGGCGGGCGCTATATATTCGTCTCGAACGGCAGACGATTGAGGATTGCCTCCTCGCCGACGCGGTCGAGAACCCACTCCGCGAACAGTACCGCGACGACACCGAGTCCGATCCCGAACAGCGTGTCCGAGAGGTAGTGCGTGCCGAGGTAGATACGCGAGAAGGAGATGAGCCCGGCAAAGCCGGCGGCGATCGCGAACGGCAGCTCGTCAGACCCCCACGCGATCGCCGCGTAGGCCGCGACGGCGGCCGAGTGACCCGAGGGAAACGAACTCGTGGTGCCGGCGTCGCCCTCCGTCACGCA
Organism: Halorubrum wangae; assembly: GCF_051194135.1. Classification (NCBI taxonomy): domain Archaea; kingdom Methanobacteriati; phylum Methanobacteriota; class Halobacteria; order Halobacteriales; family Haloferacaceae; genus Halorubrum; species Halorubrum wangae. The sequence continues at coordinate 701,715 of NZ_JBLZNH010000001.1, read as the reverse complement.
CACGGGGTTCGGCGGGAACGGGCGCTCGACGAGCGACATCAGCGCCCAGACCACGACGCCGAGCAGCGAGAGGGCGACGACGCTCTTGACGAACTCCTCTCGCCAGCCGGCGAGGTAGAACAGCCCCACTATCACGACCCCGGCCGTGACGGAGCCGAGGCCCGTCATCGACGTCATCGTTTCGGTCAGGAACGGCGATCGGATCGCCGCGACGAACTCGGCCGTGAGGCGGTCGACGCCCCGGATCGCGCTCAGGATCGCACTGATCTGCGCGTGCATAGGTGTCCAGTCCTACCGGCCGAACGACCATAGTCGCTCGTGCTCACGGCCGGGCGCTCGCCTCACGCGCAGAACTCACAGTCGCAGTACGTCGCACAGACGGGGTTGTCGCAGTCGGCACCGCGCGCCGAGCAGTGAGTCCGACCGTGCCGGATCAACAGCACGTGGAGCGGGTAGATCAGTTCGTCGGGGACCAGTTCGTCGAGTGCATCGTGCGCCGCCTCGTTCGAGGCCGACTCACGGACGAGCCCGAACCGCTTCGAGACGCGCTCGACGTGGGTGTCCACTGCCATCGTCGGCTTTCCGAAGTGGAAGTTCAGGACGACGCTGGCGGTCTTCGGGCCGACGCCTTTGATCTCTGTCAGCCACGCCTTCGCCTCGTCGGTCGCCATCGCGTCGAGGAACGCCAGCGAGTAGGCGCCGCCGGTCTCCTCGCGAATGGCGGCGAGCGCGCGCTGAATGCGGGCGGCCTTCTGGTCGGCGAGGCCCGCCACGCGGATCGTCTCCACTAACTCGTCGTGGTCGGCCGCTTCGATGGCTGCAAAGTCGTCGTAGCTGGCGAACAGCGCCTCCGAGGCTCGCCGCGTGTTCGCGTCGGCGACGTTCTGCGAGAGAATCGTCGTCACCAGTTGGCGCACGCCCTCACCTGGCTCGGCGGTCGGGTCGGCGCCGTGCTCGGCGACGCGGTCGACCGGCTCGTACAGTGACACGAGGTCCTCGTGTAGCTCGCGCACCCGCGCCTCGTCCCACAGTTGCGTGGACATACCCGGCGTAGGGGCGGTGCGGACTTCAGGGCGGCGGACGGCGGGTCGACGGCGGCGATTCGACAGCACCTCACCGCGGGGCCTTTATATGTCACAACGGCCAACGTTGCGGTATGTACCGAGCGAGCGATCGCGTCGACAACGCCGCGTGGATCGAACGGCTCGACGACGCGTGCGCGACGCTCGACCTCGACGACGAGGCGCTGTCGACGGCGACGGACCTCTTCTTGTCCCGAGCACCCGACGACGAGCGCGGGAAGCGCGTCGCCGCCGCCGGCAGCCTCTACGCCGCCGCGCTGATCCGCGGCCAGGAACGCTCGCAGTCGGCCGTCGCCGACGCGATGGGCGTCTCTCGGCTGTCGGTTCAAAAGCGCTGGAAGCCGATCTTAAAGGACGCCGGCTTCTCGCCGCCGACGTGGTAGGCGGGTCGGAGTCGACGCCGCCCCGTTACCGCGGCGTCGCGACCACGCCGAGGTGGTCCTCGTGGTATCGATCGAGCCGCCGCGTCTCCAGTATCTCGTAGGTCTCCCGCAGTTCGTCGAGCGCCGCCTCGAAAACGTCGCTTGGCTCCGCGGTGGCGTCCTCGCTTCGCGCCTTCACCGCGAGCAGCAGCCGGCCGTCGTCCGCGAGGAACTGCACGTTCCGCGCCGCCACGGTTGCCTGCCCGCGCGTCGCCACGTCTTGCACTATCACGTCGACGTCGGCCTCGACGACGTGGGCGTAGGTTTCGGGCGTTCGAGCGTCTTTTAAAAGGGGGAACAGTCGGTCGCGGGGCTCCGCGGCGTCGAGGAGGTCGCGGGCGGGCCGCGGAGCGAACTCGACCGCGTAGGTCGGCCCGGCGAAGTCGGCGACGTGGCTGACGGTCGTTCCGCTCGCGGCCCCGAGGTACAGCACGGTCTCGCCGCCGGTCAGGCCGGTGTCGAACCCGAGTTCGAACATGCCGCCGAGCTTCGAGCGCTCTGGGTCCCACGCCCGCCAGCCGTCCGCGGTCGGCTCGCCGTACACGGCCGGGCCATGCGTCGCCAGCCGCGTCTCGCCGGCTATCTCCCGGCGCTCGACGCCCTCGGGCAGCGCAGGGTCGCTCACGCGCCACCCCCCGTCCCCGCGGCGTTACCGTCGCCTCCGTCGTCAGGCTCCGCTCGCGCCCGGATCGTCGCCATCCGCTCGCGGAGTTCCTCGTGAAGCGTCTCCCGGCGTTCTCCCGCGTAGTGGTCCACGCGGGCCGCGAGCGTCAGCTTCCCGGCGAGCGCCCGCGAGGCGGAGCCCCGGTCCTCGGGGCGAGTGTTCCGGACGTAGTCGTGGGTGTAGATGATCCCGTGTTTCGGCGAGGGAGCGCGCCCGGAGAGGTGGGCGAACAGCGCGTCCTCCGCGCCGAGGACCTGCACGGTTCCGGAGGGCTTCTTCGCGAGCGACTCCAACCCGCCGGCGAGCGCGATCAGTCGCGCCGCGAGTTCAGGGCCGGCCATCTCGGCGAGGTTCGGCGCCACGGCGGGCGCGATTCGATCGATGGTTTCGGCGAGTGCGTCGCGCTCGGCGGCGAGGTCAACGACGCGCGCCGCGAGCGACACTGCCCGGCGTTCCAACTCGGTCTCGGGCTCGCGGTCGGCCACCGCGCGGGCGCCCTCGATCCCCGGATCGGTGTCGTCGAACAAGCTCCCCGCCCACTCAGCGGCGCGCTCGGCCAGTTCGTTGGCGGTGCGCTCGCAGTCGTCCATCGCCCGCACGGTGTGGATCAGCTGCTGGTCGTCGGCGCGTTCGCGTTCACGAACCGACGCGCGAGTCGCCGCCACGGTCGCTTCGTGAAGTCGGTCGTAGTAGTCGTCCGTCGAGTCGGCAAACCCGTACTCGACGGCGAGCGTCGGCCAGTCTCGCGGCCGGTCGGCCTTGCCGGTCGCGATCCGGTCGCGAGCGGCCGCCTCGTCCGCGGTGGAGCCCGCGAACCAGCCCGCGTCGGCGTCGGTGTCGGTCATTAGCGACGGCTACTCGGTCCGGTCGTATAGGCGTTCCCGAACGACGACGGACCCTCGAGGCCCGGACGCTCCGTCACTCGCCGACGGTGATCTTCTCCGGCGAGTCGACCGACTCGTCGATATCGTCGACCGCATCGACCTCGTCGGCGGCTTCGGAGTCGTCGGAGCGGAACATGGGCAGGATTCCGTCCGGGTTGGAGCGCATCTCGGCGATCGTTGCGCCGGCGAGGGCGCCGATGGCGCCGCCGCTGCTCGCGGCGTTCCGACTGAACAGCCCGCCTATCGCGGCGCCGATGGCACCGCCGATTGCGGCTAACTTCGCTCGGTTGAGTGCGCGTCGAATACGTGATCTCATAGTCTAATATATTTCGCCGCGATTACATAAAACCATCTGTATGCCACCGTGCCCGGTCCGCTCGACGAGTCCGGTCACGGGAGTCGCGACACCGCGGTCAGAGCCGTCCCCGTTCCCGCTCACTGCAGCCGCTTCGTCGTCTCCATGAGCGGATGGCGCGCGTAGTCGACAATTTCGATGTCGGTGATGTCGTGTAACCCCTCCTTCTCAGCGGTCTTGGCCATGCCGAGGTCGACCGGGCGTTTCGGCACGATCACGTACGCGTCCATCGTCTCGATGCCCGCCTTGTGCGCGGCCATCACGCGGTGGTGCCCGTCGGCGAGGTGGAGCGTGCCACCGTTGTCGATCACCACCAGCGGCTCAGCGAGTCCGCGTTTGAGCTCGTACTGACGCCCCTCCAACTCGTCGGCGTACACCCGCGCCTGCGTCGGGATGAGATCGGTAAGTTGGACCTCTCGCCGCTCCTCGGAGAGGCTGACCCCGTGGATCTGTTCGAGCGTCCGCATCAGCTTCCCGACCTTACTCGGCGTCGCGCGCTCGATTTGGGACCGGACCACGTCCGTGTTCGAGATGATCCCAACGAGGTTGTCGGCGTCGTCGACCACGGGGAGCCGCTGGATGCCGGAGCGGAGGATAACTCGGGCGGCGTCGGTCACCTTCATGTCCGGATGCGCGACGATGAGGTCGTTCGACATCACCGTGAAGACGGGGGCCTCGTCGTCTGCGAGCAGCAGATCGGCGGCCGAGACGAACCCTTCGACGGTCCGCCCCTGCGTGACAGGAAACCCGTTGTGGCCGTCGCTCTCGACCATCCGCCGCGCGACGTCGCCGACCGTGTCGTCGGGGCTTACGGTCTCAACGTCGCGGGTCATGTACTCGCCGACCGTCGGTTTCCCGCTCATCGTCCGGCGTTGGTCCCGGTGGAATAAAAAGGGGGCGGGGTCGCGATCAGCGATCGACCGCCGCTACGGTCACTCGTGGGTGGCGAACTCCGCGGCGTTGACGACGTAGTGAGCGACGATGGGGACGAGGAGGCTCCCGGTAACGACGAACAGCCCCGCGAGAACGAGGCCGAGCGCACCGGTGATGACGACCCCGAGTCGCCCCTGCGCGCCGTGACCGAGGCCGAAGGTGACCGACGAGCCGACCGCGAGGAGCCACGGGTCGAGCGCGAGGCCGGCCGCGAACGCCCCCACCAGCGCGCCGCGGAACAGCGCCTCCTCGAAGACCGCGATCACCGGGAGCACGACGCCGAGCAGCAGAACCCACTCGCCGGCCGTCTTCGGCGCCATCGTCGCACGGAGTCGGTCCGAGGGGGCGAGGCCGACCCGCCGGCCGAGCCGCGCGGCCGCCTCGTTGCCGACGACGAGCGCGGCCCCGGCGGCGACCCCGAGGGCGACTAACCCCGGCGTTCCGAGCGACGCGAACGCCGGGGCGCCGAGCGTCGGGTGCGACTCGCCGACCCCGAACGCCGTCGCCGGCACCGCGGTCCACCACGCGATAGCAACGAGAAGGACGAATCCGACCGCCTGCGACGTGGCGGCGTTGGCCAGCAGGACTCGGGTCGAGAGCGTCGGGCGAGCGCCGGGTCGTTCGCCGCCGCCGCCGCTCTCGGCGGCTGGTGCGTCGACGTCGGGGATCGCGTCTCGATGCTCCGGTCGCCGTCGATGGGGTTGCCGCGAGCGTCGACGATCCGCGCTCGCTCCACCAGCCGCTGGGAGTGACGGGTGAGAAACAGAAGCAACAGCGTCAGGGCGACGGTCGAAAGCGCGAACGTCGCCCACTCAGGCATCAGCGGGGTCGGGCGGTCGGTCTACTGCGGGCTCGGGCTGGAGGGGCCGGAGACGCTCTTCTCCTTCAGGGCCGAGCCGGTGATCGACTTGAGCCGGGAGACGAGCGAGTCCTTCTCGGCCTCGCCCTCCAGGGCGATGTCGAGCACCTCGCTGATGTGCGAGACCGGGATGATCTCGATCATCTCCTTGTACTCGTCTTCGATCATCACGTCCTGCTCGTTCGCCTGCGGGATGATGACCCGGGTGCAGCCGGCCTTCGCGGCCGCCTCGATCTTGTGGGTCACGCCGCCGACGGGGAGCACGTCGCCCCGCACCGACAGCGAGCCGGTCATCGCGAGGCTCTGGTCGACGCCGACGTCCTCCAACGCGGAGATGACGGCGGTCGCGACCGTGATGGACGCCGAGTCGCCGTCGACGCCCTGCTGGCCCGCCTGCACGAACTGGATGTGGATGTCCATCTCCGAGATGTTCTCGTCGGAGAACTTCTTGATGATCGCGGAGACGTTCGACACCGACTCCTGGGCCATCTCCTTCAGCTGGCCCGTGGCGATCACTTCGCCCGGACCCTGCGAGGGCGCGACCTCGGCCATCACCGGGAGCATGATCCCGGAGTCCTCGCCCATCACGGCGAGCCCGTTGACGCGGCCGACGACGTACCCTTCGGAGACCTGAAGTTCGTAATCCTTCCGGCGCTCGATGAAGTCGTCGGCGAGCTGCTGCTCGATGGAGCGCGAGCGCCCCTTCGCCTGCAGCACGTGTTCGCGGGTGGTCAGGTCGGCGTCCTCGCCGCGGGCGATGTCGCCGGCGACGCGGACGAGCCCACCGAGGTTCCGGAACAGGAGGGTGAGGTGACCCTTCCGGCCGGAGCGGCGCTTGGCTTCGAGGATGACCTCCTCGATCGCGTCCGCCGAGAACTCGGGGAGGCGACCGTCCTTCGCGACCTCCTGGGCGATGAAGCGGACGTACTTCCGGCGCATCTCAGGAGTGTCCTCGATGGTGTCCTCCATGTACACCTCGTACCCGTACCCCTTGATGCGGCTCCGGAGCGCCGGGTGCATGTTCTCCATCGCGTCGAGGTTCCCGGCCGCGATCATGACGAAGTCGGTCGGGACGGGCTCGGTCTGAACCATCGCGCCCGAGGAGCGCTCGGACTGGCCCGTTATCGAGAACTCGCCCTCCTGGATCGCCGTCATGAGGTGCTGCTGGCTGCGGATGTCGAGCGTGTTGATCTCGTCGATGAACAGCACGCCCTTGTTCGCCTTGTGGATGGCGCCCGCCTCAACGCGGTCGTGGCTGGGCGTCTCCATCCCGCCGGACTGGAACGGGTCGTGTCGGACGTCGCCGAGCAGCGCGCCGGCGTGCGCGCCGGTCGCGTCGCGGAACGGCGCGGTCTTCGTGTCGCCGTTGTTCACCAGCAGGTTCGGTATCATCGCGTCGGAGCCGCGGTTCAGGTAGCGGAAGACGAGGTAGACGACCCCGGCCGCGATGATGCCGACGAGGATCTGGCCGACGATGATGAGCGCGTAGCCCAGCACGACGGCGATGATGATCCACATCAACAGCGAGCGCATCTGGTTGCGCTTGCGCGCCTCCTCGCGGTGCGCGTCGACGATCTGGTCGCCCTTTCCGGCGGGGACAGTCCGGACCTTCGGCTTGTTCCCGTCCTCCGGGTTGTGGTAGACCAGCACGTCCTGTAGCTCCTCTTTCGGGAGCAGTTCGGACATCGCCTTCGCGAGCATCGACTTCCCGGTCCCGGGCGAGCCGATCATCATCACGTGGCGGCGCTGCTTGGCCGCCTTGATGATTACGTCGCGGGCGTGTTCCTGCCCGATCACCTGATCGACGAGGCGGTCGGGGATTTCGAGTTCGGCAGTGGTGTCGATATTGAGCCCGCCGAGGAGGTCGTCCTCGTCCGGGTCCTCGTCGATCTCGGCACCCTCGACCTCGACCGAGCTTCCGAGGTCGTCGATACCGCCGTCGTCGGTCGGTTCGGCGACACCATCTGGGGTGGCACCGTTCTCGTCCCCGCGGCCCGTGCTGACGTCCGGGTCCGGATCGTCATCGACGACGATCCCGTCGTCCCAGACCTCGTCCGGCTCCTCGCCGTCCGCCGACTCCGTTACCTCGTCGGCCTCGTCCGCCTCATCGGTGGACTCGGCTTCGGTGGGCGCGTGAGCGCCGTCGTCGGGAGCGACGTCGTCGGGGGCGTCCTCGCCGTTCCCTCCCGAATCCGGGGCGTCCGAGCCGGTCTCAGCCGGGTTCTCGGGTTCCTCGGTCGGGGGGTCATTTGCGTCCTTTTCGTTGCTCATAGAATCGGGTGTCTCTAGGAAAAACGAAGAGTCGGCTACTGATATACTTTCTCCCCACAGGACGTCCGGTCGAGTTCGGTGAAACGCCACAGAGAGCCGCGACAGCCCCAGATATCGCGGTTCGACCGGTCCCATGGGGTTTATAAATAATGCCCCCGCTACGTGAACCCATGCGCGGGTTCTACATCGGGCGGTATCAGCCGTTTCACGACGGCCACCGGCACATGATCGAGGAGATCGCCGCGGACGTCGACGAACTCGTCTTGGGGATCGGATCGGCCGGCGACTCCCACACGACCCGGAACCCGTTCACCGCCGGCGAGCGCGTGATGATGGTGACGAAGGCCGTCGAACACCTCGACGTCACCACGTACGTCGTCCCCATCGAGGACCTCGATCGCAACTCCGTGTGGGTGAGCCACGTCCAGAGCATGACGCCGCGATTCGACGTCGCCTACTCGAACAACCCGCTCGTCGTCCGGCTGTTCGAGGAGGCCGGCGTCGAGGTCCGGGGCTCCCCGATGTTCCGCCGCGACGTGTTGGAGGGGACGGAGCTGCGCGAGCGGATTATCCACGGCCGCGACTGGGAGGCGCTCGTCCCGGAGGCCGTGATCAACGTGATCGAGGAGGTCGACGGGGTCGAGCGCATTCGCCGGATCGCCGAGACCGACACCAACGGCGAACAGCCGCTGGACACGTAATCGTCGTCTGGTAGCACCGGGCGCGAACGACTCGCCGCGGGCCAGGTGCGGGACCGCCGGACAGGGAGGCCTTTTAAGACACGGCCCGACCGCTGATAGCGTATGATCACGCTCACCTCCGACTTCGGCTCGCCGTACCCGGCCGCGATGAAGGGAGTGATCCGCCGACACACCGGCGCCGAAATGATCGATATCGCCCACGACCTCCCGCGCGGAGATCCGCGCGCGGCCGCCTTCTGGCTTCGGTTCGTGCTTCCGGAGTTCCCGCCGGCCGTCCACTGTGCAGTCGTCGACCCGGGCGTCGGCACGGACCGTGACGCCCTCGTAGTCCGCGCCGGGTCCCACGTCATCGTCGCGCCCGACAACGGGCTGGCGATGCCGCCCGCGAGGGCGCTCGTCGGTGAGCGGGGCGACGCAGACGGCGCGGCCACCGACGACGCCGACCTGGAGGCGTTCGTCGTCGACGTCGACGAGCCGGCGAGCCAGACGTTCCACGGTCGCGACGTGTTCGCCCCGGTCGCGGCGCGGGTCCGATCGCGGTTCGACGAGGGCTTGGCGTCCGCGAGTCCCGAGGCCGTGTCCGACGCGCTCGCGTCGATGGACGATCTCTCGCCTGCGGCCGACCCCGTCGACATCGCGTTCCCCGAGCCGAGCGTCGAACGCGACGACGAGGGCAGCCCGGTCGCCGTCGACGGCGAGGTGCTCGTGATCGACCGCTTCGGCAACGTCGTCACGAACGTCCCCGGCGAACTGGTCCGTGGCAGCGACTGGATCCGCGTCAACGAGGACCTCACGCCCGTCGCGGAGACGTTCGGCGCGGTGGACCTCGGTGAACGGCTCGTCACCGTCGGGAGCCACGGCTACGTCGAGTGCGACGTCAACGACGGCCGCGGCGACGGCGCGTTCGACCTGCGACCGGGCGACGAGGTGCGGCTGGTCGGCGACAACGTCAGTATCTGAACGTCAGAAGGCGGCCGGGACCGGCGTCACAGCTCGACGCCGGAGGGGATCAGGCTCTCGTTTCGGAGGAGGTTCCCTTCGTGGTCGTACACGAGGAACGTGTTCTTGTCGTAGGAGACGAGTCGCTCGCCCTCGACGTCGATCTCGACGCGGTAGCGCGCATCCTCGTCGCCGGCCGAGTCGCGCGCGGCGCGGATGAACGGGAGGACGTCCGTCGCGGTCTCGTTGAGTTCCAGGATGAAGTCACCGGTGTATCGGTTCGTCACGCCGACCACGCCCTCGGGGTCGGCAGCGTCGGTGAGCGATTCACGGAGCCGGAAGGCCACGTCGATTTCGCCGGCCTCGAGTAGGCCGCCGTCCGTATCCGAGAGCCGATCGCGCAACAGCCCCGCCGGTCCGTGGAAGTCTATCCGGACCAGGGGTGTCGCCCGGTCGGCGTCGTCATCGACGCCCTCGACGGTCAGTTCGAAGTAGTCACGCCGCATTGCCTACTCGGTTCTTCGCGGTCAGTAAGTATCAACGTGACGGGCGAGCGGTCCGCGAGCGCACGAGCGGGCGACCGAAAAGACGGGATCACCGAACGTGCGGAATGCGGACGGAACCAAGCGGGTACCGACTCAGAGACAAGCGGGTACCGACTCAGAGAGGACGAGGAGGCGCACGTTTGGACCGGAGCGCTGAGCATCAGGCTTGAGAACCGCTCGGTGGCTTTTAAATCACCACGGCACATACGTCGGCGTAACGATAATGGCGGGTGACGCGCGCGAGGGAATTGACGATCGCTTCGAATCCGTCCGGCGACAGCTCTCGCGAACGTGGGAGATGCTGCGAGGGTCGGAGATCGACGTTCGTCCGTTCCGCCCGGGCGAGAACGGTCCGCTCGCGTCGTTCGCCGTGCCGGACGGTGAGCGCGAGGTCGACCGCTACTGGGTGAACGCGCCATACGCGTTCGTCGTCGTCACCTACGACGAGGAGGAGAGCGAGCACCGGTACTACGCGGTCGAGCCGGACCTCGACGAGTTCGAGCGCGGCCTCCTCGACCGCGTCGTCGACGACATTCGCGATCCCCTCCTCTACCGAGAGGGCGCCGGGAAGACCGACGCGGAGACGCTCCGAGAGGAACTGACCGGACTGCTCGAGGGGTACGGCGTCGACCCCGGGATGGAGACATTCCATTCGCTCGCGTACTACCTCTACCGCGACTTCCGCGGCTACGGGAAGGTCGACCCCCTCCTCAACGACCGGCATATCGAGGACATCTCGTGTGACGGGTACGACCTCCCAATATTCGTCTACCACGACGAGTACACCGACATCGAGACGAACATCTCGTTCGCGAAGGCGGAGCTCGATAACTACGTCATTCGGCTCGCCCAGCAGTCCGGGCGCCACGTCTCCGTGGGCGATCCGATCGTGGAGACGACGCTGCCGGACGGCTCCCGCGCCGAGCTCGCCCTCGGCGAGGAGGTGACGCCCCGCGGCTCCGCGTTCACGATCCGACAGTACTCCGAGGACCCGATGACGCCGATCGATCTGGTGGAGTACGGCACATTCTCCGTCGAGCAGATGGCGTACTTCTGGCTCTGCATCGAGCACAACAAGAGCCTCATCTTCGCCGGCGGCACCGCCTCGGGGAAGACGACCTCGATGAACGCGGTGTCGATGTTCATCCCGCCGCGCGCGAAGGTACTCACCATCGAGGACACCCGCGAGCTCTCACTGTACCACGACAACTGGCTCTCCTCGGTCACCCGCGAGCGCCGCTACGAGGGGACCGACATCGACATGTTCGACCTGCTCCGCTCCGCGCTGCGCCACCGTCCCGAGTACATCATCGTCGGGGAGGTGCGTGGCGGCGAGGCGAAGACGCTGTTCCAGGCGATGAACACGGGGCACACCACCTTCTCGACGATGCACGCCGACTCGATCGAGACGGTGATCAACCGACTGGAGAACGAGCCGATCAACGTGCCCCGCGCGATGGTCCAGTCGCTCGACATGCTGGCGATCCAAACGCTGACTCGCTCGGGGAACCAGCGGGTCCGGCGCGCGAAGACGATCGGCGAGATTGGCGGTATCGACCAGCGCACCGGGGAACTCGACTACTCGTCGGCGTTCGACTGGAACGCGGAGGCCGACGAGTTCCGCCGCAACGACTCGTCGCTCATGTCGGAGATCGCCGACGAACGTGGCTGGTCCCGCGCCGAACTGCTCCGCGAGATCCGGCGACGTGAGCGCTTCTTGGCGCTGCTCCTCGAGCTCGAAATCGGCGACTACCGGACGTTCACGGCGCTCATCAACGAGTACTACGCCAACCCCGACCGCGTGATGGAGCGGTTGGAAGGCCGGGCGAGGGACGAGGACGGGGCCGAGGTGCCCGCCGACCCGGCCGTCTCGGACGACGGGCGGCGGCCGGTCGGCCACGGGGCCGAGGGGTCAGGCGCCGGAGAGCCGTCGGAATGATAACCGCCGTCCCGCTCTTCGTCGCGTTCGGGCTCTGTCTGGCACTGTTGGTCCCGCTCGTCGACCGTCGCGCCGACCTGTTGATCACCCGGATCGCGATGTCGCTGTTCGGTGAGTACGTCGCGGAGGACGGACCGCGCAAGCGGCGGCAGCGCGACCTGATGCGCGCCGCGCACGTCGCCGGCACTCACCGGGCGTACGCCTCCCGAACGCTGCTGTACGCGGGTGTGCTCGGCGTCGCGGGGAGCGTCCTCGGCGTGTATGCGGCGGCCGGGCTGTTTTCAGCGCTCGACGTCGGTGAGGCGGCCATCCGCGTGCTGCTGCCGGCCTCGCTCACGTTCCTCGCCGACGTCACCCAGCTCTCGACCCTACGACTCCCTCAGCTGTTCCTCATTCTGACGTTCGCCTCGGCGACGCTCGGGACCGCGCTTGCGGCCGGGACGTACTACGGGCGATGGGAGATACTCAATCAGCGCGCGCACGCCCGAGCGGCGGAGATCGACGCCACCCTCCCGCGGACGGTCGCGTTTATGTACGCGCTCTCGCGGTCGGGGATGGCGTTTCCGCGGGTGATGGACACTCTCGCGGAGAACGAGGCGGTATACGGCGAGGCGGCCACCGAGCTGTCGGTCGCCGTCCGCGACATGAACGCGTTCGGGACGGACGCGCTGACCGCGCTCCAGCGCACCGCGCGCCGGACGCCGAGCGAGGATCTGACCGACTTCGCGGAGAACCTCGCGTCCGTTCTCGGCACCGGGCAGTCCATCTCGGAGTTCCTCGCCGATCAGTACGAGCTGTACCAGGAGGAGGCCGAGTCGAAACAGGAGCAGTACCTCGAACTGCTCTCGGCGTTCGCGGAGGCGTACGTCACGGCACTCGTCGCCGGGCCGCTCTTTTTCATCACCATCCTCGTCGTCATCGGACTGGTGTTGGAGGACACGCTGCCGCTGCTTCGCGTCGTCGTCTACCTCGGCGTCCCTCTCGCGACGTTCGGGTTCGTCGTCTACGTCGACAGCGTGACGCAGGGCATCGGCGGGACAGAGCAGGTCGACCGCTCCGAGTCGTCTGACGACGAGGAGGGCATCGTCTCCGACACCCCGAGCGCCCCGACCGTCGCGGCCGACGGCGGCCTCACCGACTCGGCCGCCGCCGACCCGTGGGCGGCAAGCCGCGAACGACTCCGCGCCTACGACCGGGTTCGGCGGCTGCGTGAGTGGGCTGCGTCCCCGGTCGAGAACGCGATGAACGCGCCGTGGACCTCGTTCCTCGTGACGGTGCCGCTCGCGATGCTCGGGCTGCTCGTCTTCGCGTTCCCCATCGTGCTCGGGCCGGCGACCGAGATGGCGGCGCAGGTGGAGACTCCGCTCGTCGTCGCGACGGCACTGGTCCTCGCCGTTTATACGGCCGTCTACGAGGCCGGAAAGCGACGGACCCGCCGGATCGAGTCGTCGGTGCCCGACTTCCTCGACCGCCTCGCCAGCGTCAACGAGGCCGGCACCTCGGTGGTCGGGAGCGTCCGCCGGGTCGCAGACTCGAACCTCGAGGCGCTGACGACCGACCTGAAGCGCACCCGCCGCGACATCGATTGGGGCGCCGACGTGAGCACCGCGCTCCGCCGGCTGGAACACCGCGTTCAGTCACCGATGACCGCCCGAGCCGTAGCGCTCGTGACGAACGCGATGCACGCGAGCGGCGACATCGGCCCGGTGCTTCGGATCGCCGCCGACGAATCGCGGGCGACGTGGTCGCTCCGCCGGGAGCGCCAGCAGGTGATGTTCACGTACCTAATCGTGATCTACATCTCTTTCCTGGTGTTCCTCGGGATTATCGCCGCGCTGTCTGTCTCCTTCATCCCGGCCATCGAGGAGGCCGCGATATCGGGCGCCGGGAGCACGGGCGACGTCCCCGGCGCACCCGGTGGATCGACCGGGATCACCGGGGGGATCGGTCAGATCGACGCGTTCGCCTACGAGCAGTTGTTCTTCCACGCCGCGGCGGTGCAGGCGCTCTGCTCGGGACTCGTCGCCGGCCAGCTCGGTGAAGGGTCCGTCGAGGACGGCGTGAAACACGTGGTGATTCTCCTCGCGCTGACGCTGCTCACCTTCGGCGTCATCGGCGTCCTCTGATCGGAAACGCGGGACGCGGCTCGGTTCGGTCGTCGGCTCGACCGCGGGTCACCGGAGCTATATCGGTCCGCGTCGACCGTCCGTCATGGACACGCAATCGACGTACGACCGCATCGCGGCGCACTTCGCGAAGACTCGCGAGTACGCGTGGCCTGAGGTGGAGTCGTTCGTGTCGGACCGGTCGGCCGCCCGCGCCCTCGACGTCGGCTGCGGGAACGGCCGCCACGCGGAGTTACTCGCCGAGCGCGCCGATTCAGTCGTTGGGGTCGACCTCAGCCGAGAGCTGCTCCGAGCCGCGGCCGAAAGAGCCCGAGAACGCGGGTTCGACGACGTACTCGACCTCGTTCACGCCGACGCCGCCGCCCTCCCGCTGGCGGACGACACGGTCGGACTCGCGACGTACGTCGCAACGATCCACCACCTCTCGCCGCGCGACGCTCGGGTCCGGAGTCTCGACGAACTCGCCCGCGTCCTCGCGCCGGGCGGGGCGGCGCTCGTGAGCGCGTGGAGCACCGCCCACGACCGCTTCGACCAGGAGGAGGGGTTCGATACGACCGTCGATTGGACGCTCCCCGGGGGAGACACCGTGCCGCGGTATTATCACATCTACTCCCCCGCGGAGTTCGAGGCAGACATCGCCGAGAGCGACCTCGAACTCGTCGAGGTGGACGTCTCGAGCGGAAACTGCTACGCCGTGGTTGCGAGCGCTCATCCGTGAGTATTAGTTGTGTTACCGGGAAGTAGGGCTAAACGGATGCTATCGCGGCGGTCGATGGACTGCGTTCGACCCGTCTCGATCGCTTCCGCCGCCGCGTGAGTCCCGACGCTGTCTCCCGGAGCTATCTCGCGAAGTTCGCGATCGTTGTATTTCTTGCCGTCGTTGCCATCGGCGACGCTTGGAGACGAGTCGTCGACCGCGGAAAAGTAGCCGCCCAGCCGACCGGGGCGGTCTGATCGCCCTCTCAGTCTGCCATGGTCTCGTGGCGCGCGCCCGCGTCGTCCGCGAGCGGCGTCACGACCGTGTACAACGCGTACAGCCCCAGCACCGCGAGGCCGGCCAGGACGACGCCGGTCCGGATCTGCGGCGAGATGAGCGGCGTCGCGACAACGTCGCCCGCCTCGTTGGTAATCGGGGCCGGGCTGTACGGCGCGCCGGCGAGGAGTTCGAGGACTCCCATCCCGACGACCCCGAGCAGCATCAGTCCCGCGCTCAGCCCCATCGCCGCTTTGTCGATGATGTTAGTCATGTTGTGTCACCTCTTAACCGAGCAGGTAGCGGAGCTTCGGGCGTGCTTGCACGAACGGGAGCTTCTCGATGACCGCGTCGAGGCCGTAGTACCGGCCCGCCGACAGCATGAGGACGGTCACGAACAGCATGAGCCCCATGAAGTCGCTGTTGACCAGGCCATGGCCGAAGCCGGCGTTGCCGACCCAGAACAGGGTCATGAAGATGACCCCGCCGAACGCGGCGAGTCGGGTGAACGCGCCGAAGATCAGCGCCAGTCCGATCAGCGTCTCGAACAGGGGCACACCTGGCTCGATGAGCCACGCGAGGTTGTTCCCCATCCAGACGGGGATTCCGCCGAGCGCGGTGCCGGTCATTCCCTGCAGGTACGCCGGGCCGTAGGTGAACGAGAGCCCGTTCTCGATGATCTTCGTGATCCCGGCGTGGAAGAACCACCATCCGGTCATCACGCGCAGGAAGGCGATCCAGTAGGCCGCCCACGGACCGTCAAGCGCGAGCTCGACTTCGTCGACCAGCGGATTTCCCGATTGGTATGACATCGTGCTCACCTCACGGGTGTATCTCGCGTGCCTATCCCTATAGTAACCCTACCGGCTTCTAAGCTCCTGAAAAGCGTTCTAATCACGCGGGAACGGCCCGCGATACTGTGGTCCTTTATATACCGAGGGCGAGCGCCGCGCTCCTGTCGGTCCTTGTCGCCGGCCGGAACACGGAACGTTTATTGGATTCGTTCGGCCTACGTCTACACGCGTCAGCAACGGACGCGCCTACGCGCGCCGGTGGTCTAGTGGTAGGACCTGAGCCTTCCAAGCTCATGGCCCGGGTTCAAATCCCGGCCGGCGCATTTCTCGAACGAAGTGAGAGAAATCGCCGAGAGGAATTTGAACCCTATCAGTCGCGCGCAGCGAACGAAGTGAGCGAGCACGTCTGATTCTGGTTCAAATCCCGTGCGGCGCACTCCCTTCGGTCGAGCGCCGCCCGTACCCTCGCTCGCCCGAACCGTTCGTTCGCGAGGGTCCCGGCCGGCGCATTTTCCTCGCACTGCTCGTAAGTACCGAGCGGGATCTGAAACATACCAGTCGTGCACAGCGGGCGACACGGTTCAGATCCGCATCTAATCCATGCACTCTCAGCCTTGCAGTACGTGTCCGGAAACGCTGTCGGTTAGCGAGCTATAGTATGAATATGTACACCGCGGTTGTCATCAAGAGAATGAGGAAGATTATGAGACCCACCTTTGTGATATACAATCTACCCGTATCCTCGCTCCCATCCTCTTCTAAACTGCCAATAGACTGAATATCTTCCTCGTATTGCGGTTCAGAAAGACTCCCGTCTAGATTCACGTCTGGACTAGCAAACTGTTCTTTTTGTTCTTGTTTGATTTTGTCTTGTTTCGTCTCGATCTGCTCTCGTCTTTCTCGCGTCCGCTCGGCAAGGTCCTGGATTGAAACCCTCGATATATTTTCTCGGAGTGATTCTTTCTTTCGCTTAGGAGTGGTATGCGGTACGTCTGAGCTATTCTGGTTTAGCGGGTCGTATGCGTTGAAGTTGACACACTCGTGTTTCTCAGGGAGGCGGTGGTCCGGGCAATAGTCATCGCCGCAGTAGGAGCACTGGTACTTTTCGTGGCTAAATATCCTCCAGTTGCATTGAGTGCAACGATGTGAGGCGTGTTCCTTGCGGTACGCTGGATCGTCTTCATTTAGACGATCCCGAAACGGGGTCTCGGTCACAGCAACTCACCAATTGTCTCAAATTGGTGACCGCGACCATACAGGTCGCCCAACATGAGTGTCAGATCTACTGACCGATATTTAGTTCTTAAGGGATCAAAAGTAGATTCGGTGATATTCCATCTTCAGTGTACTTAGTTCAAGAGTTATCATGACAGATGATGTATAGTTACTATCAAAATTGTTGTGTTTTTATACAAGATACAGATTGTGGTTCAGAGGCAACCGATATTTTCACCACGAAATAATTGTAGTCGTGATATTCGGCCAGACGAGAATCAAAAAACAATTTCAACCGAACTTCTAACTCTAACTCCCAGCCAGCGCATCTGTTGTCCGCTTTCCTCAGCCGTCTGTTACCTCGCTGCAATCACCCCACAAGAGCTACCCTACAGCGTCGCCCCGCCGTCGACCAACACGGTCTCGCCCGTCACGTAACTCGCGTTCTCGGAGGCGAGGTAGAGGTACGCGCCGCGAAGGTCCTCGGGAGTCCCGGCGCGGGACGGGAGCCCGCCGGAGTCGTCGATGGCGGTCGCCTCCTCGGCCCAGCCCTCGCGAATCTCGGTGGCGATCGGTCCCGGAGCGACCGCGTTCACCCTGATCCCGTGTCGGTCGAGTTCGAGCCCCGCGCTGCGGGTGAGCATCCGTATCCCGCCCTTCGTCGTCGCGTAGTGCGAGTGGTCCCACTCCGCGTGCGTGGCCGTCGTCGACGACGTGTTCACGACCGCTCCCTCGACGCCGCGGTCGATCATATCTTTCGCGGCCAGTTGCGTGCCGAAGAACGCGCCCCTGAGATTGACGTCGTGAACGAAGTCGAAGTCGTCCGGGGTGACGTCGAGGAACTCGCGGCTGCGATGGACGCCGGCGTTGTTCACCATCACGTCGACCCCGCCGAACTCGCGGGCCGCCTCGATCACCGACTCGATCTGTGCCGGCTCGGAGACGTCGGTCTCGACGAACGCGGCGGTTCCGCCGCGCTCCTCGATGGCCTCGTGCGTGGGCGCCTCGGCGTCGACGTCTTTCGGGGACTCCCGGATGTCGGCGTTGATTACGGTCGCCCCCGCGTCGCCGAATCCCGTCGCGACCGCGCGGCCGATACCGCTCGATCCGCCCGTCACCACGACCGTCTCGTCGGAGAAGTCGGCATCGATGGTTCCCATACGAGCGCTCGGCGAGGGCGGATCAAAAAGATTGGTGTCCCGGCCCGTTCTCGGACCTCGTTCCGGAGAGGGCCTCGTCGCCACCGGGTGGGTGATTAGTCGTCGTCGGCCGCGGGTTGCTCCGCGTCCGTCTCGGCGCCCGCGCGGGGGCCGCCGGCGTGCCCCTCGTGCGCGATCGCGTTCGACAGCAGGTGGGGAGCGATCGCGGGGACGTCCGCCTCGGAGACGGGGCCGTCGCGGGCGATCTCTTCTGTGGAACGCGGGAACTCGCGGATCTCCTTGTGGATCGCGATACCGGCTTTGGCCCCCTGTCCCAGCGCGACGGGGACCTGATTGTGGCCGGGCGTCACGTCGCCGACCGCGTAGACGCCGTCGACGCTTGTGCGCCCGTGGTCGTCGACGTCGACCTCGCCGCCCTCGGTGAGGTCGCAGCCGAGTCCCTCGGCGAGCGCGGTGTTGTAGTCGGAGCCGTACATCGGGAAGCCGCCACGGTACTCGCGGCGGGTGCCGTCCTCGAACTCCATCGCCTCGAGCCAGCCGGATTCCGGATCGTTCTCGATCGCGGTGATGTCCTCGTGGACGACGTCGACCGGGTGCGCCTCCAACTGGGCCGCCGTCTCCTCGCTCCACGTCGGCTCCGCGCCGCGGGTCAGCAGGTCCACCTCGTCGGTCACGTTCAGCATGATCATCGCGACGTGGGCGGCCGCCTCGCCGTGTCCCATCACGTACACCGACTCGTCGACGAACATGTAGGCGTCACAGTGGAGACACCAGTGGAGCCCCTTGGCGTTCCGCGGGAGCGGCGGGTCCGGGCGCTCGTCGGAGAAGCCGGTCGCGAGCACGACGCGGTCGGCGACGAGTTCGAGGTCCTTCGTCGTCAGTCGGAAGCGACCGTCGTCGGTCTCGACGACGTCGGTGACGAACCCGCGTTCGAAGGTGCCTCCGTAGGACTCGACCTGCTCGCGGCCGGTTTCGAGGAGCTCATTGCCGGAGACCTCCTCGGTAATTCCGATCACGTTGTGGGTGTCCGTCATCATCGCCGCGCGGCCGCCGCCGCGGTCGATGAGCGCCGTTTCGTGGCCCAGTCGGGCACCGTACAGAGCGGTCGTCAGCCCGGCCGGTCCGCCGCCGACCACCGCGATATCGTACTCGTCCTCGGACGAACTCATTGCCCGTAGTACGTAACGCGACGGTTTAAATGGAATTGTGCTGTGCGCGGCTCGCGGTCACCCCGCAGGTCCCCGAGTTACGCAGGGAATACCGCGGTATTCGACGCCCCCGGAAATTTATTAGGACTCATCGCCTCATCTGTGCCAGTGCCGACAAGACTCGCCGCCGCGCTCCTCCTGCTTGCCGTCGGGGTCGTCGCGGACGTGACCTCCACGTACGTCGCCGTCGGGAGCGGAGAGTTCGTCGAGGGGTCGCCCGTCGGCGGCGCGTTCATCGATGCCTACGGACTGGTTCCCGGTATGCTCCTCACCAAGGCCGCCGGAATGGTCGTCATCGGCATCCCCGTCGCGGTCGCCGGCGGGACTCGGCGGTTGGTCGCGACGGTGATGTGCGCCGGCGTCGGCCTCCTCTCGCTGGCCATCGCCGCGCGGAACGTCTTCCTCTACTTCGGGGTCCCGCTCTGAGGCGGTGCGCGGGCGCCGGGGTTCGAGCGCTCCGCCCGTCCGCCGTCCGGTCGGCCCCGGCCGCATGTCGGTCCCTCGTCCGTTCCAACGCTCACGTTCCCTTATAAAGACGCTCGGCAGTGCGCTCCGGGAGCCCAGCGTCGGCGACCGCCTCGCGCACGCGGTCGACGTCGTACGCGACGCGTTCGAGCGCGACCTCGTCCGTCGCCGTGTCGAGCACGGCGTACCCCGCGTCCGGATCACCGTCTCGCGGCTGACCGACGCTACCGGGGTTGACGACCACGCCGCCGGCAACCGACCGCTTCCCCTGAATGTGCGTGTGGCCGAGGACGAGTCCGTCGTACTCCCCCATGTGTTGGTCTAAGCTCGAAAACTCGTCGGGGTAGACGTAGGCGTCCTCGTGCTCGGCCGCCGGGTGCGAGTGGACCAGCAGGAACCGGCCGCCCGCGAACGTCTCGGCGCGCGGAAGCCCGCGGAGCCACGCAAGCTGATCGTCCGACAGGGTCGCCTTCGCGTGTTCGAGTCCGGCCTCGGCCATCCGGTTGGCGCGGTAGCGCTCCGGCGTCTCGACCATGCGGTCGTGGTTGCCCCTGACCGTCTTCGACGCAACCTCGCGCACGCGTTCGATGCACTCCGCCGGCCACGGGTTGTACCCGATCACGTCGCCGGCGCAAACGATCCGGTCGACCGAGGGCATGTCGTCGAGGACCGCGTCGAGCGCCGGGAGGTTCGCGTGGACGTCCGAGATGAGGCCCACCTTCATCGATTCCTCATTGGAGAGCGAGGCCCGAATAGGTTCGGTCGTCGAGTGGTCGGCGTTACACCACCTTCGTCGACACCGCGATACCGGAGCCGACCGGAAGGATCGCGGTCTCGACGGCGTCGTCCGAGCGCACCATGCCGACGTACTCGCCGATCCCTCGGGTCTCCCCGTCGACCTCGGGGTCGGGTAGAGGGGCGCCCTCCTCGAAGTGCGCGACGAGGTCGCCGAAGTCGATCGGTCCCCTGGTGATGTTGTCGGCGACGATTACGCCGCCGGTCCGGACCTTCGGGAGGACCGCCCGATAGGCGTCGGCGTAGCGGTTCTTCTGGTGGTCGATGAGGACGACGTCGAAGGGCCCGTCGTAGCGCTCGACCGTCTCCATCGCGTCACCCACCTCGAAGGTGACGCTGTCGGCGTAACCGCCGTCTGCGGCGAACCGGACGCCGCGCTCGGCCTCCGACTCGTCGAACTCCGTGCAGATCACGGCCTCGGCGCCGCCGCGCAGGAACCACGTCGCGGAGTAGCCGAAGCCGGAGCCGAACTCGAAGACGCGCGTGGCGTCGGTCAGCCGCGCGAGCAGTCGCAGCACCGCCCCCGCTTCCGGGCCGATGATCGGGAATCCCCAGTCGTCGGCCAGTTCGGCCATCTCCGCCTGCGTCGCGGTGTGTTCCGGCGCCGTCGCGGCGAGGAAGCGCTCGGCCGAGTCGGTGAGGACGTCCATGCGCGGGGATGATTCGCACGGCACTTGAAACCGACCGCCGAGACGTCGGAGAGCGTCGGGGACGCCGGTCCTGAAAACTGTTAAGTCCCGCTCGGTCGACCGGTTACCTAATGTACGATCCTGAGGAACTGGCCGCGATCCGAGAGGCCAAGGAGTCGTGGGAGACGGGGACCTACGGCGAGACGGTCGACCGGTTCGGAGAGCGCAAGGAGGCGTTCACCACGGACACGGGCGGCCAGGAGGTCGACCCGCTGTACACCCCGGCCGACGTCCCGAACCACGACTACCGCGAGGACTTGGGAAACCCGGGCGAGGAGCCGTACACGCGCGGCGTCTACTCGACGATGCACCGGGGGCGGCTCTGGACGATGCGGCAGTACGCGGGCATGGGAACGGCCGCGGAGACCAACGAGCGGTTCAACTACCTCATCGACGAGGGCTCCTCCGGGCTGTCGATGGCGTTCGACCTCCCGACGCAGATGGGGTACGACTCCGACGCCGCCATGGCCGAGGGAGAGGTGGGGCGGTCGGGCGTCGCCATCGACACCCTCGACGACTTCGAGACGGTGTTCGACGGTATTCCGCTCGACGAAGTGTCGACGTCGATGACGATCAACGCCCCCGCGGGCGTCCTCCTCGCGATGTACGTTGCGATGGGCGACAAGCAGGGCGTCCCGCGCGAGGAGCTTCGGGGGACCATCCAGAACGACATCATGAAGGAGTACATCGCGCGGAACCTCTACATCTACCCGCCGAAGCAGTCGATGCGGCTGATCACGGACATCTTCGAGTTCTGCGCCGCCGAGACGCCGAACTTCAACACCATCTCCATCTCGGGGTACCACATCCGCGAGGCGGGGTCGACCGCGGCACAGGAGGTCGCGTTCACGCTCGGGGACGGGATCGAGTACGTGCAGGCCGCGATCGACGCCGGACTCGACGTCGACGAGTTCGCCCCGCAGCTCTCCTTCTTCTTTAACGCCCACAACAACGTGTTCGAGGAGGCCGCCAAGTTCCGCGCCGCCCGTCGGATGTGGGCGCAGATCATGGAGGAACGCTTCGACGCGGAGAACCCGAAATCGAAACAGCTCAAGTTCCACACCCAGACCGGCGGCTCCACGCTCACCGCCCAGCAGATCGAGAACAACGTCGTTCGCGTCGCGTATCAGGCGCTCGCGGCCGTCTTGGGGGGAACACAGAGCCTGCACACCAACGGGAAAGACGAGGCGCTCGCGCTCCCCACCGAGAAGTCGGTTCGCACGGCGCTCCGCACCCAACAGATCCTCGCGCACGAGTCGGGCGCGGCCGACACGATCGACCCGCTCGCGGGCTCCTACTACGTGGAAAGCCTCACCGACGGGATCGAGGAGGAGGCGTTCGAGATCATCGAAGAGGTCGACCGCCGCGGCGGCATGTTGGAAGCGGTCGAGAGCCAATGGGTCCAGCGACAGATCCAAGACGTCGCCTTCGAGCGCCAGCGGGAGATCGAAGAGGACGAGCGGATCATCGTCGGCGTTAACGAGTTCGAGGTGGACGAGGAGCCGGAGATGGACCTCGAAGAGGTCGACCCCGAACAGGAGCAGAATCAGCGCGAGCGCCTGCAGGCGGTGGAGGCCGAGCGCGATAGCGACGCGGTCGAGGACGCGCTCGGGTCGCTGCGCGAGGCCGCGCAGGGCAGCGAGAACGTGATGCCACACATCGTCGACGCCGTGAAGGCGTACGCGACGGTCCAGGAGGTATCGGACGTGCTCCGCGACGAGTTCGGGGAGTACAAGCCGGGGCGATAGGGATCGACGCCGGAGGAGCGCCGAGCGCTCAGTCCGCGCCGCGGACGACGTGGCCGTACTTCAGTAACGCGACGAACACCGCACCGCCGAAGGCGTTTCCGAGCGTCGCCAGCACGAGGAAGCTGACGTAGTCCGTCAGCGTGATTTCGGGCGAGACGAACAGGCCGAACAGCACCTCGACGTTGCCCGCGATCGAGTGCGGGAGGTGAAGGAGCCCGATCGTGCCGGTGACGATCAGCACGAGGAGGATACGGGCGGTCGTGTCCTGGGCGGCCGTCACGAGCCACGCCAGCAGCCCCATCAGCCAGCCGGCGAAGACGCCGCCGATGAACAGCCACGGCAGGTCGTGGTTGACGAGTTTCAGGGCGATCGTCTCGAAGGACTCGGGCGTGACGACGCCGAGCTCGGGCATCAACAAGAACACCAGCAGGGTGAACAGCAGCCCGCCGACGAGGTTCCCGACGTACACCAGTCCCCAGAGCCGACCCAGCTGACGGACCGAGGCCTGTCGGTCGAGCACCGGAATGACGGCCAGTGTCGTGTGTTCGGTGAACAGCTCCGACCGCCCCAGTATCACGAACATGAACCCGATGGAGTAGACACTCGCCAGCAGCAGCTCTGTCGTGAGATCCCCGTACCCGCTCGGGGAGAGCGTCAAGACCACCGCCATCATCAGCGGGCCGAACCCGATGTCGAGCCCTGCCGAGACTCCCGAAAGCAGGAGTCCGGAGCGCTCTCGATTCATCTCGTGGAGCCCGCTTTCGAGCAGCGAGCCGAGGATGTTCCGCGACGTCATCTGCTCCGTCGCCCCGTCTGTCTGTGAGTCGCTCACGGCTGTAGTCGGTCTCCACTACACCCGGAGCGCACCCAAACCTTTGGATCGCGGCGGCGCGGGGGAGCGACCGCCGACCGCCCGGACCGTATAAATCGGCGGCGCCCGATCGGAGAGGCATGCAATTCGACCACGTCGGCGTCGCGACGCGCGACGCCAGCGACCTCGCGAAACTGTTCGACGGTCTCCTCGACGCACCGGTTGCGCACGAGGAGACGTTCGACGGGATGACTGTCGTCTTCCTCGAACTCGACGGCGGCGGCTACTTCGAGATCCTTGAGCCGACCGAGGGCGGCGCGATAGCCGACTACCTCGAGCGGGAGGGACCGGGGATCCACCACGTCGCGCTCGCGACCGACGACCTGTCGGGGGCGCTCGACCGCGCCCGCGACCTCGGCGTCGACCTCGTGGACGAGGAGCCGCGTCCCGGCGCGTGGGGGCACGAGGTCGCCTTCTGTCACCCGCGGTCGACGGGCGGCGTGCTCGTGGAGTTCGTCGAGCACTGAGCGCGACGCAGTCCTCAGCGTCGACGCCTCGCTCTCGGCCCTGCTCTGGCCCTTGGTTTTTAAGCGCCGGCGCGCTCCATCGAGACGCGTGTTTCGCGACCTCTCGCAACCGATCGAGACCGGGATGCCGACGTATCCCGGCGACCCCGAGGTGACGCTCGCACCCGACGCGACCCACGCCGACGACGGCTACGCGACGAGCGTGCTCCGGACGGGCACCCACGCTGGGACACACGTCGACGCGCCGCGACACACGTTCCCCGAGGGGGCGACGATCGACGAGGTCGATCCGGGCCGATTCGCGTTCGACGCCCGCCTCGTCGACCTCAGACCGCTTAAGCCGCGGGAGGCGATCGGGCCCGCACAGCTTTCGGCGTCACTCGGAGACCACTGCGGGACGGACGCGGCCACGCCCGCGGTCGACCTCCTCGTCTGCCGGACGGGGTGGGCGACTCACTGGGGGAGCGAACGCTATCGAGACCACCCCTACCTGACCGAGGCCGCCGCCGAGTGGTGCCGAGACCGGGGCGTGGGGGTCGGACTCGACACGTTCGGCCCGGACCCGACGCCCCCCGGATTGAGCGCCACCGACGCGGACGCGGGAGAGTCGGCCTCGCGGGACGACGAGCCGACGGGTACGCCCGCTCACGATGTTCTTTTAAATAGCGACCTTGCGATCGTTGAGAACCTCCGCGGCCTCGACGGGTGTCCGGCGCGATTCCGGCTGTACGCCTTCCCGCTCCGCCTACGAGACGGCGACGGCTCGCCGGTGCGGGCCGTCGCGGAGTGGGAGGCGTGACAACCGCCGCTCGACGCGACGCACCCCACGCCTCACCGCCCGCAGGGAGACATACCAAACCCGTTTTAAGCGTCGGCGACGAACCGCGACTCAAGGTCGATATCCATGGAGATGCCACGTCGTTTCAACACGTACTGTCCGCACTGTGACTCCCACCAGGAGCACGAGGTGGAGAAGGTTCGATCGGGTCGGGCGACCGGAATGAAGCGGGACGCGCGTCAGCGACGCCGCGCCCTCGCGACGATCGGCAACGCCGGCGGGTACTCGAAGGTGCCCGGTGGCGACAAGCCGACCAAAAAGACCCACCTGAAGTACCGCTGCGGCGACTGCGGCAAGGCCCACATGCGCAAGGGTTGGCGCGCCGGCCGACTCACGTTCCAGGAGTAAACATGGCGGGAGATTTCCACCGCGTCGCCTGCGGCGATTGCGAGAACGAACAGGTCGTCTTCGGCAAGGCCTCCTCCGTGGTGTCGTGCGCGGTCTGCGGCACGACGCTCGCGACCCCGACCGGCGGGGAGGCCGAGTTCCACGGCGAGATTGTCGAAACCGTTGAGGCACGGTAACCGCCTCATAAACCCCGTATGAAGTACAGCGGCTGGCCCGAACCCGGCGAGTTGGTTGTCGGCGACGTCGACGAGATCGCCGACTTCGGCGTGTTCGTCGACCTCGACGAGTACGAGGACAAACGCGGCCTCTGCCATATCAGCGAGGTCGCCTCCGGCTGGATCAAGAACGTCCGCGACCACGTCCGCGAGGGGCAGACGGTCGTCGCGAAAGTGCTCGAGGTCGACGAGTCGGCCAACCAGATCGACCTGTCGATCAAAGACGTCAACGAGCACCAGCGAAAGGACAAGATACAGGCCTGGAAGAACGCTCAGAAGGCCGATAACTGGATGCTCATCGCACTGGGCGAGGACGTCGACGACGACCGCTACACCGAGGTCGCCAACGCGCTCCTTGTCGAGTACGATTCGCTGTACGACGCCTTCGAGGCGGCGGCGATCAGCGGGAGCGAGGCGCTCGACGCGGTCGATGTCGACGAGGACGCCCGCGAGGCGATCGTCGAGGCCGCCCGTGACAACGTCTCGGTGCCGTACGTCAACGTGACCGGCTACGTGGACCTCGAGTCCGCGGCCCCCGACGGCGTCGACGACGTGAAGGCGGCGCTCGAGGCCGCCGAAGGCAACGGCGAGGTCCCGGACGGCGTCGACCTCGAAGTCGGCTACGTCGGCTCGCCCGAGTACCGGATCAAGGTTCGCGCGCCCGACTACAAGACGGCCGAGGACCAGCTCGAAGCCGCCGCGGCCCGCGCCCGCAAGGCGATCGAAGCCGCCGGCGGCGTCGGCGCGTTCCACCGCGAACGCCGCGAAGACGACGAGTAACCGGTCTGACCGACGCCACCCGATTTTGTCCTTATCGTGAAATCAGACATCCGCGTCTGTGCGAACTGGAAGCAGGCCCACGACCGACCGGTGTACACGCTCGGCGACCGCTGTCCCGACTGCGACGGACCGACCGCGAACAGCGCGCCGGCGCCGTTCAGCCCCGAGGACCCCTACGGCGAGTACCGTCGGCGCGCTCGGCGACGCGACGCCGAGTGACGGCGCCGGGGTCGCGACGGCACCGTCCCGTAGCACCGGAATAGCCACCCTCTTGTGACCGCCGCTCGGACTGATCTGACATGGACGACATCGAGATCGACGAGGTGGCGACCCCGGAGCTCGACGACCCGGTGCTCATCGAAGGGCTCCCTGGCGTCGGACACGTGGGGAAGCTCGCGGCGGAACACCTGTTAGAAGAGTTCGACGGCGAACTGGTCCGGCGGGTGTACTCGACCGAATTCCCCCCGCAGGTGGACGTCGACGGCGACGGCGTCGCGTCGCTGACCTGTGCCGAGTTCCACGCGGTCGAGACCGAGGGCGCCGACCTCCTCGTATTGACCGGCGACCACCAGGCCGGGTCGAACGCGGGTCATTACCGACTGACAACGACGTTCCTCGACATCGCCGAGGAGTTCGGCGCGACGCGGGCGTATGCGCTCGGAGGCGTCCCGACCGGCGAACTCGTCGAGGAGTACACCGTTCTCGGAGCGGTCTCGAACGGGGACCTCCTGGAGGACCTGAAAGAGGCCGACGTTGAGTTCCGACCCGACGAGCCGGCCGGCGGGATCGTCGGCGTCTCCGGACTCGTCCTCGGACTCGGCGGGCGTCGCGACTTCGACGCCGCCTGCCTGATGGGCGAGACCAGCGGCTACCTCGTCGACCCGAAGAGCGCCCGCGCGGTGCTCGAAGTCCTCCAGACGGTGCTCGCGTTCGACGTCGACTACGAGAGCCTGGAGGACCGCGCCGACGAGATGGAAGAGGTCGTCGGAAAGATCCGCGAGATGCAGGACGGCCCGGCGGTTCCGGACGACGACCTGCGGTACATCGGATAACGGTCCCCTCGGTCGAGTCGCCCTCCGACCCTCGTATCCGGCAAGGATAAACCGGATCACGAGTATCGTTTATGTATGACAACAGTACGCGTCGCCGGAGTCGGTCTCACTCGCTTCGGGCGCCACCCGGACCGCGCGGGACGCGACCTCTTCGCGGAGGCCTCGGAGCGAGCGTTCGAGGACGCCGGCGTCCAGCGAGCGGACGTTGAGGAGCTGAACTACGGGAACTTCATGGGCGCGCTCGCGGAGCATCAGGGCCACCAGGCCCCGTTGATGGCCGAGGCGGCCGGCGTGCGCTGTCCCGCGACCCGCTACGAGTCGGCCTGTGCCTCGGCGGGCGTCGCGGTCCGCGAGGCGGTCCGCACCGTCGAGGCGGGGCACGCCGACGTCGTCCTCGCGGGTGGGATGGAGCGCATGACGAACCTGCCGACCGACGAGGTGACGGAGGGACTCGCGATAGCCGCCGACGACCTGTTCGAGGTCCGCGCGGGCGTCACCTTCCCCGGCGCGTACGCCCTGATGGCGACCGCCTACTTCGAGACGTACGGCGGGAGCCGTCGGGACCTGGCGCACATCGCGTCGAAGAACCACGAGAACGCCCTCCCGAACGAGTACGCCCAGTACCGCCGGGAGGTGTCCGTCGACGAGGCGATGGACGCCCCTCCCGTCGCCGAGCCGCTCCACCTCTACGACGCCTGTCCGATCACCGACGGTGCGAGCGCGCTGGTGATCGTCTCCGAGGAGTACGCCGCCGAGCACGACTTGGACGCACCCGTCGCGGTGACCGGAACGGGACAGGGGACAGATCGGATGGCGCTCGGCGACCGCGAGCACCTCGCGCGCACGCCGGCCGCCGACGACGCCGCCGAGGCAGCCTACGCGGCCGCCGGCGTGGGTCCGGACGACGTCGATGTCGCGGAGGTCCACGACTGTTTCACCATCGCCGAGGTGCTCGCGCTGGAGTCGCTCGGCCTCTTCGAGGTCGGCGAGGGAATCGGCGCTGCCCGCGAGGGCGCAACCACGGCCGACGGCGACCTCCCGGTGAACCTCTCCGGCGGACTCAAGGCGAAGGGGCACCCGGTCGGCGCGACCGGCGGCTCGCAGATTGCCGAACTGACGCGGCTGCTCCGGGGCGACCACCCGAACAGCGAGCACGTCCCCGACGCACAAGTCGGCGTCGCACACAACGCGGGCGGAACCGTCGCGAGCGCGGTCGTTCACGTGCTGGAGGTGGCGGAATGAGCGACGCCGACTACGAGGCGTGGCTCGACGCGATCGACGCGGGCGAGGGGTACGCGCTCGTCTGCCCGGAGGGGCACGGGTCCCTCCCACCGCGTCGGGTGTGCCCGGAGTGCGGGTCTGACGCGCTCTCGCGGGAACCGCTCGACGAGACAGGCCGGATCGAGACGTTCAGCGTCGTTCACGTTCCGTCGCCGCGGTTCGCCGACGACGCCCCGTACGTCACCGCGGTCGCCGACTTCGGCCCGGTGCGGACGACGGGCGTGCTGCGCGGTGTCGACCCGGACGGCGACGAGGTCAGGGTCGGCCTGACGGTCGACATTGGCGTCGAGGAACGGGCGACGGACGGCAAGCCGCTGGTCGTGTTTCGACCGACCGACGACTAGCGTACGCGCGCTCGCAGCGCGTGCGTCCGCCGCAGAATCGGCGGACAGAGATAGAACCCCAAATGATTATACCACCGTCAAGAGTATTCGAGGAAAATGACAGACCGGATCCGGGTTCTTCACGTCGACGACGACCCGGACCTGTCGGCGATGACCGGATCGTTCCTCGAACGTGAGGACGACCGGATCACGGTCGAAACCGCGCTGAACGCGACGGCCGGGCTGGAACGCCTCGAGTCGGAGGGGATCGACTGTGTCGTCTCCGACCACGACATGCCCGGACCGAACGGGATCGAGTTCTTGGAACTCGTCCGGGAGCGCGACTCTACTCTGCCCTTCATTCTCTACACCGGCAAGGGGTCCGAAACGGTCGCCAGCGAGGCGATCTCGGCCGGCGTGACGGATTACCTTCAAAAGAGCGGCGGGACGGAGCAGTACGAGATTCTCGCGAACCGGATCGTCGACGCCGTGATGAAGCGGCGTGCCGAACGCGAGGCCGAGCGGATCCAAACGCAACTGCGAGCGATCACCGACAACTCGATGGACGGCATCGTCACCATCGACGCCGACAGTACGATCCAGTTCTCAAACCCGGCAATAGAACGGCTGTTCGGCTACGATCCGTCGGAACTGGTGGGCGAGCCGCTTTCGACGCTGATGGCGGATCGATACAGACGGACTGATTACGAGTCGGTCGAGCGCTACCTCTCCGGCGGGAACACGGAGATGGACTGGTCGGCCGTCGAGTTCCCCGGGCGACACCGCGACGGTCACGAGGTTCCGCTCTCGGTGTCCCTTGGCGGGTTCGAGGAGGACGGCGAACAGCGGTTCGTCGGGATAATCAGAGACGTCACGGAGCGCGAGCGGCACCGCGCGTTCGTCGAGCGATCGAACGACATCGTCTCCCTCCTCGACACGAACGGCGTGTTCCAGTACGTGAGCCCGTCGATCGAGTTAATACTCGGCCACGATCCGGCGGATATGGTCGGCGAGAACGCCTTCGCCTACGTGCATCCCGACGACCGCGAGCGGGCCTTCGAGGCGTTTTACGATTCACTCGCCGACGGAACGCCGGACCCGATCGTCGAGTGTCGTCTGAAGCGCGCCGACGGCGACTACCAGTGGACGGAGTCGGTCGGCAGCAATCGGCTCGAGGAGGTCGGAATCGACGGCTACGTCATCAACACGCGCGACGTTTCCGACCGGAAGCAGCGCGAGGAGCGGCTGGCGCGGCTCCGCAAATGGACGCAAGACCTCAATTACTCGCGGAGCATCGAGGAGACGACGCAGATGGCGGTCGTCGCCGCCGCCGACGTCATCGACGCGGGGCTGAGCGGCGTTCACCTGCTCAACGATGCGGGAGACACCCTCGAGCCGTCGGCGCTCGGCAAGTCGGTTGCCGCGATGTTCGACGAACAACCCACGTACGACCGCGATGGACCGCCGGGCTCGCGGGCGGCGCTCGCGTGGGAGGCGTTTCGGAGCGACGAGCCCATCATCATCGACGAGCTATCGACGTCCGACCGCGTCGAGGAGGAGACGCCGGCGGAGAGTCTGATCCTCCATCCGATCGGGGTCCACGGCCTGTTCATTATCTCAGCGCCGACGCCGAACGAGTTCAGCGAGACGGACGTCCTTCTCGCCGAGATACTGGCAAACCACCTGAAGGCCGCCCTCGACCGCGTCAAACGGGAAATGAGTCTCGAGCGGCTACACGACGCGACCCGGAGCCTGATCAGCGCGGACTCCAAGGAGACTATCGCCGAGCGAATCGTGACCGCTGCGAGGGAGGTGCTCGGCTTCTCGGTGACCACCGTTCGCCTCTACGATGAGGAGGCAGGGGGGTTGGTCCCCGCCAGCGTCTCGGAGGCCGTCAAGGAGGCCCTCTCCGACCGCGAAGTGTTCACGCCGGAGGGCGATAGCCTGAACTGGGCGGCCTACGAAGCCGGCGAGGTCCGCGTGTACGACGACATCGAGACCGTCGACGCCGCCGACAACGGGAGCGGACTCAGGAGCCTGATGATCCTTCCCATCGGTGAGTACGGATCGCTCTCGATCGGCGAGACTGAACCGGGCGTGTTCGACGACACCGACGAGTTCCTCGCGCGTATCCTCGCGACCGCAGCGGAAACCGCGTTCCAAGCGGAGGGGCGGGCCGAACGACTCCACCAGCGAAGCGCCGAATTAGAGCGCCAAAACGACCGGCTGGAGGAGTTCGCGGGCGTCATCTCGCACGACCTCCGGAACCCGCTCAACGTGGCGCAGGGACGGGTCGAACTGGCCCGCAGGGAGTCCGATTCGCCTCATCTCGAGGCCGCGTCAAAGGCTCACGACCGGATGGACGCGCTGATCACGGATCTGCTCAACCTCGCCCGGCAGAGAAACAGCGTGACCGAGACGCGGCCGGTCGACCTCAGGTCGATCGTCGGGGCCTGCTGGTCGAGCGTCGAGACCGCTGACGCAACGCTCGTCGTCGACGGCGACCTGACGTTCCGCGCCGACGAGAGCCAACTCAGACAGCTGATCGAGAACCTGATCCGAAACGCCGTCGAGCACGGCGGGGAGAGCGTGGCCGTCGAGATCGGGGTCTTAGACAACGTAGCCGGATTTTACGTCGCTGATGACGGGCCCGGAGTCGCCCCCGAGGAGTGGTCCAAAGTGTTCGACGCTGGCTACTCGACCTCGCACGAGGGGACGGGTCTCGGGCTTCAGATCGTGCAGCAGATCGCGATGGCGCACGGGTGGAGCGTGGAGGTCACGGAGGACACCGAGCTGGGCGGCGCTCGGTTCGAGGTGAGCGGAATCGACGTCGCGGAGCGGGCTGCGAAGAACTGAACCGGGGGCCGCGCGTTACTCGCGGACGAGCAGTTCGATCTCGTGGCCGTCCTGATCTTTCGTGAACGCGTAGTTGTGGTCGCAGGACTCGGGGTCACGGTAGTCCGGCGCCTCGCGCGTCATCAGTGTCTCCCACGCTTCGTCGAGGTCGTCGACGCGGACGCAGAGGTGACCCCAGCCGTCGCCCATCGTGTACTCGCGGCCGTCGTAGTTGTAGGTGAGCTCCAGCTTCATCGCCTCTCTCGGAGCGTCTTCGGGGGCCATGAAGTAGTTCGCGAACGTGTCCGCCTCCCACCGACTGCGGACCTCGGCGTACTCGAACTTACGGGTCCAGTAGCCGAGCGCCTCGTCGGCGTCCTCGACCCGGATCATGGTGTGGTCGATGCTCCACTTCTCGCCGTAGTCGCGCTTGACGATCTCGATCTCGTGCCCGTCGGGGTCCTTCACGAACGCGTAGCGGTTGCCACAGGACTCGGGGTCGCGGTAGTCCTCGACGCCGCCCTCCATCAGTTCGTCGTAGGACTCCTGAAGCGCGTCTTCGGGGACGCGAACGGCGATGTGGCCCCACGCGTCACCGTTGTCGTAGGTGTGGTCGCCGTGGTTGTGAGTGAGTTCGAGAAGGGCGCCGTCCTCGTGGACGTTCTCGGGGCCGAGGTAGACGTTGGTGAACGTCTCGGCCTCCCAGCGGCCCTTCTCCTCGTAGTTCAGGTGAGTCTGATACCAGTCGAGGCTTTCCGCTAAGTCCTCGACGCGGATCATCACGTGGTCGAAGGTTCCGTCCATACCCCGGAGATCGGTCGCTCTCCTCAAAAGCGTACTGAAGGGGGAACAGGAGACTCAGGCGAAACGTGGCGTGGCGATTCAGACGGGGCACGGGTGGCCCCGTAGTGAACGCACCTCGCGCGTGACTCACGAGCCACCGATTGGCCATAACGCAGCAGAATTGAAGCGGGAAAGATTGTTACTTTATTTAATATTTTTCATGTAAATAGATATGGTCGGCGGTTTGTGTACACAACGGCGGTCGTCACCGAGCGGTGACGTGCCGACCTCAAACCATGGTAGAAAACACAGATTCGCCGTCGGAGTTCACCAACGGCACCGAATCGCTGAACCGTTCAAAACCGTTAGCGTCCGAGACGTCGTCGCGTGCGTCGACGACCGTCTCGACGCCGCGCCGCACGCCTGCGGCCTCCACGAAATCGTCCTCGGCCCGGAAAAACGCCGACACCGCGAACCTCGTCGGCGTCTTCCTGTCGGGCGCGCCGTTCATCGCACTCGTCGCGGCCGTCGAGACGCTCATCGCGACCGTCCTGCTGGGCGTCGCATCGACGGTCGCCCCGCTCGTGGTCGCGCTCGTCACCTTCGCCGTGTACACCGTTGACCACGTCTCAGACGCGGACGCGGACGCCGCGTCGACGCCGCAGCGGGCGCTGCTCGCCCGGCGCTACGGCGATCAGCTGATGATCGCCGCCGCGCTCGGATACGGTATCGCAGTCGCGCTCGCGATCGCCGGCGGCCCCCTCGCACTCGCGATCACGCTGCTTCCCGGCGCGTTCTGGGTCGTGTACGCCTCCGACTGGTTGCCCGACCTCGGACAGGCCGTTAGCACGGCGCTCTCGGCCGCGATTCCTCGCGGACGCATCGGCGCGGGAGTCGGCGCGAAGGCGACCGACGGTGGACATCGCCGGATTCCGCGGCTGAAGGACGTACTCGTCCTCAATTCGCTCGTCGTTGCGACCGGCTGGGCGGCCGCGCTCACGTTCCTCCCGGTGGCGTTCGCTGGGGCGACTGTAGAGCCGGTCCTGTTCGTCGTCTTCACCTACTTCCTGCTCCGCTCGTTCGTCGATGCGGAGCTCCCGAACGTTCGGGACGTCGATGCCGACGCGGCGGTCGGCGTCGAGACGCTCCCAGTCGTCTTCGGCGTCGACCGGACTCGGTTGGTGCTGTACGGTGTCGACCTCCTGGTCGCGGTCCTCGTGGCGGGCGCCGCCGTCGCCGGGTTGTTGGCGTGGCCGCTGGTCGTTGCGCTCGGCATCGGCCTGGCGGCGTCGCTGTTCATCACGTCCCTCGCCGGACGGGTCGGCGATGCGTCGGTTCTGGGCGTCGCACCGGACAGCACGTACCTGCTGATCGGCGTCGCAATCGTCGGGGTGCGGCTGGTCGCCTGATCGACGGTCGGCCACCCTTACAGGGCGTCAGGAATGTCGATTCCCAAGCAAAATCATTATTACCTCCTTTGAGTGTAAATAAGTGTGATCGGCTTGAGTCCGCTCTCAGTCGCGCTGCTTGCCGCAGTCGTGACCGGGACGTCCGCGGCTATCCTCGCGTGGCGAGAGCGGCCGGACGCGGGCGCCAGATGGCTCGCGCTCCTCCTCGTCGGGCAGGTGTGGTGGACCACGTTCCTCGTCTTCGAACTCGAGGCGTCGTCGCTCGCCATGAAGGCGCTCTGGTACGACGTCCAGTGGGTCGGGGTGGTGGTGGTTCCGGTGGCGTGGGTGCTGTTCGCACTGGAGTATACCGGGCGAGACCGGTACGTGCGTCCGGACCTCGTGGCGGCGGCCTGCGTCGCACCGGCCATCACCGTCCTGGTCGTCGCGACGGGCGACCCGTTCGGGTTCATCGTCGCGGACCGGGAAGTGGCGGAAACGGCGGTGGGGTCGTTCCTCCGGGTCGAACCCGGGCCGTGGTACTTCGCCATGGCCGGCTACACCTATCTGCTGGGACTGATCGGGTCGGTCCCAATCCTCCAACTCGTCCGCGACGACGCGCGCCCGTTCCGAGGCCAGAGCGCGGCGCTGCTCGTCGGCACGGCGGCACCGTGGGTCAGCAGCATCGTCTACCTCTCGGGAGCCATCCCCATGGCGGGGCTCGACCCGACGCCGCTCGCGTTCGCGGTCTCCGGCGTCGCGTACCTCCTCGCGCTCTCGCGGTTCCGACTGTTGACGCTGACGCCCGCGCCGCGGCGGCGAGCGCGCCAACTGGTGTTCGAGCAGCTCCACGACCCGGTGTTCGTCGTCGGCACCGAGGGCTACGTGTTGGATCTGAATCGCTTTGCCGCAGAGATGTTCGAGGTCGACAGGCGGACGGCGATAGGCGAAGCGGCGACCGAGGTAGTCCCCCGATACGACGAGCTCAAAGACCAACACGGCGACGTGGGGCCGCTCTCCATCGTGGGACGGGACGGACGACGACCGTACGAGGTCACCGTGCGAGACGTGACCGACGACCACGGGAGGGCGATCGGTCGACTCGCCGTCTACCACGATGTCGGCGATTACCTCGTACAACAACAGCGATTGAGCGTGCTCAACAGGGTGTTTCGCCACGACATTCGGACGGAGACGAACCTGATCCAAGGGTACGCCGACCGGTTGGCAACCGTTCCGAGCGACGAGCGAGCGCTCTCGGTCGTCAAAGCGAGCGCCGCGCGGATCCACGAACTCAGCGAGCGGACGCGGGCCGCGAGCGACCTGTTCGACCCGGTTTCGGAGCCGGACCCACCGATCGTAGTGACGGAACTCGTCCGGGAGACCGCCGCGAACCTCCGGGAGGAGTGGCCGCACGCCGAGGTTTCAATTGGCGATGATCTGCCAGCGGTGCGCGTGCCGGCGACACTCAAGGAAGTCCTGTGGAACCTCTGTTCGAACGCGGTGCAGCACAACGACGCGGACCGACCGTCCGTGTGGATCGACGCGTCGACCGAGGGCGGCTGGGTGAAGCTCTCGGTCGCCGACGACGGGCCGGGCATCGACCAGGAAGAGCGCGAAGTCCTCGATCAGGGCACGGAGACGCCGCTGGAGCACGCGAGCGGCGTCGGCCTGTGGATCGTAAAGTGGGGAATCGACACGATCGGCGGCCGCGTCTCCTTCGCGGACCGCGAGCCAGTGGGGACGGTCGTCACCCTCTTCGTGCCCATGAAAGAGGCGACGACTGTTGAGGCGACCGAGTCGGAGTCGGCGCGGAGACCCGATGCCGAGACGGCCTCTGAGTCGGGTCGGTAGGCACTTGTCCGGTCCGGTCGACCGCACGGTATGGACGCTACCTACCTCCCTTACGCTCTCCTCGCGATGGGCGCGTATGCGCTCGTCTCCCCGCTGATGCGGGTCGCGACCACGGGCCCGGACGCCGTTCCGAGCGACGTCGCGGTCGTCATTTCCAACTCCCTGCTCATCCTCATGGCCGTGAGCGTGCTCGCGTACACCGGTCAGGGGTTCGCAGTGCATCTCGGCTCGCCGAAGGTCCTCCACGTGCTCGCCGCCGGCGTGTTCCTGGGGATCGGAATCCTCGCGCTGTATCGCTCGCTCGCGCTGGGGCCGGTGAGCGTCGTGACGCCCATTTTCGCGATGTTCCTCGTGTTTTCGTCGCTGATCGGAGTGCTGTTTCTGGGCGAGTCGTTCACCGCACGCAAGGCGCTCGGGATCGCTCTCGCCGCCGCGTCGGTGTACCTCGTGTCGGGCGCCTGAGAGTGGTCGGGGTCGAACCGTCACCGTTCCCCACGGCGTCGGCGACGTCCGTCGGTCCCTCGATCCGGAAACGCACGCCGGGTGACGAAATGCCTTTAGCGGCGACGGGGAAAGGACCGTACCCGTAGTGTCCCGTCTGCCGAACCCCTTCCGCGCGCTCATCCTCTACATCGGCTTCGCCCTCGCGAAGGCAGGGCTGATCGACCGCCACCGCGTGGTCCGGACGACCGACCTTGCGTGGCCGCGAATCGTCACGGGGATCGCCAGAATGTCGAAGAACGCCGTCGACGTGGCACTCGTCGGCGTCGCCGTCGGTACCAGCGCGGTCGCCGGCGTCGGGTTCGCCGGACCGTACTGGGGCCTCGCGTTCGCGATCGGCGGGGGCGTCGCCGGCGGTACCATCGCCCTGGTTTCCCAGCGATACGGCGCGGAGGCGTACGCCGAACTCGGCGACGCCGTCCGTGCGAGCGTCCTCCTCGTCGTGATCGTCACGATTCCGGTTTCGGCCGCCTTCTGGACGTACTCGACCGCGTTCATCGACGTGCTGAGCAGCAACGAGGAGGCGATCGCTCTCGGGGCGGCGTACCTCCGCGTCGTCGGACTCGGCGTCCCGTTCGCGGCGCTCAACCTCGTCGGGAGTCGGGTGCTGGTCGGCTGCGACGACGCGTACACCGCGATGCAGGCGCGGGCCGGCGGCGCGCTCGCGAACATCGCGCTCAGTGCCCTGTTCATCTTCGAATTCGGACTGGGCGTCGAGGGCGCCGCCTACGGGACCGTCCTCTCGAACGTCCTCGTCACCGCGGCGTTCGCCGGCGGCCTCGTCCGCGGCCGGTTACCCGGCCTCGGCGAATTCCCGATTGCCATCGACCCCTTCGGCTCGTACCTGAACCCGGACATGCTTCGCGACCTCGTCGAAATCGGTCTCCCGGTCGGTGCGCGCAACCTCGTCTGGACGGCCGCGGAGTTTCCCATGCTCGCGATCCTCGACGTGTTCGGCGAGAACACCGTCGCCGCGTTCGTCATCGCCCGTCGCATCTGGGGGATCATGAACACGCCCGGTTGGGGGTTCGGCCTTGCCTCCTCCAGTCTCGTCGGGCAGACGCTCGGCAGCGAGGACCCCGGCGAGGCGGAGGCGTACGCCCGCGACATCATTCGATTCTCGGTGGCGACGTACGTCGTCTCCGCCGCGTTGATCGCGGTGTTCGCGACCGACATCGTTGTGCTGTTCGCTGCGAGCCCGGAGAGTCCGGAGGTTCCCATCGCCGTGAACCTCGTGTACGCTGCCTGCGTCGCCGTCGTGTTCCAGGGCGTGTCGGGCGGTGCTGCAGGACCGCTCGACGCGGCCGGCGACACGAAAATTCCCTTCGCGAGCCAGTTCCTCGGAATGTTCTGCGTCTCGATCCCGCTGGCGTACATCGGCGCCAACGACGCGACGCCCGCGCTCCAGATCCCGCTGACCGGGGTCACGATTCCGGAGGTTGCGCTCCCCGCGATCGGGCTGTGGGGGCTGTACCTAGCGTTCCTCGCGGAGACGACGATTCCCGCCGCGATCAACTACTGGCGGTTCCGCTCCGGGAAATGGAAGGGGATAAGCGAGGCGTACCGACCGGGAGCACGAGCGGACGACTGAGTGACCGTCGGAAGCACCCTTCCGTCGCGCTCGCAGTCGAACGACCGAAAGCGTCAGCGTTTATGGCTCGCTCCGCCTCCTCACGATAATGAGCGTTCCCTGCGTCGCGGTCGAGCGCGAGCGCGGCGAAGCGGTCCGCGAGCGACTTGCCGACGCCGACGTCCTCGACGGCGACCACGAGATCGCTGTCGACGGCGACACGATCTACATCCCGGTCGTCGACCCCGAGGCAGTCCCTGCCGATCTCGACGCGGCGATCGTCGAGCGCGACGTCGCCGAGCGGGACCGTCCCCTGACTCCGGCCGAGATCCTCGGCTACGAGCCCTCGCTGGAGCGGCTCGGCGACATCGTCATCGTCGACGAGGAGAGCGACGAGCGCGCCCGCGAGATCGCCGAGGCCGTAATGGCCTCCGACGTGCCCTGCGAGACCGTGCTCAACCGCGCGTCGCCGATCGAGGGCGAACTACGCGTCAGACGATGGGACGTGCTGGCTGGGACCGACACCGAGACGGTCCACCGCGAGTACGGCCACGAGTTCCTGCTCGACGTCGCCGAGGTGTACTTCTCGCCGCGCCTCGCCACCGAGCGCCACCGCGTGATAGAGCAGATGGAGCCAGGCGAGGACGCGATAGATATGTTCGCCGGCGTCGGTCCGTACGCGGTGCCGATGGCGACCCGCGGCGCAGACGTCGTCGCCTGCGACCTCAACGAGCGCGCCGTCGAATACCTCCGCCAAAACGCGGCCCGAAACGGAGTTGCCGACCGCGTGACCGCGATCGCGGGCGACGTGCGCGACCTCGTCGGCGGCGCGGACGGCGCTCCAGCCGACTACGCGGACACCGCCGACCGCCTCGTGATGAACCTCCCGCACTCGGCCGATGAGTTCCTCGACACGGCGGTCGCCCTGGCCGGCGACGAGTGCGTCGTCCACTATTACGACATTCAGCACGAGGACGACCCATTCGGCCCCGGAACCCGGGCGATCCGCGCCGCAGCGGACGACGAGTACGAGGTGACCGTCGAGACCGAACACGTCGTCAAATCGTACGCGCCCCACGAGTACAACGTCTGTCTCGACGTCAGACTGACGCGGGTCTGAGAGAGGTATCGATTCTCCGGTAGAACGGATTCGTTCGAGATGTGTCGTGCTCTCGACGCCGCCGAGCACCGGCGCCCGAATCGCGTAGAGTTTCGTTCGGGTGACACTTTTATGCCACTGTGGCCCGTGGTATCGCGTATGAGTGACGCAGCTAACCCCGAGGAGCGCATCGACGAGCCGACGACGTGGCCTGACCTCGCCATCGGGCTCTACGACAGGCTGACCGGCCGCAACGCGGAGATAGTGTACGAGTTCGAAGAGATGAGCGTCGACGTGCCGAGCGGCACCGGCGACGACGTCGAACACGCCAACTGGCGGCTCGACGGCACCGTTCGGGTCACGACACGTGAACGCGACTGAGGCGAGGGCGCCGCTCTCGGTCGAAACAGAAGACCTGACACTCAGCGTCGACGGCATCGCCTTCGACGTCCGCTCGACGGGCGATCACCTGTTCGTCGAGGTAGCGACCGTTCGCGACGCGATCCGCGTCGCTCGACGGTTGCCTGATGTCGACACCGGGGGCCCGGCCGCGCTGTTGACCGCGGCGGACCTCACCACGGAGATACGCGTTCGCGGCCGGACGGTTGCGGTCATCGGTGCCGACGCTCGACCGGGTCTCCTCGCTCGCAAACTCGGTGTCGCGCCCGCAGAAGTGCGTCTCGCGGCGATCCTCGGAGCTGGCGTGAGCGGGCTTACGGCAGTGGCAGACGCGCCACGGTCGCTGTTCAGATAGATCGGGTTTCGACCGGTCGCTCGGTGGGCATCGCCGCTCGTCGGAGTGCCCTGACGTTGGCGAGCGTCGACGAGTGCTGATGTACGGATCGACAGAGTGAACGCCGTCCCACCCGGCAACGCCGGGTCGGACTGGCACGGCCCGTCACATGACAAAAGTCCGCGGCCGTCAGCCATCGGGGGCCAGAGGCGAGTTCGCGCTTGGCACGTCGGAAACGTGGACCGTGACAGCCTCGGTGGAACGCTGATAGCGGTGACCACCACGTCGGGTCGCCGTGAGGGCGCGACCGACGAGGCAACCGGCGTCCGGCACGGGCTTCGACCGGACAGGCACCGTCTAGGGAGTCGATCCCCGCCATCGCGGCACGCGATCGGTGCGACAACAGTTAATCGAATGAACGACCATGTATATATGCTTTTTCCTTATATAGGTGTGATTATTTCAGAGAAAACGGTTGGTATGTGTAGTATACTCTGAATTAGCAAAACAAATGAGTACACTGAATTCCGGCCGTCAGCGTCGAGAGGGCCGTCCCGACGGAGCGGAGGACAGCGTTCGCTGTCGCCCCCGCCGCCGTCGGCGTTTCGGAACCCTTATTTTTCCGTTCGGGAATTGTTAGTTGCGTGCCGGAATAGCTCAGCTGGCAGAGCGATTCCTTCGTAAGGAATAGGTCGAGGGTTCAAATCCCTTTTCCGGCTTTCTACCGGTTCGACGCGAAGACGGGAGCCGATTCTCACGGCGTTATGCACGAGCTGACGGGTCACACACGCTCGCCGAGCGACGCGAGCGGGCCGCGCTCAGGTTCGCTGCTCGGTGATCCGCGCGGTCACGACGCCCGCCGCGACGAGGAGGATACCGACGAGACCACTTAAAAGGAGACTGACCAGTGCACCGGCCGCTCCGTTTCCCACCCCGAGATAGAGGAAGAACGAGGCGACCACTGCGTGGAAGGCGGAGTGACTCACGACCCTCGCCCGCGACCGCTGCGCCGCTCATGGTTTTGATCGTTCGTCTAGTTTTATCTTGATACTCTTAGGTTGTATATTTATAATATTAGGACAGAAGCTATTATTACAGCTATCCTTCTGTTACACATGCGACCACAAACCCAAACAAACGTCCAAGAATTGTACGAATGCTTCAGATGCGGCAAGCGAACGGAGTCGGGGACCACCTGCGACTGCGGGGGAGAACTCCAGCATCTCGGTCGCTCGCGCGATCTGTGACGCGTCACCGCGGCAGATAACCAACACCGGAGCCGATCAGCGCCCGACTCCGGGCTCAGTTACTCGTTCTCGTCGGTCTCGGGGTCGTCGTCGTCATCCCCGTCCTGCCCAGCGTCGTACTCGGGCAGCGAGAGGACGTTCTCTCGGCCGAGCCGGAATCCGTCGAGGTCGCCCTCGTCGCGGAGTCCGGTCACGACTTGGCTCGTCTTCGCGGCGGTCCAGTCCAACTCCTCGGCGACCCGTTTCTGTTTCATCCGACCGCCGTTGTTCTCGATGAGTCGGAGGACCTGCTCTTCGTTGCTCAACAGATCCTCGTCGACCGGCGGTACCGACTCGTCTGCGCCTTCGTCCGAGTCGGGTTGCGACCCGCCCGCTTCGTCGTCCGGCGTCTCGCCGGAGTCTGCGCCCGGTCCGGCCCCGCTTCCGAGGGTCGCGCGATCTGCCGAGGCCGCGGTCTCGGAGTCGTCCTCGGCGGGCGTCTCGGACTCCTCGGCCGCCGCGGTCGGCTCGGCCTCGTCCGA
This sequence comes from Halorubrum wangae, assembly GCF_051194135.1. Lineage (NCBI taxonomy): Archaea > Methanobacteriati > Methanobacteriota > Halobacteria > Halobacteriales > Haloferacaceae > Halorubrum > Halorubrum wangae. The sequence goes on along the minus strand of NZ_JBLZNH010000001.1, from coordinate 660,242 downwards.
CGCCTGCGCGTCCGACGAGCGGCGACGATAGCCGATCACGGCGACGATCGCCACGAGCAGTCCGATGGTGCCGAGCAGGAGCGGCCCGGTGGAGCGGCCGTCGGGCTCGATGATCACTCGCGGTTCGCCCTCGGTGAAGTCGACCGGCCCCTCCCAGACGACGGCGCCGTCGCGGGTTTCCGTCGGTGACGGCGAGACGTCGCCGAGTCGGTAGCCGTCCTCCCACGACACGATGAGCGACGTGGCGTCGTCGAGGAACAGCGCGTCGACCGCGTCGCCGACCAGAATCCGGTCGCCCTCCACGGCCGCGAAGTTCCGCCACTCGAAGCGGTAGGTCAACACACCGTACGTCTGCGGGAGCTCACGACGTTCGGCGGTCACGGTGACGTTCGTGACGGTCATCTCGCGACCCGTCGCGTTCTCGGCGGCGTCCGCCGTCGCGCGCATCCGCTCGCCGAATCGATCCGTGTACGCGCTCGGGTCTGACTCCACGTCCGCGCGAAGTTCCTCGAAGGCTTGCTCCTCATCGTCGCTCCCGAGGCGGACCCGGTACTGTGTCTCCCAGACGGCGTCGCCGTCCGGCTCCACGGAGGCCTCTATCAGGACGTCGTCGGGCGCGACGTCCATCTGACCGAACCCACTGGCCGGGAGGCCGGCACCGCCCTGTGCGGCCCCGATAGAGACAAAGCCGGCGCCGACGATGACCGCGGCGACGACCAAAACGAGTACCGTTCGCTGCACAGACGTATCCTTACGAGGCACCGATAAATCGCTTCCCATCTCGGGAGCACGAAAGGAGCCCGCTCCGACCGATTGCCGCCGAAGAGAACCGGAAACCGGTTCTGGGACGACCCTGTCAGGGTGCGAGCCGTCCGGACCGCGACGGAGCGAGCCTATCCATCGATACCGACGAGAACTCCTCCGATGAGGTCGACGGCGTTAACCAGCGACGCGACGAGACGGTTCGCGGCGGAGTCGACGGCGGTACTCGCTCTCCTATCCGCGCGACTCTCGTTCCCCCGCTCGTCACCGCCGGCGGCGCTCGAGGACGACCCGTCGCGCGGCGGGGTCTGGTTGTCGTCGGGTCGGTTCCCGTCGGCGTTCGGGCCGCGCTCGGACGTGGCGTTTCCTGCTTGGTCAGGTGCCCCGACAGTGTTCGCTGCGTCGCCGCTCGCCCCCGTTCCGCCGGCGTTCGCTGCCGTCCCGTTGCCGTTCGTGCCGTTCGTGCCGTTCCCGCGCTCCGCCGGCCCCTCACCCGGTTCGTCAGTGCCCGCGTCCGGTCGGTCGCCGGCCCTCGGACCCGCGCCGTCCCCGGAACCGCCTCCCGCGTGCGCAGGCGGGCCGCGTCGGTCCGACGCCAGTGGGCCCCCGACGTCGTTGCCGGCGACGCCGCGAGCGATGGCCGCGACCTCGGGGCCGCTCGCGTTGCCGGCCCGCTCACGGAGTTCGACGAGGCGCTCCTCGGTCAGTCCACGGTCGATCCTGACGGCCTCGGGGAGTTCCTGGGCGACCTCGGCGCTTCGGTTCGCCTCGCGCTTGATCGCTTCGGCTCGGGCGCTCGTCTCCGCCATGCGAGCGGCGAACCCGCCGGGGGTCAGCTCGCCGGCGTCACGGCGTTCACGGAGCGTCTGCTGGCGCTCTTCGATCTCGGCCAGCCGTTCCTCCGTCCGGTTTACGCGCTCGGCGACGAGGTCGGCCCGCTCCTCGGGGGTCGCCGTCCGGTTGAGTCCGACCTCGAACGCTCGCGACTCGACCTCACCGGATATCTCCGCCCGCTGGACCCCGATCACGCCGGAGAGGCGCTCACCGGGGCTAATATCGCCCTCGTTCACCGTCTCCGTTCCGTTACGCTCGCCCGTCTCGTTCGTCGCCGCCGGGTCGTCCTGCGCGACGACCGTCCCGACGGGGCCGGCCGCGGCAACGCCGACAGCGGCGACCAGCGCGAACGCGACGAGGAGCAGCGCGGTGCCTCGATTCATCACCTGTCGGTATGCAACGTATCCGTATATAAACCGATCTCCGTTAATCCGGATCAACCCGAATTAAACGCAAGACAGCGTCGGGGACGCAGATCGGGAGACGGCCGCCCCGTCACCCCGTTCGATTTAGTATGACTTAGTACGACTTCGCGAAGTAGGCGGTCCGTTCCGCGTCTTCGCCGCAGATCGCGCACGTCTCGTCGCCGTCGCCGTCGACGAGGGGGTCGTCCGCTTCGAACGGCACCATCACAATCTCGGCGGCCATCGGCTCTTTGATCGGTTCCTCGCACGCCTCGTCGCCGCACCACGGCGTCTTCACGTAGCCGCCGTGCTGCCCGAGCGTCCCGAGTATCTCGGCGCGGTCCTCGGCTTCCCTGACCTCGCCATCGAGCGTCTCCTCCGCGGCCGCGTACAGCTTCGCGTAAATCTCGTCGAAGTGGTCGCGGACGGTGTCGACGACCTCGTCTCGGCTCTCGACGACGTTCTCGCCGTCCGGCCGGTGGACGAGGGTGAGTTCACCGTCCTCGACCTCGTGGGGGCCGATCTCGATCCGTAGCGGGACCCCGTTCAGCTCGTGTTCGTTGAATTTGAAGCCGGGGTTGCGCTCGTCGCGGTCGTCGAGTTCGACGCGGACGCCGGCCTCGTCGAGGTCGTCGGCGACGCCCTCGGCGTAGTCGAGCACATCGTCTTTCGTGTCCTCCTGCCAGATCGGGACGACGACGACCTGTTCGGGAGCGACGCCCGGCGGGAGCACGAGTCCTTGTTCGTCCGAGTGGGTCATGATCAGCGCGCCGAGCGCGCGCCACGAGAGCCCCCACGAGGTCGTGTGCGCGAGCCGTTCCTCCTCGTCCTCGTCCGAGAACGTGATGTCGAACGCCTCCGCGAACGACTGTCCCAGGTGGTGCGAGGTGCCGGCCTGCACCGACTTTCCGTCCGGCATCAGCGCCTCGACGGTCGTCGTCGTGTCCGCGCCGGGGAACTTGTCGTGGTCGGGCTTCTGCCCCTTCAGGACGGGTAACGCCAGCAGGTCCTCGTAGACGGACTCGTACTGGTCGAGCCGCGTCATGGTCTCCTCCCACGCGTCCTCACTGGTCGCGTGCGCGGTGTGTCCCTCCTGCCAGAGGAACTCCTTCGTGCGGAAGAACGGCTTCGACTCCGTCGCCTCCCAGCGCACGACGGAGCACCACTGGTTCACCCGCAGCGGGAGGTCACGGTGGCTCCGCACCCACTGGCTGATGTACGGCGTGATGATCGACTCGGAGGTCGGGCGGACCGCGAGCCGCTCTTCGAGCTCCTTCGTGCCCGCTTCGGTCACCCACGCCACCTCGGGGTCGAACCCCTCGACGATGTCCTTCTCGCGTTCGAGGTACGACTCGGGAATGAACAGCGGGAAGTAGGCGTTCTGGACGCCGGTGTCCTTGAACTTCGCGTCGAGGAACCCCTGCAGGCGCTCCCAGACGGCGTACGCGCGCGGCCGGGTGACGATGAACCCGCTCATGCCCTCCGGGCCGTAGTCGGCCAGCCCCGCTTTCTGTACGACCTCGGCGTACCACTCGCCGGTGTTGTGTGACTTGGACTCGGTGATGCCGAGTTCCTGATCGTCCTCGCTCATTGTCCTGTGAAGGGTGGGTCGCGGGCTTAAAACGTCCGAAGCCGTGCGCGTCGTTCGGCCGCGGTCGCGCGACCGGGACGCCTCCGAGCGTTCGATCGCGCCAATCCGTCGGAACGCGGAGAAACGTTAACCCGCTCCGGGCGCCTACGACCGGTATGGACCTGTCGGGGTTGCGTCGGTACACGCCCGAGACGGTGACCCGAGCCCGTCGAGAGGCGGCGGTGCTCGCGCCAGTTCTCGAACGCGACGGCGAAGCCCACCTGCTGTTCACGAAGCGCGCGGCGCACCTCGGGCGACACCCCGGGCAGATGAGTTTCCCGGGCGGCGGCCGTGAACCGGTCGACCGCAGCCTGACCGACACCGCGCTCCGCGAGGCGAGCGAGGAGGTGGGGATGCGGGCCGAGGAGGTCGACGTCGTCGGACGGCTCGACGACACGCGGACGTCGAGCGACTACCGGATCCGGCCGTTCGTCGGCGTCGCGCCCGACCGCGAGTACGTGCCCGACGAATCGGAGGTGGCGGAGGTCGCGGTCCTCCCAGTGAGCGGACTGACCGATCCCGCGAACTACGAGTCCGAGCGGCGAGACCACCCGACCTACGGGCTCCACCGGATCCACTTCTTCCACGTCGACGGCTACACCGTCTGGGGCGCGACGGGCGGCATGGTCGTCCAACTCTTAGAGCGAACGACCGAGTGGCGCGCGCCGGAGGAGGTCGACCGCGAGGTCGAGGCCGACGCGGAACTGCCGATTTAAATAAGGGTCGGCGTCGTCAGTCGGTTATTTGGCTCTGTTGAAATCCTCAGTCGCTGATAGTTTTCTGCGGTCGTGCTGAATACAGAGCGCATAGTCAGCATCGTAATCTCTGAATCAATCAGTAACGAGAATAGCCGGGGATTGAGATCGTGTCACGAGTATCACTCAAGTTGGCAAACACATCTCCTGTCCGTTTGACGACTGCTTCAAACTGAAAAGTATCGTTTCTGACAGCGTCACTCAGAGTATTTGCCGAGACGACTTCGAGATTATCGTGGGTCTGGGAGTGAGCTGTTAAACTATAGAACCCGGGGCCAGTCTCAAAATCATCTACAATGACTGTGTCGCCAGATTCAGGAAGATCGTAGCTGCCCCAAACGGGCCGTTCAGTAGAACCATCGCGTGGTGCATAAACAAGGGTCAAATCCATCTGCTCAGGCTGTCCTGTGTCTGATCGGAGAACGATTCGGTCAACCGTTACCTGTCCTTCGTCAGAGGACGAAGAACAACCAGCAAGTCCAGATAACGTTACCAAACCAAATGTCCCAGAGAGGAGGGCTCGACGACGCATATTCAATCAAATGTTTTGACGCATGAAATATCTTGTTGAACTGAGATTTACAGTCAAACATCCACGCTCACTGTGCTGCATACAGCCTCTGTATGTCTCACGTCACACCTATCAAATTCGGAGGGTTTCAACAGACCCGGTTATTTATAAAACGGTCGCCGGAGCGGGGCGCGGTGGCTCCCGCCGCGCTCCTCCCCCGCCGCCACCCGCCCCCGGACGCAGTACGACCGCCGCCGGAACCGGCGGCGGCGATTTATAAGCGGGATTTCCACCGCCCACCGAATTCACTCGGCCCGTTCGACCGTCAGCCGCAGTGCCAGTGGCGCCCCGTCGGCGAGTGCGGCGACGAGGTCGCGGTCGAGGTCGGCGGCCGCGCCGTCGCCGTCGACGAGGATCGTGCGTTCGTCGTCGGTGTACTCGCTCGTTCGACCGACCAGCGAGCGGTCGTCGACGAGCGAGAGGTCCGGGTCGCCGCGGCCGACGATCCGATCGACGTGTGCGGGGTCGTCGAAGGCGACCGACTCGTCGTCCGGCTCTCCGGCCGCTATGGTCGCCGTGATCGTCGCGTCCGCGTCTCGGCACGCTTCCCGGAACGCGTCCGAGAACTCTCCGGGCGTTCGGTCGGCCTCGACGCCGAGGATGCAATCTCCCGCCGGTGTCAGCCAGTCGTCGGTCGTGAGTTCGAACGTGCTCGCGTGCTCGGCGGTGACGTGCTCGTGGCCGCTCGCGCGGACGGTCTCGACCAGTGCGTCCTCACCGGCCTCGTTCCGCGCGCCCGTCGGTTCTGCGTCGCTCATGCGTTCGGATCGGCGGCGACGCGACAAGTCGGCGTCGGTTCAGGCGTCCGCGCCCTCGGCGAGCGCGGGGATCAGCCGGGCGGGATTCTTCGCGAACACGCGACGCATGAGGTCCTCCGAGACGTCGAGGGTGAGCACCTCCATCACGCCGACGTTCGGGTGGACGTCGGGCGCGCCGGAGCCGAAGAGGACGCGGTCGGGGTGTTCCAAGACGCCGCGTTCGAGCACCTCGCGGTAGCGGACGGCGCTCGTGTCGACGTAGAGCCGGTCGTACTCGTCGAGCAGGTCGAGCGTCTCGTTCATTAGGTCGGCGTCGAGCGGGTAGCCGCCGAAGCTCGCGAGGACGAGGGGAAGGTCGTAGTCGAGGAGTTCGCGTTCGACCGCCTCGGGAGGGAAGGCCCGCCCGGCGTGGACGATGAGGGGGAGGTCGGCCGCCTCCAGTCGCCCGAGCACGTCCTCGTTCGGGAGGCCGTCGACGTGCGGGACGAGGGTGAACCCGTGGAAGCGGTCGTCGTAGGAGTACTGCTCGACGTCGTCGGGCCGGGCGTGATGGTCGTCGCGCTCGGCGCGGAGGTTCCGCACCGCCGAGACGGGGCCGGAACCGGCATCTCGCGGGCCGTTAAGCCGGGCGAACGCGACGAAGGGACGGTCGATAGAGAGCCGCGCGACTGCGTTGTTCGCGCGGAGGTAGCTCTGTCCCGTGGCGCGTCGTCCGGGGCTCGCGACCGCCCGGACGACGCCGGCCTGGAGCATCTCGCGCTCGAGCCGCTCGGGCGAGATGTCCCGACCGTGGGTGGCGACCGACGACTCGTCGGGGTCCAACGTCGCGCGGGTGTCGACGATCCGAAAGTCGTGTTCCAGCCCCAGCATCTACCGGCCCCTCTCAGGGGATCCGCATGTGCCTGTCGGTCTCACGCGCGGTGCCGGTTGGACGTCGGGGGCGATCGCGACCCGGTCACGGCCCCGCGGTCGAGACGATTTTCACGACGTCGCCCTCGGTCAGTTCGTGTCCCTCGCCGATCCGTCGCGAGGAGCGCGCGTCGACGGCGTGGAGGTACCCCTCACCGATGTCGGTGTGGACCGCGTACGCCAAGTCCGGCGGGGTCGCCCCCGACGGGAGAAGGAAGGCGTCCGGAAGCACGTTCCCAGTCCCATCCGTCCACTTCGAAGCGTCCTGCACCGGGTACACCGTGATGCGGTCGAGCAGGTCGTACACGGCGGCGTTGAGCGCGGTCTGGACCCCCGTCCCACCGTGCTCGCGCATGGCGTCACGGATCGCGTCGAGTCCCTTACGCTGACCGTCCGACACCTCACCAATGATCTCGAAGTCGTCGTCTCCGGGGTCGTAGTCGACGATGCCCGCCTCCGCCGCGCGCCGGAGCCCGAGCTCACCGTCGGCCGTCACGGGAATCACGGGTTTATCGGTCCCCTCGCGAATGCGATCGAGCGCACCGTCCGGGGCGACGTCGACCTTGTTGGCGACGACGACGATCGGCTTTGTTCTCCGACGGATCGCCCGCGCGAGCGCTTCGCGGTCGTCATCGGTCCACACCTTCGGGTCTGCGGGGTACTCCAGCCCGCGGAGGACCGCCGTGACGTCGTGCTCCGTTGCGCCGAATCCGGTCAGGAGATCCGTCACGGACTCCTCCAGGTCGAAGTCGGGCGAACGGGACTTCCGCTCGACGCTCTCCCAGTTGCGGTCGACGATCCCAGCGAGCCAGAGGTCCATCTCCTCCTCGACGAAGTCCACGTCCTCGAGCGGGTCGTGCGAGCCGACCTCGACCGGCTCGCCCTCCGCGTTCGTCGCGCCGGAGGCGTCGACGACGTTGCAGACGACGTCCGCGTTCGTCAGCTCGTCGAGGAACTGGTTGCCGAGGCCCTTACCCTCGTGCGCGCCCGGGACGAGTCCAGCCACGTCGAGCAGTTCGACCGGGACGTACCGCTTTCCGTCGCGGCAGTTCTCGTTGCCGCAGCGTTCCTCGCGGTCGAGACAGGGGCACTCCGTCCGGACGTGGGTGACGCCGCGGTTCGCGTCGATGGTCGTGAACGGGTAGTTCGCGACGTCGACGTCGGCCATCGTCGCGGCCGTGTAGAACGTGGACTTCCCGGCGTTCGGCTTTCCCGCCAACGCGACCGTTATCATGGTCGGAAGTCGCCGCGGGGCGAAAAGCACCTTTCGGTCGTCGCCGGGTCGCTACGGAAACTCGACGAGAGCGTCGTCGACACCGCGGAGGCTCTCCGCGAGCCGTGAGTCGGGCGGCACCGCGCCGAGGAACGCCTCGGAGCCGAAGTGGGCGTCGCCGTTGACCGAGACCATTCCGAGCTCCGAGGGATCGCCGTCGAGCCCGGTAAGGAATGCGACGGTGCGGACCACTGGGACGTCGTTGACCTGCGCCGAGGCGTCGACCGATCCGTACAGCGACCGATGAGTGGCGACGTGGTGGACGCAGGTCGGGGTGGGCGCGAAACAGAGGAGATAGCGCGCGCCCGGCTCGGTACGGCCAAGTTTCGGTCGGATCGTGTGTCGTTCGTCGGCGTGGAAGTACCGCTCCATGCGCCGGTACTGCCGCAGAATCTCGTTCGCCCCGGTCGCTCGGCGCACGGCCGCATCGCCCTTGAGTTCGATCACGTGATCGACGCGCTCCGGCGTCCGCAGCCGGACGTACACGTCGACGACGCCGCGTCGTCCCTCGGCGTCGTACGGCTCCTCCAGTCGGACCTCCGGGTCGTCGTGGACGGCCGTGTAATGATCGACGACGGCGGTCGCCAGTTCGTCCTCCCGCATACGTCCGACTCAGGGCGCCGGCGAGGAATAAACCCGCCGACGGCGCGGTCGCGATCGGTCGACTGAGAGGCTACTTAACACCTCCGGGGATTCCGGGAATGCGGGGGGTAGCAAGGGATTTGTAAGGCTCGAGGGCCTATCAACAATGATGTCTGATAGACTGAGCAGACGGCGGTACGTCGCGGGCACCGGAGCCGCACTCACCATCGGAGCACTCGCCGGCTGTTCGGGCGGCGGAGACGGCGGCGACGGCGGCGACGGCTCCGACGGCTCCGACGGCGGCGACTCGGGCGGTTCCGGGGAGCCTCTCGACGACGTTCCGAGCGAAATCGACGAGTACCTCAGCGACGCCCGGATGTACGACGGCACCATCGCCGATTACACCGGACAGGACGAGGTCACCGTTTCGGTAGGCGCCGGCGACGTCGGCCTGGCGTTCGATCCGGCCGCGATCCGGATCGACTCCAGTACGACCGTCGTCTGGGAGTGGACCGGCGAGGGCGGCGCGCACAACGTTGCCTCCGTGGAGGGCTCGGAGTCCGACTTCAACAGCGGCGACGCGGTCTCCGAAGAAGGAGCGACCTTCGAGCAGTCGTTCGACAACACCGGCATCCAGCTGTACCAGTGCACGCCGCACCAAGCGAACGGGATGCTCGGCGCCATCGAAGTCGTCGAGAGCTAACGCCGGTCCGCACTCCTCGCTGACGCCGTTCGGTTTTTTTGCCATCACACCGGAGCCCCTACAGCGGAGCACTTCCGGCCGTGGTCAGGGGAGGAACGACCAGCGCACGTCGACGATGCGGTCGTGTTCGCTCGTCACGGTCGGCCGCGCGAGGTGGTCGTTCGCGTTGACGCCGACGTCCGTGAGCGCAGAGAGCGCCGCCTCCAGCGAACGGTCCGAGCGCTCGACCGCCGAGTCACGCTCGTACGGAGCGTCGATCGGTTCCTCGGGCGTGTTCGAGACGTCGACTTCGGCCGCGAGGTCGCCGCCGATCGCGCGCGGCGGCTGGTGGAAGTGCCAGTCCCGGATCGTGAGGAACAACCAGACGTCGCCGTTGATGGAGTGGTACTCGCCGGTGACGTCCGACTCCTCGTGAGCGACAATCCGCGACAGGACCGCCGTTTTCGTTCGGTAGAGGGCGTCCTTGCGAGCGGAGCGGACGTTGCTCTCCGTGAGGTCGCCACGGTCGTAGGCGGCGGTCGCCTCGTCGGCGAACTGCTTTGCCACCTTGTTGACGACGTACAGCGACTCGAGCAGGTCGTCAGTCGGTTCGAGCGGGTCCACGGTGATGCCTCGACGAGTGATCGACGTGAGGTCGGTGCGTCGGCGGTATAGACGTTTCGGGCGCACGGAGCGCGACGGGCCGATCAAACTGACGCTCGACGCGGCGCTGGTGGACGGTCGAACGGGGGGTCGGATGGTTAATTCTTTAAGGGCACGGACGAAGTGAGAGGTAAGCAATGTCGGAAGACTCGCTCAAACTATACACCGCAATCTACGTCGCGCTCCTCGTCGCGGCGACGTTGAACTTCGTCCTCTTCGAGGCCGAATTCCTCAACTTCACGTACGCGCAAGCGTTCGGCGGGACGATGGTGCTCGCGACTATCAAGACGGTGCTCATCGTCGCGTACTTCCAACACCTCCGGTGGGAGAACCGCTCGCTGACCTACATCATGGCGCTGGCGCTCGCGCTCACGATGCTGCTCATGGCGGCAGCGACGTACTCCATCTCGTAGCGCTTCGCCGCTCTCTTCCGCGTTCCTTCTCTTCGTCTCGTTCTTCCACGGTCAGTCTCTTCATCCCGTTCCACCGATGACTGCCGAACCGAGTCCGGCAGTTCTGACATGTTCGGCCGTGTTTTTTGTAGTCGTGGGTGGACCGGTAGGTATGGAACTGCGCGACGCTACTGCAACCGACGTTGCTGCTATCCGAGCGGTCGCCCGCGAATCGCTGCTCGCCTCTTACGGCCACGCCGTCGACGAGGCGCTGCTCACCGAGGCGGTCGACGAGTGGTACGACACCGAAGAACTCACCGCCGACATCGACGACGAGCGCACGGTGTATCCGGTCGCCGTCGTTGACGGGGACGTGGTCGGCTTCGCCGAGGGTTTCATCGTCGGCCGCCGCGAGCGGGTCGGCGAGATCGACTGGCTCCACGTTCACCCGGACCACCGCGAGTCGGGGATCGGGTCCGCACTCCTCGAACGCATCGAGGCAGAGCTACAGGACGGTGACGTCGACCGCATCAAGGCCCGGGTCCTCGTCGCCAACGAGGCCGGGACCGCGTTCTACGAAGCGGAGGGGTACGAACTCGTCGGCGATCGCACCGTGGAGATCGGGGACGAGACGTTCGACGAGCGGGAGTACCGCAAACAGATCAGCCGGTTGACCGGCATCTCCGAGGGCATCGTGGAGACGGACGCGGGCGACACCGTCTACGTCGCCTTCAACGAGAACGAGCGGGGATCGGAGGGCCCCTTCTACGTGGCGTACGCCGACCCCGACCGGGAGCAGCGATACGGCTACTTCTGTGGGAACTGCGAGGGAACCAACGTCGCCATCGACACGATGGACCGAATGGAGTGCGGCGACTGCGGGAACCGTCGCAGGCCGTCGCGCTGGGACGCGGCTTACTGAACTCGCCGATTCGGGGGGTTTACAGCGTTTCTTTGACGCCCAGCACGCGCTCTTCCGCGTCGCGTCCGGGATCCCACTCGCTCCCGTCGCGCTCGGCCTCGCGGTGGTCGGCGACCGTCCGGGCCATCGCCTCCTCGACGGGGGTCGACTCCCAGCCGAGGTCGGCGAGCGCGCACGTGTCCAGCAGGTGCGGGTACTCCCGGTAGAGGACGAAGTCGTCCGGTTCGAGCCCCCCGGCTGCGAGCGCGTCGCCGCTCGCAGGGACGACCTCACAGTCGGCGCCGGCAGCCGCCGCGATGGTCTCCAGCGTCTCTTCGAGGGTGAGCGCCCGACGGTCGCCGACGTTGTACGCGGCACCGGGCTCCCCACGCTCGGCGACGATCCGAAGCGCGCTCGCCACGTCCTCGACGTACGCGCGGTGCCAGAGGTTCTGCCCGTCTCCCGGGACGATGACCTGGTCGTAGCTGAGGACGCGGTCGATCCAGTAGTCCAGTCGCTCGGTGTAATCGTGTGGACCGTAGACGATACAGGGGCGGACCGCCATCGCGTTGACCCCCTCCTCGGCGGCGGCGAACACGATCCGATCCGCCTCTGCTTTCCGATTCCCGTACGTCTCGTCGCTCTCGTCGGTCGCCTGCTCGGGCGTACACGCGTGCAGCGGCGTCTCGCCCTCGCGCTTCGGAATCTCTTCCTCGGCGTAACTGGAACCGGACGAGATGTACACGTAGCCGTCCACGTCGGCGAACACGTCCACTGCGGTCTCGACGTCGGCGGGATAGTAGGCGACGCAGTCGACGACGATGTCGGGGTCCGCGGAAAGCTTCGCCGTCCGGAGGTCCCGCTCGTTCGTTCGGTCGCCCTCGACGTGCGTCACGCGGTCGTCGTCCGCGAAGGGGTCCTCGCGAGTTCCGCGGTTCAACGTCGTCACCTCGTAGTCGTTCGCGAGCAGGTCGGAGACGGTGTGTCGACCGATAAATCGCGTGCCGCCGATGACGAGCGCCGTGTCTGTCATACCGTCTCTCGGTCCAGCGACTTCAAAAGCGTGACCGAACCGGAACGAGTCGGGCGGAATCGAGCGGCGGTCGGCGTTTACTCCTCGTATTTCGTGCGCGGGCCGTCGCCGCGCCAGCGTCGGTACAGTAGGTACGCGATGCCGAGCCCCAGAAACCACGTCCCGACGCCGAACACCGCGTATCCGACGCCGATCAGGAAGTCACCGGCGGGGATGCCGATCATACACGAAGTCGGCGTCTCGGCGTAATAAACGCACCGAGCGAGGGGTAGGTACAGGGGCTCGGGGTTCGTACCCCACCTCATGACAGACCGTCGCCGCCGTCGACCTTGGCTCGCCGTCCTGCTGGCGTTCCTCGTCTCGGGACTCGGACACGCCTATCTCCGGCGTTGGGCCCGCGCGTTCGGCTGGTACGCCGCGGTGACCGCGACGCTCGTCTTCATCGTTCCCGACGCCGCAGTGGATCGGCTCGTGTCCGGCGACCCGCCTCCGGTCGCCGACATCGGACCGGCCGTGGTCGTCGTCGCCGCCAGCGTGATCGACGCCTACGTCCTGGCGATTCGGAACAACCGAGAGCTCGAACGCGAGCAACAGGCAGCGACGTCGAAGCGAGGCGACCCGGAGGCGACCGCAGCGGGCACGACAACCGCCGGGACGTCTCCTCGATCAGACCAGTCGAGCGACGTGGTTTCCTGCCCCCACTGCGGTCGTGAGACCGACCCCTCGTTCGACTTCTGTCAGTGGTGTGCCGAACCGACCTCGGAGTGAGGGCGGGACGGCGCAGTCCGAGATTCAGCCGACGCTGAACGACGAAAATCGGGAACGACGGAACGGGGAAAAAACGAAAGCCGCCAGCGAACGCCGCCTCAGAAGAGGTAGAACAGCGGGAAGATGAACACCCAGACGATGTCGACGAAGTGCCAGTAGAGGCCGAAGTACTCGATCGGCCGCTCGTCGTCCATGTAGTGCCCCTGGTACGCCCGGTAGAACAGGAAGCAGGCGATCAGGAGGCCGCCGACCACGTGGATCCCGTGCAGGCCCGTGGTGACGTAGTAGATCGACGCCTGGATGGGTTCGCCGTGTGCGTTCTGCGACAGCGTGACGCCGCGGTCGAAGACCTCGTGCTCCCACTCCCACATCTTGATCGCCAGGAAGGTGAACCCAAGCAGGATCGTCGAGCCGAGAGAGGCCAGCAGCCCCTTGCGGCTCTTCCGGTGGGCGGCGACGAGTGCGAGGATCACCGTGAACGAGGAGGTGATGAGTACGAACGTGTTGATGAGGCCGGGAAGCGCCTCCGTCAGCGGCTCCCAGGTACGCCATCCAGCGTTGTACCGGATGAAGATCGCCGCCGACAGGAACGCGCCGAAGACGATCACGTCGGAGGCCAGGAAGAACCACATTCCCAGCTTCACCTTCTCGACGCCGTTGAACGGCCACCGTTCGGCGAACTCGCTCGGCGGGGCGTAGAAGTCCTCAAGCCCCCACTTCACGCCCGAAGCGATCATTCCGACGAGACCGATGACGACGAGGATCGGGTACACCGGATTCGCGACGGTGACCATCGACGTGGCGACGCTCTCGCCGATGGTGAACTCGAGCGCGTCGTTGAAGCCGGAGAGACCGAGCAGGAAGAACCCGGTCATCAGCGAGAGCGAGAGCGGCCAGATGCTCGCGTGACTCGGGTGCTTGTCCCAGTACGGGTACTCCTTGATGTGCGCGGAGTGGCTGTCACCGCCGTCCGTCGCGGCGTTTCCGTCCGCGTCGGTCTTCACTGCGGGGCCGCCGTCGGGAATGTAGTCCTTGACGAACTCGAGTTTCCCGGACGCGTACGAGGGGCGGTTCGGCCAGTTCTCAAGCGGCGGGGGCGAGGAGATCGCCCACTCCGCGGTCCGCGAGTAGTCCCACGGGTTTTCTCCGGCTTCGGGCCCGGAGACGTACGACTTCGCGAAGTTGTAGAACATGATGAAGAAGGAGAACCCGAGCAGGAACGCGCCGATGGTTCCGAACTGGTGGTAGATCTGGAACTCAGGGTTGTACTCGAAGACGCGGCGGGGAGTCTCCCAGCCGAGGAACATCGAGAAGTAGACGGCGTTGAAGCCGATGAAGAAGATGACGAAGTGGAGCTTCCCCAGCAGCTCGTCGTACATCTTCCCAGTCATCTTCGGGAACCAGTAGTAGGCCCCGCCGATCAGTGCCGTGGCCCCGCCGAACATGACGTAGTGGAAGTGTGCGACCACCCAGTACGTGCCGCGGAACTCGTAGTCAAGCACGATGGCACCGAGGAACACCCCCGTGATGCCACCCAGGATGAACAGAAGCAGCGCGCCGAACGCGAAGAGGAACGGCGTCGTGACCTGGATACGTCCCTTGATCAGCGTGTAGATCAGCGAGAACACGAGGAGGTCGAAGGGAAGCGAGATGCCGATGGTCGTCGCCATCATCAGCGTCTTAATCTCCAGGTTGATCGTCGTCAGGAACATGTGGTGCATCCACACGAGGAACGACTGAACGGAGATGAGACAGATGGAGATGATCACCCACTTCCGACCGACGAGCCGGCGGCCGGAGAACGTCTGGAACAGCTCCAGCATGACCCCGAGCGCCGGGAAGAAGACGATGTACACCTCCGGGTGACCGAAGAACCAGAACAGGTGGCCCCACAGGAGGGAGCCGCCCTCGGTCGCGGAGAAGTACACGGAGCCGAGAACGCGGTCGGCCGCGAGGATGAGCCCGACGGCCAGCAGCGCGGCGAACGCGAACAGCATCATCCAGACGGTCGCGAGGATGGACCACGTGAACATCGGCATGTCCATGATCCCCATCCCCTCAGCGCGCGAGTGGTGGATCGACGTGAGGAAATTCACCGTCGACGCGGTGATACCGATGGTGAACATCGCGAGCGCGAGCACGGCCCCCGTCGACCCGATACTCGGGGTGTACATCGGCACGTTCAGCGGTGCGTACATCGTCCAGCCTGCGCTCAGCGTTCCGCCCTGGAAGAAGCTGATCCCCAGCAGCACGCCGGAGAACAGGTACATCCAGTACGAGAGCGCGTTCAGTCGCGGGAACGCGAGATCGTCGGCACCGATCTGTAGCGGGACGAAGTAGTTCGCGAAGCCGAAGCCGAACGGCGAGAGGAACCAGAACACCATTATCAGCCCGTGGGCGGTGACGGCCTCGTTGTAGGCGAGCCCGGAGAGCACCTGATTCGCCGGGTCCCAGAGCTGGACGCGGATCAGCAGCGCGAGGACGCCGCCGAACAGCAGGAAGAACAGGGCCGTGATCGTGTAGAGGACCCCGATGTCCTTGTGGTTCGTCGTCACGAGCCAGCGCTTGACGGACGTCGTGGGCGGGAGTTCGCTCATGCCGGAACACCCCCGACGGCGACGCTGTCAATGCTGGCGGCGTCGTCGATGCTGGCCGACTCGTTGCCGCCGGAATCGTCACCCTCCGTACTCTCGTACCACTCCTCCCACTCGTCCTGTGGGATGACCGTGATTTGGCTCTTCATCTGCGAATGGCCGGCCCCGCACAGCTCGAAGCACTCGACTCTGAACGTCGCCTCGCCGCCCTGCGCCTCGACCTCTTCGGAACTCACGGAGAACCAGTTGGTGCTGGTCTCTCCGGGGATGGCGTCGGACTTTATCCGTAAGTCCGACGAGCCGAAGTTGTGCCACACGTCTCGTGAGGTCACCTTGATGTCGATCCGCTGGTCGGCCGGCACGATCATCTCGCCGTTCGTGGTGTGGCCGTTCGGGTATTCGTACTCCCAGCCGAACTGGTACCCCTCGACGAGGATTTCGATGTCGCCCTCATCGCCCGTGTCGGGACCTTCCTCGACGTAGAGGAGGATCCCGTACGCGTACACGACCAGACTGATCACGACGATCGCGCTCAGTCCGAACGAGAGGAAGAGTTTCTTCGCTTTCGGACCGCCCTGTCCCGTCGGGAGCTCGCCGACTACCGGCGCGTCGAAGTCTTCCCTCGGTTCGCTCCCGTCGTCGCGGTACTTGTACACGTTCCACAGCGTGTACGCGACGACGATCGTACCGACGAGCGTTCCGAGCGCGAGGAAGACGAAGAAGATCTCGTCAAAGACCTCCGCCTGCGCGCGCCAGTCGCTCCCCTGTTGCAGGATAAGTGAGTCTATCATGTTCGTCTCTCTGCTCTTATTACACCCTTGGCGATGGCACACTTAGCTCTTGTGTAGCGTCGGCAGATGGGCTACAATATGAAGCCCTCAGTACCGATCGAAAAGCGCTTGAGGAGGGAACCAACTGAGCGATGACCCTGCCCAACGCGCCCTGAGCCAGACGTATATACGAAGGCTATTTGTACGCGCGAACGGACCGGCTAATAAGAAACTCATCATGGTCTCACTCACGCTCTTGAGCACGGCACTTATGGGGCTGCTCGTCGCGGCCACCTTCCTCGCCGTCGCGAGGATCGGCACGAAGCGAACGGCGCCCGGAGGGGACGGGTCGGACGACACGTACGCCGCCGTCGTCGACGCCGTTCGAGACGTCATCCAGCAACCGGTCGTCTGGGCCGTCGCGTTCGTCGTGATCGCGGTCGGCGTCGGCGGCGTCGCCCTGCTCGCGGTCGGCGACTTCGGGCTTCCGGAGGGGCTCAGCGGTAGCCTCCTCGGGGTTGCCTACGCCGCTGTCGCCCTTCTCGTGACCGGCTTCGTCTTCCTCGGGGCCTACTTCATGGCCCGCGGACGCGGGCTCGGTAACGCACACGGCGTCGCGGCCGGGTCGTTCGCCGCCGGACTCGTCTTCCTCGTTCTCATCGCGGCCCAGCTCATCGTCGGCGTCATCGGCTGAGTTCGTCCCCGTTACGGATCGGTCCGTTCCTCCTGTCCCGACGCGCGACGAGGAGAGCCGTCTCCGTTCATCGGGTAGCGCGACTATGCTTCGCGACGGCGCCGCTCGCGGTGAACAATTCGACTCACGTCCGCGAGAGAGAGTTCGACGGCCCGGTCGCGTTACGCGACGGCGACGCCGTTTCGAGCGAGAAAGTCGCTCGCCGCCTTGATCTCGACGGGGCTTCCGATGATTCGATAGTACCCGTCGTCCTCGACGACCGTCACGGTGAACCGGTCGTGGAACCGGTCTCCGAGGCCGTCGAGAGCGTGACGCGGGAGGACGATTTGAGTGCTGTCACGGAAGCTCGACGAATCGGGCATTTGCAGTACAGGGTGGTTACACGGCTCTACTATAACCGTGTCGAAGTATCGACACGAGCGGTCCTTTCGCACCGCGAGGCGGCGCACTCCGCCTCGGCGCCGTACGGCGGACCGAAGGAACACCTTTAACGAGCCGAACGGCCGACTATAGCACAATGGGATTGGAGGACGAGATCGAGGACCTCCGCGAGGAGATCGCCAACACGCCCTACAACAAGGCCACTGAGGCCCACGTCGGGCGGCTGAAGGCGAAGCTCGCGGAGAAAAAAGAGAAGCTGGAGAACCAGTCCTCCGCCGGCGGCGGCCACGGCTACGCCGTCGAGAAACACGGTGACGCCACGGTCGCGCTCGTCGGGTTCCCGAGCGTCGGAAAGTCTACCCTCATCAACGCTCTTACCAACGCCGACAGCGAGGTCGGCTCCTACGAGTTCACGACGCTCGACGTCAACCCCGGGATGCTGAAATACCGCGGCGCGAACATCCAGATCCTCGACGTGCCGGGGCTGATTGAGGGCGCCGCGGGCGGTCGCGGGGGCGGGAAGGAGGTCCTCTCGGTCGTTCGGACAGCCGACCTCGTCGTGTTCATGCTCTCCGTCTTCGAGATTGAGCAGTACGACCGCCTTCGCGAGGAGCTGTACGCCACCAACATCCGACTCGACTCGGAGCCGCCCAACATTAACATTCGGAAGACGCACAAGGATGGGCTCGGCGTGACGATGAGCGACGAGGTGAGTCTCGACGAGGAGACGGTCAAACAGGTGCTCCGCCAGTACGGCTACGTCAACGCCAAGGTGACCATCCCGCACGACCTCACGATCGACGAACTCGTCGACGCCGTGATGGACAATCGGGAGTACCTCCCGTCGATGGTCACGGTGAACAAGGCCGACCTCATCGACAAGAGCTACCTCCCGACCGTCAAAGCGGAGCTCCGCGAGCGCGACCTCGACCCCGACGACGTGCTTTTCATCTCAGCCGAGAAGGAACTGGGCCTCGACGGGCTGAAAGAGCGGCTCTGGGAGGAACTCGGCGTCATCCGCATCTACATGGACAAGCCCGGTCGGGGCGTCGACTACGAGGAGCCGCTGATCCTGTTCGAGGGCCAGACGGTCGGCGACGCCTGTAAGAAGATCGGCGGCGAGTTCGAGGAGCGGTTCAAGTTCGCGCGCGTCTCCGGAACGAGCGCGAAGCACGACGACCAACAGGTCGGCAAGGGTCACGAGCTGGCCGACGAGGACGTCCTCCGGATCGTCGCTCGGAAGTGAGGTGAGTGAGCGGGTCCGGAGTACCGGATCGCCGAGCTACAGTCCGAATTACAGCCCGAGTTCGCGGCCGAGCACGACGTGTTGGATCTCGCTTGTTCCCTCGCCGATTTCCATCAGCTTCGCGTCGCGGTAGAACCGCTGAGGGGCGAAGTCGGTGGTGTACCCGTAGCCGCCGAGTGTCTGGACCGCCTCTTCGGCCACCTCGCGGGCGGCCTCGCTGGCGTCGAGTTTCGCCAGCGACGACTCCTTCGTGACCGACTGGCCGGCGTCGTACCGCACGGCGGCCTTGTGCGTAAGCAGCCGTGCGCGCTCCGTCTGCCGGTGCATGTGGACGACCTTGTCTCGGATTGCGTCGAACTTCGCGATCGGTCGTCCGAACTGCTCGCGCTCGCCCGCGTACTCCTTCGCCGCCTCGTAGGCTCCTTGGGCCAGCCCGACGGAGAGCGCGGCGATCGAGATCCGACCGCCGTCGAGCGTCTTCATCGTCTGGGTCCATCCGTCGCCCTCCGCACCGAGCAACCGATCTTCGGGGAGTCGGACGTCGTCCAGTTGAATCTCGCAGGTCGGAGAGGAGTTGAGCCCCATCTTGTCCCAGACGGTCGTGACCTCGAACCCGTCGTCGTCGGGATCGACGATGAACGTCGAGATACCGTCGTACCCCTCGTCCGCGTCCGTGACGGCCTTCACCAACACGCTGTTGGCCACGTTTGCGTTCGTGATGAACTGCTTCGTCCCGTTCAACACGTACTCGCCGGCGTCGGCGTCGTACTCGGCGATCGTGTCCATGTTGGAGGCGTCGGAGCCGCTACCGGGCTCCGTGAGCGCCCACGCGCCGATCTTGCCGCCCTCCGCGAGTGGACGGAGCCACGCCTCCTTCTGTTCGGGCGTCCCGAACAGCTCGATCGGCTTCGCGCCGAGCGAGGTGTGGGCGGCGTACGACAGGCCGATCCCGCCCGAGACGCGGCCGAGTTCCTCGGTGACGAGGGCATACATGAGCTGATCGCCGCCGAGGCCGCCGTACTCCTCGCTCACCGGCACGCCCATCATATCGAGATCGTTGAGGTCGGCGAACACCTCGTCGGGGAACCGGTGTTCGTCCTCGATCTCCTGGGCGATCGGCCGGATCTCTTCCTCGCAGAACTCACGGACGGTATCGCGTATCATCCGGTGTTCCGCGGGTAGCTCGAAGTCCATGGGCAAGATTTGCGACCCGCCGTCATAAACAATGCGAACAGCCATGTACAATACGCCATCAGCCGCCAGCTCGCGGGTCCGACGCGGGCGCTCGCCGGTCGACCCGCAGACCGAGGAGGCCATTTAAGCGTCGTCGCCGCGTTCGATGTCGACATGGAACTTCGTCAGCTCGTGCGCGGTCGGGTGGACTGGCCCGATATCGAGCGGGTCGTCCGGGAGCTGGCGGACCGAGGCGACAGGGACGAGATGCGGGTGCGCTTTCTCGACGCCGACAACTGGCTGTCGACGCCGATGGTCGTCGACGACGACCTGTTCGTGAAGGTGATCACGCGGCAGAACACGCTCGTTCACACGCTGTTCACCACCGGGCGAAACCTGGGCGCCGTCTCGGCCGGAACCGAGGGGTTCTTCGAACGCTACGAGACGCCCTACGAGATGGCCCGCCACGAGCTCGAGGCGACGCAGCGAGTCAGAGAACTCGGCGTCAACACCCCGGAGCCGGTCGAAGCGCTTGAGGTCGGCGACCTCGGCGTCGTCGTCTTGGAGTACCTTCCCGATTTCAGAACGCTCGACCAACTCGACCGCGAGGCGGTCACAGAGCTGGCCCCAACACTGTTCGAGACGCTCCGAACGATTCACGACGCCGGGCTCGCCCACGGTGACCTTCGAGCCGAGAACGTCCTCGTTCGGGACGGCGACCTCTACGTCATCGACGCGACGAGCGTGAGCGAGGAGGGCCGCAAGTCGGCCCGCTCGTACGACCTCGCGAGCGCGCTCGCCGCGCTTGAACCCCTGATCGGCGCCTCGGCCGCTATCGACGCCGCGCTGTCGAGTTACTCGGGCGACGAACTGCTCGCGGCTCGCCGGTTCCTCGACTTCGTCGCGATCCGACCGGATCACGACTTCGAGGCGGCGGAGCTGAAAGGAGAGTTAGAGAAGCGGACGACGTAGGGACGGGAGCGGCGACCGACGACGGTCGCTCAAACGCCTCCCCCCCGGGTCATCCCGTGGTCGGATCTGGCGAATTATCGGCAGTTTCCGCGCGCTCACGGCCGACGATCCAGATGCCGACGGCCATCAGCGCGCCGCCGGCGACGAAGCCGGAGCCGAGCGCCTCTCCGAGCAGCGCCGCGCCGAGCGCCGCCCCGACGACGGGCTGCGCGAAGAAGAACACGGCGACGGTCCCCGCAGAGACGTACTCCAACCCCTTGTACCAGAGAAACCACGCCCCCGCCGTCGACGTGAGCCCGAGGTACAACACGGCGCCCGTCGATTCGGGGGTCAGCGGGAGGTCGACGGGAGAACGACCGAGGTACCACAACTCGACCGCGGCGAGGGCGCCCAACATCGGGACGCTCGCCAGCGAGGAGTACGTCGCCGCGCGGAGGGCCCCGTGCCGTCTGACCGCGCGGAGCCCCCAGACGGTGTAGCCCGCCCACGCCGCGCTCGCGACGAGTAGCAGCGTCACCCCGAGGAGGTTGCCGGCGGCGATAGACGCGAGGTCGTACCGACCGGCGAGCACGACGGCGGTGCCGACGCCCGCAACCGCCATCCCGGCAGCCTTCGTCGCCGTGACGCGCTCGCCGAGCACGAACGCGCCCAATGCGACTGTGAAGACCGGAGTCAACACTGTCAGGAGCGATCCCTGGCTGGCGTTCGTCAGTTCGGTGCCGACGAACTGCGTGGCGACCGTCAGGGTCACCCAGCCGCCGAGCGCCGCGAACGTGGCCCACTCGCCCCGCGACGGCGCGGGACCGCCGCGGGCGGTGACGACGACCCAGAGCGCCGCGGCGCCCAGCGCCACCCGGAGGAATCCGAGCGTGATCGGCGGGATCAGCGCAAATCCCCACTTGCTGACGACGTACATCCCGCCCCACAGCGACGCGGCTGCGAGAGGGGCGAGCGCGAACGCGTAGCGACTTGTTCCGAGAGACATCAGTGAAATAGCGCGGAAAGGCCCTCGTCGGTTCGCAAGAAAACGGTGACGGAGGTCAGCCGCCCAGGTAGAGCTGGGAGACTTCCTCGTCGTTCAACAGCTCCTCCGGGGTCCCCTCGAAGCGAACGGTCCCTTGGTCGAGGACGTAGCCGCGGTCGGAGATGCCGAGCCCCTTCGTCACGTTCTGCTCGACCATGAGGATGGCCGTGTCCATGTCGTTGACCTCCTGAACGTCCTCGAACACGTCGTCTGCGGTGTTCGGGGCGAGCCCCGCGGACGGCTCGTCGATGAGGAGCACGTCGGGCTCCATCACCAACGCCCGGGCGAACGCCAGCACCTGTCGCTGGCCCCCCGAGAGCGTCCGCGCCTTCGCGTTTCGCTTCCGATCGATGATCGGGAACCGGTCGTACAGCGTCGCGATCACCTCGTCGAGACCGCCGTCGCGGGCGACGCCGCCCATGCGGAGGTTCTCGTCGATCGTCAGCGATCCGAACACGTTGTCGGTCTGGGGGACGTAGCCGATCCCCTCGCGGACGATCTCCTCGGGCGCCATTCCACCGATCTCGCGGCCGTGATACTCGACGGTCCCGACCCACGGGGTCAGCATGCCGAAGGCCGTCTTGAGGACGGTCGATTTCCCGGCCCCGTTCGGGCCGACCAGACAGACGATCTCGCCCGGATCGAGCCGGATCGAGAGATCGTCGAGCACCTGCACCTCGCCGTACCCGCTGTCGACGCCCGACAGCGAGAGCACGGGATCGGTTCCGCCGTGAGCCCCCTCCGCGGGCTGGGTTGTGTTGTCGCTCATGCGCCACCTCCGAGGTACGCCTCGATGACACGCTCGTCGTTTCGGACTCCGTCTGGAGTCCCCTCGGTCAGGACGTGTCCCTGGTCGAGGACGACGATCGGATCAGCGAGATCCATCACGAACTCCATGTCGTGTTCGATGAGCAGGAAGGTCGTTCCCTGCTCGTTGAGCCGCCGGATCTGCGTTTTCAGCTTCTTCGCCAGCGTCGGGTTCACCCCGGCCACCGGTTCGTCCAGTAGCAGAACCTCGGGCTCGGCGAGCATCGCGCGTGCGAGTTCGACGAGCTTCATCTGGCCGCCGGAGATGTCCGTCGCGGGCTGCGTCGCGAGGTGGTCGATCTCGAACTCCTCGAGGATGCGTTCCGCCTCCGCGAGGTTCGCCGACTCGCTCTCGTCGACCGACCCGGGCGAGCTGAACAGCGTCAGAAACGACTCGCCGGGCTGTTTCCGCGGACCGACGAGCATCGCCTCACGGACCGTCATCCCCTCCAGCTTCCGCGGCGTCTGGAACGTCCGGATGAGTCCGTGCTCGGCGACCTGATACGGCTCCATGCCGGTCACGTCGGTCCCGTTGACCTCCACGGTCCCACCGTCCGGCTCGTAGAAGCCGGAGATGAGGTTGAACAGCGTCGACTTACCGGCGCCGTTCGGACCGATGAGTCCGGTGATCGTCCCGCGCTCAACCGCAAACGTCGCGTGGTCCGTCGCGGCGAGCCCGCCGAAGGATTTCTGAAGGTCGTCGACGCGCAGCACGGCGTCCTCCTTGGGGAGGGCACCGTCACTCATTGCCCCCACCCCCTTTCTGTTCGCGGACGCCGCTGTCTGGTCTGTCGGGCGTCCCTCTCCCGTCGATCGCGCTCGGCCAGATCAGCTCCCGCTGTGGCGGGAGGATACCCTGCGGCCGGTAGCGCATGACGGCAACGATCACGACCCCGATCAGCAGCAGCCGAAGCGGCGCGGGGTCGATCGGGAGCGCAACGTCGTTTAAGAAGCGCGTCCCCTCGCGGATCGTGACGATGACGATGCCGCCGAACAGCGCTCCGCGGTTGGAGCCGCTGCCGCCGAGGATCACTGCGACCCAGGCGTAGAACGTCGTGATCGGGTCCAGATCGCCCGGCCCGACGTAGAGGTTCAGATGCGTGTAGAACACGCCCGCCAGCGCCATTATCAGGCTGCCGAGGACGAACGACTGCATCTTGAACGAGTAGGTGTTCTTCCCCAGCGCCCGCGCGAGGTCCTCGTCGGAGCGGATCGTGCGCAGCACGCGCCCCCACGGAGACCGGTGTGCACGCCGGAGGACCAGGTACGTCCCCCCAGCGAACGCGAGCACCAACATGACGTTCAGCAGCGCCTGCCAGAACGAGGTTTCGAGGAAGATGGGCGATCCGGGGATAATCTCGAGGCGAAGCCCCGGCATCGCTTCCGGGAACGTCGACAGCACCGGCCATCCCGTGAAGAAGCCCGGAATACCGCGAAGCCCCGCGCTCCCGTTCGTGAGCCAACGCTCGTTCAGCACGATCAGTCGCACGACCTCCGCGAGGCCGAGCGACGCGATAGCGAGGTAGTCGGCCCGGAGCCGGAGCGTCGGGATGCCGATCAGGACCGCCAGCACGAAGGCGACGACGAGGCCGACGGCGAGCCCGACGAGCGGGAGCCCGAACAGCGATCCGACGATTGGCACGTCGGCGAGCATCTCGCCGACCGGCGAGCTAGTCGCGGTGACGAGTGCCGAGCCGTACGCGCCGATGCCGAAGAACGCGGCGACGCTGAAGTTGATCAGCCCGGCGAACCCCCACTGGGAGTTCAGGCCGAACGACAGCAGCGCGTACATTCCCGCGAGCCCGACGAGGAACAGGAAGTACGACGGGCCGAGCGCGCCGGTCAACAGCGCGACGAAGAGGAACAGTAGGAACGCGACGCTGACGCCGAGCACCCACTGCTCGGGGCGGGTCAACTCCGCCAGCGCTCCTCTCGGGTCGGAGAGGGCGCTCATGAGGCCGCCTCCCCGGCGATCCCGTTCGGCCGGACGAGCAGCACCGCGACCATGATCACGAACGCGATAGCGTTCGCGTACTCGATGCCGATCGGGATCCCGAACTCGTCGGGAACGAGCGGCAGCAGTTCGCCCAGTCGTGACAGGAGCGGCGTCAGTTGGTTTATCATGCCGATGAGGAACCCGCCAGCCATCGCGCCGTACACGGAGCCGATCCCGCCGAGGATCACCGCGGCGAAGATCACTAACAGGAGGTTGAACCCCATCCGCGGCGAGAGCTGGTTGAACAGCCCGAGGAACACGCCGCCCGCGCCGGCGAGTCCAGCGCCGATGACCCACGTCCAGAGCTTGACGCGTTTCGTTCGGATACCACTAATGCGCGCGAGGTCCGGGTTGTCGGCCATCGCGCGCATCTTTCGACCGAGGTCGGTGTACTGGAGCAGGACGTGTAGGCCGACGACGAGCACCGCCGCCGAGCCGACGATAGCGACGTCGTGGAGCGTTATCCGGACGCCGTACGGCACCAGCGATTCGATCGGCCGCAGCGGCTGGATGTCGAACCGAGTGAAGTCGGAGCCGAACCGGATCTGGATCAGCGCACGGTAGATGAACGCGATCCCGATCGACGTGATCAGCAGGCCGATGGAGTCGATGTCGAGCGGCTCGTAAATGAGCTTCTCAGTACCCACCGCCACGACTGCGGCCGCCACGATCCCGACGACGAGCGCGAAGAAGAAGCCGTACGGGAGCCCGAGCACCGCGCCGCCGAGGCCGCCGACGGCGCCGAAGGTCACGAGCGCCGCGTAGGCGCCGATAGTCATCGTGTCGCCGTGGGCGAAGTTCGCGAAGTCAGCGATGCTGTACACGAGCGACAGCCCGATGCTCCCGAGGACGATGATGCTGCTGAAGACCAGCCCGTTAGCCAGGTATCCGAGGACGGTCATTGATCGGGATCAGCCTTCGACGAAGTCGATGCCTTCGTACGCGTGGTCTTGGACCTCGAGGACTTGGAGGAAGCCGACCGGGTCTCCGTCCTCGTTGAAGTCGATGGGACCGCTGACCCCCTGGTAGTCGACGTCGTCCGGACCGCCCCCGTCCGCGAGGATCTCGCTCGCGGCCGCGAACGACGTTACCTGCTCGCCCTCCGGACCGGAGACACGGCGGACGGTCTCCTGGAGTGCCGCGCCGGTGAACTCGTCGGCCGCCTGAATCGCAAGCGCGGCGTTGATCACGCAGTCGTACGCGTACGCCGCCCACGAGGTGGGCTGTCGGCCGTACTCCGACTCGAAGGAGGACGCGAACTCCTGGTAGTTCTCTTCCTCTATGGGCGCGGAGGGGACGACGATCTTCATGCCGTCGATGCTCCCCTCCGGCGTGTTCTCGAGGACGCTGTCGCCGGAGACGGAGTCGGCGCCGTAGAACTGCGCCTCGTATCCGGAGGAGAACGCCTCGTTGACCATCGTCGCGAACTCGGCCTGATACGTGATGAACAGCCACGCGTCCGCACCGGAGCCGTTCATCTCCGAGATGACGCTAGAGTACGACTGCTGCTCCTGGTCGTGGGGGTTGTTGTAGACGACGTCGCCGTCGTACGCGTTCACGAACGCGTCGGTGAGGCTCTGGCCGTAGTCGTTGTTGACGTAGGTGACCGCGACCTCGTCGTAGCCGTCGTCGGCGATGATGTTCGACAGCGCGAGCGACTGGCTGCGGCCGGACGGCGACATCCGGAGCAGTCCCGGGAAGTTAGTGAGGCTGAGGCCCGTGGAGTTCTGGCTCAGCTGGACGACGTCGGTTCCCTCGATGACGCTCTCGTAGATGGCGAGCGAGACGCCGGAGCCGACCGCGCCGATCAGGAACGGAACGCCGTCCTGATTGACGAGCTTCTGGGCGGCAGCGATCCCGCCCTGGTTCTCGCTTTCGGAGTCCTCGACGGCGATGCTGAGATCGCGCCCGTCGATGCCGACGTCGTTGACACGCGACAGGGCGAACTCGGCACCGCGCTGGTTTCGCTCGCCGAACGCCGACAGCGATCCGGTCAGCGAGTCGACCATCCCAATCTCGTAGGGACCCATCGAGTCGTCGCCGTCGGAACCGTCGTCGCCGTCCATCCCGTCGTCGCCGTCCGAGCCGTCAGAGCCGTCGCTTCCGTCGTCTCCGTCCGAGCCGTCGCTCCCGTCTCCACCGTCGTCGGTCGTGCTGAGACAACCCGACAGCGTGGCGAGCCCCGCCCCACCGGTCAGTTTCAGCAGTGTACGACGATCCGTCAGGTCCGTGGCATCTCGTGACATATGTGACCTGGTATACCAAAGGATTCTATACCTTCTTAACCCCGGCCCGTCCATGGTCGGTTCGGTGGCTTCGATCCGATGGATCGACCAGTTTTTGTCTTATTCATACGATAATTCACGAAGCGAAATAATTGGTCGGGTGCCCATATATACAGATGGGGATCGGCTCTGTTCACATGATTCCGCCCATCGCGAGCAACTTTGTCGCCGGAGAGACGCCCGAGGCGGCGCTCGCTCACGTCCAGGACCTCAACGACCGCGGCGTGTCCGGTATCCTGAACCTGCTCGGCGAGCATTACGAGAAACGGCCCCCCGCCGACGCCGACGCCGACGCGTACATCGACCTCGTCGAGGCGATCGCGGACCACGACGTCGACGCCTGCGTCTCGGTGAAATCGAGCCAGATCGGCCTCGACATCGGCGACGACGTCTTCCGCGAGAACCTCGCACGCATCGTCGAGGCGGCCAACGCCCCGGAGGCGACCGGCGACGACGGGACGGGAACCTTCGTCTGGATCGACATGGAAGACCACGAGACCACCGACGTGACGCTCGACGCGTTCGAGCGACACACCCTCGACACCGACGGCAACGTCGGCGTCTGCGTGCAGGCGAACCTGAAGCGAACGCGAGACGACCTCGAACGACTCGCCGACCTCCCGGGGAAGGTACGCCTCGTCAAGGGCGCGTACGATGAGCCCGCCGAGCTTTCGTATAAAAAGAAGGCGCGCGTCGACGAGTCGTACCGCGACTGCCTCGAGTACATGTTCGAGGCGTTCGACGGCGGCATCGCCGTCGGAAGCCACGACCCCGCGATGATCGAGTACGCGAAGGAACTCCACGCCGAACACGGCACCCCGTACGAGGTCCAGATGCTGACCGGCGTCAGGGAGTCGGCGCAGTTTGATCTCGCGAGTGAGGACGACGTGACCGTCTACCAGTACATCCCGTACGGCTCCAAGTGGTTCTCCTACTTCTACCGGCGCATCCGGGAGCGCAAGTCGAACGCGCTGTTCGCGCTCCGAGCCATCATCGGGAACTGAACGGTCGACGACTGGGATTTTCGAGCGGTCTGGGTTACGGGTCCAACAGCTTCGACTCCGCCTTCCGGAGGTGTTCGAGCAGCGTCGTTTTCGAGACGTCGAGTTCGTCGGCGAGTTCGCGGGTCGACGCCTCGCGGGGCCACTCGTAGTACCCTGCGCTGCGGGCGTGTTCGTACACCTCCCGCTGGGTCGTCGTCAGTGTGTCGAGCCGCTGCTCGCGGGGGGTCCGTCCGGCGTGTCCCGACGACGACATCGACTCCACGGTCACCTCGGCGTTGGAGGCCTCCTGGACCGCGTCAAGCGAGTCGCGGATCTCGGTCCGTTCGCCGACGAAACACACCTGCCACTCCTCGCGACCGTCCTCGATCCGGACGGGCGCGCTGTGGACGAAGCCGTGTTCGAGCAGCGTCGGACAAACCATGTCCGCCGGGTCGTACTCCAAGAAGAACTCGCGGACGACGTTCCCCGGGGCGTCTCGTGCGCGCCCGAACCGCTCCTGTAGTTCGAGCAGGTTTCCCGCGTTTTCGGAGTCGCGGATCGCGTCGAGCAGGTCCTCGACCTCCTCGTTCGTGTCCGCGAAGGCGGTAAACAGTCCGTTCACCGAGTTCGGGGCGTTCCGGTCGGTCCGCGGCGAGTTGTAAATCGCATGTGCAAGGACCCCGCCGTTCGTTCTGCTCGTCGCATCGATCGCCCAGCAGTTCGGGTGCCACAAGTCGAGCGTGAGTCGGGTCCCAGCCCACTCGTCCCCCCCAGTCGCGTCAGTGGTTGCCATCGCTATCGTGGTTGTGGGACTGCCTGGCAAAGACTCTACCGACCATGGTCGGGTGGGATATTTGAACAGCACAGCGGCAACACTCAGCTATGTCGGAGCCGTACCAGCACTACATCGATGGCGAGTGGGTCACGGGCACGGGCTCGGAGACCTTCGAGAGCGAAAACCCCGCGACAGGGGAGTCCCTCGGCGAGTTCCAGCGCGGAACCCCGGAGGACGTTGAAAACGCGGTCGACGCCGCGGACGAGACGTTCGACGAGTGGCGAGAGCTGTCGCGGATCCAGCGCGCGGAGTATCTCTGGGACGTCTACCACGAGCTGCGCGAGCGCACCGACGAGCTCGGCGAGATCGTCTCCAAGGAGTGCGGGAAGGAGATCAGCGAGGGGAAAGCCGACGTGGTCGAGGCCGCCCACATGGTCGAGTGGGCCGCGGGCGATGCCCGTCACCCCTCGGGCGATATCATCCCCTCGGAGATCCCGTCGAAGGACGCGTACATGCGCCGGAAGCCCCGCGGCGTCACCGGCTGTATCACTCCGTGGAACTTCCCCGTCGCGATTCCCTACTGGCACATGGCCATCGCGCTGGTCGAGGGGAACACCGTCGTGTTCAAACCGGCCGAGCAGACGCCGTGGTGCGCGCAGATCATCGCGGAGATGTTCGACGACGCTGGCATCCCCGACGGCGTGTTCAACATGGTACAGGGCTTCGGCGACGCCGGCAACGCGATCGTAGAGAACGAGGATGTCGAGACGGTCATCTTCACCGGCTCGGCCGAAGTCGGCCACATGATTCAGGACAAGCTCGGCGGCGTCGCCGGCAAGCGCGTCGCCTGCGAGATGGGCGGCAAGAACGCTATCGTCGTCACAGAGGAGGCGGACCTCGACATCGCGGTCCACTCCGCCGTGATGTCTTCGTTCAAGACGACCGGTCAGCGCTGCGTCTCCTCCGAGCGTCTAATCGTCCACACGGACGTGTACGACGAGTTCAAGGAGCGCTTCGTCGAAATCGCTGCGGACGTCTCCGTCGGTGACCCCCTCGAAGAGGACACGTTCATGGGCCCGCTCATCGAGGCGGAGCACCACGAGAAGGTCGCGGAGTACAACGAGCTCGCCCGCACGGAGGACGTGAACGTCCTCGTCGACCGGACCGAACTCGACGCAGACGAGATTCCCGACGGCCACGAGGACGGTCACTGGATCGGCCCCTTCGTTTACGAGGCCGACCCCAGCGAGGACCTCCGGTGCACCCACGAGGAGGTCTTCGGGCCGCACGTCGCGCTCCTCGAGTACGACGGCGACATCGAGCACGCGGTCGATATCCAGAACGACACCGACTACGGACTCGCCGGCGCGATAATCTCCGAGAACTACCGACAGGTGAACTACTACCGCGACCACGCCGAAGTCGGACTGGCGTACGGGAACCTCCCTTGTATTGGCGCCGAGGTCCAGCTTCCCTTCGGTGGCGTCAAGAAGTCCGGTAACGGCTACCCCTCCGCGCGGGAGGCCATCGAAGCCGTGACCGACCGCACCGCGTGGACCCTGAACAACTCGAAGGACATCGAGATGGCGCAGGGTCTCTCGGCCGACATCAAGACGAAAGAGGACTGAGACCGCCCGCCCGATCCGCGGAACCGTTTTTTTCGACCGTTACTCGACAGCGTCGAGCGCCGCCGCGACGGCCGCTGTCGGACTATCAGCCTCGGCGAGCGCTCCACGGGCGACGAGTCGATCGCGTGACCGACCGACCGGCTGCGAGACCGACTCCGTGTCGAGCAGGCCCGCTTCTCTGAGGGTTCGTTTTATCGACGTGAACGTCGCCGAACTTCCGAGTCCGGCGTCTTCGCAGGCGCGGCGGAGGTCGTGGTCGAGCGCACCGCGGTGCGCACCGACGACGTACGCGCGGCGTCGCGCACCGGCCAGATCGAGAGAGTCGTCTCCGGAGCGACCTCTCTCGCCGTCGAGCGCTCGCAGCACGTCGTCCGCGACGGCAACGCCGCAGCGCGTTCGGAGCGACTCGTACACGCGACGGCGGCTCGGCGACCGCAGGCGGCGCTCCGCCGCAGCTTCGACGACAGGCGCGTGTCGATCTCGGAGCGTCGGGTCGTCGCCGATGCGGCGCCACTGGCCGATCCGATCGGCGTCGGCATCGCCGTCGTCCTCTCGACCTCCGACTGGGACAAGTACCCACCCCGTCGTTCGACTCGCGAGAACGGCGTTCGGCTGCGGTTCCGACAGTCTCAGGAGATCCCAGACGCCCGGCTCCGTGAGTGCCGCGAGCCGGCTCGCCGAGTGAAACTCTTCCGTGATCGTGTCGACCGCGTGGTCGCTCGCGAGGACGGTGAGTGGCGGGAGATTCGAGGTGGACGGATCTGAGGCGACTACGGACGAGTCTCGGTCCGACACCTCGGCGTGAAGCGTCGACGGCTCGGGGTCGACCAGCCCTGGTGCGGCCTCGTGGTACGCCTCGATCATCGCCAGCAACAGCGGCGGCGACGGGTCCACTAACACCGGGTCGACGAGAGCCCGGATCGACCTCGGTCCGACAGCGAACGGGAGGGTCGGATCGGGAGACACACCCGCATCTACGGGGCGAGCGGATTAAGAATGGCGGCGGACGCGAGCCGCGTGGCGACGCCGTCTCTCACGGCGTAGGTGGCCCGATCGGACCGCGGTCACCTTCGTGTCAGGGAACGTCCACGCGGGTGACGTGACCGCCGCAGCCGCACTGCTCGACGTACTCCGGTTCGAGGCCGTCCCCTTCCTCCCGGAGCGCGTCGTACAGGAACTCCTCGGGATGGCCGAGTTCGCCGTGAGTTACTAAGTTGACGTGGTTGCCCGGGGCCGTGTGGTCGACGGCCGCAAGCGCGTCTCGGACCGCCAACTCCGGATCGCCGGCGTACTTCGGCTCCTCTAAGTTCGCCGACCAGGAGTTGTCGTGGACCCGGTCGGTGATCGGTTCGGCGGTCTCGTCGTGGTCGTCGGTGCTGGTGGTCATGGGTTGTAGTCGATCGCCGGTAGCGGTCGGCCTCCCGGTTTCGAACGGCTGGTTCTACGGGTTGATCGCGGTTATCTCGTCGTCGGACGGGCGGTTCGGTAGGTCTTCGACGAACTCCCGGACCACCGTTCGCTCGACCCGATGAAGCGTCTCGCTACAGGTCGACTTCGCGATCCCGACGTGCTCGGCGACCGCCGTCAAGGTGGCCCGGCGCGGCACGTCGTAGTAGCCGAGGTCGACGGCCGCGAGCAGGAGTTCCCGCTGTCGGTCCGTCAGCAGTCGGGCGGGGTCGACGCGCTGTCGCACGCGTTCGACCTCGAACCGCAAGCCGAGGTCGCTCAGCCGGCGGCCCATCTCCGCGACGCGTTCGTGCTCGCCGGTGACCTCGACCGCCGCGACGCCGTCTTCGATATCCAGCGGCATCTCGATCGGGAGCCCGGAGCGCTTCGCGGCCAGCAGCAGCAGCGGCGCGTCCGTCTCCAGCCGGACCGTCGCGACGCCGTCCTCCCGCGCCATCACCGACAGCGAGGCCAACACCTCGTGGGCTTCCATCGCCGACAGCACCGCGTCGACGTCTCTCGCGGTGACCCTGACGAGGGCGAAGCCGGCGCTCTCGCCGGGGACCGCGGTGAGGACGCGGAACCCCGCGTCGGGGAACTCGCGCGAGACGTCGGCTATCCACGGGCCGTCGGGCAGGTCGACGAGGAGGCGTGCTTGAGGCATCGGTGATCTGAACGGGTCGCGGGTCGGTGATCGGGCGATTCGAGGCGGTGGTCGGGCGCGGTTCGTCCCTCAACTACTCCACGTAGACGGCGCCCTTCATGCCGACCGCCTCGTGGGGCGTGCAGGCGTAGGTGTGGACTCCGGACTCCTCGAAGGTGTGCTCGAAGGTGTGGCCCTCCTCGCCCACGGTCTCGCTCTCGAAGTTGCCGTCGGCCCCGGAGACGTTGTGCTGGCCGCCCTCGCCGGTCCACTCCCAGGTGACGGTCGTCCCGGACGACACGGCGACCGCCGCCGGGCCGAACGCGAGGCCCTCGCCGGCGCCGACCTCGACGGTCACCGAGTCGGAGTCGGTCATGTCGAGCGTCTGCTCGTAGTTGTTGGCCTCTTCGAGGAATCCGCCGTAGTCCGGCTCTTGGGAGAGGAACTGCTGGCCGCCGCTGTCGCCGTCGCTGCCGCCACTCCCTCCGTCGCCACCGTCTCCGCCGCCGCTACAGCCGGCGAGCGCGGTGGCCGCGCCGAGCGCCGCAGTCGTTCGGACGAACGTTCGCCGGTCGAGTGTGCGTCGAGTCATGCGTGTCGGCGTAGGGGAGTAGGGGGAATACATTCGGCGGGAATTCTCGGGCTACGGGGGTGTGAGCCGAACTGTTCGGCTCGTGGTATAAAAGGAGACGACGGGTCAGCGCTCGCCGCCGCCGTTCAGGCGTGTTCGATCGTGACGTGCCACTCGTCGTCGCCGACCCGCTCGGTCTCGTGGTCGAAGCCGCGGTCCGCCAGCACGTCGTACAGCGGGACCGGCTCGAAGTCGTTCACCAGCAGGAGGCGCTCGTCAGGGTCGAGCTCCTCGAGCGCGCCGCTGATGACCGGGAACGGCGGATCCTCGCGGTCGCGCACGTCGAGGACGGATTCGGCGTCGCTCATGTTCGACGGGACGCGACGCTCCGGCTTGGAGGTTCGCGGGAACATGTTCGACCACGGACCGTCGTCACGCCCGCGCTCAGAACGGACTCGTCGGACCGCTCGCGTCGCCGTCTCCGGATTCGAGCCGGTCGAGCCGGTCGTTGACCACCCCGCTCCCGTTGAGCGAGGGGTCGACGCGAACCCGAATCAGCTCGTAGGCGTGGTCGTCGACCCCGTTGAGCGCGCGGAACGCGCCCACCGCCAGCGGCTCCGCCTGCGGACAGAACGCCGTCGTCGGCGTGAACTCGGCGCGGAGCGTCGCGGGGTCGCCGGCCTCCTCAGCGTAGCGGAACCCGGCGTCCGGGTGCCGCGGGT
Organism: Halorubrum wangae; assembly: GCF_051194135.1. Lineage (NCBI taxonomy): Archaea > Methanobacteriati > Methanobacteriota > Halobacteria > Halobacteriales > Haloferacaceae > Halorubrum > Halorubrum wangae. Next base: position 626,615 of record NZ_JBLZNH010000001.1, on the reverse strand, counting down.
CGAGGTTCAGTCGAGTGAGGTTGTAGCCGAACGTGGCGTCGTACACGCCGTGCTCCTCGAAGGCGTCCGCGGCGCGGCGGTGGACGGCGCGTGATCGGCTCCCGCGAGCACGTCGTGATCCGCGATGAACGCGCCCGGTTCCGGGACGTGCGCCGGGACGAACGCGTCGTCGGCGTCGAACTCGGGCTCCGAACCGCCGAGGAGGCTCATCGGTCGTCCCCCTCCTCGACCCAGATGGCGGTGACGACTGCGTCCTCCGTCTCGACCGTGTCGTGGGCGTACCCGCGGTCCTCGAGCTTCGGGAAGAGGAACTGGGGGGCCCGGTCGTTGCGCTGGACGAGGACGGTTTCGTCCGGGAGGTCGGCGAGCAGTTCCAACGTGCGTCGAAGCGGCTCCGGCGGGCCGAGGTCGGCGACGTCAAGCGTCTCGACCGGTCGATCGGTCGGCGCGTCGATCTCCTCGAGGCGCGGTGTCTCTCGTGGCATGGGCGACGGTTCGGACCACGGGCGCCCGTCATTTATCCCGAACCTGTTCGGGACTGTCGACAGGGGCGCTCGGAGTCAAGGCGCACGCATGCGAGGCATCCCCGGCGATCTCACGACCGCGACGCGACCGCCGACCACGGTCCCGCTCCGCCACTTCCTCGTCGCGCTGGCGTTCCTCGTCGCCGGCGGGGCGCTGGCGCTCCATCGCGTCGCCGGCGCGCTGCTGTTCGTCGGCAACATGATCGCGACCGTCCCCCGTCACGGTGGCGCCGCGATGCTCGGCTGGAACGAATCGGAGCGAACGGCCGAGGCGTCCGAGGCCGCCGATCGATGAGAGCGAGTGACGGCGACGATCAGAGAACAAACGCTGGGGTACGACCTCCTACTGAACAGTACGATCTACCCTTGGGGTAGTTGCCGGCGGACTGTTCGGAGGCTTACGAACCGTCGCCGAACGTCTGCGAGAAGAGCGCCGCCGTCACGGTCCGCAAGTGTTCCGACACCGTGGACTTCGCGAGGTCGAACTCCGCCGCGACGTCGGCGACGGAGGCGCCGCCCGGTTCGAAGTATCCACTCTCGGCGGCGACCGTTGCGATTTCGGCCTGCCGGTCCGTCACGCCCGCGAGATCGACGGGGACGACGTCGCTGCCGGGGTCCTCGTCGCCGCCGCGGTCGACGCAGAGCCGGCGGAGCGTCACGTCGAGTCCCGCCGCCTCGCACTCGTCGACGATCGCCTGCAGCTCTTCGTGGCCGCTCAGAACGAAAGAGACGTGGATTACCCCGTCGACCATCTCCGTCCGGCGCGGTGAAGCCGGGAAGTTAGCGAATGCCGCCGGGAGCCCGCCGCAGGAACATCCCGCGCAGACATCCTCACCAGCCTCGGTCACTTCGGTATCAGGACCCGGCGTCTCGGGATCGCCGCCCGTCTCGGCATCCGGTGCGGCTGCGGCGCTTCCGTCGACGCCCGACGCCCCGACCGCCACTCCGCCGTCGGTCGCCGGGCGCTCGCAGGCGATCTCGTAGCGTCCGTGCGCCCGGCCGCCGAACTCGACGAGATCGAGAGCCGTTGGGGGATCCTCGGGCAGATCGGCCGCGACGAACTCGACACGGTCGTCGACCGAATCAATCCGGAGCTCCTCGACGGCCGTCCTGGACGAGAGGGCCGATACGGGACAGCCCTCGCACGCGGAGACGGCGAGTTCGACGTGGATTCCGGTGTTCATATGAAAATGTAAGCTCTCCGGCCGTCATATAGCTTCGAGTGATTTCTAAGTGGGTGAAAACGGGCCCGTAGGACGCGACGCCAACGCGGGATCCCCCCGCTCCGTTCCGGTGAGCGCGTCCTTTTGAGGACTGAGTCGGAACCGTGCGATATGCCGCCACTGGAGTTGCCGCTCGGGCTCGGTACGTCCGGACTCGACGACCCCGCGGAGTGTACCGCCACCGTGACCGCCGCCCTGAACGCCGGCTACCGTCACGTCGACACCGCACAGATGTACGACAACGAGGCGGCGGTCGGTGAGGGGATAGCCGCGGCCGACGTCGACCGCGACGAAGTGGTCGTCGCCACGAAGGTTCACCCCGAGAACCTCGCACCCGAGGACGCCCGCGAGACCGTCCACGAGAGCCTCGAACGCCTCGGACTCGACCGCGTCGACTTGCTGTACGTCCACTGGCCGATCCGCACGTACGACGCCGAAGCGACCCTCCCGGTCTTCGACGAACTTCGCGACGACGGACTTACCGACCACGTCGGCGTCTCGAACTTCACGCCGGCGCTACTTCGGGAGGCGCGCGAGACTCTCGACGCCCCCATCGCAGCGCATCAGGTGGAGTGTCACCCTCGGTTCCAACAGCGGGAGCTCCGCGACCTCGCCGCCGAGTTCGACCACCGGCTCGTCGGCTACTCGCCGTTGGCTCGGGGCGCCCTGTTCGACGACGACGAGTTCCTCGCTATCGCCGAGAGGGCCGACCGGTCGCCGGCCGTGCTCGCGCTCGCGTGGGCGCTCACTCGCGATGTCACGCCCATTCCGAAGGCGACCGGCGACCACGTGGTCGAGAACTTCGACGCCGTCGCCGCCGATATCGATCCGGCCGTTCTCGACGCGATCGACGCGCTGGAACCGGGCGACCGGCGTATCGACCCCGACGACGCCGCGTGGAACGTTTAAAAGGGATATCTGAGTATCTGCGGTTTATTTACACCGCCTCCAGCCGCGCCCGAAGCTCCGCCTCGGCCCGGTCGACGAGGGCCGGCATCGGCTCATCGAGGTAGGTCGTCCACTGGTCGATGAACCCCGAGCGCCCGAGCATTCGGACGACGTCGTAAACGGGCCGTCGCTCCGCGAAGCCCTCGGGCAGTCCGCCGGCGCGCTCGGCGTATCCCGCGCGAAACGCCGCCGCATACCGATCGGGGCCTCGCTCGTCGAACCCGTTGAGAAGCTGGTCTTCCGCCCTGACGAGATCGCGTACGGGGTCGCCGACGTGGGCGAGCTCCCAGTCTATCGGAGTGACCCCATCGCCGCCGGCGGTTCCGTCGCCCCCGCCGGCTCCGCCGTCGCCGTTCGCGACCTCGGCGTCGGCGACGAATAGGTTCGGCATCGCGATGTCGCCGTGGAGGAGCGCCGCCGGCGCGTCGTGGAGTCGGTCGCGGTTCGCCTCGACACAGTCGATGACGACGTCGTAGTGGTCCGCGAGCCGCTCGGAGGTGCCGATTTCACGAGTGCGCTCGATCGTTTTTAAAAGTACGTCTGGCCACGGAGCGCGGTCGAGGGTGAGCCCGCCACGCGCGTCGCTCCCGACGACCTCGCCGTGCGAGTCGAACCGCTCGGCGTGGAGCGTCGCCAATGTCGCACCGACGCGGCGGAGCAAGGCCTCTCGGTCGCTCCCGCTCCCGTCACCGAGTTCCTCCCACAGGTCGAGGAGCTCCCGGCCGGGCGCCGGCGCCGTAATGAGGAACGGCACCTCCGCGTCCGGATCGGCGGCCAGGACCTCGGGGACCCCGATCGGACGCTCCGCGTTCAAGTACCGGATCACCGCCAACTCCCGGGCGATTCGGGTGCCATCGTCGTCGACCGCGATCTTACAGAACGCCCGGTCGCCGTCGGCGAAGACGACGCCGACCGTGTGGTTGGCGCCGTTCCACGAGGGGCCGACGCCGGTCAGGCGGTCGACCGATCGGTCCGGAAACGCCGTGTCGAGAACGGCGTCGATCGGTCCGGTAGCGGCGTCACGCATACGTCTCGTTCCGAAGCGCGCGCTGTTAACTGTGTTGTCAGTCGGGCGTGGGCGAACTGCGCGAACCGGCAGCATCGCGCGCCACGTTGCACGATGCGCTATTTTTCGCCCGCCGATTCTCAAAACTGCAATCTCCACCGACAGCGTCATACGTACCGGTCGTCCAACCTGCGCCAGTGAACAAAGGGGGAACAGGGGAACGTATCGGGTTCGAGGTCGACGGCGACACGCTGCGCGTCCGCGACACCTTGGAGCGGGCGGACCTCCGACTCGTGCTGGACCGCGAGCCCGAGATTTCGCCGGCGCTCCCGGATCTGTTCCCGTTTCCGGTCGACGAGGCGATAAGCTTCGAGGCGAGTTCGTTCTCGGTCCCCGAGTACTCGTCGGTGAGTGTGCGGACGGACGACGGCGACTTCATCGCACGCCTCGACGAGCCGATGGAGCTCGCGCGGGGGTCCTACTGTTTCGACATCAACGCAGCCACGAAGGCGCTCGTTCGCGTCAACGACGTCGAGGTTACGACGGGCGGCGCGGTCGACTCCGGACCCATCGCGATCGAGTTCAACCGACCGACCACCGTGACCGTGGGAGCCCGCTCGCTCCACTCGCAACCGGAGGCGACGATCACGGTTCCCGACGACCCGACCGCGCTCGCCGAGGCAGTCTCCGTGCTCGGCTCCTCGATCAAGGAGTTCTCACCGGAGCGCTCGTGGCCGACGCTCCGCGGATACCCACCGCGGATCGAGCGCGGCGAGGCGCTCGATATTCCGAGTCCGCTGGTCCAGCCCGACACCGGCGTGGAGGTGATAATCCGCTCCGAGTACGAGGACATCTATCGGCTCTCGACGCTCTCGTACTACCTCGGCGCTCGGATGGTCGTGGGCGATAAGCCGGCGATCCGGCTCGACACCGGCTACGTCGAGTCCCTCCCGACCGAGGGCGTCGCGCTCGAGAACCGCGTCGAGGAGCTGCTCCGGACGTGGTTCGTGCTCGACACGCTCGCGCGGACAGAAGGATACATCCCCTCGAACCGGTACGAGTACGAACAGATCGGCCCGGAGCTTCCATTCTACCCGCCCAACCTCGCGGATCTGTCGATGAGCGAGCGGCTGATGGAGTACCTCGAGATCGACCCGGCGACGGTCGAACCCTACGCGCCCGACTGGCCGACCGAGGCCGTACTGCGGCCGGGTCCCGCGGGCGCAGAACTTCTGCCCCACCTCGCGAACGTGCTCGCACCGGTCCGGGTCCGTGGCTCGTCGGAACCCAATCAACCCGGTGCGCCGGCGGCCCTCGCGACGTCGCCGTGGCTCGCTCCGACGGAGGGCGTCCCGGACCCCGACTCGCACCCGCTCCCCGCGGGTACCTCGGTGTTGACGCCGGCGGGATACGAGAATCGACTTCGCCGAGAGACGACCGCGCGCGGCGAGATTCGGATCGTCGCGCTCGTGGATTCGGAAGAACGCGCCTCGACGCTCAGACGCGTCATGTCCAAGCCGGCGGTGCCGGAGGGAGTCAAGCAGTGCGAAGTGGTCGATACGCCCGACGCCGAGACCGTCGCTGGGGTGCTCTCGGACCCCGATGTCGACGTCGCGTACTGCGGGCTGCCGATCGGATCGGGTTCGGTCGTCGCCTCAGACGGACCGGTCGTACTCCGCGACCTCGACGACGCGCCGGCGCTGACGGTCTTCGAGGGGACCGACGACGTCCGCGAGGGACTCACCACGGTCGGGAACGGCGGGGTTGGATCGATCATCGTCTCGGAATCGCTGGACCCCGACCGAACGCGGATACTGACCGGGATGCTGGCCACCGGACTCCCGCTCGCACCGGCGGTTCGGTACTCGATACGGACGACTTACGCCCGGATCGTCGGTGATCCGGGAACCGGAATCACATCGAATCAGGGCCGCCCGTTAAACGTAATCTCCGTTGAAGAGACCGATGGGAGCAGATTCCGAACCATTCGATCTACCGTCCCCATAGCGTCGTCCCAGCTAGGCGGCGAAGTTTTCCTTCTGTCTGATAAATACTCGGATTACACCGAACTCGAGGGAGTATCAGAGAGGGAAACGAGTTGGTTGACGGCGGTGGACCTGCATGAGCAGTACGGCGAGCCAGACGGACTCATCCGGAGCGGCGGCGAGATTATGATTCCCGGAGAGGAGCTAACGGAGGCGGAGTTCGAAAAGCGCATCCGGAATTTGTTACAGCGAAAGTCCCAGGCAGGCCAGCGAAAAGAGCCGCACTCACAGGAGTAGCGGTCTGGAGACCGTCGCTCAGGCCACCGAGGATTTATCACAGTGCCGGCGAATCGCCGCGTATGCCCCAGATCCACCTCGACGAGGAGACGGTCGAGCGGCTGGACGCGCTCCGCATCGACGACGAAGAGTACGACGAGATCGTTAACGAGTTGATCAGCATCTACGAGGCCGAAGAGCTGACGATGTTCCGCAGCGGCGACGGCGACTGACCGGGCGGGTCGTCATCCGTCGCGTTCGCGCGGCTATTCCTGGTACGCGAGCCTGACCTGCTCCCACTTACCGTTCGATTCCAGGTGCGCCTGAAGCTCGGTCGCGTATTCCTGTACGAGTCGCTCCGCGTCGGCGAGCTCCTCGTCACTGGCGCCGCCGCCGCCCGAGCCCCCGAGTCCGAGCGCGTCCTTGATCGAGTCGACGAGACCGCCGCCGGAGTTTCCGGCGTCTCCCTGCCCCGGCGCCCCGCCCATCGCGGCGACCTGCGATCGGATGTTATCCAACTCCGGCATGATCGCCGGGAGGCTGGAGGTGTCGGCGACGATCCGAGCGTCGTCGGGGTCGTCGGCGTTCTCTATCTCGAACTCGGTCGCGGTCATGATGAGGCCCCACTCCTGACTGGAGAACCGCGAGGCGGCAACCCTGTCCGTGAACTGGTTGTCGACGGTCATGCGATCGCCGACGATCGCGTCTGTCCACTCGGTCATACCGTGTTGTTCGGCGGGGACCGTACAAGCCCCTTTCCCTCGTCGATCTCGGGACGTTTTATACCGTCCGAGCCGTCGATATCGCATGAACGGACGAACGCGACGGACGCTTCTCGCGGCCGTCACCGCCGGCTCTATCGCTGGGTTATCGGGCTGTGCCGGCGTGCTTCTGCCGGGCGGCGAGGACGGCGGCGAGGCGGAGACGGTCGACGCGACCGGCGAGGAGACGGTTTCCGTCTTGGTCGGTGCGGACGGCGGCTTCTCGTTCGCGCCCGCGGCGCTCCGGGTCGACGTCGGCACGACCGTCGTCTGGGAGTGGACCGGCGTGGGCGGGAGTCACAACGTCATCGACAGGGGCGGCGCCTTCGAGTCGGGGCTTGCCGCCGCCGAGGGCCACACCTTCGAACACGAGTTTTCGACGCCGGGCACCTACGAGTACGTCTGCACGCCGCACCAGACGCGGGATATGGAGGGAACGGTCGAAGTCGTCGAGCGCTAACAGGGGACGCGTCCCCGGCGATCGCCGACAAAAGCGGGATTTCAGCCGATCTCGTCGAACGCGTCGCCGGCGAGTCCGGGACCGTCCGGGACCGTCGCCGCGCCGTCCGCGACCGGACACGGGTCCGGCGCGAGGTCGTCGTCGAGCAGCGACGCCGTGGCGAGACCGCACGGGACCACGTCGGGGACCGCGGCGGCGACGTGGACGGCGGCGGTCCGGGCGACGACGGCGTCGATGGTGGTCGTGATCACGGGCTCGACGCCCGCTGCTCGCGCGGTCGCCGCCGCTTCGATCGCCCGGCCCGGTCCGCCGAGCGCCATCGGTTTCAAGACGACGACGTCGGCCGCGCCGGCGTCGAGGACGGCCTCCAGATCATGGTGCGCCAGCGACTCGTCGAGCGCGATCGGAATCGGAGGGTCGCCAGCGTTCCCCCCGCGGCCACCGCGGTCCGTTCGGAGGGCGGCCGCGCCGTCGAGGTCTGCCGCGGGGAGCGGCTGCTCGACGTACGCGAGGTCCAACGTCTCGAATCGGTCGAGCGCCGCCCGCGCCGTCGACCGGTCCCACGCGCCGTTCGCGTCGGCGCGGAGCGCGACCTCGTTCCCGACCGCGTTCCGTACCGCGCGAAGTCGGTCGAAATCGGCGCTGAGAGAGCGGGCGCCGACCTTCACCTTTACGCAGTCGAACCCCTCCTCGACCGCTCGCGTCGCGGCGGCGGCGGTCGCTTCCGGGTCGCCGTCGCCGACCGTCGCGTTGACCGGGACCGTCTCGGCCGGTGGCGGGGAATCGCGCTCGACCGTGAGATAGGCGGCCAGCGAGCGATCTGCCTCTCGCGCCGCGGCGTCCGCGAGCGCGAGCGAGAGACCATGGCGCGCCGCGGGCGTCTCGTGCGGATCGAGCCGGGCGAGCGCGTCGTCGACGAGGCGACCGCGCTCGCCCTTGACGCCACGGAGTGCTAACTCGCACGCCGACAGCGACTCGGTCCAGCCGGGGAGCGGGGCGGCCTCGCCGAGGCCCGACCCGGAGCGTTCGCCGGCAGCGTCCGGAGGGCCCACTCGGACGAGGAATCCCTCGCGTTCCGTTATCTCGCCGCGGGCCGTCCCGAGCGGCGTCGTCAGGTCGAGCGAAAAGGAGCGGAGCCGCACGATCAGAGCGCGAGGCCGACGGCGAACGCGACCGCGTAGGCCGCGAGGAGCTTGCCGGTCGACTCCAGTGCCGGATTTAGTGCGACGCCGGCGGTCTCGGTCAACACGGTGCGCGCGACGGCGACCGCGAGCGGGAGCGTGACGAGCGGGAGCAGCACCGGGAGCCCGTCTCCCCGTGCGAGGAACCAGAACGGGGTGAGATACGCGAGCGCGAGCAGGCCGACGTACTGGGCGCGCGAGAACCGGTAGCCGAACCGAACCGCGAGGGTGCGTTTGCCCGTCTCTGCGTCCTCTTTCAGGTCGCGGACGTTGTTGACCACGAGGATGTTCGTCGAGAGCGCGGCGATGGGGAGGCTGGCGACGACGGCAGCGAGAGTGACGGTCCCCTCGGGGATCCACAGCGGAAACGCCTCGCCGACGAGCGCGGCCGCCTGCACGTAGTAGGTGCCGGTGACGGCGATAACGCCGAAGAAGACGAAGACGAACACGTCGCCGAGACCGTGGTAGCCGAGCGGGTACGGCCCGCCGGTGTAGGCGATGCCCGCGGCGACGGACGCCAGTCCGATCACGAGGATGGGAACGCCGCCGACGAAGACGAGGTACGTGCCGACGAGAACGGCGGTCGCGAAGGTTAGCCACATCGCCCGCTTTACCTCCGCCGGCTCGATGAGGCCGCTGGCGACGACGCGGGTGAACCCCTCTCGATCGTCGGTGTCGGCCCCCTGAATCGCGTCGTAGTAGTCGTTCGCGAAGTTGGTGCCGATCTGGATCAGCGCCGCCCCGACGAACGCAGCGAGCGCCGGCAGCGGGGCGAACGCGCCCGTTCGGAGCGCGAGGCCGACGCCGACGATCACCGGTGCGGCCGCCGCGGGCAGCGTCTGCGGCCGCGCGGCGATCACCCACGCCCGCCGCCGCGACACCTCGGTACTCATTGGCGGCGGTAGGGGCGTCGGCGCCCTTAACCTTGCCATCCGATCGCGATCCGGCGGGGCCATCCGGGACACCCAGAGCTATGCCGGTCGGTTCCTTCCCCGACACATGGCCCGCGTTCCATACGCCGACGCGTCGGACGTCCCGGACGAGTACGAAGAGCTGCTGGAGTCGTCGCTTCAGGAGAAACCGCTCCACGTCTACCAGTCGCTCGGCAACAACCCGGAGGTGCTCGCCGGATTGCGATCGTTCCTCAGCTCACTGTGGACAGACAGCGGCCTCTCGGACCGTAACCGCGAACTCGTGATCCTCGCCGCCGCTAGCGAGACGCGGAATCGGTACGAGTGGCACCAGCACGTCAACATCGCCCGCGGTGCTGGGATCAGCGACGACGTCATCGCGGGAATCGGTACCGGGGACCACTCACCTCTCGACGCCGGCGAGACCACGCTGGTCGAGTACGCGGTCGCGGTGGTTCGCCGCGAGGTCGACGCAGTCGCCCACGACGAGGTCGCCTCCCTGTACGACGACGAGACCATCGTCGGAATCGCGGCGCTCGCGCAGGGGTACGCCGGCCTCGGCGGTATGATCGATGCGTTCGACCTCGAACTGGAGGCGGGGAGCGAGTTCCACGGCTGGGACCCGCGGTAGACCCGGAGTACCGATTCAAGGGTCGACCGCATCGACAGATACGACAGGGACCGGCCCGTATTCGAGCCATGAGCGACACGACGACCGACGGGGAGGGCGAGTCGGGGTCGACCGAGGCCGGGACCGAGTCGATCGAAGCCGAGGCGAACGGCATCGCGGCGCGCTATGCGGAGACGGACGGCGAGCGCCTGCTCACGTTCTCGACCGGCGGGGCCGAGGCGACCGTCGCGCAGAACGCCGAGGGGTACGCGATGCTGAAGGTCAGGGCGGGACCGACCGGCGACGAACTGGAGCGGTACTACGGGTTCGACATGGCGCTCGACCACGCCGCGGAGCTGCTCGGCGTCGCAGTTCGCGACCTCCCGATCCCCGAGGCAGCCGCCGACATGGGGATGTAGGCGGGAATCACGAGAGCGCGCGTGAGAGAGTCGATGGTTTCGGGGAGGACCTCCGATCGTCCTCACTTATAAAAGCCATTGCACACCACGTTGTCGCCTATAAAGGCCATTGCACGCCAGGTTGTCGCCTATAAAAGCCCTCGCACGCCGCATTGTCGCGTATAAACTCCTCCTCAGGACGGACGCTTACTCGCTCACTTCGACCGTTATCTCGTCTCGCTCGACGGCGAGTTTGAACGTCGGGACGGTCCGGTAGACGACCTCGACGACGTTCTTGCGTTCGAGCGTCCGGAGCGCGCGCCGCACCTCGTCGACACCGGGGTCGATGTCGTACGCCTCGCGGACGGCGTTGAGTACGCTGACGACCGACTGCGAGCGCTCCTCGGGGCCGGCGACCACCTCGAACACCTGCGCCACCAGCTCCGGAACGCGGATCGTCTCGGGCGCGCCGCCCTTCGCCACCGCGTCGGCCTCGATTCCGGGCTCGACGTCGACGAGGTCGTTCGCCTCGGCCGTCGACCGGATCAGGCTGTCGTCGTCGCGGTAGTAGTACTCCTTGAGGTGGTTCTGCAGGTACTGGTGGACTTCACTACCACTCTCAAGCCCCCACGCGTCCTGCAGCTCGCTGTTCTTCGTCGGCTGGAGGCGGACGATGTCGGCGAGCCGGCTCCGTTCCTCGTCGGTCAGGCTCATCGCTCCTCGACCGCGCTCGCAGCGCGGATCACCGTCTCCTCGCCGAACTTCGGGCCGACGAGTTGGAGACCCACCGGGAGTCCGTCAGCTTCACCGGCCGGTACCGAGATAGCCGGGAGGTTCGCGAGGTTGACCGGGGTCGTGTTCGCGTCCGCGAGATACATCCGCAGCGGGTCGTCGAGGCTCTCACCGAGTTCGAAGGGGAGGACTGGCATCGTCGGCGAGGCGATAACGTCGACGTCGGCGAACGCATCCTCGAAGTCCTGTCGGACCCACTCGCGGGCGTCCTGGGCCTTCTCGTAGTACTTGTCGTGGTACCCCGCCGAGAGCGCGTACGTGCCGAGCAGGATTCGGCGTTTGACCTCCGCGCCGAACCCCTCCTCGCGCGTCTCCGCGAACGACTCGTTCCAGTTGCCGTCCGAGTCGGCGCGATTTCCGTACCGCACCCCGTCGAAGCGCGCGAGGTTCGAGGAGGCCTCCGCCATCGCGATTACGTAGTACGCTTGCACCGCGTGCTCGACCGATGGGAGTGAGATATCGGTGGTCTCGGCCCCCCGAGCCTCCAGGTCAGCGATTGCGGCTTCGACCGTCTCGACGACGCGCTCGTCGGCGCCCTCGAACAGCTCCGTCGGGACGCCGACGGTGAGTCCATCGACGTCGCCGTCGGCGGCCGCGGCGTAGCTCGCGTCGGGGTCGGCGCCCTCGACCTCGGCGAGGTCGCGGGTCGTGCCGTCGTTCGGGTCCGGGCCCGCGATGACGTCGAGCGCGGCGGCCGCCTCCTCGACGGTGCCCGCGATCGGGCCGATCTGTTCGAGAGAGTTCGCGTACGCGACGAGCCCGTACCGCGAGACGAGCCCGTAGGTCGGCTTGATGCCGACGACGCCGCAGAAGGCGGCCGGACAGCGCACCGACCCGCCGGTGTCGGAGCCGAGCGCGAGGTCGGCCTCGCCCGCGGCGACCGCCGCCGCCGACCCGCCGGAGGAGCCACCCGGGACGCGGTCCGGGTCCACGGGGTTGCGGGTGGGTCCGAACGCCGAGGTCTCCGTCGTCGTCCCCATTCCGAACTCGTCCATGTTCGCCTTGCCGACGACCGTCGCACCGGCGTCAGTCAGTCGGTCGACGACCGTCGCCGAGTACGGCGGGACGTAGTCGGCGAGCATCTCCGACCCGCAGGTCGTCCGGACTCCTTCGGTCGAGATGTTGTCCTTGACCGCGACCGTCGCCCCCGCGAGTGGCCCCTCGGCGTCCTCGTCGCCCTCGATCGTCGCCTCCGTGATGAAGGCGTTGTGGTCGGCCGCCATCTACGACACCTTCGGGCCGACGAAGTAGCCGTCTTCGGTCCGTTTGGCGTTCGACAGCGCAGCTTCCTGAGAGAGGCTCGCCTCGACCTCGTCGGGGCGCATCACGTTGACGAGCTCCTCATCGCGATCGGTCTCGGGGACCTCGTCGAGGGCCTCAAAGTAGTCGAGGATGTCGCCGAACTGGGCGGCGAACGTCTCGACCTCGTCGTCGGCGAGGCGCACCCGGGCCAGCTCCGCGACGTGTCGGACCTCTTCGGCGTCGACGACGGACGCATCGGCGTCGTCCTCCGCGTCCTCCCCCGCGTCATCCGTCGACTCGGACGTATCGCTCATACGCCGTGGTGTCCCGGACCGGGAGTAAGGGTTTCGGAACGCCTCACGGCCGACGGTCAGGTCGAGAAAAATCGCCCGGTGCTCACTCGGTCTCGTCGGCGCGGACGGTCACCACCGGCGGACGGGCCATCCGAACGACCTTCTCCGAGACGCTGCCGAGCAGGTAGCGCTCGACGCCGGTGTGGCCCCCGGCACCCATCACGACGATGTCGATGTCGTTCTCGTCGACGTAATCGAGGATGGCTCTGTGGGGACTCCCCTCTCGGACCGCCGTCACCGTGTCTATCCCCTCGAAATCGGCCGCAAGCTCTTCGACGAACGGCCTAGCGCGCTCCTCGACCTGGCGCTGTCTGTCATCCTTGGACGGCCGATCATCCGAGTAGCTCTTCGGCCCGGAGATGTAGCTTCCGCCGATCCCGAACTGGAACTGACGCGTGTCGACGACGTGTAACACGTGAACCGTCGCGTCGAACGCCTCGGCGAGCTCCCGTACGTGCGGTATCGCGGCTGCGGAACCGTCGCTCCCGTCCGTGGGAAACAGAATGTGATCGTACATGTCGTCACCAGAGCAACTGTTCACACGGACGTATTAAAAACCCCACCGGCGGGAGCGATCGAGCGACGAGAGCGCGTCGAGCCTCGGGGCGAAGAGCGGGCTCGTTCGGTGCCGCCTCGCCGCCGCTCGGTTTCGAAGCGCGCGCGGCGTTACTCGTCCTTGGGTGCTCTGACCGTCACCACGGGCGGGTCCGCGAGCCGCACCACCTTCTCCGCGACGCTCCCGAGCAGATAGCGCTCGACGCCGGTCCGGCCGTGCGTCCCCATCACGATGAGGTCGATGTCGTGGTCGTCGGCGTACCGCAGTATCACCGAATGCGGGGTCCCAACCTCGACGGCGGTCCGCATGTCGATCCCGTCGAACGACTTGGACGACGTCTCCACGAGCTCCGTCACGTGCTCGGTGAGCCGCTCTTCGATCTCGTCGGCGTCGGGCTTCCCCTCGTGTCCGCCGAGGTAGCCTTCCTCGGCTGACTCCCCGCTCATTCCCTTCCGCTCGTCGTCGAGGAACGCCCCGCTCGTGCCCAGCCCACCCTCGGGTTTGTCGACGACGTGCAGCACGTGCACGGTCGCGTCGAACGCGGCCGCGAGCTCTCGAACGTGTGCTGCCGCCGCCCTCGATCCCGCACTCCCGTCCGTCGGGTACAGTATGTTGTCGTACATCGTATCACCGAGTTAAAACTTCGAGGAGCAGCGGTAAAAACGCTCTGCAGAGTCGAAATCAGGGCGTTCCGGGCTCTCACCTGTGAGGCCTGTCGAAATACCGGCCGGGAAACGGGCCGATAGATCGGCCGAGGACCGGTTCAGTTTATAAGAGGCCGTTCGACACCAACCGATCGACCGCCTCGCGCAGGCGCTCCTCGCTCGCCGCGTAGGAGATCCGGGCGTGTCCGGGGGCGTTGAACGCGCTGCCCGGCACGCAGGCGACCGCGGCCTCTTCGATAGCGGCCTCGCACCACGCCTGATCGTCGTCGTCGACGGGGATCATCATGTAGAAGGCGCCGTCGCCAACGTCGACGTCGACGCCGTGTTCGTCGAACAGGTCGACGAGGAGGTCGCGGCGGTCGGCGAACGCCTGCCGCATCTCCTCGACCGAGTCGTCGGTGTTCTCAAGCGCCTCGACGCCCGCGCGCTGGACGAAGTTGACCGCGCAGGAGACGGAGTGTGAGTGGAGTTTACCGGCCTGTCCGACGAACTCCTCGGTCGCGTGGAGGTAGCCGAGCCGCCAGCCGGTCATCGAGAACGCCTTGGAGAAGCCGTTGATCGTGATCGTCCGGTCGGCCATCCCGTCGAGGCTCGCGAGCGAGACGTGCTCGGCGTCGTAGACGATGCGCTCGTAGATCTCGTCGGAGATCACGGCGATGTCGTGTTCGACAGCGAGGTCGCGAACGCCCTCCATCGCAGCCTCGGAGAAGACCGCGCCCGTCGGGTTCGACGGGGAGTTGACGACGAGCAGTTCGGTGTCGTCCGAGACCGTCTCGGCGAGGTCGTCGAGTGCGGGTTCGAGTTGGAACCCGTGCGGCGCGAGGTCGACGCGGGAGAGTTCGCCGCCAGCGAGCTTCACCATCGCCTCGTAGGAGACCCACGCCGGGTCGAGGAGGACGACCTCGTCCCCGTCGTCGATCACCGTTTGGAACGTCTCGTACAGGGCCTGCTTGCCGCCGGGGGTGACGATCACCTCGTCGGCCTCGGCGTCGATGCCGGTGCCGCGGAGCTTCGTCGCGATGGCCTCCTTCAGCTCCGGGATGCCGTTCGAGGAGGTGTACCCCGTGTGGCCCGCGTCGAGGGCCTCCTTACCGGCCTCGACGACGTTCGCCGGGGTGTCGAAGTCGGGTTCGCCGACCGAGAGGTCGACGATGTCGGCACCCTCCGCCTCCTTCTCCGCCGCGAGGTTCGATATCGCCAGCGTCGCACTGGGCTCTACGCGTCCGATCCGGTCCGAAAAGTCGTATGCGTCACTCATTGTCGTGTGTTCCGTGTGTCGTCTCGGGCGCTCATTCGAGCTCCGTCGCGAGGTCGATCGCGGCCGCAGCCGCATCCGCTCCTTTGTCGATCCGCTCGCGTGCCTCCGCGCCGGACATCCCCGGACCGCTCACGCCGAAGGTGACGGGGGTGTCGCGGTCGAGGCTCACCCGGGTGAGCTGCTCGGCGGTCGCGCTCGCGATGACGTGGTCGTGGTCGGTGTCGCCGGTGACGATGGCGCCGACGACGGCGACAGCGTCGACGTCGTCCCGACGCGCGAGTCGGTCGGCGGCCAGTGGGCTGTCGTACGCCCCCGGCACAGACAGTTCGTCGACGACGACGGCGTCGCGGTCGGCGGCCGCCTCCCGGGCAGCCTCGGCCATCGGCTCCGTGACGGAGTCGTTGAACCGCGCCACCACCAGTCCCAGCGAGACCATGGGATCGTTCGAACCGGCGACGGCAAAGGTCTACCGTTCCGGCGGAGGGTTGCCGGCCGACTCGCGGAGCGGCCGCGCGTCGATTGGCGGAGATTATTGGCCGTGTCCGAGCGTTCGTGAGCGCGGGAAATACTCCGTGACGTCACGGCGGTGCGACCGCGAGAAACCGGCTAAGCCGTGCTTATCCGCTACGATACGATCCCCGGCGGCCGTGAAAAAACCGAGGCGGGGGTAAGCCGAGCGAATTCGATTCAACGCAACTCATAACAAAACTACCTCGGGTCGTGTCGTCTGTTTGTGGTTTACACGAGGCTCGATGACGAGAGACCGGAGGATCGTTTGACAAACAAAACGCAACGGAACCGCTGAAACCAGGAGTTACAACGCACATGAGATCTTCAACGAAGAAGCTTATCGCGATCGCGCTGACGGCTGTGATGATGAGTTCCGTCGTGGGCATGGTGGGAGCGCAGGAGCTCCGTCCACAGACCGAATCGCCGATGGACGCCAACGCCACGGTGGCGTTCTCCGATCAGACGACGGACGGCACGTCGGTGACCGTCGATTCGGTGAATATGTCTGACGGCGGGTTCGTCGTGATCCATAACGACAGCCTGCTCGACGGAGATGCCACCGGGAGCGTGATCGGCGTCTCGGAGTACCTCGAACCCGGAGAAAACGAGAACGTCACCGTCACACTGTTCGATGGCGTTCCGGGAGCGACGTTTACCCAAACGGAACTCACCGAGAACGAGACGCTGATCGCGATGCCGCATCGCGACACGAACGCCAACGAGACCTACGACTTCGTCACGACTAACGGGTCGGAGGACGGCCCGTACGTCGCCAACGAGACGGCGGTTACCGATTCGGCGAACGTCACCGTCGAATCGCAGGTCGAGCCGCCGATGGACACCAACGCCACGGTGGCGTTCTCCGATCAAATGACGGACGGCACGTCGGTGACCGTCGATTCGGTGAACGTGTCCGACGGCGGGTTCGTGGTGATCCACGACGACAGCCTGCTTGAGGGCGAGGTCACCGGAAGCGTGATCGGCGTCTCGGAGTACCTGGAACCCGGGGAGACCGAGAACGTCACCGTCACGCTGTTCGAGGGCGTCCCGGGAGCGACGTTCGATCAGACGGAGCTCACCGAGGACCAGACGCTGATCGCGATGCCGCATCGCGACACGAACGCCAACGAGACCTACGACTTCGTCACGACTAACGGGTCGGAGGACGGCCCGTACGTCGCCAACGAGACGGCGGTTACCGATTCGGCGAACGTCACCGTGGAGACCCAAGGGACCACCGGTGAATCGTTCGTCGTGAGCGGTCTGGCCGCCCCCGAGATCGTCGAACGGGGCGACTCGCTGGACGTCACCGCGACGGTCGAGAATCCGAACGACGAGACGGACACGCAGACCGTGAAGTACCGGTTCAACGGCAACGTGTCGTTCAGCGAGGAAGTCACCCTCGACGCCGGCGAATCGACGGAGCTCAGCACGTCGATCAACACGTCAGAGCTCGCGTCCGGCGTCTACATCCACGGCGTGTACACCCGCGAGAACGGACAGCCGGCACAGGTCCGGATCGTCGACGAGATCTCCTCCTTCCTGGTGACGGACCTCTCCGCGCCCGAGACCGTCACCGCGGGCGACAACGTCACGGTGAACGCCACCGTCGAGAACCCCAACGAGTTCGGCGCCGAGCAGCCGGTCGAGTTCCGGTTCGACGGCGACCTCGTCGAGATCCGCGACCTCGACCTCGACGGCGAGAGCTCGACGACCGTTCAGTTCGAGATCAGCACCGAGGGGACGCCGCCGGGGACCTACATCCACAGCGTCTTCTCGAACGAGTTCGGACAGGACGCGATCATCACCGTCGAAGCGCCGGGCGACGACGGAGACGACGGCGCTGACGGAGACGACGGCGCTGACGGCGACGACGGCGCTGACGGAGACGACGGCGCTGACGGAGACGACGGCGCGGACGGCGACGACGGCGCGGACGGCGACGACGGCGCGGACGGAGACGACGGCGCTGACGGCGACGACGGCGCTGACGGCGACGACGGCGCTGACGGAGACGACGGCGCGGACGGAGACGACGGCGCTGACGGCGACGACGGCGCTGACGGAGACGACGGCGCTGACGGAGACGACGGCGCTGACGGCGACGAGGAGCAGCCGGAAACTCCTGAGGACGGGTAGCTAACCCGGTTCCCCAGGCTCGGTTTACGAGTCCGGTTCACGCTTTTTTTACTGTGACGCGCTGATTACGGCGTTCCCCCACGAGACGAACACTCCGGAGATAGGGTGATAGTTCGACGATGGCGGCGCGACGACTCGGTCGACGGAACCGCCGGCGTGGCTCACCTGTCGGGAGATTCGGCCAAGAAGCCGACGCCGCTTACTTCGCGACCTTCGCCTCGAACTTCTCGCGCACCTTCTCCATCTTCGGCTTGGCGTGGAAGGTGCAGTAGGCGTCGTCCGGGTTCTTCGCGAAGTAGTCCTGGTGATGCTCCTCGGCCCGGTAGAAGGTCTCCAGTCGGTCGAGCTCCGTCACCACGTCGTCGTCGTACGCCTCGTCCAGCGCCTCGATGTAGGCGGCGGCGGCCTTCCGCTGGGCCTCGTCGTGGTAGAGGATGATCGAGCGATACTGGCTCCCCACGTCGGGGCCCTGTCGGTTGAGCTGCGTGGGATCGTGGACCTCGAAGAAGGCCTCCAACAGCCGGTCGTAGGCAATTACGTCGGGGTCGAACTCGACCTGGACGACCTCGGCGTGGCCCGTGTCGCCGCCGCAGACCTGTCTGTACGTGGGATTCTCAACGCTGCCGCCCGCGTAGCCGGAGGTGACCGACTCGACGCCGGCGAGCTGTTCGAGAGCCGCCTCGACACACCAGAAGCATCCGCCGCCGAGCGTCGCGGTTTCGAGCTGATCGGACATGGATGCGTATTGGCGTCGGAGACGTATTAATGACGCGCGAGTGTCTCCGTCTCGCCGGGATCTCGGTTTTTAAGCGGTGGTGTGCCGACCCGACTGTATGGACGAACTCGCGGACCTGACCGAACGGCTCGTCGCAATTCCCTCGCACGAGGACGCGGCCGCCGCCGGCGACGCCATCGAGGAGTGGCTCCGGACGGAGACCGACGCGCGGGTCGAACGCGACGCCGTCGGAAACGTGATCGCCTATAAAGGCGCGACGGACGACCCCGACGCCGAGACGCTCGCGCTGGTCGGACATCACGACGTCGTTCCGCCGGCGGCGCGACAGACGACCGGTGACGGAAACGACGGCGACTACGTCGTCGAGCGCCGCGACGGTCGGATCTACGGGCGCGGCGCGGCGGACATGAAGGGCGCGGTGGCGGCCACCATGCTCGCGTTCCGCGACGCCGAGCCGCCGGCGGGTCGCGAGTTGGCGGTCGCCTCCTTCGTCGGCGAGGAAGTCGGCGGGACCGGCGCGCGCCACGCGATCGACGCGGGTTTCGTCCCCGACCGCGCGGTCGTCGCCGAGGGGTCGACGAACTACTCGAAGCCGGGCGTCACCGACGTCGTCGTCGCGCACAAGGGCCGGCGCGCGTCGACGCTCGTCGCGCGCGGCACTGCGGCGCACGCGTCAGAGCCCGAGCGGGGCGAGAACGCGATTTACCGGGCGAGTGACGCGATAGACGTCGTCCGCGAGCTCGACGCCCCGGAGTCGACCGTCTTCGGCGAGTCCGTCACCGGGTCGCTCGCGGTCACGATCATCGACGGCGGCGAGACGTGGAACGTGATCCCCGAGCGCTGCGAGGTGACCATCGACGAGCGGACGGTGCCGGGCGACCGCGCGGACCTCGCTCGCGCGGCCGACGCCGTTCCGGGCGTCGAGTGGACGGTCGAACAGGACCTCCCGCCGATGGGATGCGACGACGGCGCGTTCGCGGACGGAACGCTCGCGGTCGCCGAAGCGGTCCACGAGGAGTTGGGCCTCGACGTCCCCGAACAGATCGTCAAGCCGCACGCGACCGACGCCGGATGGCTCGCGGAGGCGGGCACCGAACCGCTCGTCTGCGGGGCCTCCGAGCCGGGCGAGGCCCACACCGACACGGAGAGCGTCGCGGTCGACGTTCTCGACCGATGTTACCGCATCTACAGGGGCGTCGCCGAGCGGTCGTTCTGAGCGCTCGCAACGCTTCGAGCCGCGAGACGGGCGGTCGCCTCGACGCCGCGAGCGATGCGGTATGGAAGGGGTTTTATGCGCCGCGCGGAAACTGTGGCCTACTATGGGAGACAAGTCGAAGGCTCAAAAGAAGCGTCTGGCGAAGGCGGAGCGCCAGAACACCCGCGTCCCCGCGTGGGTCATGATGAAGACGGACATGAACGTGACGCGAAACCCCAAGCGGCGCAACTGGCGCCGGAACGACCTGGACGAATAAATGAGCACCAGCGAATTCGAGGAGCGCGTCGTCACCATCCCGCTCCGCGACGCCAACGACAAGCCGGTACAGGAGCGCGCCGACTTCGCGATGCGGATTGTCCGCGAGCACCTCGCACAGCACTTCTCCGTCGACGAGGCGGACGTCGTCATCGACACCTCGGTCAACGAGGCCGTCTGGTCCAACGGGCGACAGAACCCGCCGAGCAAGGTTCGCGTCCGCGCGGCGCGGTTCGTCGAGGACGGCGAACCTGTCGTCGAAGCCGAGTACGCCGAATAACGTGTTACGGGCGACTTTCACCGGCTCGTCGTACGTGGGCGTGTTCGCCCGCGTGATCGATGATATCGTGTTGGTTCGGCCGGACGTCGATGAGGAGTTAGCGGACGCGCTCGGCGAGGAGTTGGGCGCCGAGGCCCTGCTCACGACGGTCGGCGGCGCCAACACCGTCGGCTCCCTCGCGACGGGCAACGAGAACGGCGTCCTCGTCTCCGCACGAGCGACCGAACGGGAGCGGTCCCGGATCGCCGAGGCCGCCGACTGCGAGGTGGGCGAACTCCCCGGCGAGATCAACGCGGCCGGCAACGTCGTCCTCGCGAACGACTACGGCGCCTACGTCCACCCGGACCTCCCGCGCGAGTCTATCGTGACGATCAGAGAGACGCTCGGGGTCCCCGTGACTCGCGGCGACCTCGGCGACGTGCGCACGGTCGGCACGGCGGCGGTCGCAAACAACACCGGCGTGCTCTGTCACCCCAAGTCGACCGAGTCGGAGCTGCAGGCGGTCGAGGAGGCCCTCGACGTCCGCGCCGACCTCGGAACGATCAACTACGGCGCGCCGCTCATCGGCTCCGGGCTCGTCGCGAACGACGAGGGTTACGTCGTCGGAGCGGACACCACCGGCCCCGAGCTGGGTCGGATCGAAGAGACGCTCGGCTTCATCGACTGACGCCGAGCACGCCGCGACAGATCCTCCACCGCTCGTTACTCCCGCGCGTTTCGGAACTGCGATCGCCCCTTCCGGCCGTCGATTTCTCTCGCCGTATCCCCTCGCAGTTGGGGTGAGAGGCACGTACGAGGCGGATGCCGCGTGGACGCCGAGGCCTCGCTTTTTAGGAAGATACTTCCCTCTCCCTACCGGATCGATGAACATGAGTACCTACACGGTGAGTGGACAGTTCCAGAGTCGTGGCGACTACCAGCCGTTCACGAAGGACGTCGAAGCGGAGAACGAAGACCTCGCGCGAGAGCGCATCTACACCATGGTCGGAAGCCAGCACAACCGGAAGCGCACCCAGATCGATATCAAGGAGGTGACCGCAGCATGATGGGTGGCGGACAACAGCAGCTTCAGCAGCTCTCCCAGGAGCTCCAGGCGCTCGACGAGGAGATTGAGGCGCTCGAAGCGGAGATCGCGGACTACCGCGAGGAGCAGTCGGACATCGACGACGCGGTCGAGGCGATCGAGACCCTCGACACGGGAGCGACGGTGCAGGTCCCGCTCGGCGGCGGCGCCTACGTCCGCGCCGAGGTGCAGGACATCGACGAGATCATCGTCTCGCTCGGCGGTAACTACTCGGCCGAGCAGAGCGAGGGCGACGCGATCGACGTGCTCCGGCGGAAGCAGGAGGCGCTCAACGACCGCATCGAGGAGACCGAAGAAGAGGTCGCCGAGCTCGAAGACGAGAGTCAGGAGCTCGAACAGCAGGCCCAGCAGATGCAACAGCAGATGCAGCAACAGCAGATGCAGCAGATGCAGCAGGGCGAAGAGGAGTAACGACGAACCGTGTTCGACGGACTGAAAGACAAGCTCTCCGGGTTCCGGAAGGACGTCGAGGAGAGTACCGAGGCCGAGGAACCCGCAGAGGGCGAAGCATCGGCCGCAGACGAGACGCCCGCGAGCGACGGCGCCGCGACGGAGGCCGAGCCCGACACCGAGTCCGACGTCGCCGCCCGTGACGAGCGGGAGGTCGACGCGAGCGACGGAGACGACGAGGGCGAGTCCGGCGACGAGGGTGAGTCCGGCGACGAGCCAAGCACCTTCCAGCGCGCGAAGGCGTTCGCGACAGGTCGGATCATCATCGAGGAGGAGGACTTGGAGGAGCCGCTGTGGAACCTCGAGATGGCCCTGCTCGAAAGCGACGTGGAGATGAGCGTCGCCGAGCAGATCCTCGACACCGTCCGCGAGAAGATGCTCGGCGAGTCGCGCAAGCAAGTGGAGACGACCGGTGAACTCGTTCAATCGGCGCTCCACGACGCCCTGCTCGACGTTATCGCAGTCGGTCAGTTCGACTTCGAAGAGCGGATCGCGGAGGCCGACAAACCCGTTACTATCGTCTTCACCGGTGTCAACGGCGTCGGGAAGACGACGAGCATTGCGAAACTCTCCGAATGGCTCGGTGACCGCGGCTACTCGTCGGTGATGGCGAACGGTGACACCTACCGGGCGGGCGCGAACGAGCAGATCGCAGAGCACGCCGACCGACTCGACCGGGAGCTGATCTCTCACGATCAGGGCGGCGACCCGGCGGCCGTCATCTACGACGGCGTCGAGTACGCCGAGGCCAACGACGTCGACGTCGTCCTCGGCGACACGGCGGGGCGGCTACACACGAGCGACGACCTGATGGCGCAACTGGAGAAGATCGACCGCGTCGTGGACCCGGACATGACCCTCTTCGTCGACGAGGCGGTCGCGGGACAGGACGCCGTGAACCGCGCGAAGGAGTTCAACGCCGCCGCGGCGATCGACGGTGCAATCCTGACGAAGGCCGACGCCGACTCATCGGGCGGGGCCGCGATTTCCGTCGCCTACGTCACCGGGAAACCGATCCTCTTCCTCGGCACCGGACAGGGGTACGACGACCTGACGCTGTTCGAGCCAGAGGAACTCGTCAAGAGCCTGCTCGACGAAGAGTGAGGCGCAGCGACTGAGCCGTCAGTCGGCGCTCCGCCGTTCTTCGGCTATCCTTCTCCGACCATCCGTTCTTCCTCGTCCCACTCGCGCTCGCGCAACTCGTACTTCTGGATTTTTCCGGTCGCGGTCGTCGGGAGTTCAGCGACGAACTCGACCTCGCCGGGCGTTTTGTACGTGGCGACGCGTTCGCGGACGAAGGTTTTGAGATCCTCGGGGGTCGCACCGGGGTTGTCGGGGTCGTCGCTCGTCGGGACGACGAACGCCTTCGGGGTCTCGCCCCAGCGCTCGTCCGGTGCGGGGATGACGGCCACGTCGGAGACGACCTCGTGCTCGAAGAGGGTGTCCTCCAGTTCGATCGAGGAGATATTCTCGCCGCCGGAGATGATGATGTCCTTCTTCCGGTCTTGGATCGAGACGAACCCGTCGCCGTCGACGACCGCCAGATCGCCCATGTGGTAGTAGCCCTCCAGTCGCTCCGAGAACGCCTGTTCGGTGGCCTCGGGCTTGTTCCAGTAGCGATCCATGACCTGGTTGCCGCGGACGACGATCTCGCCGATCGTCTCGCCGTCGGCGGGCACGTCCTCGCCGTCGTCGTCGACGACGCGCACGTCGGTGCCGAGGTAGCCGATCCCCTGCGTCTTCTTCACGGCGAAGCGGTCGTCGGCGTCGGCGTCGAAGTGCCGCTTCGCGTCCGAGGTGGTGATCAGCGGGCCGGTCTCGGTGGCGCCGTACACGTGTTTAAGCTGCCAGCCGAACTCCTCCTCGACGGTGCGAATGGTCGCTTCCGGGGGCGCCGCGCCGGCAGTCGCGACGCGCACGTCGCTGTCGCCGGTCGTCGACCCACCGTGTTCGGCGTGGTGGTCGCCGAGCATGTTGAGCACGGTGGGGGCCGCACAGAAGTACGAGACGTCCTCTTCGCGGATCCGATCGAACACCTCGGCGACGTCGACGCCGCGGGTGCAAACGTGTCGAGCGCCCATCCCGGTGATCGCGTAGATGTGACCCCAGCCGTTGACGTGGAACATCGGGAGCGTCCAGAGGTAGACGTCGTCGTCGGTGATCTCCTGATGCATCGAGATCAGATACGCGTGGAGCGTCTCAGCGCGGTGCGTCCGACAGACGCCCTTCGGGTCGCCGGTCGTGCCCGACGTGTAGTTGATCGTTATGACGTCGTCCTCGTCCATCTCCGGGCGGTCGTAGGCGCCCGGGTCCGCGGCGGAGAGCGCCTCGTCGAACGACTCCCACTCGCCCGCGACCGCGTCGGCGTCGTTCGTGAGGAACGTCTCCGTCGGCACCTCGTCGCGGACCGCCTCGATCCGATCGGCGTACTCGGCGTCGGCGTAGACCGCGTCGACGCCCGCGTCGGAGAGCATGTACGCGAAGTCGTCGGGCGTGAGTCGGTAGTTCAGCGGTGTGTGGATCGCGCCGATCTGCATCGAACCGTAGGCCGCCTCGAGGTGGTAGTGCGTGTTGGGGTCCAACACCGCGACGCGGTCGCCCTTCTCGATGCCACGAGCCTGAAGCGCGGCCGAAAACCGGTCCGCCCGATCGCCGAGTTCGGCGTACGTGTATCGGGTTCCGTCGGTGGCGAGAACGGCCTCCTCGTCGCCGTAGTGTCGCCGCGCCCGGTCCAGAAAGTCCGTCGTCAGTAGCGGTTTTCGCATCAATTTATCACTATTTTTGATTGATGAAAGGGTTTGCGGCCGGCGCAAGGCACCCAACCCCCATAGCACCGCCGCCGGAGTTACCCGGCCGTACGTCTTACAGACTCCAATGAGCGACGAATCTGGGCGGTCCACGTTCTCCGAGGGGTACGTGGTCCCCGTTCTCGGACTGTTATCGCTGGCGTTCGCACTCATGGCCGGACTGACGGCGGGTCGCGCGCTGTCCGGCGACCCCGCGGACGCCGTCCTCCCGATCGCGTTCGGACTCGGATCGATCCTCGCGCTGTGGGCGCAGCGTCGGTACACCCCGAGCGAGTGAGCGGTTCGCCGCGTCGCCGAGGGCTGAACTCGATCGGATCGACGGACGGGTGAACGATCGCGTTGAGGGCCGCTTTGAGAGCCGCGTCGTCCGGCGGATTCCGTCGACATCAGTATATAAATGGTACGTGGTCGAATCGCACACGGGCGACGGGATCAGAACTCTTAACAGTCGCAACGGGTTTTGATATGATAGCGGGATGGGATAGCCAGGAGATTCCGCCGGGCTCATAACCCGGAGATCGGTAGTTCAAATCTACCTCCCGCTACTGATCGTTTGCGGCCGCGTTCTCCTGGACGTTTTCAATGACCCATGAGCGGTGCGACGAGCGTCCCGTCCGAATGCCGAGATTACGCGAGCAGGTCGACGTCGATTCGGCGACCGATTACCACGACCGAACCGCTCGGCACCGACGACGTGTCGCCGGTCGCCCTTCGGGTCCGACCGTTCGGTTCCGGGGCGGCTGTACGTCGTGAATTGTCGCCCGTTAAGTCGATAGTAACGCGGTACAACGATCATAGCTAACCACGCGGCGTCCGATGTGTGGCGCGTGACAGACGTCGAACCGAGGAGAGACACTGAGGACTCAACACGGAGCGGCGCATCTCCCGGAGACGCGTACCGGGCGTTCTCCGAACGCGTCCCCGGCATGGCGCCGCGCGCGCCGAAGCGAAACGTCCTCGTCGTGCTCGGTGCGCTGCTCGTGGCCGCGCTGTTGATCGCTCCGATCGCACCGGCACCGTGATCCGGGATCGACTGCGACCGCGTCCGACTCGCGTCCTTCCGAACCCGGAAGCGATTTCCGTCGGCCCCCCCTTCCGTCGTGCATGGATTACGAATCGAGCCTCGACCGCGCGATGGAGGAGGTGCCGGACCTCGGCGGCTCCGACGAGCGGCTGTCGGTTCCGGACCCGGAGACGCAGAAAGACGGCGCGTTCACCCGACTGACGAACCTCTCGGCGATCGCCGACGCGCTGAGCCGCGACCCGGAGCACGTCCACTCGAAGATCCAGCAGGAGCTCGGGACCGCCGGCCAGTACGAATCTGGTCGCGCTCGGTACAGCGGCAACTTCCGCGAGCGCGACTTCCAGGCCGCGATCGACTCGTACATCGAGTCGTTCGTCACCTGCTCGGAGTGCGGCCTCCCCGACACTCGGTTGGAGACCGAGAACCGCACGCCGATGCTGCGGTGTGAGGCCTGCGGGGCCTTCCGACCGGTCGCGAAGCAGAACACCTCGAACACGCAGCGCCAGGAGGAGGCCATCGAGTCCGGCAAGACGTACGAACTCGAGATCGTCGGCACCGGCCGCAAGGGCGACGGCGTCGCCGAGCGCGGCGAGTACACCGTCTTCGTCCCCGGCGCGCAAGAGGGCGAGACCGTCACGGCCTACATCAAGAACGTCTCGGGTAACCTCGCGTTCGCCCGCCGCGAGAACTGATCGGCCCGACAAAAGCCGTTCCAGCCCGCCCGCCGATTCGAGGGCCGCCGGTGCGGACTCCTTTCTGCTACCTGACTGGTTATTCGCTTGTTCTCGAACCGTGAGCCATGGCGCCACGACTCCCCACCGCCGCGTTCGACGACCGACTCGCGTCGGTCCGGGACCGGTTCGCCGCGACCGACGCCGATCCCGCGGCGTGGTTTGGCGCGACCGCTATCGAGTATTTCACCGGCTTCCACCACATCCAGACCGAGCGTCCGGTCGCGCTGGCGGTGACGGCCGACCGGGTCGCGCTCACCGAGTCGGGCACC
Organism: Halorubrum wangae; assembly: GCF_051194135.1. NCBI lineage: Archaea > Methanobacteriati > Methanobacteriota > Halobacteria > Halobacteriales > Haloferacaceae > Halorubrum > Halorubrum wangae. The sequence continues at coordinate 599,962 of NZ_JBLZNH010000001.1, read as the reverse complement.
GAGACAGTGACGCACCTCCCGCGAGACAGTGACGCGAACGTCGTGTGATCACCGAACGCGGCCGACGACGACCCGGTGACTCGTCTCCGCGGCGTGTTTACGCTCCAGGGCGGTCGCCTCGTCGTTCGCTTCGAACAGTCCTTCGACCGAACAGTCTCGACAGACGACGTGGTACTTCGGCTTCTGCGTCGTGGAGCTCATGCGAGCGTCCACGCGCTACCCAGACGTAGTTAAACGCATCATAATCGCCGCCACAACAATGCTAATCGCGCGCACTGGCGGCGTTAGTCGCCGGTATCCGGAGAATTGGGGTCAGTCACCACCAGCCCGCCGCTCGAACCGGTCGAGCGCGAGTCCGAGCATATCCGGACTCACGGGCTGGTACTCCTCGCGCTCGTGTTCGGGGAGGTACTCCCGCACGCTGTTCCACGACTCGCGGGCGTACCGCGCGTCGAGCAGCACGCGTACGCCGCGCTCGTCCGGCCCGCGAATGACGCGGCCGACCGCCTGTCGGGCCTTCCGAACGGCTGGTACCGTAAGCGCCGTCTCGAACCCCGATTCGAACCGACGGTCGTAGGCGGTGATGACCGCTCGCGTCCGAGGCCGCGCCGTGTTGATGATCGGGACGCCGCAGACGACGGCGGCCGAGAGGCGGTCCCCGCGGTAGTCGACGCCCTCGGTGAGCGTGCCGCGGAGGCTCGTCACGAGCACCTTCCCCTCGCCCGCGAAGAAATCGTCTTTCAGCGATTCGGTGGCACGATCGCCCGAGGACTCGTCGAGCAGTACGGGTTTCTCCAGACGTTCCGAGAGCGACTCGGCCATCCACGTCGCCTCGGCGTAGCTCGGTGTACCGACGAGCACGTTCCCATCGCGGGCCGCCACCGTCGCCGTCGCGTCGAGGTGCGCGAGGCGCGTGTCGTTCGCCTCGCCGGGCGCCCCTCTATTCTGATGGGTGAACTTCGGCGCGTCGACGGCGAGGCTCGCGCGGTTCGCCTCGGGGAACGACAGCCCGTAGGTCCGCTCGACGATCGGCCGCCCCTGCGCCTCAAGGTGGTCGAGGCCGGTCACCTCCCGGAACACGTCCATCGGCTCCAGCGTCGCGCTCATGAGGACGCCGCCGCCGAACTCGGCGAGGCGTTCGCCGATGGGTTCGCTGGGAACGCAGTTGTACAGCGCGAGGCTCGCGTTGTACGCGCGCCGCCACGAGTCCGGCGGGGCCGTCTCGTCCCACGTCCGCTCGAGATCGATCGCTCGGAAGAACTCCTCGTGATCCTCGCGGTACCAGGCGTTGAGGGTGCGGCCGACACCCGGCGCGGCGCGCTGTTTATCCCCTTCTTCCAGCGAGTCGAGGACGCGTTTGACCACGGCACCGACCTGTTGTGCGCGGGCCCAGACGCGGTCGCCGTACCCCTCCTGCTCGGCCCACTCCGAGATCTCATCTTCGGCGGGTTCCTCGGGATCGCGAAGGGGTATCTCGTCGTCGTCGAGCGCTCGCATCGATGCGCGCCAGTCGGGGTGGTCGCGGTCCAGTCGCTCCGTCACCCGGCGGTCGAGCTCGCCACGGAGGTCGGCGTAGAACTCGCGAACGGACTCGATCTCCTCGACGGTCACCTCGGCGTCCGCCAGCTCGCCGCGCACCAGTTCGGCGTCGTCGGACTCGGCGCCGGCCGTCTCGAACGAGAGCGGCTGGACGACGCGGGTGAGCTCGTTCTCGGCGTCGCGGAGGCTGGCGTCGGCGACCGCATCGCTCACGAGGTCGCGGACGCGCGGCTCGAGCATGTGGGCCTCGTCGCAGACGACGAACGTCGCGTCGTCCAAGAGTGCGCCGGTGAACGTCCCTGTCGTGACCGGGTCGAAGGCGTGGTAGTAGTTACCGATCACGACCTCGACCTCGGGCACGAGCGCGCCCATGATCGAGTGGGGACAGGAGCCGTGACCGGCGGCGAGCCGGACGAGCTCCGTCGGCCCGACGTGGCCGAGTTCCGTGACGTCGAACGGGACCGCCTCCGCCGGGTCCCCGTCTTCGGGGAGGTCGTCGAGGAAGCCGGCGTAGAACGGGCAGAACTCGGTGCCCTCGTACTCCTCGGTGTCGGGCCGGTACGGCGTCGGTTCGCCGTCGACGCTGAGGTAGTCGGCGGCGCCGGACTCGGCCTCGGTAGATCCGCGGTCGCTCCCGGAGTCCATGAGCCCGACCTGTTGGCTCCGTGCTTCGCTCACGAGGTTCGACGTGGTCGTCGCGCCGCCGTCGCCGACGAGGTTTCGGGTGCGCTCGCGGAGTCCCTCGCAGCGCTCGTACACGTTCTCGCGGTCGATTCCGCCGCGGTTCTCGCGGGCGTACGGGCAGACGTCCGCCTTCCCGACCAGCGTCAGCCCCGACACCGGGTCGTACGAGTCCGGAAGATTCGCGTTGACGGTGTCGAGGTCCGTCTCGAACTGGCGCAGTTGTTGTTTGACGCTCGTGAGCACGAGGACGCGCTCGAAGTCGGACTCGGGGTCGCGGACGCGGTCGAGCCCGGCGGTGAGCGCGAGCATCGTCTTCCCGGTCCCGCACGCGCCCTCCAAGGCGAGGAAGCCGTCGTCCTCGGCGGCGTCGACGGCGGCGTCGATCCCGTCGGCCTGCTCCGGATACGGCTCTTCGTGGCCGAAGATGTCGGTCCACGGCGGGGAGTCAGTCACTGTGGCGGCGTAGCTCCCGATCGGAGTTAAACGTTGAGAGAGCGGGGCGGCGGTCGGGGTCGATCGGTGGGCCGAGCGCCGTCGACGCCCTTACTCGACGATGTCGTGGAGGTCGGAGAGCTGATCGATCTCCCACGTGGGCCAAACGTTCAGTTCCCAGTCGCGGCGGTGGGGTCGTCGGATGAACGCGGAGTCGATGCCCGCGTTCTCGGCCGCGCGCACGTCGGACTCGTTGTCGCCGACGAACAGCGCGTTGCCGGCGTCGAGGTCACCGAGCGCCTGCTCGATGTAGTGGGGGTTCGGCTTGCGAAGCTGGAGCGAGTGGATCGTGGGCTCGCGGCCGTACGCAGCACCGAACCGTTCGAACCCGTCGAAGTGATCGACGAGGAAGTCCACCGTGGCCTGCTGGTTCGAGGAGACGATACCCATCTCCACGTCGAGGCTCTCGAGTTCGTCGAGGTCGTCGTACGGGGTCTTGCGGCCCGCGCGAGCCTCCTGCTGTTGGGCTTTCGAGACCACGTCGTCGCGAGTCCGCCAGAACGACCCCGGATCGAGGTCGTACGTTTGACAGACGGTCCCCACGCTGCCGGGGGTCGCTCCGATGGTCATGCGCTCTACGTCGTCCGGATCGGGCTCCTCGACGCCGCACTCTTCGAACGCGTCCCGGGTCGCATCCCGGAGCACGCCGAACCGCGTGCGGCCTACGAGGACACCGTCGTTGTCGAACACGACGGTATCGTACGTCATACACTTTGCAGTCGCCCAGTACTTAAAAGCGTTTCACCAACGCCGCGACACGACCGCCAGCCCATTTATATCCGTCCGCCACGGCTCCCGCGGTATGCGCGTCAGTGTCATCGGCGGCAGTTCGGTCTCGCCCGAGACGGCAGCGGTCGCCGAGGAACTGGGTGAACGGCTCGCGAACCGCGGCCACACGGTGGTGTGCGGCGGGCTCGGCGGCGTGATGGAGGCGGTCTGCCGCGGCGCACGAGACGCCGGCGGCGAGACGATCGGGATTCTCCCGACGGATCGGCGCGCGGACGCGAATCCGCACGTCACGGTTCCGATCGCGACGGGGATGGGCCACGCGCGAAACGCGCTCGTGGCGCTCAACGGCGACGCCGCGATCGGGATCAACGGCGCTCACGGCACGCTCTCGGAGATAGGGATGGCGCTGGCGCACGGCCGGCCAGTGGCGGGGCTCGACACACACGACGTGGCGGGCGTGGAGGCGGTGGCGACGCCGAAAGCGGCCGTCGAATACGTCGAGGAGGCTGTCGCTGGAGAAAGGTAACGGACGTTCACCGTGGTCGACGAATGTCGATGTGAGCCACGACGCGACCGACTACCAGGTGTCGTGGAACGTGTCGAACTCGATCGAGTCGAGGGGTTTCTCGCCGATGGCGGCCTCGTACTCGCCGGGGGTCAACATCGGCTTGTGGAACCGCGGGCCGTCGTCGGTCGTGATCCGTGGACAACCGGTGTTGACGAACGCGTCCATGTCGAAGTTTCGGAGGCGGTCCGGCGTCACCTCGTCCATCGTGATCAGGTAGGCGTTCTCGTTGTTCTCGACGATCTCCTGGGCCTTCTCCCACCGGCCTTGACCGATCTTCGTACAGAAGATGACGCCCCACTTCTCGGCGCCCATCGCCTTGTGGACCGACGCGTAGCGCTGCTTGAGGAACTGGTCGTGTTCCGCGACCGAGACGGCGTTGTTGACGGGATCGGCGATGACGACGCGTTTTTCGGGGTGCTCCATCGCGAGCCCGACGGGGTGGAACTTCCCGCCGCCGACGTACAGTACCTGGTCGGCCGGGATGTCCGCGGAGGCGTAGTTGCAGCCGAGCACCTGCCCCTCCTTCGTGAGCCGGTCGTCGCCCCGGCGAGTGTGGACCTCGTAGCCGCGCTCCTCTAACCAGTCGGTCATCTCCTCGAAGCGGTTCATGTGCTGTGCCGTGGTGACCAGCCCGACGTCCGGGTCCTCCTCGGGCGGGGTCAGTTCCTCCGCCATCGCGTCCTCCATGATCGGGAACGGGTCGACGTTCGAGAACAGGGGCACGTAGACGATGCTGTCGGACTCCTTCATCGGCGTGTGGCCGAAGTGGACGAACACGTCAGTCCGGCGCATCAGGTAGGTGTCGAGGTCGCAGGCGCCGTAGCAGGGCTGTCCGGACAGCATGAACGTGACGTCGTCGGGCGCCACCTCGCGGAGGTCGTCGGCGACCTTCGGACCGCGGCGCTTGAGACCTTCGGGGAACTGGAGACCGACCTTCGAGGCGTCGCGCTCCTCGATGGCCTCGACGATTCGGTCGAGTTCGTAGTCCCACTCTCGGTCGTGTTTCAGGGCCATCCCCGTCTTTGTGAGGTCGCCCTCCGTGGAGCCGCTCATACACTCGAATTGTGTGGCGGGACGGTTAAACAGCGCGTTCGGTGGGGACGCTCGTGATCGTTCGGGATCGAGCGCGGTCGTGATCCAGATATTGTGGCGTCACCCGACGCGCGAGCCGACCGCGATCGGCGAGTTCCGTGCGACACCGGTCGTCGTCATCGCACTGCCGCGGCCGACGGATACAACCCCGGAGCCGACGAAGCGGAGAGACATGACCGAGATTCCGTTGGACCACATCCACGTCGCGCCCGACGACGAGTCGGCACACGCACCCGCCGTCTTCGTCCTCCACGGCCGCGGCGCCGACGAGGAGGACCTGCTCCCCGTCGCCCGCCACCTGCCCGACGAACTCCACGTGATCAGCCTTCGCGCACCCGACCCCCTGCAGGGCGGGTACACGTGGTACGACCTCGACCTGTCGGCCGGCGGGCTCGAAGAGAGCCAGCCCGACGCCGCCGGCTTCCGGCGCAGCCTCGACCTGGTCTCCGAGAGCGTCGACGCCGCCGTGGAGTCGTACGATCTCGATCCTGACCGTATCGGCTTGCTCGGCTTCAGCCAGGGGGCGATCACGAGCCTCTCGCTCCTCTTGGAAGAGCCTGACCAATACGCGTGGGTCGTCGCCCTCCACGGCTACCTCGCGGACGTCCACGCCGACCTCGATCCGGACGGTATCGACGGGAAACCGGTGCTCGTCGGCGCAGGGGCTGGCGACCGCGTGATCCCCGAGTCGAGGTCGGCGTCGGCCGCGGACCGCCTCGAAGCGATCGGCGCCGACGTCACCCGCGGGAGCTATCCGGGCGGACACGGGATCGGACAGCAGGAACTCGCCGACGTCGTCGCCTTCGTCGAGCGGCACGCGGTGTGACCGCGCCCCCGGAGGAATCGGCGTGGTCGACGGTTGGCTCAGCGGCGCCGAACCCCCGGCTCCGGCAGGTTAAAACCGCTCCGCGCCAACGTCAATCCATGAGCGTCGAACAGGCCTCCATCGAGGACCTCGGTCGCGAGCTCGGCGAACAGATCGCCCGAACCCCCGAGTACGAGCGCTTCGAGGAGGCGCGCGAAGCGGTACAGCGCGACGAGGACGTCCAAGCGAAGATCGACGAGTTCGAACAGCTTCGCGCGGAGTTCATGCAGGCCCGCGAGACGGGACAAGCGACGAACTCCGGGCTCCAGAAGGTGCAATCGGCGCAAGACGAACTCCACTCGATGCCCGTCATGCGGGAGTTCCTCGACGCGCAGGACGAACTCAACGACACCCTCGAAACGGTCAACGAGGCCATCTCCGAGCCCCTCGCGGTCGACTTCGGCGGCGAGGCCGGCGGCTGCTGTCAGGACTGACCTCCGACCGGCGACCGCCCGCCTACCACACCGACTCTCCCGTTCTTTTTCACCGATAGCGACGCAGTTCGCGATGTGATCGCAGTCGCCGGCGGCAAGGGCGGGAGTGGGAAGACGACGACGACCCTCGGGCTCGCGCGGGCGCTGTCGCGTCGGGGCGCGTCCGCGGTCGCGGTCGACGCCGACTGGGACCTCCCGAACCTCGCCCGATTGGCGTCCGAAACGACCGAGATGGATCGAGACGAGCCGATCACAGTCGTCGAAGCGGTCCGCGACAGCGGCTCGGTCGTTTCCGAAGGTCCCCCGCCCACCGTCCTCGCCGCCCCGGTCGACGCCGACTCCGTCGCCTCCGATCCGACGTTCGACGCGCTCGTGAACGCGGTCCCCGACAGCGCACCGACCCTGATCGACTGTCCGGCGGGCGCGTCGCCGGACGCGGCCGCACCGCTCCGCGCGGCCGACCGTTCGCTCCTCGTGACGCCGCTCGGGCGCGCGGCCCTGCGCGACGCGGCGAAGACGGCCGCGATCGCTCGGCGACTCGATTGCCCGCCCCTCGGTGTCGTCGCCGTCCGCGCGGACACCGTCCCGGACCCCGTCGCCGACCTGCTCGGCTGTCCGGTGCTCGGACGCGTTCCGGCCGCGGCACCGGCGCCGCTCGCCGACTCGGCGGTGCGATCGGCGTACGACGACCTCGCGCGTCGGCTCACCAGTGAGTACGGTTCGGACCGATGGCGCGTCGCGTGACCGCCCGCCCCGACGCCCGCGCATCGTTCGGCGGCCATCGACAGAGCCAAACCTTCGGAGACGGCAGCGATCGTATGGAGCCGCTCGCAACCGGAATTTCGGTGTTGGACCGAGAGTTCGGCGGCGGAATTCCGAGCGGCAGCGTCGTGGTGCTCACGGCCAACCCCGCGAGTCAGTCCGAACTCATTCTGGATCGGTTCGCTCGTGTCCGGGAGTGCCGGTATTTGACCACTGTGCGCTCGGTCGCCGCGATGGAGGCAACCCTCACGCTCGACGACGAGGACGCGGAGACGGTCGTCAGAGACGCCGCGGGCGACGATCCGTTCGAGACGGTGTTGGACACGACCGAGGAGCTTCCGGACGGCGGGACGATCGTCGTCGACTCCGTCGAGCCGCTGGAAGGTCACGGCCGCGAGGAGTACGGTGAGTTCCTGAACGAGCTACAGCGACGAGTCGTCGACGTCGACGGACTCGCGGTGTTACACGCGCTCAAGCCCGCGTCGTCGGACCAGACGCGGGTCGTCACCGAGCAGATCGCGGACCTCGTCTTCGACCTCCGCACCACGGTGACCGGAACCGAGATCGCGAACCGGCTTGTCGTCCCCAAGTTCCGCGGCGGCGCGGCGTTAGAGGAGCCGCTCAAGCTGAAGCTCACCGACTCGGTCACGGTGGACACGAGCCGGGACATCGCCTGAGACCGAGTTCTCCGACGCCGCTCCGATCAGAAAACGCCGGACGCGATAACGACAGCCGCGCCGACGACCACCGCCGCAATTGCCCAATTCCGCGGCTCGTCGAACGAGCCGTACGGGCCGCCCTTCCGTGAGAAGAGGTAGATCCCGTAGACGGCGAGCGGGGCGAGCGTCGGGAGCGTCCCGACCGAGACGACGGCGGTGACGCTCGACAACACCGCGATCGCGACCATCGTCACACCGGCGCTCGCCGCGACGAAGAGGTCCTCGCGGGCGCGTTCGATCTCCATCGCTCAGTCATCCTCCACGTCTCTCTCTGTCTCACAGTCGGCCTGCATGTCTCTCACTGGGTCGAGCGTCGTTCAAAAGGGATCGGTTCGTCGGCGGGTCGGAACGCCGGGAATCGACGTTACTCCTCGTCGAGTTCGTCGACGATCTCGTCGGCGTCGACGTCGACGTCCTCAAGCGCGTCCTCGATGTCGCCCGCGCCAGCGCCGCCCATGCCGCCCATCATACCGCCGAGACCGCCCATGCCGCCGCCCTCGATGACCTCCTCGACCACGACGCGGTCGAGGTCGAGCCGGCTCATGAGGTCCTGCGCGATCTGCTGTTTCTGGAACATCCACTGCTGGTTCATCTGCATCGCCTGCGTCGCCGTCACGTAGAGGACGTCCTTTTCGACCTTCTCGGTCTCGACGACTTCCTCGCCGTCGTCGTCCTCGGTGACCGTCTCTTCCTCCTCGGTGACCGTCTCGATGCGGACCTCGGGCGCGTCCTGGAGGTACATCCCGAGCATGCCGGCGGCCTGCTGCTCGCGGTCATCGATGAGTTCGAGGATCTCGTACTCGTACTCGAGGTCCTCGCCGGCCAGCGGGTGGTTGAAGTCGACGCGGGCGCGGCCGCCGATGATCGTCTCGAGGTAGCCCTGCTGGTTGTCGATCTGCACCTGCGCGCCGGGGTAGCGGCTGTCCTCGGGGATCTTGTCGGCCTTCACCGTCTCGACCTCGTCGGGGTCGTACGCGCCGAAGGCGTCGTCGGCCGGGACGTCAACGACGCCCTTGTCACCGACTTCCAAACCGATGAACGCCTCGTCGACCGACGGGAACACGTGTCCGGCGCCGAGCGCGATGACGCGCGGCTCGAACTCGTGTTCCTCGGTGTCGATCTCCGCCTCTTCGGCGACTTCCTCGTCCGTCGTATCGATGACTCGGCCGTCGTCGGCCGTTCGGATGGTGTACGCGACTCGTACGAAGTCGCCGTCAGCCAGTCCGGCACTCTCGGTCTCGGCCTCGTCGGCGTCTTCGGCCGCGTCCGCTTGCTCCTGATCGCTCATACCGTGAACGTCACCTGTTACACCCTTAAGGCGCACGGTTCGACGCGGCGACGAGCGGACGAGACGGGGTCTGCGTCCCACGGCGCTTATGGACGCGCCCGCCGAGGTTCGGATATGATCGAGGTCGAAATCAAGGTCCCCGCTGACGTCGACGCGGTCCGGGACCGCCTCCGCGACGCCGGCGCCGAGCGCGTCGGCGCGAGTCGCCAGCGCGACGACTACTACGACGCGCCGCACCGCGACTTCGCCGAGACGGACGAGGCCCTCCGAGTGCGCCGCGAGACGCCGCTCGCTGACGGAATCGGGTCCGACGATGCGGGGGTGAAATCGGGCGCGACGCCGTCATCCGCAGAGACGACCAAGATCACGTATAAGGGACCGCTGCTCGACGAGGGCTCGAAGACTCGCGCGGAACACGAGACGGAAGTGACCGACGTCGAGGCAGCGGCCGGTATCCTCTCCGGCCTCGGCTTCGAGCCGGCCGCAGCCGTGAAAAAGCGGCGCGAGTTCTGGACGGTCGACGGTTTCACCGTGACGCTCGACGCCGTCGACGGCCTCGGCGAGTTCGTCGAAATCGAGCGCGCGGTCGCCGACGAGTCCGCCATCGAGGCCGTCAGGAACGACGCGCTCGACGTGCTCGACAGGCTCGGACTCGACGGTGACGAACAGGTGCGCACCTCGTATCTGGGGCTGTTGCTGGCCGACGAGGACGCAGACGGCACGAGCTAACGTTCTTACTCGGCGGCGTCCTCACCGTCGACCGGTCGCTTCTTCGAGAGCGCGGTCCGGTCTAACTCGCAGACGAGGACGTCGTCGCCGTCGTCGACCAGCTTGAACGCCTCGACGTGCATCGTGACGAGGCCGCGCTCCCCGTCGCTCGTCTCCCGCTTGTCAGTGACGGTCGACCGCGCGCGGATGGTGTCGCCGTGGAACACCGGATTCGGATGCTCGACGTTGTCGTACGAGAGGTTCGCGACGATGGTGCCGTCGGTCGTCTCGGGTATCGAGACGCCGACCGCGAGCGACATGGTGTACAGCCCGTTAACGAGGCGCTCACCGAACTGGGTCTCGCCCGCGAAGTCGGCGTCGAGGTGGAGCGGCTGCTGGTTCATCGTCATGTCACAGAAACGCTGATTGTCCGACTCGCTCACCGTGCGGCGCCGCGCGTGCTCGAAGGTCTCACCGACGGTAAATTCCTCGTAGTAGCATCCTGTCATGCCCCGACCGTCGACCCGCCGGGTCAAATCGGTACCGCTCCGGAAGCCGTGCGCGTCGGTCAGCCCGTTCGCCCCCGATTTTATACCCGGCGGTGAGGAGTCTCCGTCATGGCCCGACGAAGCCTCCTGTTCTCTCCCGGTGACCGCCCGGAACTCATGCGAAAGGCGCCGGCGACGGGCGCAGACGTGGTCTGCTTCGACCTAGAAGACGCCGTTGCCCCCGGTCGGAAAGACGAGGCCCGCGACGCCGTCCGCCGCGTGCTTGCCGACGTCGATTTCGATCCGGACGCCGAGGTGTGCGTCCGGCTCACGGCGACGGCGCCCGCCGCCGACCTCGACGCCCTCGTCGGGTCGGCGCCGGCGGACGTGGGCGGTTCAGTCGACGCCGACCCCCCGCTCCGGCTCGACGCGATCATGCTGCCGAAAGTCGAGGCCGCCGACCGCGTCGAGCGGGCGGCCGCGCTGTGCGCCGACCGAGGGCTCGACCTCGCGGTGTTCGCGCTCGTCGAGACGGCCGGCGGCGTCCTCTCCGCGCCGGCGATCGCTTCTGCGGACGCGACCAGCGCGCTCGTGTTCGGCGCCGAGGACCTCGCGGCCGACATCGGGGCGACCCGCACCGACGAGGGGACGGAGGTGCTGTACGCCCGCGAACACGTCGTCCTCGCCGCCAGTGCGGCCGGCGTCGACGCCCTCGATACGGTGTACACGGACTTCTCCGACACGGAGGGGCTTCGCGAGGAGACGGCGTTCGCACTCACGCTCGGCTACGACGGAAAGCTCGCGATCCACCCGTCGCAGGTCGGTCCGATCAACGAGGCGTTCACGCCCGACGCCGAGGAGATCGACTGGGCGTCTCGGGTCCTCGGCGCCCGCGACGAGGCCCGACGGGCGGATCGAGGGGTGTTCAGCGTCGACGGCGAGATGATCGACGCGCCGCTGATCGCGCAGGCGGAGCGGATCGTGGAGCGGGCCGCGGCCGCCGGGATGGACCCGAGATAATACCACCACCACGGCTCGCGTGGGCCATCCGAGAGGGTCGTGTTCGAGGCGTACAAGCAGATTTGCCTCTAACGATACCTATCCGTCACCATTAACCTCGACCCCTCTGGAACGTTACGTATGACTGAACAGACGAATCCGTTCGAGAGCTTCCAGGAACAGGTCGACGACGCCGCGGCGTCGGTCGACGCCAAGGATGGTGTTATCACCCGGTTAAAGAATCCTGAGCGGGTTTTGGAGACGAATCTGACCTTCGAGCGCGACGACGGCTCGCTGGAGACGGTTCGCGCGTACCGGTCGCAGTTCAACGGCGACCGCGGCCCGTACAAGGGCGGCATCCGGTATCACCCGGGCGTCACGCGCGACGAAGTGAAGGCGCTGTCGGGGTGGATGGCGTACAAGTGCGCCGTCGTCGACGTGCCCTACGGCGGCGGGAAAGGGGGAATCGCGATCGATCCGAGTGACTACTCGGAGAGCGAACTGGAGCGACTGACGCGTTCGTTCGCGAAGGAACTCCGACCGATCATCGGCGAGGACCGCGACATCCCGGCGCCGGACGTCAACACCGGCCAGCGGGAAATGAACTGGATCAAAGACACGTACGAGACGCTGGAGAACACCACCGCGCCCGGCGTTATCACCGGCAAGGCGATCGACTCGGGAGGCAGCGAGGGGCGCGTCGAGGCGACCGGTCGCTCCGTCGCGCTCGCGGCCCGCGAGACGTTCGACTGGCTCGACCGTGACCTCGCGGGCGCGAGCGTCGCCGTTCAGGGGTATGGCAACGCCGGCTCGGTCGCCGCCGCCCTCATCGACGAGTTGGGCGGGAACGTGGTCGCGGTCTCGGACTCGTCGGGCGGTATCCACGCTCCCGAGGGGCTCGACCCGCGGGCGGTGAAAGAGCACAAGACCGAGACTGGCGCGGTCTCCGGCTACGGCGACGCCGCGTCGATCACGAACGAGGAGCTGTTGACGATGGACGTCGACCTGCTCGTGCCCGCGGCCCTGGAGAACGCCATCAACGGCGACCTCGCCGCCGACGTGGCGGCCGACGTGATCGTCGAGGCCGCGAACGGACCGCTCACCCCGCGTGCCGACGACGTGCTCGTCGAGAACGGAGTTCACGTCGTCCCCGACATCTTCGCGAACGCCGGCGGCGTCACCGTCTCGTACTTCGAGTGGGTCCAGAACCGACAGCGGTTCTACTGGACCGAGTCGCGGGTCAACGAGGAGCTTGAACGCATAATCACCGAGGCGTTCGACGGAATCATTGACGCCTATGAGGGGCGGGACGTTCGCGACCTCCGTACCGCCGCCTACGTGGTCGCTATCGGTAGGATCGTCGACGCGTACGGGCAGGCGGGAAGCTGGCCGTAACGCGCGTTCGGACGCGTTTCGGGCGGTGGCTTTTTCTGCTCACTCCAGCCGGGCGTCGCGGATCTCGACGTGACCGCGGTCGCCCTCCCACACCGCGTCGTACTCGAACTCGATCCGACGGCTCATGTGCGGACCGTCGACGACGTACGTCTCGAACTCGCCGCCCTCGCCCAGCGGGTGCACGCCGTACTTCTCGCGCAGGTCGAGGAGTTCCGACAGCGCGTCGGCGTCGTAGCGCCGCCCGAGCCACGACTCGTCGAGCCCGTACGCCGCGACCTGCACGATGCGGATCTCGAACCCGGCGTCGAACATCGACTCCGCAAGTGCGACCGGGTCCTCGCCCCACAGCGGTGCGAACAGGTCGATCCCCAGCCGGTCGCACATCGCTCGAATGCGGCTCGTCTGGTACTCGCTCTCGACCGCGCCGGCGGTGACACCCGCGAGGTCCACGTCCTCGTCCGCGGCGATCTCTCGGAGGGCGGCCTCCATTGGCTCAAGTTCGGCGTCGCCCTGTGCACCCGCGTCGTCGACGTCGTCCGCTCCGAAGTCGTCCGGCGAGATCTCGACGAGGTCGATCCCGACGCTCTCGGCCGCGAGTTCGGCGAGCTCCGTCGCCGGTGTGTGGTACATGTACGAGTCGCCAGCGGGGTGGACGGTCAGGAGACGCGAGACGTCGAGTCCCTCCTCCAGCGCGCGGTACAGCGCCCACGACGAGTCTTTCCCGCCCGAGAAGAGGCTCACCCAGTCGTCGGTCATTGACCAGAGAACGCCCGGCCCGCTTAAATCGTCGACGGTCCGGGTTGACGACCGTCGACTGACGAGTGCCGGTCGCGGCGATTCGTCGGTCGAGCGTCCATATCCCCGAGAGTTATCCGACTAACCGGCATTATTAATGAAAAATGACAAGATATTAGCGAGGGTGCGTCGGAGTTCGCGTATGGAAGATCAACCGGATCCGACGTTTGACACGCTCACCGTCTCGGAGGGCGAGGAGCCGTTCGGCAACGGCAGCGAGGCGGGCGACGTCGTCTCGCCCGTTCACCTGACGTCGACGTTCGCCCTTCCGGGCCTCGATACCGAGATGCGATTGGAGGACGTGGACCCGGCCGCCGGCGAGTTCGTCTACGGTCGGCTGTCGAATCCGACCCGGCACGCGCTGGAGACCCGACTCGCCGCGCTCGAAGGAGGCGCTCACGGCGCCGCGTTCGCCTCGGGTACCGCGGCGATTTTCACGACGCTGCTCGCCGGCGTGACTCCCGGCGATCACATCGTCGCCTTCGAGGACCTCTACGCCGGTACTCGTCGGATGCTCAACGACATCTTTCGGTCGCGTCTCAACGTCGACGTCACGTACGTCGACGCGACGGACACGGAGAACGTGGCTGCCGCGCTCCGCGAAGAGACCGCCGTCGTCTGGATGGAGTCGCCGACGAACCCCAAACTCGCACTGTGTGACATCGCCGGTATCGCCGACCTGGTCGCGGACCGAGACGTGCTGTTCGGCGTGGACAACACGTTTGCGAGCCCGTACTTTCAGCGGCCGCTCGAACTGGGTGCCGACGTCGTCGCGCACAGCACGACGAAGTACCTCAATGGGCATTCTGACGCCATCGCCGGCGCCGTCGTCACCGACGACGACGCGCTGGCCGAGGAGATTCGATTCCTCCAGCAAGTCGGCGTGGGCGCCGTCAGCGGACCGTTCGACAGCTACCTCGTGTTACGCGGCATGAAGACGCTCGCCGTTCGCATGGAGAAACACGAGGCGAACGCGACGGCCGTCGCCGAGTTCCTCGACGAGCGGCCGGAGGTGACCGACGTGTACTACCCCGGCTTGCCGAACCATCCGGACCACGAACTCGCCCGTGAACAGATGTCCGGCTTCGGCGGGATTCTCTCGTTCGAACTCGACGGAACCATCGACGACGCGAAGCGGTTCGTCGAGGCGTTAACGGAGTTCACCCTCGCCGTCTCTGTCGGTGGTGTCGAGAGTCTGATCGAATTACCCGCCGCGATGACTCACGAACCGCTCTCGCCGGCGGAGCGAGAGGCGCTTGGGATATCGGACACGCTCATCCGCGTGTCGGTCGGTATCGAAGGGATAGACGACCTGATCGCGGACTTACAACGAGGATTCGACGCGATGGGTCGTCGCGCGACGCCGCCGTCGACCGACCACTGACACCGAGCGAGGTTCGGCGGCGGTCTCAGTCCGAAATGAACTCGTTGTCGCGCCAGTTGACCCCGCCGTCGCCGTCGCCGGCGCCCTGCGGGCTCTCGACGACCTCGATGCTCGCGGGACGCGGCTCACCCTCGACGATCCGCGTCGCTTCGAGTTCGCCGTCCTCCTCGGTGATGGCGGTCAGCGTCCCCTTCTCGGAGAGGAGCGCCAGTTCGCGGAGCACGAGGAACATGGGGTACTGGAGCGCGGTGTTCTGGAGGACGGTCTCACGGTCACCCTTGAAGCAGGCGAACTCGACGAGTTCGGAGGGGATCTCTTCCTCCTCGTCGTCCATCCACTGCGGACCGCCGGCACGCGGCGGCTCCTCCTCCCAGACGCGCGTCTCCGTGACGGACGCCTTCAGCTGGGCGGTCGGCGTGTACTTGCTGATACTCTCGTCGTCGGACAGGGCCTTGATGATGAGGGTGTTGTTTCGACGCGTGATGTCGATGTCGTTGATCTCCGGCGGGAGGTCGGGGTCTTCTTCGAAGTACGTCTCCACGTCTTCGAGTGGCAGTTCGAGCGTCGAATGAAGTCTGAACACGCGGCCTGTCATTGTTGGTTGGGTGAGATGAGTCGAGAGTCGGCACAGCGGCAGCGACTACGGCTGCTCCTATCGCAATTAGGCACCGTAGGTTTATATGGCCTGCCCTTCGACTGACTGAGATCGGACCGCAAAGCGATCGATAGGGCGGCTGGTCGGTCTATTCGGCGCCGAGTTCGGCGGCCAGTTCGCCACGCTCGTCCAGCTCTCCGAGGACGTCGCTGCCACCGATGAACTCGCCGTCAACGAACGCCTGCGGGATGGTCTCCCACCCGCTCTCGGCCTCCAGCGCCTCCCGGTAGTGAGGCAGCGCGGGCAGCACGTCCACGGTCTCGAACTCCTCGACGTGCTTGCTGATGAGTTCGACCGCGCGCTGGGAGTAGCCGCACTGCGGCATCAGTCGGTTCCCCTTCATGAACAGGACCACGTCGTTGTCAGCGAGCGTCTCCGTGACGCGGCGCTCAATCTCGTCGGGCTCCGCCTCGGACTCTGGCTGAAACGTCATGCGCAACGGTACGCGCCGCCGAGGCAAATGGGTTCCGCACGGACCCGTGCGCTTCGGCGACGTCCCGGAGCGCGCCGAGTTACTCGTCGCGGTCGACGCGGACGACGTCGACGAGGGAGTAGACGGGGACGCCGTCGATCTCGTCGTAGCCTCGCTTGTCGACGAGAACGACGCAGGCGACGGGTTCGCCTCCCTGCTCGCGGATCGCGTTGATCGACTCCCGCATCGTCGTCCCCGACGTGATGATGTCGTCTACAACGTAACAGTCGCGGTCGCGGATCGCCGCGAAGTTCCGCGAGAAGCCGCCGCCGTGCTCGTCGATATCGCCTTCCTCCCACTGGTGTTTCGCGGGGGCGTACGTGCCGAGGTCGGTGTCGAGTTGGTTCGCGACCGCGGTCGCGAGCGGCGCGCCGGCCTTCTCGACGCCGACGGTGAGATCGACCTCCTCCCCTTCCTTCGCGAGCAGGTCGGCCATCGCGCTCGCGGCGTATCGGAGCCGCGTCGAATCGCGGCCCAGTGCCGACCAGTCGACGTGGATGTCGGCCGTCGAGCCGGACGGTGGGGCCTCGGTCGGGGCGCCGTTGCCGCCCCCTCGCTCGACGAGCCAACTCGCGGTCTCCCGTGAGACGTTCAGCTCGTCGGCGATTTCGCCCTTCGAGAGCCCCCGTTCCGCCAGCTCGGCCGCACTGTCTATCAGGTCGTCAACGTTCTTCATATGAACTGAATTCTACCGCCGTTTTAATAGTCGTGTCGTCATCCGCGAACGCGGCCTCGAACTCGTCGAGCCCGTACACGCCGGTGACCAATCCGTCGATGAACTCCTCGGAGAAGGCCGACAGCGAGTCGACCGCGGCCTCGAAGTGTTCGTACCCGGAGTTGACGCTCCCGACGAGCGCCTTGTTGTGGAGGACTAACTCGCGGTGGAGCCTCCCGCCGTCGATCTCGAACTCCCAGTCGCCCGGCACGCCGAGCAGCGCGCCGACCCCGTTGGGGGCGAGCGCCTCGATTGTCTCGAAGGCGTGCGGGGCGTAGCCGGTCGCCTCGAAGATGAAGTCCATCGATTCGTACGCCTCCGGCACCGCGGGGACCGGCGTCTCGTTGGAGTTGACGTACGTCGCGCCGAGCGACTCGATGATATCGATCGTCGGGTCCGGACGCTCTCGGCGACCGAGACAGTACACCCGCTCGAAGTCGGCGTCGAGCCTCGCGACCGTGAGCAGTCCGAGCGACCCGTTGCCGAGCACCAGCGCGGATTCCGGGTCCCAGTGGAACGCCGACCGACTGGCGTACGCGTGTTCGATCGCCTTCTCTGCGATCGACAGCGGCTCGACGAGGAATCCCCACTCGGCGAGCGCGGGGGGAATCTTCACGAGGAACTCCGCCGGGCTGGTGAAGTACTCGGCCATAAACCCATGCGCGCCGACGATGCCGCGTTCGTGATACCGACCGTCCGGAGCCATGTCGGGTTCGCCTCGCGCGAAGTATTCGTTCGCGCCGTTCGGCGGGCGCCGGACCGTCGGCACGACCACGTCGCCGACCTCGAACGGCGTGTCGTTCGGGTCTTCGATCACGCCGACCGCCTCGTGGCCCAGGACGAGGTGGTCCTCACCCGCGGGCGCGCCGCCGTGCCCGCCGGCGATGACCTCGTGGTCCGTCCCGTCGACGCCGACCCGGAGCGTCCGGACCAGCGCTTCACCGGGTGCCGGCTCCGGGCGTGGCTTCTCCGTCACGACCGGTTCGTCGGCCCCCTCGTTCACGGCTATCGCGTTCATACGCGACCCGACGTGGTCAGCCACCAAAAGATTTCTTTTATTCTGAGTAAAGAATGGGGACGTCGCGATCGCGGGTTTTTCCTCCTCGTCGGGCGCACAAGCGAGTGTGTGTACCCTCACTCTCGCGTGGCGCGCGTTCGGTGACGCCCCGGTCGCACTCGCCGCCAACCGCGACGAGGCGCTGGACAGACCAGCCGAACCGCCGACGGTCCGCGGCGACGACGGTCGGTACGTCGCCCCGCGCGACGCGGAGGCCGGCGGGACGTGGATCGGCCTCTCTGACTCGGGTCTCGCGGTTGCGATCACCAACCGCTGGCTCGACGCTGACCGCGAGGGAGACCGCTCCCGAGGGCTTCTCGTGCGAGACTGTCTCGAATCGGACTCCGCCGAGGCCGCAGTTCGGAGCGTCGAGCGCGACCTCGAAACCCGCTCGTACGACGGGTTCAACCTTGTGCTCGCGGACGACGATGCCGCGTTCCTCCTCTCGTACGACGGCGGTCTCGCGGTGACGCGGCTCGATCCGGGCGTCCACGTCGTCGGCAACGTCGGCGGGGTGGTGAACGGCGTCGAGCGGTTCGCGATCCCGGAACGACGGCGGGCGTTCGCGGAGGAGCGCGTCGACAGCGCCCGCCGGATCGCAGCCGAGTTGGTTCCGGAGCCGGGCGAGTCGGGCGCCGAGTGGCTCGACCGCGCGAGCGCCATCCTTGCGGACCACCAGTACGGTGCCTGTCTCCACGGCGACGACTTCGGGACGCGGTCGTTCACCCGGATTCTGACGAGCACCGACCCGACGGCGGTCCCCGAATTCGCGTACGCCGACGGGCCACCCTGCGAGACGCCCGTGGAACCGGCGTCGCTCCCCCCGTCGTTCACAGGCGAGTGAACGGTGTGGGCGGGCGACGACTCGCGGAGGGTCGAGAGGAGCGCGACCGCACGCGGCGACGGCGCGAGAAGAGGCGGCGCGCGAGACCGTCGCGGACGGAGGCGCCGCGACGGGACGGAAAGCCAGTTTTAAGCGAGTCGCGGGCGGGTGTTCAAGCATGAGCGTGTCCGAACTCGAGGCCGAGCTGTCGGAGGACGAGCAGGCGGGCCTCGAACTCATCCGCGAGACCGGTGGCATCCACCAGAGCGACTTCTGGAAGGAACTCGACGTCTCCTCACGCAAGGGGAGCCGCATCGCGGAGGCGCTGGAGGATTCGGGTCTCATCCAGCGGTCAGACACCGTCTACAACGGACACAACACGTACTACTTGGAACCCGCGCCCCGCGACCTGGAGTTCGCGCTGTTGATGGCCGGCGACATGCTGTCGCCGTTCATCGGCGAGGAGGAGGTCGACTCGCAGGCCGACGCCTTCTCGCAGTGGATGATGAACCTCGCGTACGAAGAGTACTGAACTGAACGCCCGCCGCCGCGTAGAGCCGGGTCGGCCGCGAGAACCGCCACGCCGACGCCGACGACCCGCCACCCCGCCGACGCATTCTCAGTCCGATTCTCAGAGTCCGCTTAGCCGAGCATGAACGCCAACAACGCGACGCCCGCGGCGAGCGTCAAGATGAGGACACTCCGGCCGATCCCAGTCCGGATCTCGACGTCGAAACCGAGCGCGGAGACGGCCGTCCGCGGACGCATCGCGGTCCGTTTGATACCCGCGACGAGCCCCATCACGGCACGGTCGACGGCGGCCCACAGCTCCGTGACCCCCCAGACCGACCACCGACCGAGGTAGAACGCGGCCGGGTAGGTCACGGCGTCGACGTCGCGCATGTGGTGGGCGAGCCACCCGAGCGGCCGTTTCAATGCGAAGAAGCCGACGAACCCGGTCACGAGGAGCGCCGCGCTCTCGGTCAGGTGGCTCTCGCTGTACGGATGGAAGTAGACGTCTTCGCTGAGAATGATCTCCGTGAACGGCATCAGCTCGATCAGCTGGGTGTAGAACACCCCGAAGAAGATGCACGCCCCGCCGGCGAGCACCATGCCGGCGGTCTGGAACGCGGTGGCGTCCTTCGGCGACAGCGTCGCGGAGCCGTGGAAGAACATGTAGTAGCCGAGTTTGATGAACGACATGAACGTTCCCACGCCACCGAGGATCAGCAGCCACCACAGCAGGCCCTCGCCGAACAGCAGTTCGAAGTTGTGAAGCTCGTGTGCGGAGTCGATCACCATCCCCTTCGAGATGAACCCGTTGAACCCCGGAACGGCGGTAATCGAGGCGGCGCCGACGACGTAGACGAGGAAGGTGACGGGCATCTCTCGCCAGAGCCCGCCCATCTCTCTGATGTCCTCCACCCCAGTCCGGTAGACGACGACACCGACGGCCATGAACAGGAGGCTCTTATAAAGGACGTTGTTGAACAGGTGCGCGAAGCCGCCGGTGACGGCGAACTCGCCGACGTACGTCGCGAGTCCGAAGCCGGCCAGCATGTAGCCGAGCTGTGCCTGAATGTGGTACGAGAGGAGCCGCCGCGGGTCGTACTGCAGCAGCGCGAAGAACGCGCCGTAGACGGCCATGAACCCACCGAGGTACGCCAGCCACATGCCGCCCTCGGGGAACGCCCGGTACATCACGTACGCAGCCGTCTTGGTGGTGAACACCGAGAGGAACACCGACGCCGCCACGTGCGGGCGCGGGTAGGTGTCCGGTAGCCACGTGTGCAGGAAGATGAACCCGCAGTTGACGCCGACCCCGATCGCCGCCAGCAGCGTTGCGCTGGCGTGGATCCCCGTCGTCGACGAGAACAGGAATATCTCGGCGGCCGGGACGCTGCCGAGCATCGATGCGCCGTGGACGACGACGGCGCCGAGGAAGAACGTCCCCCCGATCCCGTGGAACAGCGCGTAGCGGTAGCCCGCCCGCACCGCCGCGCCGCCGTACTGCCACACCAGCAGGGTGCTGGTGACGGCCATCAGCTCCCAGAAGAAGATCAGGGTGAGCCAGTCGCCGGCGTAGATGGTCCCGAGCGTCGAGGAGACGTACACCAGCGCGAACGCGGTCACCCACGTCGGCGCCTCGGTGCCGTACGCGTACAGCACCGCCGCCGTCGCGAGGAAACCGACGACGACCCCCATCAACAGCGAGAACTGGTCGACGTTGAACAGCACCACGTCGAAGCCGAACAGCTGCGTCGCGACGTGAGCGCCCGTCGCGCCGTCGCCGAGCAGCACCGCCTGTGCGAACGTGAACGCGGTCGCCAGCGCTGCCGCAGCGTGCCCGGCGCGCCGCGGGAGAGCGAGCACGAGGAACGCCGCGGCCGCGAGCACAACGTACGGCGGAAGCGACGTGAGAATCGCGTTCATGGCCGCATCACCTCCTCAGGGAGCCGCGTGTCGACGATGAGTTCGATCAGCTCCAGGAAGCCCATCTCGTAGGGGATCACGCCGAGCAGCACCGCGAGGCTCATCGCGATGAGGATCGGACCCAGCGTGAACCACGTCGACTCGCGCCCACGGAGGGCGTCGAGTCCGTCGATGTGGCGCCAACCGCCCGCGGGCGGGCCACCGGCGTGGTCGTGGTCTCCGTGGGCCTCGTGGTCCGCTTCGTGATCGCGGTCGTCGTCGTCGGCGGCGCGAGCGCTCGCGTCCTCGGTGTCATCGCTCGCCGTGGCCTCGGTAGAGGCGTCCTCGCTCCGGCCCACACCGAAGGGAACGTTGGCGTCGGAAGGGCGCGTGTCGACCGCGTAGTCCCCGGTGTCGACGCGCTCGGCGGGCTTGGAGAAGTCCCGCTCGCTCGTGTTGAAGTCCGGACGAACGACGCCCTCCTCGTCGGTCGGCAGGTCGTCGAACTCCGCGTCGGGGATGTCCGAGTCGTCGGGGACGTCTGCGGCGGCGGTCCCCGTCCCAGCGTCGTCGGCTGGCGCGTCGCCTTCGGCACTCTCGACGACGTCGTCGACGTCAGACTCATCGCCGTCGTTGCTATCGTTGCCGTCGTTGCCGTCGACGTCGGCATCGTCTTCCGGCCGGCCTCCGTCGGTCGCTGGCAGCGTCGACCGCGACTCGCCACCCATCGGGAAGTCGACGAGCGGCTTCGCGTCATGGGCGTCCTCTGCCTCGAAGAAGGCGGTGTAGATCACCGGCCAGAAGTACGCGATGTTGAGGACGCCCGAGAGCAGGAGCGCGCCGACGAGGTAGTAGGCGACCGGCGTTAGCTGGGCGCCCATCCGGATCCCGCCGATCAACATGTAGTACTTACTGACGAACCCGGCCAGAAGCGGGATACCGGCCATCCCGAGCGAGGCGACCGTGAACGCCCCCATCGTCAGCGGCATCCGCTTTCCGATCCCCGCCATCTCCGAGATGTAGTCGGTGTGCGTCGAGACGTGGAGGTTCCCCGCGCAGAAGAACAGGGTGAGCTTCATGAACGCGTGCGCCGGGATGTGGAGCAGCGCGCCGACGAGCCCGTACCAGCCGAAGAGGCCGAGCCCGAGGATGATGTAGCTCAGCTGGCTTATTGTCGAGTAGGCGAGCCGCTGTTTCAGGTGGTCCTTCCGCAGCGCGATGATCGAGGCCGCCGTCAGCGTGATCGCGCCGATGGTCGACAACACGAGCCCGGCCGAGAAGCCGAACGGGAGCGAGAGGTCGAAGACGAGTTCGGGGCCGTACACGTCGAGGACGACCCGCGAGACGCCGAACGCGCCGGACTTGACGACCGCGACCGCGTGGAGCAGTCCGGAGACGGGCGTCGGCGCGACCATCGCTTCGGGGAGCCACTGGTGGAGCGGCATGATTCCGGCCTTGACGCCGAACCCAATGGCGAGGAGGAAGAAGGCGAGCATCGCGAGCGCGGGGTCCGCGTTCGCGAGTTCCTGAATGCCCCCGGCGGTGAAGTCAACGGTACCGGCGATCAGGTAGACGAGCGCGGTGCCGGCGAGCACCAGCACACCGCCGCCGAACATCGTGTACGCGAGGTACTTTCGGCCGGCCGAGCGTGCTTCCGACGTCTCGTCGTGTGCCACGAGCGGGTACGTCGCGATCGAGAGGATCTCGTAGAAGACGAATATCGTCACGAGGTTCCCCGCGAACGCGATCCCCATCGTCGCCGACAGGGATACCGCGAACGCGGCAAAGTACCGCGTCTGGTTCGTCTCGTCGTTCCCGCGCATATAGCCGATGCTGTAAAACGAGGTGACGATCCACAGCCCGCTGGCGAGGAACGCGAACAGCATGCCGAGCGCGTCTGCGCGCAGCGCGAACTCGATTCCGGGGAGGAACGCCCCGAGCGACCACTCGAAGACGGCACCGTCGAGGACGGCCGGGAGCATCGAGGCGACGATCGCGAACTTCGCGACGGCCGCGGCGATCGTCCAGCCTTCGCGGACGTTCGGCGAGCGGTGCGACGCGACGATGAAGAACGCCGCGACGAACGAGACGAGGACGGCCAGTAGGGGACGTAGGTCAGTGACGATAGCGTCAGTCATGCGAACACCTCCGTGAGGAACGGACCGAACCAGTCGGACAGCGCGATCCCGGCGAAGCCGAGCGCGACCGTGACGAGCGCCGTGAGGATCAACACCACGAGCGACGCCGGCGGCACGCGGTCGGGGACCAGCGAGAGTCGCGGCGCGCCCTCACGGGGGGTGACGCGCGACGGCCCGTCGGCCGCGTCGTCGCGGCCGCCGTCAGCGGCCACGCCGGTCGGGTCGGTGTCGTGACCGGCCGCCGCGTCATCGCCGTGGCCGCCCGGGAGCCCGACGCCTGCGAAGTAGAACCGCTCTATCAGCCGCGCGACGTACGATAGCGTGAACAGGGTGCTGACGAAGATCACGACGGCGATAGCGATTCCGGCCGGGCCGGCGCCGGCCATGCTCGACTCGACCGCACCGAGGCCAATGTACCACTTGCCGAGGAAGCCGACCGATGGCGGGATCCCGACCAGCCCCAGACCGAGCAGGGCGATCGCTCCCGCCGTGTACGGCGCCTCGCGGGCGGCGCTCGCGGCGTCCTCGATCCGACGGACGCCGTAGCCGAGCGCGAGGGTACCGACCCCGAGGAACAGCCCGAACTTCAGCAGGCCGTGTCCGACGAGGTGAACGATGCCGCCGAGCAGCGCGGTCTCGTTCGCGAGTCCGATCGCAGCGCCGATCATTCCGAACTGCGCGACCGAGGAGTACGCGAACATCCGCTTGAGATCGGACTGCATCGCGGCGAGCACCGATCCGGCGAGAATCGACGTTCCGGAGACGACCAGGATCCCCGTCGTGATCACCTCGTTCGCAGCGAGGAAGTCGACGGTGAAGACGGAGTACGTCACCCGGATCAGCGCGTACGCGCTCGTCGTCGACACGAGCGCCGCCACGACCGCCGTGACGGCGTCCGGCGCGCGCTGGTAGGCGTCCGGCTGCCAGGTGTGGACCGGGAACAGCGCGATCTTCAGCGCGAGGCCGGCGACGATCAGCGCGTAGCTCGCCTGCACCAGCGGGTCGCCGTAGCCGGCCTGCGCGACGATCTGTTCTTGCATGTCCGCCATGTTCAGCGTCCCCGTCGCGAGGAACGCGTAGCCGACGCCTACGAGGTACAGTGAGGCGCCCACCGTCCCGACCACGAGGTACTTCAGCGAGGCGTACGCGCTCGCGCCGGAGCGGTCGGCCGCGATCAGCGCGTACGTCGTGATCCCGACGATCTCGAGGAAGACGAACATGTTGAACAGGTCGCCCGTGAGCGCCATCCCGGAGAGCCCGCCGACCAGCAGGAGGTACGCGCTGTAGAACGCGTTCCCGCGCGGGCCGGCCACCCGCGAGAACGCGAGCGTCGCCAGCGAGACGACCGCAATCAACGCGAGCACCGCGGCCGACAGCTCGTCGGCCACCAGCTCGATCCCGATCGGGGGTTGGTAGGTGCCGAGCGCGTGGTCGAACGGTCCGCCGATCGCGACCTCGGCGGCGATCGCGGCCGCCAGTCCAACGACGGCCGTCGTCCCGACCGCCGCGATCGGCCAGCCGACGTCGTCGTACCACAGTCCGAGCCCGATCGGGAGGGTCGCCGCCACGATCGGCACGGCGATCGCCAACGGGAGAAGCACGTCAATCATCGCTCGTCACCTCGTCGGTCGCGGCATCGCCGGCTTTCGGCTCGCCGGCGTCGGTCTCGTTCGCGGGGCCGCTCGGGAGCGCCCCCTCGTCCCGCATCAACTCGCGGAGGGTGTCGGTCCGGAGCGTTCCGTATTCGTCGTAGATCCGGATACAAAGCGCGAGCCCCACGGCCGTGAGGCTCACGCCGACGACGATGGCGGTGAGCACGATCACGTGCGGGAGCGGGCTGACGAACGTCCCCGCCTCCACCTCGCCGGAGGGGACGATCGGAATCGCGCCGCCCTCGACGTACGCCGAGGCGATGAACAGCAGGAATATCGCCGTCTGGAACAGGTTGAGTCCGATAATCTTCTTCACGAGGTGAGGGTTGGCTATCATCATGTAGAGTCCGACGCAGAGCAGCAGCGCGAACGCGACGTAGGCGTGCCGCGTCGCGAGGATGTCGATCGCTCCCGCGGTTGCGACGGCGAAGGCAACGCCCGTCATCGCTCACCTCCGTCCGTGGCGGCGGGACGGTCCGTGTCCGGGGCATCGGCCTCCTCGACGCGCTCGTCGTCGGCGTCCTCCTCGGCCGGAGCGTCGTCGCCGAAGCCGTTCCCGTTCGAATTGAATCCGTTCGCGAGCAGGAAGAACAGCCCCATGAGCACGCCGCTCACGATGGCTGCGATGCCGAATATCTCGACGCTCTCTAACCCGTACTTCACCGGGACCGGCAGCAGGTCGTACTGGAGGAACGCGCCGCCTCGCGCGACGGGAATCAACCCGATGCCCGCGAACGCCAGCGCGCCGCCGACCGCGAGCGCGACGACGACGCTGTTGGCGAGCCAAGCGCGCGTCGCCTCGATCCCGAACGCGAACGCGATCATGAACACGACGGCGGCCACTATCGCGCCTCCTTGGAACCCACCGCCGGGAGAGCCACTGCCGTGGAAGGTGACGAACAGACCGTAGGTGAACGCGAACGGGGCCACGATCTTCACCGTCGGCATGATAACCTGACTCTCCGTGTACGGCGTGCCTTGGCGCCGGTTGGAATCGAGCCGTCCCGATCGGGAAGCGGCCCGGTGAGGCGGCACCTCCGGATCGTCCTCGGCGCCCTGATCGGCGTCGTCACCGCCGACCGAGTCGCCGCGCACCCCGTCGTCATCGGGACGAACGTCGCTCATGCGAACACCTCTCGATGGAGGACGATGAGCGCCGCGATCCCGCCCGCGAAGACGACGACCGCCTCGCCGAAGGTGTCGAACCCGCGGAACGCCGCCAAGACGCCCATCACGGTGTTGTCGACACCGGTCTGGGCGTACGTCTCGGCGAGGTACCACTGGCTTACCTCCGGGTTCGACCACACCGGCGCGTCGGGCGAGCCGATCGCCGGCACGTCGCCCATCGTGAGCAGCAGTCCGGCGAACAGCAGCCCGACCGCGCCGACGGCCGGGATATTCACCGACTCGAAGACGGCGTCGTGGTCGATCCGGGTCGTCTTCGCGAGTGTCAAGAGGAGCAGTACGGTCGTCACGCCGGCGGAGATCGCCGCCTCCGTCAGCGCGACGTCTGGCGCGCGGTAGAACGTGTACAGCGTTGCCATTCCGAGGCTGTACGCCCCGAAGACGATGACGGCCGCGAGTACGTCTCGCGCCATCGCAGTCGCGAGCGCCGTCAGGACGACGAACGCGAGCAGACTCGCCTCGATAGCGGTTATCTGCGCGACGACGGGAGCCGTCTGCGAGAGGGCCGGTGCCGCGTGTCCGGCGACCGCCGTGAGGGGACTCGCTCCCGTCATCGGCGGTCGTCCCCCTCGGTCCACGGGACGATGCCCGTCTCGAAGGCCGCCCGCGCGATTGCGTGCGCGGCGGTCGGGTTGGTCACGAAGATGAAGAACAACAGGAGCACGGTCTTGAAGCTCGTCCCCTCGAAGCCGATGGCCAGCGCCACGGCGGCGAGTCCGAAGCCCGCACCGAGCGTGTCGGCCTGCGAGGCGGTGTGCGCCCGCGAGTAGACGTCCGGGAGTCGAAGCACGCCCACCATGGAGACGAACGAGAAGAACAGCCCGAGCAGGGTGAACACGACGATCAGCCCGAAGCGAATCGCTCCGAGCGTCCCGAGCGTCTCGATCACAGCACACCACCCCGTTCCACCGTGAACTTCGAGATGGCAATCGCCATCAGGAAGTTCAACAGCGCGTACACGAGCGCGATGTCGAGGAACGTCGGTTCGGAAAGCGCCGCCGCCAGCAGCGCGAGGATGACGACGGTGTTCGTTCCGAGGACGTTCACCGCCAGCACTCGATCTTGCATCGTCGGCCCCGCCACTGCCCGGTACAGCATCCCGATCGCGAGCAGGGTGAATCCGGCGGCGGCGAACAGCAGGAAGTCGCCGACCGTATAGCCCGCGGCGACGGTCGCGTCGACGAGCGTCACGCGTCGGTCACCTCCGCACCGTCGGCCACCTCATCGTCGGCGGGCGCCTCGTCCTCGCCGACAGCGGTCGCGTCGCCGTCTCTCTCGCCGCCGTCCGCGGCGGCGATGGGAAGCTCCTCGGTCGCGTCCGGCCCCTGCAAGATGGCGTAGTCGTCGCGCTCGCGGGGGGTCGGCAGCCGCGCCGCAGACCGTCCGTAGTAGACGAACCGCGTCCAGCGCTCTAGCGAGCCGTCGAACAGCCCGTCGCGGGCCCACGGGATCAGCGAGTGCACGTAGAGGTCGCTGTCGCGGGCGCGGACCGTGAGCGTGCCGGGGGTCAGCGTGATCGAGTTCGCGAGCGTCATCAGCGGGAGTCCCCCGCCGACGATCACGCGGACGCGGTTCATCGTCGGGTCGATGGAGATCCGCGGGTCAAGAATCACGCGGGCGACGACCAGGTTCGACACGAGAATCTCGTACAGCAGGACGGGGATGTAGATGAGACCGCGAATCAGCCGCTGTGGCGTCCGAAGCGCCGACGGCTCGGTGTCGAAGCTGACCCGTGAGAGAGTTATGGAGACGATCGCCGCGGTCGTGACGCCCGTCACCAGATCGAACCAATAGAGCGGGTCGCCGAGGAGCAGATAAAACCCAAGTGAGAGTCCAAACATCGCCGCGAACCGCACGCCCGTCGCCTCGTTCCGGAGCCGCTCGCGCCGGGTTGGCCGCCCCACCGGGGCCGTCCGGACGGCCAGGTCCGTGTTCGAGAGCGCGAACTCCAGCGGTTGGAGGAGCGTCGTGTTCCCGACTGGGGTGTACTCGGGATCGAGGAGCACCGTCTCGGCCCCGTGCGTTTCGGCGTACTCGGCGAGCACGTCGACGTAGTCGTCGGGACCGAACAGGTACTCGTCGGAGCCGATAAGCGCCGACATCACCGTCACACCCTCGACGTCTTCGGCGTCTGCGTCCTCGAGGTCGGACTCGGCCCACGCCACCGTTCGTTCGAGAACGCGTTTGGCCTTCGCGGTGCGGTCGTCCGAGTCCGGGTCACCGTCGCGCCACGACGCGATCTCCACGAGGTGGATCGCGCCGAACTCGCCCTCGACTGCGGATTCGACGGCATGTGAGACCGTCGAGCGGAGAGTCGGCGAGGGCTCAACGGGAACGATGACACCCGGCCGTGAGGCCGCGTCGGCGGTGTCTTCGGTCTCCGCTGCGGACTCCTCGCCGTCGTCGCTGTCAGTCACCCACCACACCTCCGACGGGTCCGGAGTTGACCGCCTCTGTGCATATGGGTATCACTACCGGGATCCTTTCTCTACCGCCTCAAAACAGTTTGTATCCACGCCGATATCAGCCGGGAGAACGACGTGGTCGCCACCGCTCCCGATCGACGCCCAGTGGGTGAGAGCCATCGATCCCTACGTCGCCGCGTCGCGGCCGAGCGCGACGACGAGCCGATCGGCGATTCGCCCGGCGACGTGGTCCTTCGACCCGGCCGCCTCCGTCGGGTCGGTCCCTTCGTCGCCGACGAGGAGCACCCGCGTCTCGTCGTCGCCCATCACGCTCGCGTCGTTGGCGACGACGAACGCGAGACCGACGCGGTCGCGTATTCGCTCGGCCTCCGCGATCATCGCTGCGTCGTCGCCCGACGTCTCGGCTTTGAACCCGACGATCGGCAGGTCGGGGTACGCCTCTCGCACCGAGTCGATGAGCTTCGGTGTGGGTCGGAGGTCCACCGAGAGCGGCGCCCCCGACCGGATCTTTTCGTCGACCGCATCGGCGGTGAAGTCGGAGATGGCCGCCGCAGAGACCAACGCGTCGGCCGTGGCCGCGGTTCGTCGACACGCGTCCATCATCTCGTCAGCGGTCTCCACGGCGACGACGTCGGCGTACGAGACGTCCGGCCCGTCCTGAACGAGCGTCACCTTCGCGCCGCGGACGTAGAGGGCGCGGGCGACCGCTCGTCCAGTCTTCCCGGACGCCCTGTTCGTCAAGATCCGGATCGGGTCGATGCGCTCTTTCGTCGCGCCGGCGGTGACGACGATGTGCGTCCCCGAGAGCGACTGCGCGGTCGTCGCGCGGGCGACCTCCGTGACGATCTCCGCCTCGGCGGCGATCTTCGCCTTCCCCTCCTCGATCCGCGGGTCCGCGAACGTCACGCCCCACGTCTCCAGCCGGTCGAGCGCGTCAAGTACGCCGGGGTGGTCGTACATCGGCTCGTGCATGGCGGGCGCCATCACGACCGGGACGTCCGCCCCGAGCGCGGTCGTCGCGCAGGTCGTCACTGGGGTGTCGTCGACAGCGGCGGCGATCTTTCCGGCTGTGTTCGCGGTCGCCGGCGCGAGCAGGAGCACGTCGGCCCACCCTTCGCGGCCGCAGAGTTCAACGTGTTCCACGCTCCCAGTGATCTCGGTGACGACGGGCTCGTCGGTCGCGAAGTCCACCGCCCACGGGTGGATTATGTTCGTCGCCGCCGGGGACATGACGGCGCGCACGCTGGCGCCCTGTCGGCGCAGTTCGTGGGCGAGTTCGACGACCTTCACCGCCGCGATGCTCCCCGAGACGCCGAGCGCGACGTTGACCCCCTGTAGCATTACCGAGACCGTTCCGCCCCCGGCGGCTTATAAGGTGCCGTTGCGGAACGGGTCGAGATAGCGTTCTCGGTGTACTCTCGCGAGAGTCATTTATAAGAGATCGATGCGGTGGCGCGTGCCTCCGAGTGCCCGCAGGGGGTGAGTAGCGAGGGACCGTAGGTCCCTCTGACAGCCGGCGGCTGCCAGAGGCGCGAAGCGCCTCGCGGCTGGGGCTTTGGAGGTATCCTCGCCGCTGCCAGCGACAAGTGTTTATAAACAAACGGCTGAAAGCCGCTCGTCTATCTAAATACCGAACGTCGCGCGCAGCATGTCCCGCGTCCCCGGTCCGAGGCCCACGGCAAGCACGGTGATGAGCAGCATCAGCGTGTAGCGCGGCGACTCCTCGAACATCTCGCCGTTGAACACCCAGACGACGAACGATGCGGCGACGAGTTTTACGAGGAGGAACGGCCACGCGTCGCCGGTGACGGCGAGGATCGAGTCCGGGAGGAGCCGCCCCGTCCAGTCGACGATCAGCGCGTTGACGACGTGTTTTGGGACGAGGTTCGCGGTCCCCGTCAGCGCCGGCATCCAGTTGAGCCCGATCACGTTGGCGACGCCGTCTACCGCGTGCCCCCAGATGATGACGATCCCCGCGGCGCCCGTCCCCTGCCGGATCGTCGGCTCGTATGCGGTCGCGACCTTCCACGTGATTGCGGTCGACACGGTCGCGATAACCAGCGTGAGCACGAGCACCTGCGGGTAGAACTCGACGTAGTCGGTCGTGGCGGCGAGGTACGAGAGGTAGGCGAGCGAGGCCGCGAGCGCGAGCGTCCCCATCGCGAACAGCGGTCGGGCGTAGTCGTCGACGACCCCGCGGTCGGCCAGCGCGTACGCCGTAAGGACGCACGCGAGGGTGACGCCGAACGCGGTGAAGTAGATGAACGGACTGATAAGCACCGCGCTCGCCGGGAAGGGAATCAGCGGCTCAGTGCCGGCGCGAACGGCGGCGACGCCCGAGTCCTCGACGGTGCGAAGCGCGCCGCCGAGCAGCATGAACGGGAACAGCGCGTAGAAAAAGCGCAGTTCGTTACCGATGTCTAACCGACGGAGCAGAAAGACGACGCCGACCAGCATCCCGAGTAGAACGACCGCGTAGCTGACGGTGGAAAGCGTCGTGTACCCCGGGAAGGCGACGACCTCCCCCGCGTCGACGGCGGCTTGACACGCCGTCGAACTGCCGAGCAGTTCCGTGGCGCCGACGTCTCGAACGGCGCACTGGGCTCCCTGACCGTCGGCGACGACCGGCCCCCAGAAGTACTGCCAGATGAATCGGTCGTACACGGCCCGCGGGAAAACGACCGATCCGACCGCGAGCAAAAGGGAGATGCCACCGACGACCGCCGCCCACGCCCGCTCCGGTGACTGCCTCACCCGACCGGCGACCCGAGTACTCATAGTTCCCGTTCGGCGGGTGCCCGAGTTTAGCGTTCCGGTCCCGGTTCACCGTGGAGCGGCTACGTCTCCGCCGAGCAATATCGGCACACGCGGTACCGATACACCCGGTACACCCGACACACCAGCACCCCGGGACGCCTCGCCGGGCGGGCGCCCGCTCAGATCGGCGGGCCCACGGCCTCGTAGTCGCTCCCGAGGATGATCATCGTCTGCGAGCGGGAGAAGCCGTCCATTTCTGCGATCTCATCGAACATCATTCGCCGAAGGCGGTCGGTGTCGGCGGCGACGACGCGCAGCATCACGTCCCACTCGCCGGTCGTCAGGTGAATCTCGCTGACGCCCTCGATATCGCGGAGGCGGTCGAGCGCGTCATCCTCGCGTCCCTGTTCCACGCGTAGTCCGACAAACGCGCTGACGCCGTACCCGACCGCCTTCGGATCGACCTCGGCGTGGTACCCCTCGATGACCCCGGCATCTTCCATCCGCCCCACACGGTCGTGGACGGTCGCGCTCGACATATCGATCCGACGTGCGACCTCCGAGAACGGTGTTCGAGCGTCCTCCTGGAGAATCCTGAGGATTGCGCGATCCGTCTCGTCGAGTTCCATACCTCCGCTACGTCGGGCACCGACTTTGTAGTACCGGCGTAGTGGGGCCCTATCCGTCGTATTATCGACAATTTTCGATCGAAAGAGTATCCGGTCACTCCGGATTACGACTCGTCCGTCGCTGCGAACGATCCCTCCCGGATCGCCGCTTCGGCCGCCGACAGCGCCTCGTTGGGGTCGAACTCGTCCGCGATCTCTCGCAGGGTCTCGGGAGCGGCGTCGCCGAGGTCCCGTGCGTGGGCCGTCACGTTCGGCACCGCGCGGATCAGATTGTCGATGATCGGGACGGCGGCGGTCCGCGGTGATCGGCTGCCGGGATTGAGGTCGACCACGATCTCAGTCTTCCCCATGGCGTCGAGCGCCGCGGCGCGGTCGCCGTCCTCCAGCGGGACGACGACGACGTCGGCCGCCTCGATCCCGTCGGCGTCGACGGTTCCGCGGGCGTGCGACAACCCCGGTATCTCGCCGTCGCCGGCCAGCCCCTTCACTCGGTCCGCACCGTGCTCGCGGAGGTGGTCGGCGATGCGCCGGACGCGCTCGTCGGTGTGGTTGAACAGATTCACTTCGAGGTCGGCGTCGACCGCGTCGGCGAGTTCCACCGTCTCCTCCGGCGCGAGGGCCGCGACGTTCCCGTTCACCGATATCACCGGGCGGTCGGCCGCGAGCAGCGTCGCCGCGGCGGCGCGCGCCGCGCGGTCCGCGCTCGGGAGCGTCCGCTCGCCGAGCAGGTAGTCGAAGGATTCGGCGCGTCCCTGCGCGATGAGCCCCTGTTTCGAGGTGATACCCTTCTCGACGCCCGCCTCGATGCGGTGACGCGTCACGAGCGAGGCGTACCGCGGATGGTCCGGTGGGACCTCCGTCTCCGTCATACCCGAACGAGGCGACGCGTCGATTAAAGTGGACCGTTCCGGGCGGCGCACGTCGTTTCAACGCAAACTCACCAAACAGTTAACACGAACTGCGTCGTAGCTCCGCGCGGGATGGACCGCACTGGCAAGTATACGATCGTCGAGGCGTGCAACGACCACGGAGCGATCACGCTCCGCGAATACCCGCGTAACGGGACGCTGTACGTCGTCGAGTACGACGACCCCGACGTGGAAGCCGCGCTGTCGTCGCTCGACGCCGGGTCGGTCGTCGAACTCGACCTCCGGCGGACGGGCCGCCGGGGCAACGCGTGGTGCGCGGAGTCCGCACGGCCGGTCGATCCAGCGTGACGCCGTCGATCGGTTCGGCGCCACGCCGGAGCGACTCGGCCTCGCGCGTGGTCGATGCGTCCGTATCGGTCCTCCTCGCGGCGTGACGTCCCTCAGGCCACGCCGATCCGCTCGCGGTACGTCCCGTACTCCGTCTCGAACACGTCCATGATCTCGCCCATCGTCGCGTACGCCTTCACCGCCACGACGATGGCGGGCATCACGTTCTCGTCGGCGTCGATCGCCTCGCGGAGATCGTCGATGGCCGCCTCGACCGCGTCGTCGTCGCGATCGGCCTTCACCGACTCCAGCCGGTCGAGCTGTCGCTCCCGGGTCGTCTCGTCCACGCGGAGCAGGTCCGGGCGCGTGTCGTCGTCGATCTCGTAGGCGTTGACGCCGACGACAGTCTCCTCGCCCGAGTCGACCCGTTCCTGATACTCGTAGGAAGCCTGCTGGATCTCGCGGTGGAAGTACCCCTGCTCGATCCCGCGGAGCACGCCGTCGCGGACCGAGCCGTCGCCCATCTCCCGTATCTCCTCGATGTACGCGGTCGCCTCGGCCTCGACCTCGTCCGTGAGCGCCTCCACCGCGAAGGAGCCGCCCAGCGGGTCGACGATGTCGGCGGCGCCCGACTCCTCGGCGATGATCTGCTGGGTGCGGAGCGCGACCCGCACGGCCTGCTCGGAGGGCAGCGCCAGCGCCTCGTCGAACGAGTTGGTGTGGAGGCTCTGGGTGCCGCCGAGGACGCCCGCCAGCGCCTGCAGCGTCACTCTGACGACGTTGTTCAGGGGTTGCTGGGCCGTGAGCGACTGGCCAGCGGTCTGCGTGTGGAACTTCAACTGCTTCGAGGCGTCGGCCTCGGCGTCGTACCACTCGCTCATGATCCGCGCGTAGATCCGTCGGGCGGCGCGGAACTTCGCCACCTCCTCGAAGACGGAGTTGTGCGAGTTGAAGAAAAAGGAGAGCTGCGGCGCGAACTCGTCGATATCGAGCCCGCGGTCCAGACACGACTCGACGTACGCGAAGCCGTCCGCGAGGGTGAACGCGAGCTCTTGGACCGCGGTCGACCCCGCCTCGCGAATGTGGTACCCCGACACCGAGATGGGCTTGAAGTTGGGAGTCTCCGCGACTGCGAACTCGATGGTGTCGGTCACGAGATCGATGGAAGGCTCCGGGGGTATCACCCACTCCTTCTGTGCGATGAACTCCTTCAGCATATCGTTCTGGAGGGTCCCTCGGAGCGCCTCGCGCGGGACGCCCTGCTGGTCCGCGATGGCAACGTACATCGCGTAGATCACCGGCGCGCTCGGGTTGATCGTGAACGAGGTGGACACATCTCCAACGTCGATGCCGTCGAACAGCACCTCCATGTCACGGAGCGTGTCGACGGCGACGCCCTCCTTACCGACCTCGCCGAGCGACATCGGGTCGTCCGAGTCGAGCCCCATCAGCGACGGCATATCGAAGGCGGTCGAGAGCCCGGTCTGTCCCTCGTCGATCAGGTAGTGAAACCGCTCGTTCGTCTCCTCAGCGGTGCCGAAGCCGGCGAACTGCCGCATCGTCCACGTTCGACCCCGGTACATCGTGGGATAGACGCCGCGGGTGTACGGCTCCTCGCCGGGGAACCCCAGATCGTCGCCGTAATCGAGGTCGGCCACGTCGGCGGGAGTGTACAAGCGATCGACCTCGTGGTTCGACACCGTGGCGAACCGGTCACGGCGCTCGCCACGTCGGTCGAGGGCCGGATCGAGCGTCTCCGCCGCCCACTCGGCGTGGGCCTCGCGGATCTCGGAGAGCTCCTCGTCGTCGTACATACGGTCAGCTACCCGCCCGTACCGTATAAATATTCATTATGTTTATAAACGAAAACGGGGGCTCGCAGAGCACATCGGTACCCGCCGAACAGGTGGCCGAGGGACAACTCAGTCAACGACCGCCGAACAGGCGCTCCCACAAGGACCGCGTGGACGGCCGCTCCGCGAGCAACACCGGCGTCTCGAGGGCTTCGATGCTCTCGAACGCCAGCGAGCCGCGGGCGATACGCGAGAGCAGCCCTCGTTCGGTTGCGCCGATAATCACGAGGTCGTACTCCTCGCCGACGCGACCGATCACCTCCTCGACGTCGCCGGTCTCGACTCGTCGCTCCGCGTCGTCGAGACCGTGACCCGCTGCCCAGTCCGCGAGGAACTCGCGGCCGGAGGCCTCGTTCCCCGCGTCGACGACGGATAACAGCGAGACGTCCGCGTCGAGGACGTCCCGGAGCGCACGGGCGACCTCTCCGGAGAGATCCGAGGAGGGGCCGCCGGCGGTCGGTACGAGCACGTTCGAGGGGTCCAGTCGCTGACCGTCCAAGACGAGGAAGTCACACGGGAGGTCGCGGGTGAGTTCGTCGAGAGACCCCTCGACGCGACCGCCCGCGAACCGGGCGCCGCCGTAGCCCATCACGACGACGTCGGCGTCGTTCCTCCGCGCAGCGTCGAACACCTCCTCGATACCGCGATGCGAGAGGATCGTCTTGGTCCGGATCGGCACGTCGAACGCCCGGGCATCTGCGGCCGCGGCGGCGAGCAGTTCCTCCGACGACCGGTCGAGGCCGGCGCGGTCCTCGGCCGCACTCTCAAGTGCCGTCTGGTCCGGGACGGTGACGATGTGCGTCGCGAGCACGCGACCACCCCCGTGTTTGGCGAGCGCGCCGGCCAGCGTGACGAGTGCGCTCTCGGTGTGGGGGTTCGACACCGCGACCATGACCGTCGGCCCCTCGTCTCCTCGGCCCTTCGGCGAGGCGGCGTCCGCGGCGTCGACCGACCGATCGGAGAGTCCCGGCCCCCGGTTCCGGCCGGCGTCGGAGGGCGCGTCCGTCGCCTCCGTCTCTTCCGTCTCTTCCGCCCCGTCCGTCTCCTCCGACTCGTCCGCCTCGTCCGCCCCGTCCAGCGGGGAGTGGAACCTCCAAGCCGGGACCACGCCGGAGAGAACGAAGCCGAGACTCCCCATCACCGCGTCGGTGCCGGTCGGCGTCTCGGGCACGAGCCCTCGGCGGGTGGCGAAGGTCTTGTGCATGCGTGCGGGTCGTTCGCTCTGTCGTTAGTCGTCCGTCTCCGCGTTCGCAGCGCCTCGCATCTCGGCGGAGGCGGCGCTCGATTCGTCCGTTTCGGCGGCATCGGTGGCGGCGTCGCCCCCCGCTCTCGTCCGGTCGCCGCTTCCGAACAGGCGGTCCCAGATGCCGCGCGTGTCGCGTTTCTCGGCGAGCAGCACGGAGCATTCCACGTCCTCGAGCACCTGCAACACGAGCGAGCCGCGGACCAGCCGCGAGAGCAGTCCTTTCTGGGTCGCGCCGATGATCAGCATCGTCGCGTCCCGCGCGGCGCGCTCGATAGACGCCTCGACATCGCCGCTCTCGATCCGCATCTCCGCGTCCGCGAGGTCGTGCTCCGCCGCCCACTCGGTGAGGAAGCGCCGTCCGGCGTCCTCGTCGTCGGCGACGTGCAACAGGGTGACCTCCCCGCCGAACTCGGTCTGAAGCATCTTGGCGACCGCCCCCGACAGGTCCGAAGCCGGTCCGCCGGCGGTCGGCACCAGGATGCGCGAGGCGTCGAACCCGCGGTCTCGGAACACGAGGAAGTCGGAGGGCAGGGAGTGCGCGAGCTCGTCCACCGCCGTCTCCGCTCGTCCAGGCGCCCCGTGAGAGTCTTCGCCCCACCCCATCACGGTGAGGTCGGCGCCGTACGTGCGCGCCGCGTCGAACACCTCTTCGAACACACGGTGAGAGAGCACGACGTGAGTCTCCACGTCAACGTCGAACGTCTCTGCGTCGTCGCGGGCCGTGTCCAGCAGGTCGTGGGCCGCTTGGTGCGCGCCGCGGTCGCGAGCGGCCTCCAGCGACGTCTGGTCGGGGACGTTCGCGATGTTGACCGCGACGACCGTCCCGTTCCGCTGCTTGGCGATGGCCGACGCGAGCGTGATCAGGTGCTCCTCGGTCGCGGGGTTCGCGAGCGGCACCATCACCCGGAAGTCGTCGCCGCCCGGCTGGACGGACGTCGCCGCCGACACGGCGGCCTGAGGTAGCTCGTCAGACCGGTCGAGTATCCACGCGCCCAGCACGCCCCGCGACTCCACCTTCCCGCGGGCGTACAGCAGGTACCAGAGCAGCGCGAAGACGATGAGGCCGAGCGAAATCAGGATGATCGTCGGCTCGATGTAGACGATCAGCGCGAACGACGACAGCGTCCCGAGTATCGGCACGATCGGGTAGAATGGGACCTCGAAGTCGGGGTCGTACCCCTCGACCTCCGACTCGCGCATCACGATGAGCGCGATGTTGAGCAGCCCGTACACGACGAGATGGAGCACGGAGCCCATCGTCGACAGCGACTCCACGTCGCCGGCGATGAGGAACACCAAGATGAGCGCGCCGGTGAGCGCGATCGATTTATACGGAGTCCCGAACCGCTCGTGGATCTGGTTGAGCTTCGGGGTGACAATCTTCTCGCGACCCATCGCGAAGTTGATCCGCGACGAGGAGAGGATCGACGCGTTGGCCGACGAGGCGGTGGCGAGCAGCCCGCCGATCAGCAGCATTGCGGCGCCGACCGCGCCGAGCGAGTAACCCAGCACCTGGTAGTTCCCGAACAGGAGGCGGGCGGCGTCGACGACCGCGGTCTCGTTGTTCGCGACGAGTTCGTTCGGCACCGCCGCGAGCAGCACCAGTAGGAACAGCGCGTACACGATCGTGACGATGACGACCGATCCGAGGACTGCGAGCGGGAGGTTCCGGCCGGGATTCTTGATCTCCTCGGCGACCGAGGTGATCTGGACGAAGCCGAGATACGAGACGAAGATAATCCCCGTCACCGGCAGCACCTGACTCGTCGTCCCCGGCGGCGCGAGGGGACGCAGCGAGTCCATGTCGGCGTTTAGCAGACCGACAACGGTGAAGACGGCGAGGATTCCCAGAAGCGACATCACGATGACGATCTGGAGTCCGCCCGTCTCCTTCGCGCCGAAGTAGTTGACCGCGATGAACAGCAGCGCGCCGCCGAGGCCGATCACCTGTGCAGCCTCGAGCGTTAGCGGGCCGAGTCCGACGGGGCCGAGCCCGACGAGTGCGTTGACGTACTCGCCGAAGCCGTACATGTAGAACGCGGAGGCGAACGCGAGTCCGAGCCAGTTCGCCCAGCCGGCCACGGAACCGAACATGGGTCCGAGCGCGCGGTTGACGTAGAAGTACGCGCCGCCGGATTTGGGCATCGCCGTCCCGAGTTCAGAGGCGGACAGCGCCGTGAAGAGGGCGATGACGCCGCCGAGAACGAACGTGAACGCCGCGAGCGGCCCGGCCCGCGCGACCGCGGTACCGGGGAGAACGAAGATCCCGGCCCCGATCATCGTCCCGATCCCGATCGTCAGGGCGGCGAGCGGACCGAGGTCTTTGGCAAGCTCTTCGTCGCTCATTCGGCCGATCCCTCGCCCGGAAGCGCGATCACGGGGACGTGCGATTTCGTCACGAGCTTGATCGAGAGGTCGCCGGACAGGAACTGCAACAGTCGGTTGCCGTCCCGGCTGCGGTAGGCGATGGCGCTCGCGCCGACCTCGTCGACGGCGTCGAAGATCGCGTCAACGACGTGTCGGTCGTACGCGGTGTGAGTGTCGGCGTCCGGGAACACTGTTCGGACCGCAGCGTAGGATTCGGCGGCCAGTTCTTCGGACTGTTCCACCGGCGTCTTGTCCGGGACGCCTTCGCCTTTCTCGACCACGTGAAGCGCGGTGACGCGCTTCGGGTCGTAGGGTTCGAGCGCTCGTGCCGTCGCGAGCGCGTCCGCCTCGTTGGCGACGGGCAGGAGGACGTGGGCGAGCAGGTCCCGTTCGGTCGATTGGTCAGTGCTCGTCATACGCACATTCATAGGCTCGTCAGTTAAGAAGATACGCTCTGCGTCACGGGGGCATGAGAACCACTCGTAGGGACTCTTCTCCGCTCAGCGTCGTTTTTTGGGTCTTCGTGTCACGCCACTCACCGTCTGTCGATTCCTGAGATGAACACGGCGAGCACCGGAACGATCTCCAGTCGACCGATCCACATCAGGAATATCATGAGCAGCTTCGACGTGTTCGGGAAGAACTCGTAGCTTCCGAACGGACCGACCCGGCCGAACCCCGGACCGATGTTCCCGATCGTTGCAAGCGATGCGCTGATCGACTCCAACGCCGACAGGCCCACACCGACCCGGGCGGCATCGAGCGAGAGGAACACCGCCGAGAGCGCGAACAGCACGACGTACAGCATGGTGAATGCCATGATGCCGCGGATAGCGTCCTCGTCGACGACGTTTCCGCCGAGGCGGACCGGCTGCACCACGTCCGGGTGTGCCGAGGTGAAGAGCTCTCGCCGGATCGCCTTTCCGACGATGAGCCACCGGACAATCTTCACGCCGCCGCCGGTCGACCCGGCGGAGCCGCCGATGAACATCGTGAACAGGAGCACCACCTGTGCGTGAGCGTCCCACTGCGCGAAGTCGGCCGTCGCGAACCCCGTCGAATTCAGCAGCGACCCGATCT
The DNA here is from genome assembly GCF_051194135.1 of Halorubrum wangae. Taxonomy (NCBI): domain Archaea; kingdom Methanobacteriati; phylum Methanobacteriota; class Halobacteria; order Halobacteriales; family Haloferacaceae; genus Halorubrum; species Halorubrum wangae. The sequence goes on along the minus strand of NZ_JBLZNH010000001.1, from coordinate 560,358 downwards.
GGAAGGCCGCCTGTCGGAGCGAGTTCTCGGCGACTCCCTGCGTCGTCCCGCCGATTTCGAGCGACGGGGCGGCGCCGCTGTAGAGGATCACGGCGAGCAGCGCGGTCATGGCGGCGATTGAACCGGCGTAGACGCGGAATTCAGCGTTCTCCAACATGACCTCCGCCTCGCCGCGTAGCACGTGCCAGAACAGCGCGAAGTTGACCCCGGCGACGACCATGAACGGGATGATCACCCACTGGACGATCGCCGAGAACGCGCCGATGCTTTCGGCCTCCGGTGAGAACCCGCCGGTCGGCAGGGTGGAGAACCCGTGAGCAACCGCGTTGTACAGGTCCATGTTCGGGGCCATCCCGAGGAGGTGGAGCGCGTACAGGAGCACCACGAGCAGGACGGTGAACGCGAAGTAGATCAGCCAGAGCGCCCGAGCCGTCTCGGCGATCTTGGGCGTGAGTTTCTGGAGCTCCGGGCCGGGCGCCTCCGACGCCATCAGCTGAGCGCCGTTGACGGCGACCTCGGGGAGAATGGCGATCATCAGGACGATGATCCCCATACCGCCGAGCCACTGCGTGAGTTGACGCCACATCAGCAGGGCGTGAGAGTGGCGGTCAGTGCTGATCTCACCGAGAACGGTCGCACCCGTGGTGGTGAATCCGCTCATCGACTCGAAGAGCGCGTTCGTCGGCGTCGCGACGGTCGACGCCGTGCCGTATCCGGCGAGCAGATACGGAATCGTTCCGATGACCGCCGCGGCGAGCCACGCAAGCGAGACGAAAAGCAGTGCCTCGCGGGGACCGAGGTCAGGGTCCGGGTCCACCCGCTCGACGAGGAGGCCGGTCGCGGCCACGAGCGCCATCGAGACGAGGAATACCCAGATGTCCTCGCCGTACGCGACCGCCACGATCAGCGGCACCAGCATCGTGATGGCGAGGTACTTAATTCCGAGGCCGACAAGCCCGACGCTCGCCCTCCACTTGACGCTCCAGGACATAGTTGCTCGAACGGTATGGGGGTGGCCGCTTCGCTGTATTAACCTGTCGAAGGGGAGACGACGGCGCGGTGGGACGGACGCGTCATCGTGCTCGTCACCACCCGCTCACGACGTCCAAAACGCCTTCGTGAACAGCACGAGAACCGGGATAATCTCGATCCGACCGATCCACATCAGGACGATCATCACGGCTCGGGTGCTCATCGGGAACGACGCGAACGTCCCGTACGGGCCAGCGGCGCCGAAGGCGGGACCGATGTTGAGGAACGTCGTCGCCGCGGCGCCGAGCGCCTCGAACTCCGTCACTCTGAGGCCCGCTCGCTCGGCGTCGACGACGATGACGACCGTGAGCAGGAAGAATATCACGATGCTCAACAGGAGGTACGCGTAGATGTCGCGGATGGCTCCCTCATCGATCGACTTCCCCGAGATGCGGACGGGACGAATCGCTTCCGGGTGGACGGCGGTGTAGAGGTTGCGGCGGAACGACTTCAGCGCGACCAGCCACCGCAGCGACTTGATCGAGCAGGTCGTCGATCCGACCATCCCGCCGATGAACATCCCCGCGAACAGCATGTGTTTCGCGGCGGGCGCCCACAGCACGTAGTCGGTGCTGGCGTACCCGGTCGTCGTCACGATCGACGCGACGTTGAACACCGCGTGCCGGACCGTCTCCTCGGCGTCGAAGGTGGTGCCGGGATCGAGGAACAGGGCGAGGCCGACGATCGTCGCGAGCGTCCCCATCGCGCCGAGGTAGAAGTGGAACTCCTCGTTTCGGAGGAGCCGCATCGGGTCGCCGTTGATGGCGAAGTAGATGAGGACGAAACTCGTCGATCCGATAACCATGAACGGGACGACCGCCCACTGGATGAGCGGGTGGAACGCGCCGACGCTCAGCGGCTCCGGGGAGAACCCGGCCGTCGCGACCGACGTGAACGCGTGCGCGACCGCGTTGTACAGGTCCATCTGTGGGTCGACGGCGAGCCCGAGCAGGTAGTACACGAGGACCGCGAGTCCGGTGAGCCCGAAGTAGATCCCCCAGATGAGCTGTGCGGTCCGGGAGATCTTCGGCGTGAGCTTGTTAACGTCCTGTGTCTGTGACTCCGACTCCATGAGCTGTGCCCCACCGACACCGACCTCGGAGAGCACCGCGGTGGCCAAGATGAGGATACCGAGTCCACCGAGCCACTGGATCACCTGTCGCCACATCATGACGGACCGCGAGTGGATCGAGAAATCGATCAGGACGGTCGCGCCGGTAGTCGTCAGCCCGCTCATCGACTCGAACATCGCGTTCAACGGGTTCGCGACCGTCCCGACGCCCGCGACGACGAACGGGATCGCGCCGACAGCGGCGACGAGAAACCAGATCATCGCCACCGCGAGGAACGCCTCTCGTGGGCCAAGGTTCTCGTCCGGGCCCTTCATCGATCGGAACGTCGCACCGAGCGCGATCGAGACCGCGATAGCCGCGAGAAACGGGACCGGCGACTCACCGTAGTAGAGGGCGATTAACAGCGGGAACGCCAGCGGGACGGGGAGTGCCGCGAGAACGTCACCGGTGAGCCCCACGCTCGCCCGCCACCCGACGCGGAGTGTCACGTTCACGGGCGGGTCACGCCATTGCGGTGATCTCGCCCACGGAGTCGGTCTCCACGAGCAGGATAACGTGGTCACCGGGTTGGAGCACGGTCTCTCCTCGGGGCGTGACGAGTTTGTGATTCCGGGTGATCGCGCCGATGACGAACCTCGCGTCGGTGTCCGCGACGATGTCCGATATCGGCCGTCCGACGAGTCCGCAGCCCTCGGTGAGTTCGAGCTCCAAGACCTCCGCCTGGTCGTTCTCCAACACCGCGATGTTCTCGGCGACGCTCTCGTAGGTGAACCGCGTGATCTCCTCGGCGGTCACGGTCCGCGGGTTGATCGCGATGTCGATACCGATCTCCTCGAACACGGTGACGTAGTCCGGGCTGTCGACGACGGCGATCACGCGATCGACGCCGAGTCGTTTGGCGAGCACGGAGACGAGGAGGTTCTTCTCGTCGGAGTGAAGCGCGGTGACGACGATGTCCGCGTCGTCGACGTGTTCTCGCTTGAGAAACTCGGTGTCGGTCGCGTCGTGCTCCATGACGACGGTGTTGATGAGGTTCTCCGCCAGCCAGCGCGCGCGCTCGGGGTCCCGCTCGATCAGCCGCGGCTTAAAATCGCGTTCTCCCAGCAGCCGCGCGGTCTGGTAGCCGATCTCGCTGCCCCCGACGACGACGATTTCGTCGGCCTCGGTGGGCGTCGCCTGGGGCGCGACGTCGGTCGCGAACGATTGGACGCTCTCGGGGCTGCCGATCACCACCGCGCGGTCGCCGACCCTAATATCCGTGTCTCCGCGGGGAATGGTCATCTCTCCGTTGCGGAACAGTCCCACGAAGGTGAGCGACTCGAAGCGGTCCGCCTCGGAGACGGTCTGGCCGGCCACCGGGCTCTCCTCGGCAATCTCGAACTCGGCCATCTGGACCAGTCCGCTCGCGAACGGGTCGACGTCGATCGCCGCCGGAAGTCCGATGACGCGAACGATGTTCTCCGCGGTCAGCAGGTCCGTACACACCATGAAGTCGACGCCGAAAGCGCCGTTGCTTCCCTCCCACGTCCGAAGGTACTCGGTGCTCTTTACGCGGGCGATTGTGAACCCGTCGCCGAGCGTCTTCGCGGTGCCGCACGCGACGAGGTTCGTCTGATCGTCGTCGGTGCAGGCGATGATCATGTCCGCGCGGCCGACGTCGGCCGCCGACTGGATCGCCGACGCAGTCCCGTCGCCGGCGATCGTGAGCACGTCGAGTTCGTACTTGAGCTGTTCCGCGCGGTCGGCGTCGACGTCGATGACGACGACCTCGTGGTCGGGCGCGAGGCTCGACGCGATACTGGTTCCGACCTCGCCGGCCCCGATGACGACCACGTGCATGGACAAAGCCAGTTACCCGACCCTCAAGTTCGTTACTATCGATAGCGACGCGGTCTCGGGGGGCCGCTCTACGAGTCGCCGCCGAGTCCCGCCTCTCCGGTCCCTCCGAACGACGAGGGATCCGACCACGCGTTCCGCCCCGAGACGGTCCGCTGCGGGAACGGAATCGTGATGTCTTCCTCGTCGAAACGCTCTTTGACCGCCTGAACGTAGTCGGCGCGGGCCTTCACGAAGTCGGATCGTGACGGGTCTTCGATCCAGATCCGCGACTGGAGCCCCACGTACGAGTCGGCGAGTTCGGTCAGTCGAACGGAGGGGGCCGGATCCTCGAGGATCGCGTCGCTCTTTTCGGCCTCCTCGACGATGATATCGGTCGCCCGCTCGACGTCGTCCTCGTAGTCGATCCCGAAGACGAACTTCAGGCGCAGCGTCTTCTTCGCGACCGGGTTCTTCACGACGTCGCTCGTCAGCGCGTAGTTCGGGACGGTGAGCAGTTCGTTGTCGAACGTCCGGACGCGGGTGACGCGAAAGGAGATGTCCTCCACGACGCCCGAGTTACCCTGCCACTCGATCCAGTCGCCGATGCGGAACGGCCGGTCCGTGTAGATGAACACGCCCGCGACGAAATTCTTGATCACGTCTTGGAGCGCGAAGCCGACCGCGAGCGTCGCCGCGGCGGCGATCGTTGCCAGCGACCGGAGGAACCCCTGATACCCAGCCGCACCGAAGGCGACGGTGACCCCCGCGAACAGCACGAGGAACGCGACGATCTTCTGGAGCGGGCGTCGCGCGTGCTCGTCGAACCCCTGCCTGTCGAAGATCCGTCGGAGGAGCGGCGTGACGGCCGCCTTATAAAGGAGGTACGTCGCGAACACGACGGTGACGAAGATGCCGGCGTCGATGACCAGACCGGTCAGCGGGCCGAGGTACGGTTCCAGCGTCCCCGTCACGGCGACGACCTCTGTCGGTGCGGCCGCAGTACCCATTAGTGAAGCACCGCCGTGTTCCCGCGGGTCTCGACGAGGTCGGCGTTGACGGCGTTGGCCAACTCCGCGGCGAGTTCGTCGGTCGAGGTCCCGCCCCGGGCCGCACGGAGGAACTTCACCTTCACGAGCTTGGCGTCGTCGAGCTGATCGGCCGTCTCGTCGACGACGGCGTCGACCCCTTTCTTCCCGACCCAGACGGTGACGTCGAGGTCGTGCGCTTCCTTGCGAAGCTGTTGATCGGTCATATGTTATCAACTCGGCCGCGCCAGTTGAAGCTTAAGATTCGCGGACGTCGGGAGGCTTACCCAGCCGACGCCCTGTCTTACCGCTCGCGCTCGACGTCTCGCTCCGGGGGTCGGTCCCGCCGAACGTACTCGGCGGCGTCTTCCGGCGTCTCCGTCGCCAGCAACCGATCGAGCTTCCGCTCGAACTGCTCGTCGGTGAGTTCGCCCTCCGCGTACCGGGTCCGCAGTCGGTCGAGCGCGTCCTGCGTGCGCTCAGGTTCCGGTTCTGCGTCCGCGGCCTGGGCGTCGGACGCGTCTCCGGTTCGCGTCTCCGTCTCGTCCCAGTCCTTTTCCTCCTCTTCGTCTTCGTCCGCGTCGAACAGCATCGCGACTACGGGTACGACGACGATATAGCCGAACAGCATGAGCGGGAGCCACCAGTCGACGTCGAGGAGGAGCGCCGCGAGCCACGTTCCCGTCACGGCCGTCGCGGCGATACCGCTCGCGTTGCGCTCGAACCGCTCGCGCACGGTGGAGTCCGCCATCGCGGTATATCTCTCTGCCCCAGAACTAAACCGTATCGGGGGTTTACGGCTTCGACAGGTGATGCATCTCCCACCGTCCGATGGATTAGACAAACCTAATCTTTTTCTTCGACCACAAGTGTATTATTTCCCCCGGACAATGTGTCAGCAATGCATTCCACAGAGAACGATCTGAAAAGCGTCTCTCGGCGTCGGTTCGCCGGACTCGGCGCTGGGGTTCTCGCGGGGGGCCTCGCCGGCTGTACGGGGAACGCGGCCGGTCCGGCGGCTAACGGCGGAAGCGCCGGTACCGATGGCGACGAGAACGACGGTGAGTACACCGTCGTGGCGTCGTTCTTCACCTTCTACGACTTCGCCGACACCCTCTCCGAGGGGACGGCCTTGAACGTCGAGAACCTGGTGCCGACGGGGCTCCACGGCCACGGCTGGGAGCCCGATCCGTCAATCCAACGTCGCATCACCGACGCCGACGCGCTCGTTCACGTCGGTCCGGACTTCCAGCCGTGGGTCGACCGCGCGATCGATACGCTGGAGGCCGAGGCGACGGAGACCGCCCTTATTAACGCTCGGGCGGACGTCGAACTGCTTGACCTCGCCGACTCGCTCACCGAAGACGAGGCGGTCGAGGACGCGAAGGACCCGCACTTCTGGCTCGACCCGCAGCGGGCGAAGATCGCGGTCGCGAACATCGCCGACGGGCTTGCGGCGATAGACCCCGACAACGAAGCGACGATCCGCGAGAACGCCGACGCGCTCGACGCCGAGCTCGACGCCCTCGACGAGGAGTGGACGGCCACGTTCAACGCCGCCGAGCGCGACGTGGCGTTCCTCGCGGCCCACAACGCGTTCGCCTACCTCGCGGAGCGGTACGACGCGACGATCGAACCGCTCGTGGTGAACCTCGCCGCCAGCAACGACGTGCGACCGGCCGACATGCAGCGGGCGCAGGACACGATCGCCGCCAACGACATCCGCCACATCGGCGCTGCGGTGTTCGAGCCGATCCGTCCCGCGAAACAGCTGTTGGAACAGACCGACGTAGAGGCGTACTTCCCGGTGACGCCGTACGCCGGGACCGCGCAGTCGTGGGTCGACCGCGGCTGGGGGTACTTCGACATCGCCCGCGAGGTGAACCTACCGACGTTCCGGATCCTGCTCGGCATCGACGACCCCGAAGACGTCAGCTTCGCCGACTACGGCCGGAACTTCGAGCCATGAGCGAGGCGTCGAGCGCCGCGCGCGCACCGAGCGACGACGGACCGCTCGTCGACGTCCGCGGGCTGACCTTCGGCTACGCCGCCACGCCGGTCGTCGAAGACGTGGATCTTCGGGTCGGCCGCGGCGAGTACGTCGGGATCGTCGGGCCGAACGGCTCCGGGAAGAGCACGCTGCTCCGGCTTGTCTTGGGCCTGCACGAGCCCGATTCGGGCTCGGCAGAACTGCTCGGACACCCAGCCCGCGCGTTCGCCGAGCGCGAACGCATCGGCTACGTCGCCCAAGACGTGACCCAAAACGAGAAGCGGATGCCGATCACCGTGAGCGAGGTCGTCCTGATGGGTCGGTTCCCACACGCCGGGTTCGGTCGCGTGACCGCGGCCGACCGCGACCGCGCCCGCGACGCGCTGGAGACGGTCGGGATCGGACACCTGGCCGACCGGAAGATCACCTCGCTCTCGGGCGGGCAGCGCCAGCGGGCGTACATCGCCCGGGCGCTCGCCGGCGAGGCGGAGCTACTCGTCCTGGACGAGCCGACGGTCGGCGTCGACGCCGAGTCGGTCGACGCCTTCTTCGACCTCCTCGACGGGCTCGTCGACGACGGGCTGACGGTCCTGCTCGTCGAGCACGACATCGGCGCCGTCATCGAGCACACCTCGCGAGTGGTCTGTCTCAACCGCGAGGTGTACTTCGACGGGGAGCCGACGGCGTTCGCCGAGAGCGACGCGCTCGACCGCGCGTACGGGACGAACGTTCTCCGCGAGAAAGGGGGGATCCGGACGTGATTCCGACGACTTCCGTCGCGGTCGCGTCGGTGCTCCTGTCGAGCGCTCCGTTCGACTTCCTCTCGCGGCTCGTCGGGCTGTGGAGCGACGGCCTCGGATGGGTCGGCGAGCAGCTCGGAATCGCCATGCTGGACTACGTGTTCATGCACCACGCGTTCCTCGTCGGCGCGCTCATCGCGGTGATGGCGCCGCTCATCGGCACCTTCCTCGTCCACCGACAGCTCGCGCTGATCGGCGACGCGCTCGCACACACCGCGTTCGCAGGTGTCGCCGTCGGGCTGTTCGTCAACTCGGTGCTCGGCGCGGGGATCTCGCCGTACGTTACCGCCGTGATCGTCGCCGTGATAGCCGCTCTGGCGATCGAGCTGATCGCCGAGACGACCGACGCGTACAACGACGTGTCGATGGCGATCGTGCTCTCGACCGGGTTCGCGCTCGGCGCGGTCCTCATCAGCTTGAACACCGGCGGGCTCGCGGTCGGGATAAACCAGTACCTGTTCGGGAACCTCTCGACGGTCTCGCGAGAAAATGCGGTCCTCCTGGTCGTGCTGTTCGCGATCGTCGCGTTCGTCGTCACGGTCACGTACAAACAGCTGCTGTACGTGACGTTCGACGAGACGGCCGCCCGCGTAGCCGGGATCAATGTCCCGTGGTACAACCGTCTGATGACGACGCTGACCGCTCTCGTCGTCGTCGGCGCGATGCAGATCATGGGGGTAATCTTGGTCGCGGCGATGCTCGTCGTCCCCGTCGCGGCCGCCGCCCAACTCGCCCGCGGCTTCCGCGAGGCGCTGCTCGCTTCCGTCGTGTTGGCGCAGATCGCGGTGGTCGCCGGGATCACGCTCTCCTTCAACTACAACACGACCGCCGGGGGAACGATCGTCCTCGTCGCCGTCGGTGTCTACATCGTCGCGGTGCTCGCCGGGAAGGTCCAGTCGCGGCGCGCGGGGGACGAGGTCCCCGACCGTGACACCGCCGAACGCGGCGCCGTCGGTAGGGAGACGGGCGAGGGCGCGAGCGACGACGTCGCCGGCGCAGGGTCGGCCGATTAGTCGGCGCGCTCTGCCGGCCCGTCGCGGAGGGTCCCGTCGAGTCCGAGTCCGACGCGGTCGCCGTACCGGTCCCACACGACCACCAGCGACGGTACGAGCAGGATCGAACAGAGATACGCGTAGAGCACGCCGAGCGCGAGCAACACGCCGAAGTCGCGCAAGAGCGGGATCACTGCGAGCCACAGGACCCCGAGCCCGCAGACGGTGGTGAGCATGCTCCCGGTGAGTGCCCCGCCCGTGCCCGCGATGGTGACGTCGAGCGCCTCGTCGACCGCCTTCCCGGCCTTGAACTCGTCAACGAACCGGTGGACGAAGTGGACGGTGTAATCCACACCGAGCCCGATCGACACGGAGAGGATCGGCGCGTTGATCGGCGTCAACGGGATATCGAACAGCCGCATCGAGCCCACGAGGAGGCCGACCGTGACGAGGACGGGTACGAGGTTGAGCAGGCCGTACACGGCCTTCCCCTCCAAGTAGGCGTACGACAGTGCGAGGAACACGGCCGTGAGCACGAACGCGGCGATCAGACTCCGGATCGCGGACTCCGTGAGCCGGTCGATTACGGCCTCGTTGACGACGAGGTCGCCGGTGGGCACCGCTTCTAAGGGGGTCCGCTCGGCGACCTCGCGGACGTCCGCGACCGCCTCGGAGTTGTCGGCGTCGGGGCGGATCGTGTAGTCGATCCGCGCGCTCCCGCGGTCGGCGGCGAGGTAACCGCGCGCCTGGTCCCGTGCGGGCGAGTCGAGCAACGCGTCGTACACCTCGTCGACGTCGCGGTCGGGGACGCCGGTCCCGAGGCGATCGTTGCGGTCCACCAGTTCTCCGAACTCGGGGTCGCGCGCCGCCCGGTCCTCGATGACGGTCACGATGCTCGTGGAGGCGGCGCGGCGCTCCGCGGTCGTCTCGAAGGTGTCCGGCGGGTTTCGCGTCGTCCGGTCGATCAGCTCCAAGGCGTCGTCGTCTCGTACGGACTGGTCGACGTACAGCGTCACGCTCCCGACGAACCCCTGCTCGAACTCCTCCTCGAACAGCGTGAGCACGCGGAGGAAGGTGTAGTCGGTCGGGGCGAGCGGCTCCGGCAGATTCGAGTACGTCTCCAGTCGGTCCTCGTCGGGGAAGAAGGCCTCCTCCGAGAACTCGGTGTTCACGCCGGTCCCGTAGACGCCGCCGACCGCGCCGCCGACGAGGAGCACCGCGACGACGGCCACGGGCGCGACTTTCGAGAGGTCGACCCCGACGCGGAGCACGCGACCGAGCCGCGAGCCACCTGAGCCGAGCGCGGTCGTCCCGAACTCGGGGATCGGGAGCCGCTCGCGCCAGCGGTCGACGAGCACCTTCGCGGCCGGGAGGAACACCCCGAAGACGACGAGCGTGAAGACGATTCCCGCCGCGGCGACGAGCCCGAAGTCGCGGTTCGGCTCGAACGGACTCGCCACGTTCGAGGCGAGCCCGAAAACGGTGGTGATGGTGACGAGGAGGAAGGCGATCAGCAGCTGATCGGTCGTGGTCCGCATCGCGTCCGCGATCCCCAACCCCTCGCCGCGTTCCTCCCGGTAGCGGTTGACGATGTGTATCCCGAAGTCGATGCCGACCGCGAGCAACAGCGGGAAGACGGTGATGAGCGAATCCGAGAACGGGATTCCCGCGTACCCCATGAACCCGAACGTCCACAGCAGCGAGAGCAGCAGTGCGACGAGTCCGATCGCCATGTCGATCGGGTCGCGGTAGGCGAACACGAGGAAGCCCAAGATAAGGAGGAGCGCCGAGGGGAACACGATTATCGCGGTGTCGGTGAGGAGTGCCGTGACCTCCGACTGGAGGATGCCGTCACCGAAGAGGACGGCGTTGTCCCCGGCCTCGTTACCGGGCACGGAGTCGACGACGGCGACGCTCTGCGTCTGCAGTTCGGTCACCCGAGCGGTCGTGGCGGCCTCGGGCAGGTCGTAGGTGATCCCGACGATCGCGGCACCAGCCCGTTGGGCGGTCGGGTTGTAGTCGACCGATACCTGCGCCGAGACGGCGCCCGTCGCGTCGGCGTCCGCGATCGCGGCTCGGAGCGCTCTCGGCGTCGCCTCGGCGACCGCGTCGCGCCGCTCGCCCGGCGTCTCGGCGGTCGGGTCCAACTGACGGGCGACGGCGTCGGCGTGACTCGTCGTCGAACGAACCCGGAGCGTCGACCGCGACTCCAGTCGGTCCTGTGTCTCCAAGACGCGGAGCAACGTCGACCGCGACAGCACGTTGTCGTCGGTGACGATGACCTGCGCCGACGTCGCGGACCCGCCGATCGACGTCTCGAACTCCTCGTCGATATCGTCAAGCGCGCGCTGCGCGGGGATGTCCTGCGTGAACTGGTCGGCGCCGGCCGATGTGGTGATCCCCCCGACACCGCCCGCGGCGACCACGCTGATGAGGAGGAACGCGACGATCACCGCCGCCGGCCGTTCCGTGACGAGTTCGTCGATGCGCTCGACGGCTCGGTCGGCGGCGGTCACGGTCTCCTCCCTCGTGGCGGCCGATCGGCGAGGTGCCCGCCTGTCTGGTCCCCCATCCGCTCACCGCCGCCGATAGAGGACGACCGCTCCCGCGCCGGCGACGACGACGAGGAGGCCGACGCCGATCGGAACGAGGGGGAAGCCGCCGTCGTCGGTGGGTTCGGTCACTGCGACCGGGTACTGGGTGACGTCCGAGATACGGTCGTTGCCGCGTTCGTCGTCGTAGCGGAAGTCCAACTCGATCGGGTGCGTCTCGACGCTCGCGCCGGACGCGGCGGCCACCTCGAAGGTTATTTCCTCCGACTCGCCGGGCGCCAACTCGTCGACGAACGCCTCGTCGTTCGGCGCCGAGAGGGGGCTATCGGCGTACAGCCCGGCGTTGATCGACGAGAGCGTCTCCGGACGCTGGTTGGTGATCCGGAAGGTGACCTGCCGGGTTTCGCCGGCGGGAACGGTCACGTTGTCGGCGGTGAGCGAGAACTCCGGCTGCCGCGGTGCGACCTCGATCCGTCGACGCTCGTCGACCGCGATGGTCGCGTCGCCGTTCGTGTACTCGGTGGTGAACGTGAACTGCCGCGGGCCTGGGGCGGCGCTCCCGCTGACGTCGGCGTCGAACGAGAACTCGACGGACTCACCCGCCGGGATCGCCGGGAGCGCGTACCGCCGCTCGCCGACCGTCACTCGGTCGCTCTGCGAGTTCGCAACGAGCACCGCTTCGTCGACGTCGAGCGGGCCCTCGTTGGTGAGCGTCCCGCTGACCGTCCCCGAGTAGCCGACCTCCAGCGTCCCCTCGACGTCGTCGATCGAGAACGACTGCTCGGGGAACGGGACCACGCCGGCCCGCGAGGTGGGAGACGCCGCCTCGATCCCGTCGGCGTCCCGGTAATCGACCGACGTGACGAGCGCGTACGCCCCGCCGCCGAAGGACGGCGAAACCGTCGAGTCGAACGTCACGGTCCGGTTCGAACCGGGCGCCCAGTCGCCGACGAAGGCGTCCGCGCTCCCGTCGCCGATGACCGCCGCGCTCCCGGTCGATGTCCCGGTGACGACCGCGTCGCGGGCGACCTCATCGCCGACGTTCCGGAGCGTCGCGGTGACGTCGCCGCCGCCGCCGACCTGCGCGTCGGTGTCGGTCTCGACGATCGCGAACCGGGCGCCGTCGTCGACGACGATGGTGACGTCGAAGCGGTCGGTGCCGTCCCGGTCCTTGTGGTCGTTGAACTCGGGGACGATCTCGAAGGTGTACCGGTAGTCGGCGGTCACCTCGACCTCGTACTCGCCGTCCGGCACGTCGTCGGGGACCGTGACGTCGAGCGGGACCTGCACGGGGCTCGCGTCCGTCCGCACGTCGCCGACCACGACGGGGCCGTCTTCGACCTCGATCGGCACGTCGCCGTCGTCGATCTCGAGGGTGAGTCCGCGCGCCGTCGTTACCCGCGAGTCGAGTTGGTTCCCGAACACCATCTCGCCGGTGTTCAAGATGTCGAGCGTCACCGTGGACTCGGCACCGCTCGGGACCGTCCGCTGAGAGGCGAACAGCCGGAGCGCGGGCGATCCGCGTATCTGCCGATCCGTCTGTGCGACGACGTCGTCGCCCGCTGCTGGGCCGAGCGCCGCGGTCCGCCCGTCGTCGCCCGCGAGCGCGGCCGTCGGATCGTCGGCGGACGCAGCGGCGCCGGCAAACGCTCCGGCGCCGAGGAGGGCCGTCACGGAGAAGACGGCGAGGGCGAGCGCACCGAGTCGACTCGGCCGGCTCATCTCCGGCCCCCGGTGCCGTCTCTGTCGCCTCCGACGATCTCCGAATCCGCCGATCGACCGTCGAACGCGTCGCGTCGAGTCATACCATCGTGTGGGATGCGTCCGAGTTAAGCGTATTGAATGAACGTTCAATCAAGAGCTCTTTGTGGGTGGACTTCGTACAACTTGCATGAACGACCCGTTCGCGGAGCCGACCGACACCCGGCAGGCGATCCTCGGAGCGGCGTTTCGCGCGCTCTGCGAGCACGGGTACGCCGACCTCACGATCAGCCGGATCGGCGAGGAGTTCGACAAGAGCCCGTCGCTCGTCTATCACCACTACGAGGGGAAAGACGAACTGCTCGTCGACCTGCTCGGCTACCTCCTCGACGGGTTCGAGGCGTCGCTGTCGGCCGGCGAGTTCGACATGGCCCCCCGCGAGCGGCTCGATGCCTACATCGCGGCGACGACCGCTCCCGAGTCCGTCGACGACGAGTACGCGCCGGACGCCGAATTCCTGTCCGTCATCGTCGAACTCAGGGCGCAGGCCGCCAGCGACGACGCCTACCGCGACCACTTCGAGCGCAGCGACCGTGTGTTCGAGGCGTTCCTCGAACGGACCGTCCGCGAGGCCGCGGCCGACGCGGGCGCGGATGCCGATGAACTCCCGACCGACCGACTGGCCCCCGCCGAGGTGGCGTCGACGCTGCAGACCCTCGCGACGGGCGGGATGCTCCGCTGGGCGACGACCGGGGACCGAGGCTGGGCCGACGACACCCGGCGGGGTGCGCGTCGATACGTCGAGGCAATGCTCCCGCGGGTCGACCCAGATGCCTGACCGCGAGATGGAACTCTCTTAAAAACAGTTTCGTCGTTGGAGACCGACCGCTACGGACCGCGACGGATCGCGTTGCGATTAGCGGTCGGTGACGCCGTCGGCGTCCATCCGGCTGACCTCCTCCTCCAACCACTCGCGGAGCCACTTCACGCGCTTGATGCGCTGGTGTGCGATGCTCTCCGCGGTGTCGGAGACGACGCGGTCCGTGTGGTCGTGCGCGCGCTCCAGCACTCGGTCGACCATCATCGCGGCGTCCATGTGCGTGCGGGACTCGTAGCCCATCCGTAACAGCATCAACACGGCGCCGTTCGCCCCGACCTTGTCGAGGACGTCCGCCTCCATCAGACACCGGCTCTCCAGTGGCACGTTGGTGAGATCGCCGGTGTACGAGTGGTCGACGATCGCGCCGCACACCTCGTCGATGAACGACTCGGGGTAGTTTCCCCGGCTCTGGAGGTACTCTCGGGCGACGCGCGCGCCGGCCTCGGCGTGGACGTCCTGTTCCGCCTCCAGTTTCGCGACGTCGTGGAACACCGCCGCCACCCGAACGACGTCGACGTCAGCGCCTTCCATCTCGGCGATGTCGACCGCGAGGTCGACGACGTTCAGAATGTGGTTGAAGCGGTAGTCCGCGGAGTGCCACGGGTACCAGCGCATCCGCCCGCCGTCGTCCTCACTCTCGACGCTGGCTGCGAGGTAATCTCTCACAAACCCTTTCATCTCCTCGAAGTCCTCGTCGCTCACCTCCGTTTCCTTAATTTCGACGCCCACGGGGACCACCTCGAGCGAAAAACTCATGATTCATTACCATTACCGAGGAGCGTTTCGTTCTTAGTCGTTACGACGGGCGTCGATCCGCGTCGTTCGGCGCCCACGCGTCGGCCGTCGGCGGATTCAGCGCGCAGGCGTGCAGCGGTCGACTCGCACTCGGCCGGGGGCGGTCGACGCGACGCCGAGGCGCTTAAGAAGGGCCGGCGACGACCCGGACGTATGTGGCGCCCCTGGGGTGACGGCGAGAAGGCGCGGTTCCAGCGAGCCGCAGGGGCGAACGTCCTCGGCAACGCGGTGAAGATTGTCGTCGTGGGCGTCACCGGACTGACCTTCGGGAGTGTCGCGCTCCTCGCCGACGCGGCCCACTCGGTCGCCGACCTCGTCGCCAGCGCGGTCGTGTTCGTCTGGGGCGGCTCCCGGTACGACGACGCCGACGAGACGCATCCGCACGGCCACCAACGGATCGAACCGCTCACCGCGCTGTTCGTCGGCGCGACGATTGTCCTGCTTGGCATCCTGCTGTTTCGGGAGTCAGTCACGGTGCTCTTCGGCTCCCCGGAGGTGGCCGCGAGCCCGGTCCTCGTCGTGGCGCTGCTGTTCGCGATGGTCGACATGTACCTCCTCTACTGGTACACGGAGCGCGTGAACGCAAGCCTCGGATCGACGTCGCTGACCGCGCTCGCCGCCGACTGCCTCAACGACATTTATACCACCGTCGCGGCGATGGTCGGCGTAATCGGCGTGCTGCTCGGGTATCCGATCCTCGACTCGGTCGCGGGGGCACTGGTCAGCCTCATCGTCGTGTACCAGGGCGTCGAGATCGGTCGCGAGAACGTCACGTACCTCGTCGGCGCGGCACCGCCAGACGGCGACCGCGAGCGCGTCACCGAGGCGCTCCGCGAGCACTCCGCTGTCGAGGGCGTTCACGACCTCACCGTGTTCTACGACGGGACCGATCTGGAGGTCGAGGTCCACGTCGAGGTAGACGGTGAGATGACGCTTCGAGAGGCTCACGCGGTCGAGACGGCCCTCATCACCAGACTTCGCGACTTAGACAACGTCGGCGACGTCCACGTCCACCTCGACCCCTCCGGCCTCGGCGAGTGGAAGGAGGCAGAGGACGCGCCCTCCGGGATCAGCGTCAGCGGCGTCGGCGACGGCGGCGACCCGGCTCCCGACTCGGGGAATCGGAGCGACTGACGAGCGGGGGGTTCCCCGTCCGCCGTGCGGATTTTGTTCGTCGCGCTCGTACCGAATCGTATGCCCAGACTCCGTTGGTTGGAGATGACGTGGCGCGACACGCTCTTCTGTCATTGGCCGGTCGAGCCCGCCGTCGTCGCCGAAACGCTCCCGGATCGGCTCTCGGTCGCCACCCACGACGGGGACGCGTACCTCGGCGTCGTGGCCTTCGTGATGGACGACATCCGACCGCGAGGCGCTCCCGTCGGGCTCAGCTTCCCGGAACTCAACCTCCGGACGTACGTCGAGGGCCCGAGCGGGCCCGGCGTCTACTTCTATAACCTCGACGCCGACGACCGACTCGGCGTGTCGATCGCTCGTCGTTTGTTCGCGCTGCCGTACTACCGCGCCGAGATGTACGTGTCCCGCGCCGGAGACGGCGACACCGTCCGGTTCCAGAGCCGCCGGACGCATCGCGGGGTCCCGAGCGCGCGCTTCGACGCCACCTACGGTCCGACGGGTGACGGGTTCGCGGTCGAGCCTGATTCGCTGGAGGCGTTCCTCGTCGAGAACTATCGGTTCTACGCCGACGGGAACCGCCTCTACCGCGGCGAGATCGGTCACGAGCCGTGGACGCTGCGCGAGGGGACCGTCGAGATTCGCGAGAACAGCCTCTTCGAGGCCAACGGGTTCGAGCGACCGACGGGCGAGCCGATCGTCCACTGCGCCGATCCGATCGACGTGAGCGCGGATCGGATCCGACGGGCCTGAGAGAACTCTCACGACACGTCAGCGAGAGAGGCGCCGACCACCGCCGGCGGGCCGTGAACTACGGGAACAGCCCGCGGTACTCGTGCGCGCTCGCCGTGCGTTCGAGCGCGAGGGTGTACGCGGCGGTCCGGAGGTCGGGGAGGTCCTTCTCGTCGTACTGCTCGATCGTCTGGTCGAACGCCGTCCCGATGCGTCGTTCGAGCTCCGCGTTCACCGTCTCCAGCGGCCACGAAAACTCCTGGGCGTTCTGAACCCACTCCAGATAGGAGACGATGACGCCGCCGGCGTTCGCGAGGATGTCCGGCACCACCTGTACGTCGCGCTCCGTCAGCACCTCGTCGGCGGCGACGGTGGTCGGGCCGTTTGCGGCCTCGACGATCACCGACGCGCGGACGTCGCCGACGTTCTCGGCGGTTATCACGCCCTCGACGGCGGCCGGGATCAAGACGTCGACATCGAGGGTCAACAGCTCGTCGTTACCGATCAGTTCGGGGTCGTCCCAGCGGACCCCGCCGTCGACTGCCTCCCGTTCTTCCGACGTCGACCGAAGGTTGCCGGCCGCGTACTCCTCGACCAATCCGCCCGCGTTCACGTGCTCGGTGAGCGCGCCGACGTCGAGTCCGTCCGGGTCGTACGCCGCGCCGCTTACGTCGGAGGTGGCGACGATCCGAGCGCCCGCCTCTTCGAGGAGTTCGGCCGCGTTCGACCCGACGTTGCCGAAGCCCTGGATCGCGACGGTCGCGTCCGAGAGGTCTCGGTCGAGGTAGTCGAAGAGTCGCTCGGTGACGATAGAAACGCCGCGACCGGTCGCCTCGACGCGCCCCGGCGTCCCGCCGAGCTCCAGCGGCTTGCCGGTGACGACCTGCGGCACGGAGTGTCCCTCGTACATAGAAAATGTATCCATAATCCAGGCCATTGTCTGCGGATTCGTGTTCATGTCCGGCGCGGGCACGTCCGTCTCGGGGCCGATCATCCGTCTGATGCCCTCCGTGTATCGCCTGGTGAGACTCTCCAGGTCGTTCTGCGTGAGCTCTTTCGGCTCGCAGATTATCCCGCCCTTCGCGCCCCCGTACGGGAGGTCGACGAGGGCGGTCTTCCACGTCATCCACCCCGCGAGCGCCTCGACCTCGCGCTGGCTGACAGTCGGGTGATATCGGACGCCGCCTTTAAATGGGCCGCGCGCGCTGTCGAACTGGCACCGGTATCCCTCGAACACCTTCACCTCGCCGGAATCGAGTTCGACCGGAAGCGTGACCTTGAGGGTGCGCTCCGGATGTTTGAGGCGCTCGAAGACGCCGTCGTCCACGTCGGCATACTCCTTCGCGCGGTCCATCTGTGCGAGCATGTTCTCGAACGGGTCGTCGGCCATGGCGGCCCCGACTCGGCCCCGCGTGATATCGGTTTCGGCAATAATTGACTGTGGTAGAGAGTTACACGCAATCGAGGTCGCCCGGTAGACCGACGTCGACGGAGGCCCGTTTCGCCCGGACTTATACGTCGGGGTCGACAACGGCGACGTATGAAACGCGGACATGCGGCGGGGGAGCCCCGATGACGGCACAGTCGCTGCACCCCCGTATTCGACTCGTGTGGATCCTCCGTGCGGTACTTCTCGCTGCGGTGCTCTCCCTCCCGTTCGCCGGCGGGGTCTACCTCGGCCGCCTCCCGGAGTGGGCGCCGGTCGTCGTCGCCGGCGTCGTGCTGGCGCTCGGCGTGACACACGCCGTGCTCAAATACCGGCGCTGGAGCTACGAGATCCGCGAGGACGCGCTGTATCTCGATCGAGGCGTCGTCACGCAGGTTCGGACGACGGTACCGCTGGTGCGTATCCAACACGTCGACTCGCGACGCGGGCCCGTGGAACGCGGCGTCGGTCTCGCCTCGTGCGTCGTGTACACCGCCGGGTCGCGCGGCGCCGACGTGCAGATTCCGGGACTGACGCCGGACGGCGCGAGCGACCTCCGCGAGGAGCTGAAGCGACTGGCGATCCGCGCGGACGGGGAGGACGCGGTGTGAAGCTCGCGCCCCAGTCGGTCCCGTACCGCGCGCTCCAGAAGGTGTCGGGGTTCCTCGTGATAGCCTTCTTCATCGTGAACAGCAACGACTGGGGAGTCCCGGTGGCCGCCGCCGTCGGAGGGGCGATTCTCCTCGTCGCGCTCGCGTACGAGGTCGCCTACTACCGGCGCTTCGAGTACGAACTCACCGAGGACACGCTCGACATCTCCTCCGGGGTCGTCTCCCGTCGCGAGCGGGAGATCCCCTACCGCCGGATCCAGAATGTCGACGTGAGCCAGAGCGTGATCCAGCGGGCGATCGGGATCGCTGCGGTCGACTTGGAGACCGCCGGCGGCTCCTCGACCGAGGGATCGATCCGGTTCGTCAAGCCGGACGAGGCGACCCGGCTTCGACGCGAACTCCAACGGCGGAAGTCCGCTGCGTCGGCCGGGGAGACCGGAGAATCCGGCGACGTGGACGAGGCCACGATCGCCGAGAGCGACAGGGTCGGACCGGCCGAGGAGGAGCTGTTCGCCATCTCGCCGGGCGAACTCGCGCTGGTCGGAGCCCTCTCGTTCGACGGGCGCCTGATCGGGCTGTTGGTGTTCCTGAGTTCGGGGTCGGTCCCGGTGCTGTCGGGGTTCATCCCCGACGCGTCCGCCACCGCGATCACCGCGACCGCCATCGTCGCCGTCGGCGCGCTGTTCCTCGTGTCGTGGATCCTGGGTGCGGCGGTCGCGTTCTCGAACTACTACGGATTCCGGCTCTCGCGGGCCGGCGACGAACTCCGCTACGAGCGCGGGCTGTTCCGGCGGTACAGCGGCTCGATCCCGACCGAGAAGATTCAGACGCTGATGATCACGGACAACCCGGCGAAGCGAGCACTCGGCTACGCGAGCCTCTCGATCGAGACCGCCGGGTACGCGCCCGGTCAGTCCGGCGAACAAGGGAGCCAAGCGGCGGTCCCAATCGCGACGACGGACCGCGTCTACCGCCTCGCGCACGAGGTGGAGTCGTTCGGCACGCCGACGTTCTCACGGCCGCCGAAGCGTATCCGGTGGCGGTACCTCATCCGGTACACGATGGTCGTTGCGGTCCTCGTCGGGATCGCTTTCGCCGTCGACTGGTTCGTCGCCGCCGACCTCCCGTGGTACGGGCCCGCCGTCCTGCTGCTCGCGGTGCCGCCGGCCGCGCACCTGAAGTGGAAGCACCGCGGCTACTGGCTCGGCGACGACCACCTCCTCACCCGCAACGGGTTCTGGAGCCGGACGGTGACGGTCGTCCCGTACTACCGAATCCAGACCGTCATCGACAGCCGAACGATATTCCAGCGCCGCTGGAACGTGGCGACAATCGTCGCCGACACCGCCGGTACGAGTTCGATAGCCGGCACGTCGGCCGCCGCCGTCGACTTCGAACTCGAGGAGGCGATCGAGCTTCGCGAGTCGCTCCAAGAGCGACTCCAGTCGGCGGTGACGAGTCGTCGCTCGGGCCAGGAGGCCTTCGAGTGGTTCGAGGACGACGTCGACGACGCGGTAGGTGCCGCGGAGGGCAGCAGCGCGATAGACCCCGCCGGTGATTCCCGCGAGGGCGAACGCGACGCCGAGACGGTCGACGAGGCCGAAACGGTGGATGACGACGAAAGGGTCGATGACGCCGAGAGAGTCGACAACACCGAGCTGGTCGACGATGCTGAAACGGTCGACGACGCCGAAACGGTCGACGACGCCGATTCAGCCACAGATATTCCGGACGACGGAGTCATCCGTCCGAACTTCGCGGTGAGCGAGCGCGACTACTCGAATCCCGCGGAGCTGATAGACACCGGTGAGAACGCGGTGGATCGCTTCCCGTCGGACACGGATGTAGCGCATCGGCGGACTAGCAGCGAAAACTCGGACGATGACGACGGCGAGCGTTCGGAGAGCGATTCGGAAGCGGCCGATTCGGAAGCGGACGGGGAGGCCGACTCGGAGCGGAGCGATCCGGAAGCGAGCGAGCCGGAAGCGAACGACTCGGACCAGAAGACGCCGAACGAGTCCGAGCGGTAACCTCGCGTCCGCGACCGCTTACTCGTCGAGCAGCTGTTGGGCGATGGTGTTCCGCAATATCTCGCTGGTCCCCTCGTAGATTTCCGAGAGCTTCGCGTCCCGGTAGAAGCGCTCGGCCGGGAAGTCCTTCGTGTACCCGTAGCCGCCGTGGATCTGGATCCCCTCGTTGGCGACCTCGCGGGCGATCTCCGAGGCGTACAGCTTCGCCTGCGCCGCCTCCTTGATGTAGTCCTCGTCGCGCATCTTCAGGTCCGCGGCCTCGTGCATCAACAGCTCCGCCGCGCGGGCCTTGGTGTCCATGTCGGCGAGCTTGTGCTGGATCGCCTGGAAGTCGGCGATGGCGCGGTCGAACTGCTCGCGCTCCTGTGCGTACGACGCCGCCTCGCTGAGCGCGGCGCGCGCGATTCCGACGGAACGCGCCGCGATCGTTATCCGCCCGCCGTTGAGCGTCTTCAGCGCGTGAACGAACCCCTCACCCTCCTCGCCGAGTCGCCGGGACTCGGGGATCCACATGTCGTCGAACCGGAGTTCGGCGGTCGGACACCCCTTGTCGCCGAGTTTGTCCTCCGTCCCCTCCACGATGAACCCGTCGTCCTCCTCCGGGCGGACGACGAACGAGGAGATCCCCTTCCGGCCCGCGTCGGGGTCGGTCTTCGCGAACAGGACAACCGTGTCGGCGACGGAACCGTTGGATATCCAGAGCTTTCCGCCGTCGACGGCGTAGCCGTCGCCATCGCGCTCCGCGGCGGTCGTCATCGCCGGAACGTCCGAGCCGGCCTGGGCCTCTGAGAGCGCGAACGCCCCGATGTCCTCGCCGGTGTTGAGCGCGGTGAGGTACTCGGTTTTCTGCCGCTCGTCGCCGAACTCGTACAGCATATTTCCCGCGAGCGAGGTGTGAGCGGCGACGACCGTTCCGAGTCCGCCGGACCCCCGCGAGATTTCCGCGAGACCGATCGCGTAGCTGTGGTAGTCGAGGCCGGCCCCCTCGTATTCGACGGGGAACGGCATCCCCATAAGCCCCAACTCGGCCATCTCGTCGATCAGATCGGCCGGGAACTCGTCGGTCTCGTCGATTTCGGCGGCCCGCGGCACGACCTCGTCGTCGACGAACGACGCGACCGTGTCGCGGATCTGACGCTGTTCCTCGGTGAGTGCGAAGTCCATACGGACCACTCTGGCGACGGCGACTTATCCGTTTTCACACGATCGTACACGCCCGTGCCGTTTCCTGACGCCCGATGACACGTAGCCGGTCGTCTCAGCCTCCCGAACGCCGACGTCGGAGGCGCCGACGGCCTGCGGCGTTCCACGAGGCTTTTTATGCGTTGTGCCGTAAGAGTCGATAACTGAATGAGCGGACGAGTACACGGTCCCGCCGAGCCCGACCTTCCGTGGTGTCACGAGGCGGTCCAGGGCGTTTCTCGGACCTTTGCGCTGACGGTCGACGTGTTGGAGGAACCGATGGCGTCGCAGATCTGCGTCGGATACCTCCTCTGTCGAGTCGCCGATACCGTCGAGGACGCCGGTCACATCCCGCCCGAGGCGCAGAGCGACGTGTTGCGCACGTACCGGAACGCGATCGATCCGGACCAGGACGTCGATATCGCGGCGTTCCGTGAGGCCGTCGACGAGTGGCTCCCGGCCGACCGCGACGACGACTGGGAGGTGGTCGCCGAGGCCCCGACGATCGTCGCGACGTTCGAGGACCTCGATCCCGAGGCCCGCGAGGCCATCGTGCCGCCCGTGCTGGAGATGGTCGATGGGATGGCGATGTTCGTCGACCGCCACGCGACCAAGGGCGGGCTCCGCATCGACGACCGCGACGAATTAGAGCAGTACTGCTACTACGCCGCTGGCACCGTCGGTAACCTCATCACGAACCTCCTCACCCGGGGCGAGATTCCCGAGGACCGTGCGCAGCGGCTCCGCGACACCGCCGAGGAGTTCGGGCTCCTCCTCCAACTCGTGAACGTCTCGAAGGACGTGTACGACGACTACACCGAGGAGAACAACGTCTACCTCCCCGCCGAGTGGCTGGCCGACGAGGGCGTCGACCAGGAGCGCGTCGTCCACCCGGAGAACCGGGAGTCGTCCGCCCGCGTCGTCGGGCGCACCGCCGAGTACGCCCGATCGTTCCTTGACGACGCGCAGGCGTACCTCGAGACGATGCCACTATCGAACGGGAACACGATGGAGGCGTGGACGGTGCCGTACCTGCTCGCGGTCGGCACGCTCCGCGAACTCAGCTCTCGCCCCGAGGACGCGCTGACCGAGACCGGGGTGAAGGTCTCCAGACAGGAAGTGTTCGCGGTGATGGCCGTCGCCGGCGACGCCGGCCGCGACTCGCTGGCCGACCTCCGGCGGACGATCGCCCGGACGCCGTTCCACCGGGCCGTCGAGCCGGCGGACTGACGGGTTCGGTCGCCCTTTTCACTTCTTCGGCTCTGTTGAAATCCCATTTTCAGGTATGAAATAGGCAGAAACAGCCGGTCGCTGAAGATTGCGTGTTCACCGCCAAAAGTTCTACCAGTTCGAATAGATGTTCCGAAGCCGTGCTGAATAGAGCGCGCATATCGTGCACAAGCGAACTCGCTCTGAGACTGCCGTAATCTTCTCACACATTCTCATAAGGAGAGTCAACGAGATGGCCTGTGACTCAACGCTAAAGGGGCCTACCCGGGTAAGATTAGATGAACCCATGTATCAAATCCCCGATTTTTAATAATGTCAGTATTACAATCACGTTGGCAGATGATGCAGCTCTGTCGGGACAACCCACTTCCGGCGATTCGATGACTTCGAACGACGAGACAACAGATCACGTGACTGAGAATCGCAAACGACTGAGTCGACGATCGGTATTGAAGACTGGTGGAGGCCTGGGAGCCGCGTCAGTCATCCCGCTCTCGGCGACGTCGGTGACCGCTCAAGGGGAGGAACTTACGTCACCGGATTCCATCCTCGATGCCGGCTGGGAGGAGATTCAGATCGGAAATGCGAAGCCAGCGGTCATGGAACCCGCCGGTAGTCGAAAGGGTGCACCCTACTACCACATCGAGATGGCACCGGGGACGCACAACCACCATCCCGACATACCGGACACGCCGATCTGGGGGTACAAGGGCCCGAACGACGACGAAGGAAAGTATCCGGGGAAGACGATCGAAGCCACTCAGAACCAGCGTTTGAAAGTCGAGTTCTCAAGCGATCCACTCCCCGAAACGCACCTCTTCACTGATAGTGTGGACACGGCCGTTCACGGGACGAAACCCGAAGACTATGAGGATCGATATCCAGACTGGGTAAGCCAGTTCGAAGCGTTCGGCGGAACCTTAGCATTCCCGGAAGTCCGAACGGTGACTCATGCCCACGGCGTCCACGTCGAGTCCGCGAGCGATGGCCTGCCCGAACAGTGGGAATCGCCGGGAGGGATAGAAGGTCCGCAGTTCCAAAAGGCCGTCTACGATTACCCCAACCGGCAGTCGCCCGCGACGCTATGGTACCACGACCACGCCCTCGGGATTACGCGGCTCAACGTCTATGCTGGCCTCGCCGGCTTCTACCTCATTCGGGGCCGGTCAGAGCGTCGCCTCGGACTCCCAAGCGGCGATCAGGAGATCCCGCTCCTCTTTCAGGACCGCATGTTCCACGAGGACGGTCGGTACAAATATCCGGGCGAGTTCGCACCCGAGTTCGCCGGTGATGTTTCGGTTGTCAATGGCAAGGCCTGGCCCAGATTCGTGGTCCAACCGCGACAATACCGGTTTAGGCTCCTCAACGGGTCGAACGGGCGATTCTTCGATATCAGCCTGGAGAACGAAACCGACGGAGAGGTACCGACCATCTACCAGATCGGAACCGACCTCGGCTTCCTTCAAGACGTCGTGCCGATCGGATCGGGACAGGATACCACCTCCCTGCTCCTCGGGCCGGCCGAACGGGCGGACGTCATCGTCGACTTCTCAGAGTACGCCGGTGATACGCTCACCGTGAAAAACGATGCGGGCTTCCCGTTCGTGAGTCCAGATGCAGATAACAACGATGGTGGCGGACTCCCTGAGTTGGCGCAGTTCAGGGTGGCTGACACGGGTCCGGAGACACCGGTCGTGGATCCGACGACACTCAACTTGCCCGGGCCAGAGACCTTCCGCGAAGAGGCGACGAAGACAACACGGCAGATGAGTTTGGAGACGACGACACTCAACGGGCTGGATACCCACCTCCTCGGCGAGGAAGGAGGTCGTGCGGGTGGCGAACATTGGAACGACCCTGTGTTGACCAAACCCCAGATAGGGACGACGGAAGTCTGGGAGATCACGAACAACACACCGGACTCTCACCCAATCCACCTTCACCTGGTCGACTTCCAGGTAATCGGACGTGGCCCCGACGGCACAGAACCGCCAGAACCGACAGAGCGCGGTAACAAGGACACGGTCAACGTTTATGGCGGAGAAACCGTCCGAATCATCAGCCGGTTCGGCGAATTCTCCGGACGGTATGTCTGGCACTGTCACATCCTCGAACACGAGGATCAGGAGATGATGCGCCCGTACGAGGTGATCCAGGGGAACTCCTTGTAACACCAACTCCCCATCTAAAGATGTAAGGACAAGATAGGCAATCGAAGAGTTGGTTGCTGAATTCAGCCTCTATATTCAACAGACGACTTCTGACGTTATTCAGATGAATCAACAGCCACTTGCGTAACTGATTCTCCTGTACTGATCGATCGAGCGTGCAAAACTATCAACTTCTGAGGATTTCAGCAGAGCCACTTCCTCTCAGATTTTCACAACCGCGCCCGCGCTCGCGAGACCGCCGGCACGCTGACGCCGATCGTCTCCGCCAGCGCCTCGGCCGCACTCAGCAGCCACTCGGCGCGCTCGATCCGCGAGTCGAGGTCGCCCGGCCCGATCCGGTACGCCTCTACGAGCTCCTCGACGGTGGCGCCGCCGATCCACTCGTCGAGTATCCGGGCGGTCTTGACCGACTCCAGCCACTCCTCGAAGTTGTCGGTCTCGTGCATCGCGGTGGTCAGCATCCCCGCATTCGCGCGAGCGAATCGGTATATCTCGGCGCGCTCCTCGTTGCCGAGGTAGGTGTCCTGCATGTCGGGGGTGTCGCAGATCACTTCGAGGACGGTCAGCGTCGTCGCGGTCGGCATCGCGGCCGCGGTCCGAAGCCCCGAGACGATCCGCTCGCCCGTCTCCGGGCGGACGTACTGCCTCGAGGTGGTCTCGCCGACCGGCGTGGCGGCCAGTCGGTACTCGTCCACGCCGCCGGTCACCCGGCGGACCATGCCGGCCGCGACGAGGTCGTCGACCGCGACCGCGACGGCGTCCGCGAGCCCGCCGGCTCCCGCCTCCCGAGCGTAGAAGGTGCCCTCGAACACGCCGAGTATCTCCTCCTCCGTCTCGGCGAAGCCGGTCGCGACCGCCGAGAGGACGTGCGTCCGGAGCGACGCCGGGTCCGCGAGCGTCGACTCGACGGCCTCGGGCTCACCCTCCACGTACCGCTCGACCAGTTCTGCCTCGGTGTCGGCGTCGCCGACGAGCACCGCCTCGCCGTGCGGGTCGAGGCCGGGGCGGCCGGCGCGGCCGCACATCTGGTGGACCTCCAGCGTCGGGAGCCACTCCATCGCAGAGCCGGCGTACCGCTTCTGGTCGCGGACGACGACGCGCCGCGCAGGGACGTTGACGCCGGCGGCGAGCGTCGGCGTCGCGCAGATACAGGCCACGTTGCGGTCGCGAAACGCCGACTCGACGATCGAGCGGTGCCCCGATCGAAGCCCGGCGTGGTGGAAGGCCACACCCGACTGGAGGCAGTCGGCGAGCTGCCGCCCGGTGACGGTGCCGTCGACCTCGGCGACCGCGTCGGCAGCGGCCCCGGCGGCCGGTTCGATCCCCATCGTTCCGGCGAGGTCGTCCTCGGAGAGCCGTTCGGCGAGGGCCACCGCCTCGGTCCGCGATCGGACGAACGCGAGGCACTGGCCGCCGTCGTCGACCGTGTCGGCGACGAGCGCGGCCGTCGTCTCGGTGTTGTCGGGGGCGCCGTCCTCGTCGAGTCCGGCGGCTCGTTCGTCTCCGATTTCGATGTCGATCGACGTCCCGTCGTCGAACTCGACGTGGCCGCCAACGGCGACGCCGGTCCGGAGGTCGACCGGGCGCCAGTCGGACTCGACGAGCGTCGCGTCCAGCCACCCGGCGATGGCCTCGGGGTTGTCGACGGTGGCCGAGAGCGCGACGACCTGCACGTCGGGATTTCGGCGGCGGAGCGTCGCGAGCGTCACTTCGAGGGTCGGTCCGCGCCGCTCGGCGCCGAGGAGGTGGACCTCGTCGACGACGACGCAGGCGATCGCGTCGACCCAGTCGGCGCCGTTGCGTATCGCCGAGTCGACCTTCTCGCTGGTCGCGACGACGATGTCGTTGCCGGCGAGCGACTCGCCCGTGGCATCGAAGTCGCCCGTTGAGATCCCGACCTCGACGCCGGGGAGCGCGGCGAACGTCTCGTACTTCTCGCGGGCGAGCGCGCGGAGCGGACAGACGTACAGCCCGGGACCGCCGGCGGTCAGCAGTCCCAGTTCGGCGACGAACGTCTTTCCGGACGCGGTCGGGATCGCGGCGACAACGTTCTGGCCGTCACAGACGCCGGCCTCGACGGCGGCGGCCTGTGGCGGGTAGAGTTCGCTGATCCCCCGCTCGGCGAAGTGGTCGACGTACTCCTCGGCGAGCGGAAGGTCGCTGACGCGCATTCGATCGTCGGTTCGTCCGGATCGTATTTAAATAGTCGGCGGAAGGGGTGGACGGGCGCTGTCGCGTTCGATTGACGGGTCGCGTACGGTGTCAAACGACGGGTGGCGTTCGGGCCGTCAGCTCCCGTCGTCGAACTCCTGAAACAGTTTCTCGAAGTTGCCCTCGTCCTCCGTCACCGCTTCGAGAGACTGGTCGGCCTGGGACCGAAGCTCGTTGATCCGATCGGTGAGGCGTTGGTACTCGTCGTTGTCGGCGAGTTCGGTGGCGCTCTTTTCGGTTTCCAGCATCGCCTTCTTCGACGTCAGCGAGAACAGCTCCTGCATCTCCGTGTCGTACTCGCCGCGCTGTAACAGCCCCACGACCATCTCCTTCAGCGTGTCGCTGGTGACCGGCTTGACGAGGTAGTCGTCGAACCCCATGTTCAGAATGTCGAAGTCGGGTTCGACGGCGGTGACCATCGCGACCCGGCAGTCGATTCCGCGTTCGCGCACCGCCGACAGCACCTCGTCGCCCGAGAGTCCAGGCATCCGCCTGTCCAGCAGTATCGCCGCGACGTCATCGCCGACGTCGTCGAGCTGATCCAGCGCCTCTTGACCACCGTATGCAGTCCGAACGCGGTACTCGTCGTCGAGCCACGCGGCATACAGGTCGGCAAGATCTGGTTCGTCCTCGACCACGAGGACCAGCGGCGATTGCTCACTCATGGATTCTCGGAGCGACGACGTGTTCGCTCACACGTTCCGTCTTTCGGCGGACTATATTAAAATACCCCTTCGGGTCCACACCGCCGCTACCGAACGCCCGGAGTCGGTCGATTACTCGTTCGGGCTGTAGTTCGGCGCCTCGTCCGTGATCATCACGTCGTGCGGGTGGCCCTCGGTCTGTCCGGCGCTGGAGACGCGAACGAACTCGGCGCGCTCGTGCAGTTCGGGAACGGTCTCGGCGCCGACGTATCCCATCCCGGAGCAGATTCCGCCGGTGAGCTGATGGAGCTCCGAGGCGAGGCTCCCCTTGTACGGGGTCGCGGCCTCGACGCCCTCGGGGACGAACTCCTCGTCTTCGTCCTCCTCCTTGAGGTAGCGGTCGCCGCCGCCGGACTTCATCGCGCCGACGGAACCCATCCCGCGGTACTGCTTGTACTTCTTCCCCTGCATCGTAATGACGCGGCCCGGTGCCTCGTCCGTGCCGGCGAAGTAAGAGCCGAGCATGACCGCGTTCGCGCCCGCGGCCAGCGCCTTGATAGCGTCGCCGGAGTAGCGGATGCCGCCGTCGGCGATCACCGGGACGCCGTGTTCGGTCGCCACGTCGGCGACCTCCGAGACCGCGGTCATCTGGGGCATCCCCGCGCCGCTCACGACGCGCGTGGTACAGATCGATCCCGGGCCGATTCCGACTTTCAGCCCGTCGGCGAAGTCGACGGCGGCCTCGGCAGCCTCCCGCGTGCCGACGTTCCCGACGACGACGTCGGCCTCCACGGTCTCCTTGATCGCCCGGGCGGAGTCGAGCACGTTGAGGTTGTGCGCGTGTGCGCAGTCGATGAAGATCACGTCGACGTCGGCCTCGTCGGCCGCGATAGCGCGCTCCTCCTCGAAGGGGCCGACGGCGACCCCAGCGAGCAGGCGCCCCCGCTCGTCGCGGGCGGCCTCCTCGTGCTCGCGGCGCTGAAGGATCCCCTGCATCGTCACGAGTCCGACGAGTCGGTCGTCGCTGTCGACGATCGGAACGCGCTCGATCTTGTGGTCGTACATCAGTTCGAGCGCCTCTCGCGCGTCGACGTCCTCGGGCGCGGTGATGACCTCGTCGGTCATCGCCTCCCTGACGGCGTCGTCCTCGCCGACCTCGAGATACGGACGGATGTCGGTCCCGGAGATGATCCCGAGGACGGCGTCGTTATCGTCGACGACCGGAGCGCCGGAGACCCCTTCGCGCTCCATCAGCGCGTCGGCCTCACGGACGGTGTCGTCGGGCGCGACCGTCACGACGTTCTCGCGGCGGATGACGAGTTCGTGCGCGCGCTTGACGCGCTCGACCTCGGCGGCCGTCTCCTCGACGGTCATGTTGCGATGGAGGACGCCCAGTCCGCCCTCACGGGCCATCGCGATCGCCAGGTCGCTCTCGGTGACGGTGTCCATCGCCGCCGAGAGGACCGGCACGGTGAGTTCGACGTGCTTCGAGACGCGCGTGGAGAGGTCGGCGTCGTCTGGCTCCACCCGGCTCTCTTTGGGTCGGAGAAGCACGTCATCGAAGGTTAGCGCTTCCGGCACGTCGAGTTTCGCTGAGAATCGACCGGCGTTGGTCTCCATATAAATCGTCGTCAGTCGCGAATGAAAAACGTTGCGAGTCAGCACGGACGTGCACGTCGTTCACACCCGAGTTCAGTATATCCCCACATTCATGGATCGGAATTCGAACACTCCATCCCCGCATGGGCGTCGGCATTCACTGGACTACGGGTTCTCTCGTACCACTGAGCGACGGGTCTTCTCGTTTCACAGCGCGACGGGCCCTCCCGTGGGTAGAATTCCCTGCCTCACGCGCGGTCCACGATCTCAGTATCGGCGATTTGCGTCGCTATCTATCGACAGATCGTCGACTAAATGGCTATTCCTCCGTCAATTTTTGTGCTTGTATATAAGCGGCACACAGAACTGTTCTTCGTCGTGTGGACGGGACTCACACAACCTTTAACGCAAACAAAACACATATATTAGATATGGACTCCGACAGTCCCGTGAACGCGCGTACCGCCGGCCAGCCGATCCGTGCCCTCGGCGCCTCCTTTACAGCCGGCAATCCGCGCAAATTCCGTACACGGACTCGTCGGGCCGCCTTCGGCTTTGACGCCGGACGCGGAACGCTCGGCTATCGCGGGTTGTCCGCTTCCCACCGTGTGCCCATAGGTCAGGGACATCGTCCCTGAATGAGCGTCTCACGTCACCCAATCGCGCTCCGCTTAGAGCGACAGGTCGGGAGCGCCACGAAGCTGCTCGCGACCGTGATGGTGCTGCCGCTGGTGGACGGCATCTTCCCCGCCTTAGTCATCGCCGGCGTCTTGGGTTCCGCGACCGGCGTCGTCGAGACCGGGATCCTCATCTTCGGCGGGTCGGCCACCGCGGCCGTGATCCTCGCGGAGATGGACGGTACCCGCCGGGAGATGGTGACCTCCGTGCTGTTGATCGGCGCGGTTATCATCCCCCTGGCGGCGCTCGAAGCGGCGTTCGCCCCCACGTTCAGGGGCTTCCTCAACCTGCCCGTCTTCGAGCGGTTCGCTGGACTCGTGATCCTCACGGTCGCTGCCAAGACCGCCAGCTCGGAGATCGGCGAGTTCCTCCCGAGTCCGGGCGTCATCATCTCGCTCGGCTTCGTCGCAAGCTTCAGCCCCAGCGGCTTCGCGATCGAGACGTCTCCCGAGTACGTCGCCAACGGCGCCGCCGCGGCCGGTGTCGGCGTGGCGTTCGCGCTGGCGATCGCGCTGCTATCGCCGCACCTTCGCGGTCGCGTGGACATCGATCGCTTCCGGTTCGGCTCCGCGGTCGCGCTCGGCGTGCTCGCGCTCCCGATCCTGCTTGGGCCGTTCGACCTGATGCAGACCGAGGCGCCCATCGCGTTGGCCGTTCTCGCCGTCACCACGTTGTTCGCGTACGACCCGAACGCCGGCCCCGCCCCCGACGACGCCGACTCGTCGGACGACGGCCCCGACAGCGACGACGCGGACGGTGGTGAGGACCTATCTGACTCTGCGGACGACGCGTCGGAAGACGACCGCGTCGGCGACGAGGACGCCGACCCGACCGATCCGCCGCTCGACACCCCGCCGAACGCGCCCGGTCCGATCGTCGACGACGACGTGGCGGTGCTGGCCAACGGTGGCGACCGGGACGCGTCGGAAGACGACACGGATCCCTTCGCGGACGACGATTCGCGCGCGCCCTGGTTGTAGGCGCCGCGGCCCGTTCGATCGACTTTCCTGCCGGCCTGTCGCCGGGGTTTAGGTGCTCCGGCGAGTACGCCGTGTATGTCCAATCGCGTCGTGCAGGGACGGATGGTGACGCCCGAGACACTCGCCGAACTCGTCGAGGGCGAGCCGGTGCTCGAAGCCGAATCAATCACGGACGCCGACCGGGACTGTCCGGAGTGCGGCGGGGACGTCATCACCGTCGGCTACATGCCGAGCGTCACCGAGTTCGTCACCGGCTACAAGTGCCAGGAGTGCGACTGGAGCGACGACGACCGCTGAGCCGAGACGGTCGTGATCGAAACCCCTTTATTCGCGTTTCGGCAACGACTTATTGCGATACCGCGTGGGGCTGTGGCCAAGCCAGGCATGGCGACTGACTCCAGAGGTTCGC
Organism: Halorubrum wangae; assembly: GCF_051194135.1. Taxonomy (NCBI): domain Archaea; kingdom Methanobacteriati; phylum Methanobacteriota; class Halobacteria; order Halobacteriales; family Haloferacaceae; genus Halorubrum; species Halorubrum wangae. Next base: position 528,666 of record NZ_JBLZNH010000001.1, on the reverse strand, counting down.
GCCCGGGACGACACTCCAGACTGATATACCGAGCGGGCGACTGATCATCGCTCGTGTTGACGACCCTCTGGAGTTCCGAGGCGCACCGGAGATATCAGTCGATCGGGGGTTCAAATCCCTCCGGCCCCATAACGGTCTTCACTCTAACGTATCACTTCTTAGTAATAGCTATTCGACTAAAAACAGGTCCGTAACCGGAGGGGTTCCGGCGTGAGCCTCGGACACTCCGGCTCCTTCACCGCCTCCAAGTCACGTGAATTCTGGTGTGACCCTGACAACCAACGACCACAGCTCCAGAGCTCGCCGGCTCGGATTCGGGATTCTGGTTGTCGGCTAGTATTTCCGTTTCTGTGAAAGCCGCGGTTAGAGGGCGTACTGGCTCCTCAAACATTGATTTTATTACACATCAGTCGTCACCAGTTATCAGGACAGGTTGATGCAGTTCCTCTCACACGTACGGCACCGGCGGTGGACGACAGTTTCCGGGTACGTATTGTTCGTTTCACTGATGGTCGCCGGCTACTACTACAACATCACATTCGTCCAGCTGGGACTGATCGATCTTGGGACCCGACTCGTCGGGATGTCCGACACTGCTGTCTCTATGTGGATGGCGGCACTCGCGCTCGTGACGCTTGTCGTCGCAGCCGTGACCGGCGTAACGATGGACCGGCGCGGCTGGAGTACGAACCTCCGGACGAAGCTTAAACTCCTGTTCGGCGTCGTTTGCGTTCAGTTCGCGCTCACGCTCGTGGCACCGATGATTCGGACCGTTCCCGCGTTCGGTGCTTGGATCGTCTTCGCGTCGATCGGGCTCGGCGTCGGATTCCCAGTCTCGTTCTCCCTCGCGATCGACCTCGTTCCTGTTTCTGATCGGGGATACGTGGCCGCGGCGATCACGGCCATCGCGTACTTCCTGGCGAACGCGATTCCGCTCTCCTGGTCTGTCGACGTCTTCAGCCAGTTGATGGTCACCGCGATGGCACCGGGCCTCTTGGTGCTCGGCATTGTGTCATTCGCCAGCTTCGACCGTCTTGATGCAATCCTCGACGCTCTCGGTAAGCAACACGAGTCGTACGGCACTGGAAGATTCTGTCACAGGGATCCGGTTCGTACGTTGAGTCTGGCATTCGCCGTCCCGGTCGTCTTGATGTTCGGCGTGTTCTTCATCGATAGTCTCGGGTTCCTCCGAATCATCGATACCCCATCGCTTCTCCTGAGTTCCTGGCAATCACCGGAGTTCTCGACGCGGCTGTTCATCGCCGTCGCACACGTCATCGGTGCCGTGATGGCCGGCGTCATCTACTCGAACTACTCGCTCTCGCGTATCTTCCTCTGGACGTTCGCACTGTTCGCGCTCACACACGTCATGTACACGTCCGACCTTCGTTTCGCAGAGTTGTTCCCGTCCATAGCCGGCGACAAGACGTCTCCCCTGAATCCCGCCCTGTACGCGGTGGCAGTGAGCTTCTACACGACGCTGAACTTCGCGCTCTGGCCCGACCTCTCGACGTCGGAAACGATCGGAACCCACTCAGCGATCGGCATCGGCGTCGCCGGCTGGCTCGCGACGTTCTCGAGTACCGCGCTCGCACTGTATTTCCAGGCGACCGAACTCACACTCCTCTCGCACCTGAACGTGGTGCAGGCGCTCTCACTGCTTCTCCTGTTCGGGCTCGTAGTCGGCCTGTACGGCAGACGGATGGCCGAACTCGCTCGCGAAAATCGGGGTGAAAGTGCATGAGTCCGACCGAAGCCATCCCGCTCCTCATCGTCGTCCTCCTCATGGTCTCCATCGGGGGCACCGAGATCCAGGAGATGTCCGTGACGTTCCAGGGGGACAACGATGTCGACTCACTCGCGGACGTCCACGTCGTCGCCGGCGGAACCACCACCGTCCCCGAGGACGCAACCGTCAGCGGTGACATCTACGTGATCGGTGGCACCGCAGACATCGACGGCACCATCGACGGCGACGTGACGCTCCTCAACGGAAATCTCACCGTGCGCGACGGTGCAACTGTGACAGGTACTGTCCAGACCTATTCAGGGTCGGCTTCGGTTAGTCCCGACGCGTCGGTCGGGAAAGTCTCGCAATTCGAGACACCAACCCCATCCAGCTCGCCCGCACAGCAGATCGGGGGATTCCTTCTGCAGTTTCTCGTCCTCGGTGCGTTCGGCTGGTGGCTCGTCGAGCGACACCCACTCGTCATCGAGAACGTCGGCGCGGCCATCACCGATCACGCGCTCGTCAGCGGCGTCATCGGCAGCCTCGGCGCAACGACCCTCCTCGTCCTCTTCGTCTATATGGCGTTCACCCTCATCTTGCTCCCGGTTGCCATCGTCGGGCTCATCGCCGAGTTCCTCGTCGTCCTCTACGGCCAGGCCGTGTTCGGATACCTCATCGGGACACGCCTTCCGATCGAGCGAGACGGGGTCGCGACGATCGTCGGGATCGCGGCATTCCTGCTGGTCATCGAACTCCTTGGGTTCGTACCGTACCTCGGCGGGATCGCACAACTTACCGTCGCAGTCGTCGGGTTCGGTGCCGTCCTGAACACGTACTTCGGCCTTCAGCGGTTCGAGCCCGTCACCATCCAGGGGGGTGCCTGATCATGTTCACAGTCTCTCACGACCCGATCAGCAACTGCAGTATCGAGGCCGACACTATCGATGAGGTGATTAATGTTGTCGTGGGGTTGTTTCAACGCGATCGCGTACTCCAGATGTTTGCGGCCAGTGAGACGATCGTAGAGTCCGTATCCGTCCGGAAGAATCCCACCCGCTGGTGGACTTCCCAGCATCGTTCGGTCCGAGAAAGCCAAATATCCCCCCGGAATAGACAGTCAGGTCGAGATCATCAACAGCAAGAACATCCGTTCCATAGCGTGTCGTCAATCCGGTTGTCTGGATAGGAATCTGTTTGTTTCCAGCCGACTCACTTGAGCCCGGTCTGGGTTTGTGAGAGGTGTCGATACCCTGCGTACGTGTACCCCTATGAACGTACCCCTGTACATTGTGCGACCAACCTGCTAGAGAAGAGCGTATATACCTCAGAGAGGGGAGACGACCGTCTGGACGTTCACGCCGACATCGGGGACTACATAATTCATCGTGCGCTCATGACATCCGAAGACTACACCGGTCAAGCCTTCAAGGAGTTCCGCCTCAGGTACGGTCGCAGCGTTGTTGGTATACTCCAACTGGAGATAGTGTACGTGCCCTACGGCGATGGTTCGGCGTCTGAGTTGCCAGATCCAACCCACGAATACAGCTCGGCTACGATCTGGGAGTCAGGGGTGGCCGTGGCACTTCATCGACATTTGTCAGTGTTTTCGCCCCCCAAATCATCACAACGAGGACTGCAAGAAGTACCCAAGTAGGATAATAGAACGGATCTGCAACCTCGACGGTTTCAGATACGAAATTCACCCACCCGTGCAGTAGAATGATACCGAGAATGCTACGTGACGTATGATTGTACACCCACGTGAAGACGACTGAAAGTGCGACGATACCAATCATAAACAGCCAGAACCCCGGTGTTGCAAATCCGACGACCTCACGCTGAAATGAGCCTTCTATGAAAAACAACGGGAGGTGCCAGACTGCCCAGACAACACCTAAGAGTAAGCTGGCAGCAACCGCTGACCAATCAAGCTGAAGCCGATCTAACGCATACCCACGCCAGCCTAACTCTTCAAGGATTGGCGGAAGCGTTGCGAAGAACAGTGCTGGCAGTATCGCTAGTGGATTCACGTTTAAGTCTTGTATCCCTTCGCCCCAGACAGCACCCGGGCCACCCAGTAACGAATCGGCGATAGCAGCCACGATTGTCACTACTACTGGAATCAACAGGATAACCAAGAACCATCGGAGACCGATTCGGCGAATCTGTTTGATGCGATTCCAGAAATCAGACCGTCCCCCAGAATCATACACGAGGTAGGTGAATCCAATACCAGCAGCACCAGGGCCGACAAGCCCGATCAGTAGCAGCACGGCTCCGAAGGCTGTGTCAAAACTCACCCCTAGGATTATCGCCGACAGCCAGCACCCCCATGTGATAGCAAACGTCACTCCAAAGAACACCCACGGGCTTCCCGCGGTGATCGAGGTATTGCCGATCGTTGACTGTCCGGCTTCTTGCATATTCAACTAAAGCCTCTCACACTATGTAAGCATATGTCAATAATAAATCCACTTGGGGGGCGGGACGACCAGATCCGTTGAGACTCCCTCGCGACAGAGCGGGAACACACAAGTAGCAGACACCGGCCGAAGTCAGCGACATAGGTCACCACCAGATTCGAGTTGAGGGCGACAACGTCGAAGCAGGCCTCGAGCTTCGATGAAAAACGAACGAGTGATCGCCCGCAATCGCCGACTACAGGAGCGTCTTCAGATTTAGCCACCGCCGGACGCGTATCCAACCAATCCCGACGGCTCCAAGCGAGACGGCGAGGTGCTGATCTATGTCGTCAAAACTGACGAAAAATTGTCGTCACTCGGCTGTCGACTGCGATCATCTCGGCGAGAACGCAACCGTCGTCGGGAACAATGTGATCGCGGTGGTTCTGCGTGACGAGGAGGTCATGGGGCCTTCAGGTCTCTGCCACAGTCTCGATTTACCGACACCAGGACTATCCGGCAGGACGCTGTATGGTGTCTATGACGAATGAACCGGAGAGCGAAATACTGACAGAGTTCAATGAACGGATAGAGCACCTTCCGGAATCGGTTGACCGAGCGGCAGTCAAGCGCATGCAAATGGTGGCGTACGTTCTCGATGAGGGATTCCGCGTTCCGGGAACAGACTATCGTATCGGTATCGATCCAGTGGTCGGTGTTCTCCCAGGCGCAGGAGACGTTCTCACCGGCGGATTCTCGCTGTACATCGTGCTTGAGGCGGCCCGTCTCGGTGTATCCTACACAACGCTGCTCAAAATGATCGCGAACATCTCCGTAGATGTGGTCGGGGGGACCATCCCTATCGTGGGTGATATCTTTGATATCGTCTGGAAAGCCAACAAGCGCAATTTCAAACTGGTAGTGAACGACCTCTCGAAACATGACGACCGCTCGTATCAGACACCAAGCGAGCGAACCGAGATCGAAGTCGAGTAATACGCTACTCCTGGCAGTCCCGGTATCCTCGTGGACATGAGGTCTAGTTGAACCGCGGATCGGTCTCACCAGGGGTGGACTGAAATCATCCAGCTGCCGAGTCAGTTGAGAGCCAGGTTGTCAACTGGTTTTACCTGGTAGGTACGAGGGGTATTCGCCCAACTGGCGGCCGGTGTCGGTGACGAGGAATTGATTTACAGACAGGTGAGCGGAGTTGGATGCCGGATTTCGACTAATAGCGCCGCTTGGGGCCTTCGATCTCCGTGATTGACTTGTGGTCGTTGGCGTCGTAACGTATCTGCGTCACCGCCGTGGTGAGAGTGTCCGCCCAGGTGTCGACATCGTAGCTATCGCCGAAGAGTTTGAGCACGGAGGGCGTCGTTCCAGTGTTATTCAACGACAAGATCTCCGCTACACTTACCGCACTGATACTTTTCAGGCGATGAAACAAGCTTAGATTCACGATATCGAGGCAGCCTTAGACCACAGTCAACACACGTAATCCACCAGTTCGGTTCTACAAACAACTCGCAATTGACAGTGGTATCGAGTTGTTTAGCTAATTTCTGAAAGGCGTCTCCATGTCCGCTGTCGCCACGTTCGTTGAGTAAGTGAATATGGATCAATTCGTGGCGAATAGTACTTGCCATTGCCTCCCAGCCTAGTTCCGCAAAGTATGCCCAAGTGAGTACTACTGATGTGGCCTCAGTTCCGGTGTATTTTACTTGGCCTGCTCTTCTCTTGGCTCTTCGACTAACCTCCCAATCCAACTGGCTAACATTTACAGACAACTCGTAGGCCTTGACGATCTCCCGGGCATACACCTTAGAGACTGCTATAAATTCTTCTTCCGAGCAGTCTGGTTCGATGGTATACTTATCAATATGCGAAGTTGTGTGGGGAGTAGTACTTGAGGTCTTCTCTGAAGTCATTTATTGGCAGTATGATAATCTGGCTTCCGAGAAGCGACATCGATACTGACTGACGAGTATCCCGCAGCGCTCGCTACGCTGTCTCCGGTGACACCCGCACCACTTGCTTGCCGATATTGTCGCCCTCGAACAGTCCGAGGAACGCGTCGGGCGCGTTCTCGAGGCCGTCGACGACCGTCTCGCGGTGCGTCAACTCGCCGCTCGCGACCCACCGGCCGAGCCGCTCGCTGGCCTCGCCGAACCGACTGGCGAAGTCGCTCACGAGCAGGCCCTGGACTCGCGCACGCACGGCGATCAGCTGCGGGAGCTTCCGCGGTCCGGTCGGCACCTCTTCGTCGTTGTAGTGAGCGATCTGCCCGCAGACGGCGACGCGAGCGTCGAGGTTCAGGTTCGCGAACACGGCGTCGGTGATCGGGCCGCCGACGTTGTCGAAGTAGACGTCCACGCCGTTCGGCGCGGCCGACTCGAGTGCCGCGTGATAGTCGTCGGTCGCCTTGTAGTTGATCGCGGCGTCGAAGCCGAGTTCATCGGTAAGCCACGCGGTCTTCTCGTCGGAGCCGGCGAACCCGACCACTCGACAGCCGTTGCGTTTTGCGATCTGGCCGACGACTGAGCCGACCGCGCCCGCCGCGCCGGAGACGACGACGGTATCGCCCGGCTTCGGCTCGCCGACCTCGAGCAGGCCGAAGTAGGCGGTCCGACCCGGCATCCCGAGCGCGCCGAGGTAGGCCTCGGGGTCGGCGACCGACGGGTCGACGGGAGCGACCGCGTCGGCGGCGAGGGTCGCGTAGTCGGCCCACGCGCCCTCGCCCGTGACGAGGTCGCCCGCGGCGTACGCGTCGTGCTCGCTCTCGACGACCTCACCGACGATTCCCCCCTTGAGGCTGTCGCCGACGTCCCAGGGTTCCGCGTAGGACTCGGCGTCGCGCATCCGCCCACGCATGTACGGGTCTACCGAGAGGAACCGCGTCCGGACGAGGAGTTCGCCCGGGTCGGGAGTCGGGACCGCGGACTCTCGGAGTTCGAAGCAGTCGAGATCAGGCTCGCCAGTCGGCCGTTCGGCGAGCACCCACTCGCGGTTGGTATCAGTCACACTCGCCGTTGCCGACGGCGACTGAATAGCGTTTGGACGCCAGCAGGACGCGTGCAAGTTCAGTCCTCGCCGAGTGAGATCGATAGCCCGCTGTCCGCGCGCTCGACGTCGGTCCCGAACGCCGCGGAGCGCTCGGCGACGGTGTCGCGGACCCACGCAGCGATTTCGGGGTCGGCGAGCGTCGCCGCCTCGTCGACAATCGCGGTTGGCTCGACGAGTAGTTCGTCGAGGTCGCCGTCGCGAACGACCACCTCGAAGAGCGCGCTCCGTTTGTTGTGGACGCCTTCTCGGTCGATGTAATCGACGTAGTCGTCCACGAAGTCGCCGGCGTCGTAGATGATCGGTCGCCCTCGGTACACCTCGACGCCTTGGAGGACGTGCGCGCTGTGGCCGTGGACGACGTCGACCCCTCGGTCGACGAGCCACCGACCGAATCGCTCGTGGACTCTCCGTGGCGTGGTTTCCCAGTTCGCCCCCCAGTGGAGCGAGGCGACGACGAGGTCGGGGTCGAAAGCGGCGGCCGCGTCGAGAATCCCCTCGACGAGCGAGCGGGTTTCAGAGACCGCCGGATCGAGCGTCGCGAACGCGGTCCCCGCGGTGTTAGCGGAGGCGGCGAACGCCTCGGACTGGTCGGTGAGCCCGAAGGCCGCGACCGTCAGATCGCCCGCTTCGAACACCGCGGGGTCGAGCGCGGTCTGCAGGTCGGGGCCGGCGCCGGCGTGGGTAATCTCCGCCCGATCCAAATGCGTCCGCGTGTCCCGAAGTGCGGGCGCTTGAAAGTCGAGAATGTGGTTGTTCGCGAGCGAGACGAACGACGCGTCGGCGGCTTCGAGCGCCGGGATCGCGAACGACGGATCCGATCGGAAGTAGTACACCTTGCCCGGCCACTTCGTGCCGCCCTCGGAGACACAACACTCCAAGTTGCCGACAAGCCCGTCCAGTTCGTTGAGGCGCGGTAGCGTCGACCCCCACACGCCGGTAGGGTCGTCGTCGATCCACCGGTCGTTGACGCTGCGGCCGAGCATGAGGTCGCCGACGAACCCGAGTCGCGCGTCGACAGTGGCGGCGTTCAGACCGTCGCGTTCGCTCGAATCGTCGCCCTGCCACCTCGAGCGTCGCCCGGCACAGCCGGTGACGCCGGTCAGTCCGGCGACTCCGGAGGCCAACACGGTTCGTCGCGTTCGCATCGTCACGTGGGTTCGACGAGCGCCGATTTCAAGGCTCGGGTGAATCGGCTGAGTGTCGATCAGCCTCAGTACTCGATCGCCGCGGAGTACCGGTCCAACACGAGCACGAACGCCGCGCCGGCGACCGCGGCGAGTGCGAACCGGGGGGCCGCGGCCCGCCACGACTCCCCGCTCTCTGCGAGCCGAACCGACACCTCGAGGAGCGGTGCCCGGAGGGCACCGACGACGAGGCTCAAGAGGAACGCCAGCGTCGCGCTCCGGGCGCGGGCGAGCGCGTACTGAACCGCGTGAGCGATCGTGAACAGCCCGACGACGCCGCCGACGAGGAACGTCGCGACGGTCGGCAGCGTCTCGACCAACGCGTCGCTTCCGTTTCCGGTAACGAGCGCGGCCAGCCCGTCGACCGTCTGGCTCACTGTGCCAGACATGTACTCGTACTGGCCGAGCACGACCAGCAGCAGCGACCCGGAGATGCCCGGCAGCACCATCGCGCTGACCGCGACCGCGCCGGCGAGAAAGACGACCGGCAGTGAGCTCCCGAGGCCGGTCGAAGCAACCCCCGAGGCGAGAAACGCCAGCAGGAAGCCGGCGACTGCGGCCGCCTTCCGTCGCGGCGTATCGAGCGAGACGCCCCCAAGCAGCGCGCCCGCCGAGGCGGCTATCAGTCCGAAAAAGAAGCCATACGTCGCGATCGGCCGCGATGCGAGGAGGTAGTTGACGCCGCTCAACACGACGATGACCGCCGTGCCGATGCCCGCGCCGAGCACGAGAAGAAAGGCGCCGTCGACCTCGTGAAACGCCGCGCGAGCGTCCGGAATATTGGTGGGCCGGACGCCAGCGAGGACGCGACGAACTCGGCCGAGATCGATCGCGGTCACGGCCGCAATCAGGCGCTCGTAGATGCCGACGATCAGCGCGATGGTGCCGCCAGAAACGCCGGGGACCGCGTCCGCGCTCCCCATCGCGATGCCCTTCAGATACAGGATCGCCCAGTTTCGGAGGCCTGCCATCGTCGGTTACGCGCTCGCGCCCCCGACGAGGATCGCGTCGGCGTCAGTCGCGTCCGCGACGACGGGAGCCGTGGGGACGAGCGTTGCCGACTCGTTACCATCGGAGCCGCTCCCGCCGATCGGACACTCGGGATCACCGCTCGGACAGTCGATGACCTCCCGTTCGAGTTCGACCGTCGCCGCGGCGTCGTCCGCGCCGACGACCTGCGCCTCGGTCACCTCGACTTCGCCGACGCGCTGCGTCGTGTACAGGTCGTCGCCGGTCGTCTGTGCGGTGCTAACGGTGTACGCCCCGGTCGCACGGACGCTGGTGTTGGTGTAGCCGTTCTCGGGGCCGAACTCGTCGTAGCCGGTCGTCGAGTACGGCACCGTGAACTCGAAGGTCCCGTCTGCGTCGGCCTCCGTGTACTGGGTGTACTCGAACGTCTGGCCCGAGGGCTTCTCGAGTTCGACGGTCGCGTTGACCTCCGCGCCGGGCTCAGCGCCCGATCCCTCGATCGTCGCGCCGGGAACCCGCTCGAAGGTCTTCACGAAGTCGTCCTGGAATGCCGCGAGGAACGACTCGCCGAGGATGTCTTCGACGGTGGTTCCCTCGGCGACGAGCTGCTGGAGGATCTGAATCTGCCTCGCGGAGGCCGACCGACCCTTTGCCTCGGAAACGTGGACCAGGCGGTGGTGCTCCAACGCCGACACGCGCTCGGAGGGGAGGTCGCCGACGCCGCCGATCTGCGCGCTTCCGTCCGCCTCGACGTACTCGCGGGCTGCGGTCATGTTGTCGAACTGGCGGACCGTGGTGCGCGGGTTGCTCGGGATGACGCTCACGGTGACCTGCTCACCGCTCTGCGTCTGGGCGGTCCGCGGCTCCCAGTCGACGACGACCGGCTCGGGGTCGACCGCGCTACCGTAATGCTCGTACAGGCGGATCATCTGGCTCTCGTGGTAGCGCTGGGTGTTCACCTGCATCACCGTGCTAAACCCGCCCTGTTCCGTCTCCTGGTAGAGGACGCGGTTGAAATCGGAGCGCGTCTCGTTGCCGGAGTAGAACGTGACGGGCGCTCCGAACTTGGAGTTCGGCGAGGCCATCTGCCGGTCGACCATCACGTAGCGGGTGTGTTCGCCCTCCGTACTCTGGCTCGCGAGGACCTCGCGGGAGGCCTCCTCGCTGGGCGCGAGGAGGTAGTCGGCGGCTTCGCCAGCGTTCTGCTGGAACGGGTTCGCGTTCGGAATGCGCTCCGCGCGGGTGGTGATCCAGTGGCCGTAGTCCCACCACGACTGCACGCCGTAGGCGCCCTCAGGATACTCGAAGTCGCCGTCTGCCGGGCGCTCGTAGGTACCGTACAGCTCCATCGGGTTGTCCGCGCCCTCGAGTTCGCCGGGCGTGGGCGTCTCGTCGTTCATCCACTGGAGGCTGTCGTCCCACTGGACGACGCTGCCGGGGCCGGTGTTCGCGCCTGCGGCCCACACCGGAGTGGCCATCGCGACCAGCGGAACGATCAGGACGACGACGAGTGCGATCGCGACCATCGCCTGCCACCCCTCGACGTCGCGGAGGTCGTCGAGTGACCGAAGACTGATCGAGTTGAGGGCCACTTGGAGGAAGTACGCCGCGCCGACCGCGACGATCACGGCGAGGTAGTAGTTGAAGCGAGTCTGCGTGAACGCGGCGCTCCCGATAAAGGCCGCCCACACGCCGAAGTAGAGCTCCTCGGTGTCGTACTCGACGAGGAACGTCGCGCCGACGAGGAACGCGGCGGCGATGACGAGGCCGACCACCTGCCAGTCGAGGCCGACGAGGCCACCGATGGCGCCGTAGAGCTGGGGTACCGCGTAGACGGAGCCGACGACCGCGAGCGCGGCCGGGATGTAGAGGGTGTGGTTGGCGTCGTCGGAGCGGTAGAGGGGCCGCGCGAGGATGTAGAGAATCGCTGCGAGCGCGAGGAAGAAGGCGAAGCCGTACTGCGAGAGGACGAAGTCGGAGAAGGCGGCGTTCTGGAGGGGAGGTTGGCCCTCGCCGATCGTCCGGAACGAAGCGCTCGCGCTGAAACCGATGAAGTTCAGGAGATTCGTCGTGAGCGTCGACCACAGCGACGGAAGCGCGAGCCAGACGACGCCCGCGGAGGCGAGGATGAGCCCGCCGACGGCCGGCGGGTAGGTGTTGACCTCAAGCTCTCGGTGCTCCCACTGCCGGGCGAGCCACGCGAGGAAGACGGCGCCGACGGCGACGCCGAGCGGAAGAACAACTTGGAGGAGCGAATACTGGGTGGGAGTAAACGAGAACGTGTCGAGCGGGATCAACTGCATGAGGCCAGCGACGCCCATCGAGATGGCGCCCGCGAAGGCGATAGGCTCCGGACTTTTGCGGTGGAAGGTGTCGCTGGTGAGTTTCACTGCGAGGAAGACGCCGGTGAAGCCGACCATGAGGATGCCTGGCTGCCACGTCCACATGTAGAGGCCGAGCGCGACTCCTGCGGCCGCGGCGTACGCGGCGGGACGTTTGAGCGCGTCCCAGTCATGGTCGACAATGAGCTCCCAGACGGGTGCCTCGCGTTCGGCGACAGCGAAGGCGACGAGGAACGCGAGGACGGCGAGACTCTGGAAGAGCACTTCGGCAGCGCTGTGGTCCGGGAATCCGACGAGACTGTAACTGAAGAAGGTCCCCGGGAGAAGCGCAAGGACGACGACAGCTGCGAGCGCAGCGAACCGGTCAACGAACCGGCGTGCGATGAAGTACGTCGGGATCGCGACGAGTGCCCCGGCAATGGGGGCCATAATAAGCATAACCTCCTCGGTGCTACCCATGATCGGGCGGGCGATCCAGACGCTTACCGCTATTATATGGTCCCACAGCGTCCCGAACTGGCCGACCTGGTTACCAAGCGGGAAACCGGTCCAGACGTCGAAGGGCATGGTTTTCGGCCAGTTTTGAAGGAGATAACTTGTCTCACGGAAGTGATACCACGCGTCGTTACCGCGGAAGTAGACTTCCCCATTAACGACAAAGTTGCCGTATGACCGAAGCCGAGCCCACAACATGAAAGCTAGCGCCCCGAAAAGGAGGGGAACATGGTACCACTTTTTGACCAAGTCGGAGGGCGAAGACGCCGATCCGTCTGGTGAATCGTTCGCTTTACTCATTACGTGAAGACGACTGTCAAAACGCGCATAAGGCTTGTCATCTCTCCTTCAATCACTTCTCAAACGATGGTTGATTCACCCATGAGGGGCAGTCACGGGAGTTTATTTAAAACGGACCAAACAGTTCGTATAAAGTCTCTCGAACGTGTTGTGAGGAGGATTCCCACGTATATCGCTCTGCGGCGAGTAACCGGGCATTATTACCAATCCGTCTCCGAATTTTACTGTCAGTACGCAATTTTTCGAGCCTTTCCGGGATTTCAGCCACATCGGACACCAGTAGATGCGTTTCGTCACCTCCGTCAAGTCCTCGTGCACCGAACGGAGTCGAAACAACTGGGAGGCTTCGAGCGAAGTATTCAATGAGTTTGATGTTGGTTCCTCCTCCCGACACCATCGGGTTCAACGCGATGTCGGCCGCATCGAAGTGGGCCTCAAAATCTTCCGTGACGTATCCGGTCGTGGTGACGTTTGACGGAAGACTCCGACCATCGAGTGCGTTGCCGACGTCGCCGAGAATAAGGAACCGAAAGTCGTGATCTCGCTCTTCGAGGTCCCGGGCAACATCAACGACGATCTCGGCCGCCTCGACGTTCGGACGGTAGTTACTGCCCATGAACAGCGAGACGGTCGCGTCTGTTGGGATCCCGTACCGCTGTCGAACTCGATTCGCATCGTCCGAATCCGGACGATGCTCGCGAAGATCCTCCTCGTACGCCCCGTTCGGTGCCGTGATCACCGGTCCGCCCGGATTGTACTGATCGCGATATACGTCTGCGTCTCGGTCACTCGTGCAGATCACGGCGTCGGTCTCCTCAACTGCCCGCCGTTCCAGCGCGGCTACCCGTTTCCGTACTTGTTCGGAAAAAAGCGGTTGTTCAATATCGCCGAAGCGCTCCGTCTCGACGTTGTGGCTCGAATAGACGACTGGTGCATCCGGGTCCGCGTGGTCGAGTACGTACACCATCTGCCAGGGTTCGCGCACGACGACGATATCTGCGTTTGACAGGAACTCATCGAGACCATCGCTTACGGCTCGGAGTGAACCGCTAGCGAGTAAGTTCGGATACCCGAGAAGCATCGGGGCCTTTAGAATTTCGTGAAGCGGGTGGAGATGTCGTCGCTCCTCGTACCCGTCCGCGATCGTCACCCATCGTCGAAGATCGAGCGATCGGTACATTGCGGGTGATCCGCCCTGACAATAGCGGACAACGGAATCGCCGAACTCCGGGAATTCCTTCATCAGCCCGTGTGTGCGATGATCGCCTCCCATTCGCGGTGGATACGTGACGTAGGGAGCGACCTGGCACACATTCATTTTGTAATGAAGAGGCGAATGCTGATATAGTGATGACGATTCAGTCATCTCATTTGTCTGTAAGACTCTCGTACGCGATCATTGACGAAATCGGTGGGTATTAATCCTATGAGTGTGGTTTTTGATAAGTCTCAATGCACGTCGTCCAAGTGACGCAGAGCTATCCTCCGTCACAAGGAGGTGTTGAAAATCACGTGGAGGCGATCAGTACTCGTCTCGTTGAGGCTGGACACAAGATCACAGTCATCTCTGCGGATGCAGGTACTGGGAGACGGTTCGAAACTCGGAATGGCGTTGCAGTTCGTCGTTACCGGTCTCTCTCACCGGATGGTGCATATCACTTTGCTCCACAAGTAGCCGACGTGATCCGGAAAATCGAGCCAGATATCGTTCACGCCCATAACTATCATGCGCTGCTTCTACCGTTCGCGGCAATCGCTGCGAGAGATGCCACACTGATTGTCACTCCTCACTATCACGGTGGAAGCGAAAACAGGATCCGAAACTTACTTCTGAGGGGATATCACCCGATTGGTCAGTGGATTTTCGATCGAACAAATGCTGTTGTCGCGGTTAGTGAGTGGGAAAGCACTCAACTGCAATCAGATTTCGGAATAGAGGCCGAGGTGATTCCGAACGGGATCGATGTGGATCGATTCTCAACCGCGGAACCACACAAACATAACCGGCCATATTTACTCTGTGTCGGACGGTTAGAGAGGTATAAAGGAGTTCAGTATGCGATCCGAACGATGACCGAATTCCCGGATCACGACCTTTTGATCGCTGGAAGTGGTCCGTATAGGAAACACCTTGAGAACGTTGCCGAGCAGACGAGTGTCGAGGATCGCGTTCGTTTCCTCGGGCACGTCCCAGATCAGGATCTCCCCGGCCTATATTGTGGCGCGGAAGTGTTCATAACATTATCGTCGTTCGAGTCGTTCGGCCTAACCGTCGGAGAAGCGCTGGCAGCAGGAACGCCTTGCGTCATATTACGTCAGGGAGCACTCGTGGATTGGGAAGCGTATGAGGCCGTTTTGGGCGTTGACTCACCAGACACCGATAGAGTATGCGAGGCTGTCAACTCTGTTCGTTCATTAGAGGTGGACAAAAACAGAATCCCAACATGGAGTAATCATGTTGAACGCTTAACTGAATTATACCATAATGCAGCCTGAGAGAATTTCAAAATTTCCGGGGCGACCATCAACTCAAACTGAGTGGCATTATAGGAATCGATCAGTCCATTACGAGCGGTAGAATCATCTAATGAAACTGCTTGCAGTAACAGACAATTTGGCCAACGTGGGAGGTGCAGAACTCAGCGCACAAACCACTATTAGTGAACTGAGCCACCGCAGTGATATTAGCGAAGTAACAGTTATCGGCGTGAATTCATCCAGTGAATCAAATCTTGATTTCGGTGATGCTCACGTTGTACCAGTTAACATTCCGGAACGCGTAGAGCGTCTTCCGGCGCTAGCTGCTGATCTAATTATTAAGAAATTGCTCGCTCGAGAGATAGAGGCTCAAAGTAAATCTGCTGACCTGATACATGCACATCATCGTAGAAGTGCTCTCGCATTAAGCGGCATCGAGACGTCGGCGAAAACAATTGCCACCGTTCGGGACTACTGGCCAGTTTGCCCCATCAGTACGTATAGCGTAGCGGGCGAGCGTTGTACAGGATGCGAGGATCGACTAGACGACTGTGTTACGCGGAATGATCTAGACGGTCACAGTAGAACCGGAACGAAAGCCTATCTCTTGGCGAAACGGAGGCATCAGCGTCAGGTTCTTTCATCGATTGATTGTTCTGTTTTCATTGCGAACCATTTGCGTGACCGAATGTCGAATAGTATGGAACTGCCCCCCCACACCACAGTGGTCTACAATCCCGTTTCCATGGATACCGATATCGAATCTGTTTCGCTTCCTTTCCCGACTTTCGTTACTGCAAGTTCGCTCACGAGATCAAAGGGGATTGAAACAGCGATCAAAGCGGTGGGCAGGCTGGCCGATCGATACCCCAATTGTCGGCTGATCGTATTCGGTGACGGTCCTGATTATGAGCGATTGGATCAGGTAGCAGAGACTCACGCTCCAAACTCGATTGAATTTCGTGGCAGAGTGCCAACATCCAATGTTTATCGTACTATGGCCGGTGCAACTGCGACCATCTTTCCCTCTCTGTGGGAGGAACCATTTGGGCGAATCACGGTCGAATCAATGATGCTCGGCACTCCGGTAATCGGGAGCGATGTCGGAGGTATCGCAGAGATCATTGAGGATGGTGCAAACGGGCTGCTATTCCCTCCAGGGGACTCCTCCAATCTGGCGGCTAAATTGAGAAGGATCACCGAAGAAGGAGACCTACGGAGGAAACTATCATCAAAGGGAAGGCTCCACTCTAGACGATTCCGGCCTGAGCGGATTGCAGACGATCATATAAGCGCTTACTCTGGGATTCTATGAACGTGGTTACCTAATATTCGAATTGAGTGGTCTCTTCGGAGTCAATTTTGGGCAAATTTCGATACGTATCGGCATATAGATTCATCGTTGTAACGAATGGGAAATACATAAATCGGTATGGGAACATCCTGTTAACAATGGACATTAACTTCTTGGTCGAAAAATTTCCAAGTACCACTCAGACGTTCATTCAAAACCAAGTAGTCGGATTACTAAACCAGGATCAAAATGTGTCTGTTTTTGCGGAATCCAAGTCAGACTCAGATACCATGCATGACGTGGTTGAGGAGTACGATCTCGATAGACGGGTGACTTATTCTAATGCCCCCCAGTCATATCGGGAGGGTCTCCAGCTTCTGTCTGATTCCCTTCCCCCATTATTACGGAATAGCCAAATTCCGAAACGGGTTATTCTCAGAGAATTCGCTGCTGGCACATCAGCGCCTCGCCGGATATCCAATCTAAGAACTCTTTCAGAGAGCGAAATAACGGATGTCTATCACGCTCACTTCGGAACGGTCGGTAATCGATATCTAAGCTTTATGAAATGCCATGACGTGCCATATATCGTGTCATTCTACGGTCGGGATGCCAGTCAATCGCTTCAGGTGGATCCTCACGTTTACGACGAACTGTTCAAGCGCGCTGACGCGGTCACTGTATTAAGTGAAGACATGCGATCAGCGATTATCGAGGCGGGCTGCCCGAAAGAGAATACAGAAATACTCCCACTGAGTATCGACACGGACCGTTTCCCGTACCATAGGCGATCGTTAGACGGTGGACCCATTCGGTTACTTACGGTAGCACGATTTGTCGAAAAGAAGGGGATCATGTACGCGCTTGAAGCGGTCGCAGCCATCGCAGAGAATCACGACCTCCGGTATACCATCATCGGCGACGGCGAACGACGTGACCTGATCGAGACAAAAATAGAGGAACACAGTCTTGAAGACGTGGTCGATCTCCGGGGATGGCAGCCGCAGTCGGTGGTCGCAGATGAGATGGCAGAAGCGCACTTATTCTTGTTACCCAGCGTCACGGCCGAGAACGGGGACAAAGAGGGGACGCCCACCGTATTACTCGAAGCGCAGTCGATGGGACTGCCAGTCGTTGCAACGCACCACGCCGGAATTCCGGAGATCGTTGATGACGGTGAAACGGGGTTACTCGTCCCGGAACGAGACAGCGAGGCGCTTACTCGCGCGCTTGAGACGCTGCTCGCGGAACCCGATCGATGGTCGGAAATGGGAAGGCATGGTCGCGAGCACATCGAACAGAGTCACTCGATCGAGGCCGTAACGGACAACCTCATGGAGCTGTACAACTCTGTTTTGTAGGTTGTCAGGAAGTGATCGTGTCGAAGAGGTCTTGACGGGCGAGGTACCAGTCTACCGTCGCCTCGATCCCCTGATCGATGTCGTAGGACGGTTCGTAGCCGAAGATCTTACTCGCTTTCGAGATGTCTGCAACGTATCGGCTAACCTCGCCAGTTCGATTCTCCTCGACGTTGATCGAGACGTCGGCGTCGGTCTTGTCGACAATCGTCTGTGCGACCTCAACCAGAGAGGTCCCCTCTCCCGACGCGATGTTGAACGTACTGCCGGCAGCCTTGTTGAACTGTTCAACAACTCGTACGACACCGTCGACGCAGTCGTCGATGTACGTGAAGTCGAGGACTTTGTCGTCTCCGTAGACGGTCAGATCCTCTCCCTGGGACGCCTGCGCGATAAACAGCGGAATCACTCGATTCGACGCGTCGTACTTCCCATAGACGTTCGAGAAGCGGACGATGCTGGTGTCGATGTCGTAGCAGACGTCGTAGGACTTGACCAACGCCTCGCCGCCGATCTTGCTCGCGGTGTACGGGCTCTCGCACTCGTCGACGTATGTGTCCGTCTCGTCGTAGATGATCTTGCCGTTGTTTCCGTACACTTCCCGGCTGCTAGAGAATATGAAGTCGGCTCCGATCTCCCGGGCGTATTCTAAGATAGTAAATGTGGTATCAAAATTTTCTTTCGCGAGATCGGGATTTTGGACCAGCTTATGGACACGAGCATTCGCAGCGAGGTGAATTACTAAATCGAATGTATTAGGTAGTTGTTCAACAGTCGATTTATCGGTAGCATCTGCGATGATGGTACGTTTGTTAATCTCAGTTGACCATCGATTTTGTTTAAGATCTGTCCCTCGGACATCGTAACCCTTCTCAAGTAGCCGGTGACAAAGTGCGGTTCCAATAGTTCCACTACTTCCGGTAACCAAGATGGATTTGGTTGGCATTATTGCTAGATACTAGTTTACCCATTTAAACTATTTGTTGTATGGTAGGTGAACACTCACAATATACCCGGAGTGCCAAGGAGGAACCTGGCTCATCCAATAATATTATATTGGAATGAATGAATTGCTGAAAAGTCATGTTTATAACCTGCGGACGACTGGGTGAGATATAAACCAAAATATATGGTATTACATATTGCTTATATTGTCGGTGGTGATGCTTGGTATGAGTGCTTCGCATCAATTGCATCGCTGTTGGATAACAACAACAAGAATAAATTCCACATACATATTATATCTGAGGAAGAATATAACAAGGATTTTTTTCAAAACATTGAGTATCTAAATAATATCCATGGTAAATTTGACATAACATTCATACATGTACCTGGAAATAAATTTGACTGCCTTCCAGATTCAAATATCTCAAGAATTCCAAAGGGAGTTAATATTAAACTACTCCTGGGAGATCTCCTACCGGAGGATGTAACACGTGTATTATATTTAGACTCAGATACCATAGTGAAGGAAGATATTTTACCAATCATGAATGAAGATATTTCAGACTATGTTGTGGCCGCAGCTCCTGATTATTGGAATTCTGTCGCAGGTCTAAACGTCTCCTTGGAAAAAAGATATTTTAATGCAGGCGTTATGTATATTAATATTAAAAAATGGAGAAATGAGAATATTGCATCAAGGTCAATTGAATTCATCGAAAAATATAATCCATACAGTAATGAGCAAACAGCACTTAATGCCGTGTTACATCGGGATAACAATGTGAAAATTATATCTCCGATATGGAATTTCCCACCAAATACTGATTTAGTAAAGGACGGAAACATAGATATTGACTATACCAAGATTAAGATATTGCACTATGCATCCACATCCCCTTGGAGAGACGGAAGTGACTCTGAGTGTGACATATGGGAAAACTATTATAAACTCACAGACTACACCGCAACATATGCTAACTTTGAACCAACTTTTATAAAAAGGGTTGCCTTGGGCATATGTAAATATCTTAAACTTGTTCACCGATGAGAACTTTATGATCACAGAACAGTAGCCTTAACCGATCCGTCTTAGAAAAATTAAGCTCTACAGTTTACTAATTCGCATATGTATATTTTGAACGCACTTCGTTAATCTTTTCCGAAGAGGTTACCAAAATCGTACTCGACAATGAGCTCAACTGAGACTAGTGAGAAGTTCGGACTGTCGTTACCCAATCCTCGTTTGGGATTGTTTGCTCGCTGGTCATCGCTTAGTTGAGATAGTAGTCGATAGTTCGACGGAGTCCATCTTCGAACGTATACTGTGGTTCCCATCCAAGGGCTTCGACCTTCTTAGTTTCAAGGGCGTATCTCTGATCGTGACCAGCGCGGTCCTCAACGAACTCGATGAGATCTTCAGATGCACCGACAGCATTGAGAATCGCTTCGGTAACTTCTAGATTTGTCTTTTCAGTATTACTACCAATATTATATATCTCTCCGACAGTCCCCTCTCGAAGCACTACATCGAGTGCACGGCAGTTGTCTTTGACGTAGATCCACTCTCGGACATTCGACCCATCACCATAGACAGGTAGTGTCATGCCGTCGGCAGCGTTCTGGATAAATTTCGGAATAAGCTTTTCGGGGTGCTGGCGTGGGCCGAAGTTGTTACAGGTCCGTGTGATGACAACTGGAAGGTTGTGGGTCGTCTGAAAGCTTTGAGCTAACAGATCCGCACCTGCCTTCGTCGCAGCATAAGGATTTCGCGGATTGAGTAGATCTTCTTCAGAAAATTTTCCATCCAAGATCTGCCCGTAGACCTCGTCAGTTGAGATTTGGAGGAACCGGTCGATGTCTCCCTCAGTAGCGGCATCAAGGAGGGTCTGAGTGCCCTGGACGTTCGTACTCACGAAGGGTTTACCACCGTCGATTGAGCGGTCGACGTGTGACTCCGCGGCAAAGTTAACTATTGTATCGACATCATCGGCGAGGTCACTGACGAGTTCCCGATCGCGGATATCACCTTCGACGAACTCATGACGAGGATCGTTGAGAACACCATCGAGATTGTCTTTTGAGCCCGCATATGTGAGGGCGTCTAAAGTGATCACTTCGTCGTCTTCGTGTTGGTTGAGAAGATAATGAACGAAGTTCGATCCGATGAAGCCAGCACCACCGGTGACGAGAATTTGCATATGGAGTTAATTCACGGTACATGTTTACATACCTGTCGGAACACCACAGTATGCGAGTGCTCGTCGTCGGTGCTAATGGACTCCTCGATAGTAATGTTGTTCATGTAGGCCTCCAACGCGAGTTGACCATCTGTGGATCCTACCACTCAACGCAACCAGCATTTGAGATTCCACTCACGCAGTTCGATCTCAGAGACCATACCTTGTTCGAAGATGTACTCACAACTTACGATCCGGATGTGGTCATTAACTGTGCTGCGATGACGGATATGGATGACTGTGAACGGGATCTCGAACAGGCCCAGCTGCTCAACGGGGACGTACCCGGGAAGCTGGCGGCTCATTGTGCCGCAACCGGTGTTCCATTCGTTCATGTTTCGACGGACTATGTCTTCGACGGAACAAATCGGGAGCCCTACATTGAGTCCGCAGCGACGAACCCCCGACAGGTCTACGTTAAGTCGAAACTATCGGATGAGCAGGCAGTCACCGATGTACTACCAGACGCACTCGTGGCGCGATTCTCCTTCGTCTGAGGCATTCATCGAAGTAGTGATACTCTGAGTCGCTTTCCGGCATGAGTTCGTGACCAGCTCCACTCGGATTAAGCCGTTCCGTTGATCACAGATCTGTGGGTAACGACGACACTGGCTGGCCAGGATGCCGACACACTGCTGGATCTCATTGAGCGAGACGCCACTGGGTGTGTTAATGTCGCGTGTTTGTCATGTATTACCCCAATACGTTTGGAGTGGTAATCGCCGATCGGGTTGGTCGCAGCGAAGATCTACTGACCGAAGGATCGATAGACGATTTCGACCGATATACACCATGAGCCACACATGGCTACTTCAATATTGAAGGTGTGTAATCGACGCTTGGGTGTACATTACCGACGATACGAGAGTATGTCAACACTGTCAAAGACATGTTTCGCTAGATCTGGTAGCGGTCTCGGTGCTCAAGGAAGTGCTCGCGTGCGTCTGCAGGGAGATCTTCAAATCGGAGCACTTCCTGACAACCGAGTCCCGGACATTTCATCACGCGATTATCTTCGAGTTCGTTCGCGGCGACGATGGTGCCACAGTCAGGACAGGTGTGGGTGGTGATACGCATGATTACAGTTTGAGTTGGGAGTTCTCACCGACGACGAGTCGGCGACCTTCGGGGAGGAGTTCAGCTGCACTCTCGACGTTAGCGTTGCGTCCAAGGAGACTGTCGACAATCCGACCGTCTGCAGTGATCTGCGAGTCACCGATTACAACGCTATTCTCGATATGGATGTTTTTAAGTGTTGAATTGGCGCCAATTGAGCTGTAAGGCCCGACGTACGTTCCACTTTTAATGGTCGTATTTTCTGCGATAGACACAGGACCACGGACGACTGCCCCGCTTTTGATCGTCGAAGATTGGTCCAGTTCAATACGACCATTGACCTCTGCACCATCTTCGATGACACCTGCAGTGGTTAGAGCCATCTCTTCAAGTACGAGGCGGTTCGCTTCAAGGATGTCTTCGGGCTTGCCGGTGTCCTTCCACCAGCCCGTAACGACATGGGAATCGATTGCGTGGCCATCTTCGAGAAGCGATTGGATCGCGTCGGTGATTTCGAGTTCTCCACGCCACGACGGTTTGAGGTTATCTATCGCATCAAATATTGCCGGCGAGAAAATGTACATACCGATCAGTGCGAGGTTCGTGGGCGGGTCGTCTGGTTTTTCGATGAGTTCCGTGATTTTGCCTTCCCCGTCGACATTAACGATCCCGAAAGCTTGTGGATCATCTACTTCTTGTAAAGCGATGCCCGCACCGTAGTCACCCGCCTGGAAACTTTTGACGAGGTCAGTGACGCCTGACTTGAGGATGTTGTCCCCAAGGTACATCACGAAGTCGTCATCGCCGACGAAGTCGCGAGCGCATCCAGCTGCGTGGGCAAGTCCAAGCGGGTTTCCTTGGACGATATATGTGATCTCGGCACCGTACTTGGAACCGTCGCCGAGTAGATCTTGAATTTCGTCTCGACCCTTGTTGCCGAGAATGACGCCGATCTCGGTTATTCCAGCCTCTTTGAGATCCTCGATTGCGTATTCGAGAACTGGTTTGTTTGCGACTGGGACTAATTGTTTTGGTCCAGTGTGGGTTATAGGTCGAAGGCGTGACCCAGTACCACCAGAAAGTAGTACACCTTTCATTAGTTTAAATTTTCACTTGTGTTGGATTAATGTTGTGGTTATAATATGATATAATGGAGTATTGACTTATGAATGTATTCGCTACAATTAGTGTAGTAAAACAAGATTAGGAGTCTACCATCTCTTTAAGTCCCATGTTAATTTCAGTCATTGATAATTTGAGATCAGTTGTTACAGTTGTATTGTCGAGATCGACATTTGGTCTCTTTGCGGGTAAGTTAACAGACTTTGAATGGGAGGGAACAATACGAGAACTGTCGTACCCAAATGCATCTGCGATTAATTTTGCCCAAGAGAATCTACTGATATAATTGGGACCCACAACATGGAATGTGCCAGTAGACGTTCTCTCAACTACTAATTTTATTACTTTTGAAATATCAAATATATATGTCGGATTGTTGTGCCAGTCGTCAAACACCTCGACATGCGTATTATCCGACAGTTGAGCAAGAGTCCACTGGATCATTGTTTCAGATTGCCATGGTTGAACTCTCCCATAGGGTTGATCAATTCGTAATATTGTCGTTCTGAGGTCAGAATCTTCAACAGCTTTCTCTGCTTCATATTTTGTCTGACCATATTTATTGATTGGGTTCCGGTTGTCATTTGGTCGATACTCCGATTTTTTGCCGTCGAAAACAAAGGCCGTTGACAGAAATACAACTGATGCGTCACAGTCGGTTGCAACATCTAAAATGTTTTTTGTTCCATTGACATTAATGGTATGAGCTTGTTTTGGATTTGTCTCGCAGGCGTCGACATCAGTCATAGCTGCTGAATGGATGATAACATCTGGACAAATATTATTAATACACTCGAAGACCGCCTTTTTATTCCGGATATCCAGATTTATACCTGTAGCTATTGGGTGTGTGACATCATTCTGAAAGTACGTATACCACACATCATAATCTGTTGCAAGCCTATTTAGGATAGACCAGCCCACGAATCCCGATCCTCCTGTGACTAAGATCTTCATTGTACTTGTGTGAAGAATTCAGAGAAGGTGTCTGTGACGTACTCTATGTCAGCTTCATCTAGTGATTGGTGGGCACCGATTACGAAGGAATCTTGCATAACGCGGTTGGCATTCGGATAGGAGTCAAGTGGTAGCTTTGCATCGATATTTTCGAACCCAGGGTGCTTCAATAGGTTCCCTGACCAAAGAGAGCGAGTCTGGATCCTATTCTGTTCAAGGAATTTAACAATTGATTTCCGATCAAATGGGGCGTCACTACGAATCGTAAGTGGGAACGCAAGCCAGCAGGTGTCTACATTCTCAAGCTGATCGGGTAGTACAAACCAGTCTTCATACTTCTCAAAGTACTCGTACAGCGCATTAAAGTTTTCACGACGAATGTCTGTGAATTTCTCAAGTTTTTTGACCTGTTCAACACCGAACGCAGCACTCGCCTCCGTTGCCAAGAAGTTGTATCCGAGCTCGTCAAAGATAAACTTTGAATCGTAGGCCGTTCCCCCGAGGTTAGCTTCAAGCCGTTTATCGATATCGTTTGTCTCATCAGCGGCAGATGATCGCCCCCACCCACGGAGTTTCTTCATTCGTTGGTTCCATGCATCATTATTGACCGAGACCATTCCCCCTGCACCGAAGGAGGTAACAACATGAGACCCATAGAAGCTTGTTGTCGATATGTCAGTAAATTCGCCAGTTGGACGATCGTTGATCTTTGCTCCGAGAGTGTCAGCTGAGTCTTCAATAATATAGAGATCGTACTTATCGGCAATTTCACGTAACTTGGGATAGTCTGGTATGTTTCCCAAGAGAGAAGGTACCATTAGTGCCTCCGTCTTGTCAGTAATTTCGTCTTCAACTTGATCAATCTTTAATTGATAGTCACCGATACCGATATCCACAAAGACTGGAATTAACCCCTTCTGAACAAGCGGCGCAACGGTCGTTGAAAACGTTACCAGAGGAGTGATTACTTCTGATCCGCGAGGAAGATTTAGTGCCTCGACAGCGAGCATATTTGCAGAGGATCCGGAGTTAACCATCACGCCATGTTTTTTTCCGAATAGGTCCGACACTCGCTCTTGCATTTCGTCCGTATATGGACCCCCAACGAGTCGTTCTGGATGATCGAGCACATCGTTAACTGCTTGCCGTTCTTCGTCACCGTAGGTTGCTTTTGCGTAGTGGATTCGATAATCACTCATTATATATGTCTGCTTATTCACTGGTTAGCATAAATACTCTGCTGTAATGTCGGTAACTGCTGATCCTTGTCTGAAATAATTGGATTATTGACTGGCCAATTGATACCGATTGTCGGGTCATCCCATCTCACTCCACGTTCATGATCCGGTGCGAACTGATTAGTCACCTTATAATGAACCAGTGCAGAGTCACTCAGCGTGGCGAATCCGTGGAGGAATCCTTCTGGGACATAGAGCGCATGTTTGTTTTCTCCTGATATTTCCTTTGAGATATACTGTCCATACGTCTCAGAACCTGGTCGGACATCGACTACAACGTCGTATATTTTTCCGCTAAAACAGCGTATGATTTTTGCTTGTTCATAGGGACTTGCCTGCTGGTGAAGTCCACGTAGAACGTCTTTGAAGGATTCTGAATAGAATTCAAGCACGAAGTCTGTTGGAAGCCCTCTTTCTCGAAATGGACCCTCTGCATAGCTTTCTAATAAGTACCCACGTTCGTCATCAAACACCCTCGGCTTGATCACAACTGGTCCGTTGATATCTGTCGATTCGAACTCGAACGGCATAGAACGTAATTTTACATGGACGGATATTATAATACTGATCACAATATTTAAGCTGATACTCACTATTCAGATTAATGTATTTGAGTTAAAATAATCCTAATATGTATTTAATATAACAATCTTAGAACTACTTAGAGAGATGCCAGATTTGATGGATTATGAGCTTTGTGGTAATGAACACAGCTAGAAACCCACATATAACTATTGCTCTGTAGAATCCGCGGAAGCCGAGAGGATAGCATCGGTCAGAATGTGGAAGAGCCGAATGTGCCTAAACTCTTCTTTTATTTTGTTGAATCCAATAACAGCGAAAGCCTGGAATCTGATCTGGGTCTATGCGTATCCTAAGTCTCTCAGATGCTGTTTTTGTTGCTCGTTTAGTCTCCTCTCCTATGTTTTGTCTTGACAAGGACTCGACTTGAGAATCAAGTTGCTCTTGGAGCCCCTTCTCCCCGTTTAGTTGCCTCCATCCACTTCGCGTTTTGTATCCGTAGTCTGTAGGTATTGCGATTCCCCTGAACGTGGCATCGTAACTCTCCAAGGGATACTTCCCGCTGAACCTCTCCAGAAGTCCTGTAGGGAGTCCGAGACACTCAGTGAGACAGACCTCTCGGTTTTCAGAAGAGAACAGCGAGAACGCTTCTACATCCTCATCGGAACTGCCAAAAATATCAAGTATCGTCTGGTAAACGTCCAGACTGCTCACGAGCCTGTCGTCTGATTCCTTCTCCTGTGAACCATCCGAAACGACCAACGGCACGTCAACAAGAGGAGGATTTATACCATGATCGTGTCCCCATAGCCCGTCTTCTCCTAGCATTTCTCCGTGATCCGCGATGGTAATCACATAATCCATGTCCTTAATTAGCTCAAAGAACAACTTCCTGTAAATGTCGGATAAGTACTCTACACTCGCCTCATATGCGGCTCGAACCGGATCGCTGTTGGGGGATTCAAAGACCTGTTCAATATTAGGGTTGCGGGGAACGGCTTCATTCGGGATGCCCTCCGTAAACTCAGGGGGAATCTGAAGATACGGAGAATGAGCCTCCATCAGATTGATGAATACGAATTCATCTTCTTTGTACGTTTGCGATTTAGCCCACTCAACAGTCCTCTTCCCGCCCTTATCAGTAGGTTCCCACCAACCGCTTCCTTCTGCTTTCAAGAGCAATCCCTGTCGAACTGATTCGACGGGGTCGTCACTTCGAAGACAACCGAGAAGTCCCTGGAGGTATTTTCTATGTTGAGGGAGGTCCGTATCTAGTAATTCACTCCAGTCATACACTGACTCAAACATACGACGCACACGGTGGTTACCGTCGAATGAAGAGAAGCCTCGGTTGAACCCAAATGCAGGAGACACGTAGGGATTTGAAGAATGGCCCCGCGTCGAAATATCCATATCGGAAAGACGTTCTGCTAGCGTTGGTTTAGAGACATCTAAGATTGGGGTCTTCGATGTGACCCCGTGTTCGCTCGCGTATCTGCCCGTAAATAAGGATCCGTGAACTTGAACCGTGCCATGGGACGGGGACCACGTATTCGGATACCGAATCCCCGGAAGCCAATCAAAATGTCTGTCGAAAGCATCCTTCCGAAGCGTATCGAGGACGACGAGGGCGACTCGAGTCATAATGGTGAGTGGTCAGCGAGTGAGTTAAATCACTGGATTCATAGGTAGAGACTTGTTAGTCGATCCTCAGCAGCAGTTGGAAGTCACAGCGGATAAGGATGGGCGGCCGTGTTACCGGACGAACGATGATGCCTATCAAGACGTTCGTCTCGGAGGGTTGAGCCACGACTCTGCTGGCATAGATTCGCTGGGGCGACGGCATCTTTTGTCCATGCTGCCGTGGTGCATCTGTAATTCGGTACGGTAACTATCGAGTGTTTCAGCGATATCTGTGCAAGGATTGCGACCGTACGTTCGATGATCAAGCTGGGACCGTCTTCGAATACTCCGAGGTTGCACTCAGAAAGTGTGCGCTTGTCAACTCACGCAATTTAGATGTACGTCCATTTAATACAAGTTTCAGATAGTCGGATATAGGCATCTATGTTTCGTACGGGACAATCTACCGTTTTGTCCAATATTTTAAAGAATGTTGGACCCAACCCCGCTTTATGTTGGGAGTCATCCTGAGATTGACAAGTTCTACGTAAAATCGGGACTAAAGGGCCGCGAGCGTGACAGCCGATAAGTATAGGCTGATGGAATAAATATAAATTCGTAATGGGCAACGAACCGACTTTCTCTATAATTCTTCCTACTTATAATGGGGTTGACTTCGTTGGAGACGCATTAGAGAGCATTCAAGGACAAACGTTCGAGGACTATGAACTCGTAGTCTCCGACGATGCAAGCAGTGACGATACCTGTGCAGTCGTCGAGAATCACCCAGTCTCTCCCGAGATCTTCCTAAAGAACGAGGAAAACGTTGGAATCGGTCGTAACACGAACCGTGCCGTTTCACGAGCACGCGGAAAGTACATCGCATTTCTCGATCAGGACGACCGCTGGCTGCCAAATAAACTCGCAACCCACGCCGAGACACACGACCGGGAGTCGGCCGTGATGGCGTATTCAGACTATCGAGTGGTCTCCAACGATGGATCGTCCATCGACACATGGCGTTGTCCGGATTCTAATTCGAGTGGAACCTCACTACTCAAACAGTTGATAGAGGAGCACAATTTCGTCCGAACACTGAGCGGTGTAACTCTTTCCCGAGATTTATGGAACCGATTAGGTGGATTTGACGGGACGTTCCAGCTCGCCGCCGACTACGACTTTTGGTTCCGCCTTGCGGAGAGCCACGATTTCGAGCACATCCCAGAACTCCTGATTGAAAAGCGGGTGCATGACCAGAACGTCTCGGCTAATCGAGGATTGAACTACCGAGAACTGCTCTACCTCCTCCACAAGCTTTCCTTAAGACACCCTGAGTTGCGAGAAGACATCCGTCGAAAGCGACGCGAGACACACTTCACGCGTGCGTGGGGAGCGTACCTCAACGAAAACTCCCATGCAGCCGCGAAGTACAGTGTTCGGTGTTTACACGACCACGATGACATTCTCCATGATGAATTAGGGATCAAACCGTATGGGCTTCTCGGCCTATCGGTTCTGGACCTCGTTTCGGGGCCCATGGCCTTAGGACGTAAAATCCTTGAGGTGAAGCGTGTTGTGAGTTAAACCGACGTAATCAGTGACTGGAAAGCGTCCTCAAACCTGTCCACTTGACGGGATTTCTCCAATTTGTTCCCGAGCTTGCGGCTTTTCATGAGAGATCTCGGTGTGCATCGACCGGTGAATCGAAGTGAGATAAAACTCTCTGCGAGCGGTTCTACATATGACGCTACTACCATCCGCGATATCTTCCACTGAATTCGAAGCACTTGTCTTGGAAACCTTGCTGTATCCTCGCATACTATGATTGGATATTGTATAGTTTTGCATATTTTTTCCCACTATTTAGCAACTCTATATGGGTGCCTTCCTCTACGATTGTACCATCATCAACAGTATAAATCCGATCCGCGTTCTGCACCGTCGACAATCGATGCGCGATCGCAATCATCCCGTATTCTCGGTCCATAGACTCGATCGACTCCTGTACCTCTTTCTCCAGGTTCGAGTCGAGGTCGCTCGTTGCCTCGTCTAACACGAGGAAATCGGCGTCGGTCAATAGCGCCCGCGCAAGTGCGACACGCTGACGCTGCCCACCGGACAGCCGAACGCCATCGTCGCCCAACTCGGAATCGTATCCGTTCGGCAACTCGTCGACGAACTCGTCTACCTTCGCGATCTCGCAGACCCGCTCGACCTCCTTACGGGACGCGTCGCGGTTCCCGACCGTGACGTTCCCTTCCAGTGTGTCGTTGAAGATGAACGGCTGCTGACGCACGACAGCGATCCGATCGCGCCACACACGAAGGTCGAATTCGCCGATCGGTGTTCCGTCGGCCATAATTCTCCCCTTGTCGGGATCGTAGAATCTCGCGAGGAGCGAAACGATCGTCGACTTACCGGCGCCCGACTGTCCGACGAACGCGATGAACTCGCCTCGGTCGACCGAAAAGGAAATTCCGTCGAGCACCTGCTCGTCGTCTGTGTACGAAAACCGGACGTCATCGAACTTGATCGTGGAGACGCGACCGGGATCGACATCGCCGCTCGTCTCTCGCCGCCCGTTGAGTTCCTCGACAAACGTCTGTGTGCGAACGAGGTGCGACAGATTTCCTTCCATGTTGTAGACGTTGCTGTTCAGTCGACTGACCAGCGGTGCGAGTCGAAACATCGCGAGGAAGAAGATGCCGAGCGCACCGAGCACGAGGCCACTGTAGGTGAATCCAATGTAGATTAATCCAAAAAGTGTGAGCGCCGCCGCGAGGTCGTAGAAGTTCTGAATCGCCGCCTTGTTGCGATCCAGATCGATGGACGACTCGCGGTAATTTCCGATCCACTCGTCAAAGACCTCGAATATCTCCGCAGAAAGTCCAAACAGCTTCACGTCGCGGATCCCTTGTGTCCCGGCCTGAACTGTCTCCTGGACGCGCTCGTTCGACGTCGCGACGCGCGATCCTACGGTGTAGGCTGGCTCGATAACCTCGCGCAAAAGGTAGGTGATCCCGCCGAGCAACATCAGCGCGCCGAACGCCATCAGCGGCGCGATGTAAAACATCACGGAGAGGTAGACGAGAGCGAGGAATATCGTTTCGATGGACTGCACTGCGAATCGGATCACCCGACTGGAGTACCGCGTTTCGGTGATGATCGCGTTCAGGATGTCGTCGGAACCCTCCTCGTCAAAGTAGCTGACCCGCGCGTCGAGTGCTGAGTCGAACGCCTCCGTCCGGAGCATTTCCTCGTACCCCTTCTGGAGAATCGCACGCATCCACGTCACGAGGAATGACGACGTGAATCGGACGGTCATCGCCATCCCGACGCCGAGGATTAGATACTCCAGCCGGAACGGGATACCGATGAACCGAAACAGTTCGAGGAAGACGGCGAGTAATCCCCCGCCCTCCGTGATCGGCCCATCGGCCTGCGCGACTTCGAGGATGGGCCAAATGAAACTGAGCCCGATTCCCTCAAGAAGCGCGGTGGCACCGCCCAACAGGATGATCACGAGAGTGAGCTTCGGCCGATATCCCGCAACCCGACGTAACGCCGTCAGCTTCTCACTCCAAGTGATGTCGTCGCTGGCGTCCGGCATTTGAGTGCGTGAGGGTTCCCGTGCTCGACTGATAAGATTGCTGTTTGCCAGACACCCCGTCGAGAGACCCACGAGAACACGGTCCTGCGAGGGCTATCAGGGACCCGTCTCAGAGGTACTCGTCTCAGACCGGAGACTCAGGGCGTGCTCGCTCACTCACAAACTATTTCCAATCTCACCGAGACCCCCTAACCATGCAAGCAGTGGTACTCGCGGCGGGCAAGGGCACTCGCCTCCGCCCACTCACCGACGACAAGCCCAAGGTACTCGTCGAGGTCAACGGGACGCCGCTCATCGAGGACGTCTTCGACAACCTGATCGACTCGGGCGCGACCGAGCTGATCGTCGTCGTCGGCTACAAAGCCGAACAGATCATCGACCGCTACGGCGACGAGTATCGCGACGTCCCGATCACCTACACACACCAACGCGAACAGCTGGGGCTCGCACACGCCATCCTCCAAGCCGAACCCCACGTCGACGGCGACTTCATGTTGATGCTCGGCGATAACGTCTTCCGCGGCAACCTCGGCGACGTTGCGAGTCGCCAAAAGGAGGAACGCGCCGACGCCGCCTTTCTTGTTGAAGAGGTCCCCTACGAGGAGGCCTCCCGATACGGCGTCCTCGACACCAACGAGTACGGCGAGGTCACCGAGGTAATCGAGAAACCTGACGACCCGCCGAGCAACCTCGTGATGACCGGCTTCTACACGTTTACGCCCGCCATCTTCCACGCGTGCCATCTCGTCCAACCGTCTGACCGCGGCGAGTACGAGCTCCCTGACGCGATCGATCTACTCATTCAGTCCGGACGCACCATCGACGCCATCCGGCTCGACGGGTGGCGCATCGACGTCGGTTACCCCGAAGACAGAGATCGCGCCGAAGAACGACTCGACGAGCTGGCGGCCGACGCGGACTCAGAAGAGAACGAAGAGAAAGCGGACGAAGCGACCATCGACAGCTAACCGTACGGCTCAGTTCACAGCAAAGATTGAGCGGGACGATCAACACCACTCTTCCAATGTCGATGCGGCTTCGACGTACGCACGGACGTACTCGTGATACGGCTCCGGTGGTGACCGGAACACCCGAAACTCGTCGTGTTGGTCATCCGGATTCAATTCCCCACTAACCACGTCGACCACGTACCCGTTCGCCAGGTAATGTTTCGAATCGACGCCCGCGACGTCGGAACTCTCGTACCGGTGCTCAAACGCGCCGAGCGATTCGACAATCTCGACCGCGATATCCAACTCTTCTTCGGCGATCCGATGGACGGCTTCGCGGCGTGTTTCCCCTTTCAGGACGCGCCCCCCAGGTACGAACCAGTACCCCTTCGCGGGCTCGTTCGTGCGTCGACCGAGCAGCACGCCGCCGTCACGCCTGATCACCAAGTCGACGGAGACAATCGGAACGTTGGCGACGATCGTCCGCCATTCGTCGTCCGGAATCCAGTGGTCGTCCATGGTCGGTCGACGAATTGGAGACAGATAATGGTGTACAGAGTCGGATCGAGCAATGAGAGACTGCGACCAAACCGAAGCCATAATCCTCCTGCCCTGACGACGCATCTCCATGCAGAACAAACGCGTCCTCGTCACGGGCGGCGCGGGGTTCATCGGCTCAAACCTCGCGAACCGCCTCGCGGCCGACAACGACGTGATCGCCGTCGACGACACCTACCTCGGAACACCCGAGAACCTCGACGACGACGTCGAGTTCGTCGAAGCCTCGGTTCTCGACGACGACTTCCCCGCCGACGTCGACGTCGTCTTCCACCTCGCCGCGCTTTCCTCGCGGAACATGCACGAAGAGAACCCGCAACGCGGCTGCCGCGTCAACGTCGAGGGATTCGTCAACGTGGTGGAGCGCGCCCGCCGAGAAGGGTGTGGGACGGTCGTCTACGCCTCCACCTCCTCCATCTACGGCAGCCGAACCGAGCCCTCGCCGGTCGATATGGACGTGGAGGCGCACACCGCCTACGAGGCCTCCAAGCTCGCCCGCGAGCGCTACGCCGAGTACTACGCCAACCACCACGACATGGCGATGGCCGGCCTCCGATTCTTCTCGGTGTACCAAGGGTTCGCCGGCAACGAGGAGCACAAGGGCGAGTACGCGAACACGGTTGCGCAGTTCGCGGACGCCATCGCAAACGGCGAGGCGCCGGAGCTGTTCGGCGACGGCAGCCAGACCCGCGACTTCACCCACGTCTCGGACGTCGCCCGCGCCTGCGAGCTCGCCGCCGACCACAAGCTGACGGGCGTCTACAACGTCGGCACGCAAGAGGCGTACTCTTTCAACG
This sequence comes from Halorubrum wangae, assembly GCF_051194135.1. Taxonomy (NCBI): domain Archaea; kingdom Methanobacteriati; phylum Methanobacteriota; class Halobacteria; order Halobacteriales; family Haloferacaceae; genus Halorubrum; species Halorubrum wangae. The sequence goes on along the minus strand of NZ_JBLZNH010000001.1, from coordinate 495,434 downwards.
AAATGGTCGCCATGATCAACGACGCGCTCGGCACCGACGTCGAGCCGGAGTACATCGAGTGCCCCTTCGACGGCTACGTCCACGACACGATGGCCGACTACTCGAACTTCCACGAGGCCACCGGTTGGGAGCCCGAAATCGACTTCGAGGAGGGCGTTCGGCTGGTGTGCGAGCCGTACCTCGACGAGGCCGAATAGCCGAACCCGTCGGCGGGCTCCGGTGTCGCGATCCGTTTCGACGCGTGACGGGTCCGCTCCCGGATGCTCCCGCGGGGACCGAACCCAGATCTCGCACTCGATCGCCGTGGCGGTGTACACGAACGCTGGAACCCAGCGACCCCGCCTTCCCTCGGGCACGTCCGACGGGCCGTGGTTCGGTTATCGAGCGTCGAACATCCTGCTTCCGGTCTCGTAGCACCGGTTCGTACTCCCTCTGTGGCCCGACCTCTCGGAACGTCGAGGTTGCACGTATATGTTCTCGGCGACCCTACGTGGTGTATGCGAATTGTCGTCTTCGGCGCGACCGGACGAACCGGCGGCCCGCTCATCGAACGGGCGCTCGAACGCGGACACGACGTGGTCGCCTTCGTTCGGGACCCGGCCGACCTCCCGTCTGCGGTCCGGGAGGACGAGCGAGTCAGCGTCGTGACTGGTGACGCGTACGACGGCGACGACGTCGAACGCGCCGTCGCGGCAGACGGACGCCCCGTCGACGCCGTCGTCAGCGTCCTCGGACAGACCGCCGACGGGCCGGACGACCTCCTGACTGAGGCCGGCCGACACGTGCTCGCGGCGATGGACGAACACGGCGTCGAGCGGTTCGTTACGCTGGTCGGGGCGGGCGTCCGCGAGGAGGGGGAATCGGTCAGTCTCGGCGGGAAGGTGATGGAGGCGCTGTTGAAACTGCTGGCGCGGGCGGCCCTCGAGGACGCCCGCGACCACGTCGAGATGGTACGCGCCAGCGACGCTCGCTGGACGGTCGTCCGCGCCCCCCGTCTGACCGAGGACGACCCGATGGACGGGTTCCGACACGGGACGGACCTCGCCCTGGGCATGCGCGACACCGCCGCCAGATCGAATGTCGCCGCGTTCATCCTCGACTGCCTCGAGGACGACCGATACGTCCACGAGATGCCGAAGATCGCGGACCGAAACTGAGAGCGAACGCTCCCGAGCGTTACATGTAGCCGAGATCGCGCAGCCGTTCCATCAGGTCCTCCTTGTCCTGGGCGCGGCCGGCTCGTTCGGTCGTTCCTTCGAGGTCCTGTAACCACGCGGGCTCCTCGGTCGTCTTGTCGGTCGAGACCTCGCTGCCGAGCGAGCGGAAGCCGGCGAAGTACTTCGGCGAGATGGGGATATCGTCTTGCTCGACGCCCTCAGGCAGGTCGTCGTCGGCCTGCGGGACGTACCCCTCGTCGGGAAACGCCTCGACCGTGTCCGGGACGACGTAGTTCCAGAAAGCGTCCCACACGTCGGCCTCGGCGAACTGCAGGATGGGTTGAATACGGTCGTGCGGCGGGAAGAGGTCCGGGTCGTGGCGCGGCGAGAAGAACGTCTCGTCCGCCCGCGCTTCCTGCTCGTCCCACCGAACTCCCGAGATGACGCCGTCGATGTCGTACTCCTCGAGGGCGTTGTTCAGCGCGACCGTCTTCAGCAGGTGGTTGCCCACGTACGTGTCCAAGAGGAACGGGAACGTCTCCTCCTCGTACTCCAGGATATTTCGGATGTGGTGCTGATTCTGCTCGTTCAGCGCGTCGACCGGGATGTCGTCGCCCGGCTCTAACCCGTGCTCCTCGACGTACGCGCCCACGTCGTCGTTGCGGGCGTACACCAGATCGATATCCCACTCGTCAGCCCACCGCTCGACGAAGTCGGTGATCGAATCGAAGTGCTGGAAGTGGTCGATGAAGACCGCCGTCGGCTTCTCGTAGCCGTACTGTTCGGCCACCTGGTTGATGAAGTACAGCGTCAGCGTGGAGTCCTTCCCGCCCGTCCACATCACCGCCGGGTTCTCGTACTGTTCGAGCCCCGTCTTGGTGACTTCGATCGCTTTCTCGAGCTTGTGTTGCAGCGACGGATAGTCCGTCGGATCCTCGCCCTCGCCGTCGGTGTAATCGACGTCGACGCTCGCCGGGAAGTCATCGCTCATACGCCCGGACGGTCACCTTCGAGGGAAATAGGCTTTCTGAATCGATCTCACACGGCCACTTCGTGGTAACGCGTCTCACTGAGGGGAGCACAAGGGATATGTCGGCGGAACAAGACTCTCCGGTTATGGGACTGTTCGACCGGCTGCGCAGCGACGACGACGAACGTGTCGTCTTCCTCGGCATTGACGGCGTACCGTACGACCTCGTGCAAGATCACCCTGACGTCTTCGAGAACCTCACGGCCATCGCCGAGACGGGCTCGGCCGGGCGCTTGGAGAGCATCGTGCCGCCCGAGTCGAGCGCGTGCTGGCCGAGCCTCACGACGGGCGTGAACCCCGGTGAAACGGGCGTGTACGGCTTTCAGGACCGCGAGGTCGACTCCTACGAGACGTACGTGCCGATGGGGCAACACGTGAAGGCGACGCGACTGTGGGACCGCGTCACCGACGCGGGGCGCGACGCGACCGTGCTCAACGTCCCCGTCACGTTCCCGCCGTCGACACGGATCCAGCGGCAGGTCTCCGGCTTCCTCTCACCCGGCCTCGACGCCGCCGCGAGCGACGACGAAGTTGAGCAGGTGCTCCGCGACCGCGACTACCGCATCGACGTGAACGCGAAGCTCGGCCACGACGACGACAAGAGCGAGTTCGTCGAGAACGCTCACGCCACCCTCGACGCCCGCCACGACGTGTTCACTCACTACCTCGCCGAGGACGACTGGGACCTCTTCTTCGGCGTGTTCATGAGCACCGACCGCGTCAATCACTTCCTGTTCGGCGACTACGCGACCGACGGGGAGTACAAGGAAGACTTCCTCGAATTCTACCGCACGCTCGACGAGTACATCGGCGAGATCAGAGAGTCGCTCGACGACGACACGACGCTGATCGTCGCCTCCGACCACGGCTTCACCCGACTGGAGTGGGAGGTCAACTGCAACAAGTTCCTCGCCGACGAGGGGTGGCTCTCCTACGCGGACGACGAGCACGACTCGCTGACGGACATCGACGACGAGACGCGAGCGTACTCGCTCATCCCCGGGCGCTTCTACCTCAACCTGGAGGGTCGCGAGCCCGAGGGAGTCGTCCCGGAGTCGGAGTACGAGGCGGTCCGTGCGGAGCTTAAGAGCGACCTCGAAGAGCTCACCGGTCCCGACGGCCGACAGGTGTGCAAGCGGATCGTGAACGGCGAGGACGCCTTCGACGGCGCGCACGACGAGATCGCCCCCGACCTCGTCGTCATCCCGGCGGACGGCTTCGACCTGAAGGCCGGCTTCGGCGACAAGAAGGCCGTCTTCACCGAAGGGCCGCGCAACGGGATGCACAAGTTCGAGAACTCGCTTTTGTACACCACGGACCCCGACGTCGACGTCGCGGGCTCGAACCTCTTCGACGTGACCCCGACGATCCTCGACCTGATGGACGTCGACGCCGACGCGACCTTCGACGGAGAGAGCCTCCTCGTGGAGTAGCGCGGCCGACGTCGGTGCGAGTCAGACTCGGTCGATCGGCGTCGAACACCGCATACAGAGCACGTCGGTGCCGGCCCAGTTAGCGTCGTTCGACCCGCAGTTCGGACATCGGTGCGTCTCGTCGCCGTACTCGGTCGTCCCGCGAGGCGCAGCGAGATGACCGTCCGCCACCGCCTGCTCGACGAGCCCCGCGAAGCGCTGCTTTTTGAATCGAGCGCGGTGCGCGAGGAAGTCGCCCGACCGTTGCTTCGGTCACGTCGGCTACGTTGAGTGCGCGACTGTGCACGCGCGCATCACACGGGTAGCCGTGGCTCACTCCCGAGCGGACGACACCCGACGGTCGTCTGTTCAAAAGAGCACGTACGCGACACCGTACCCGACCGCCGCGACGGTCACGGTCGCCGTTCCGGTGACGACGACCCCCAGCGTGTCGACCGGTCTCGTGAGCGAGCGCGAGGAGACTGCGACCCAGATCCCGCTCAGCGCGAGGATACTGAACACGAATACGGCGGCGTTGTGGAGCGTCGGCGGTGGAATGACGAAGACGGCCCCTGCGTACCCCATCCCGAGCCCTGCGCGTGGGTGAACGAACCGACGGACGGAAACGTCGTGTAAGCGAGTGAACGTCCATATCCCCAGCCAGACGGTTCCGATCTCGATCAGGAACGCCCCGAGCAGGTGTAGCGTCGGATCTGGATGTAAGGTGATCCGTTGGCTCACCGGCATCGCGCCGAACGGATAGAAAAACAGCGGCGGGCTACCGGTAACTAAGTCCCCGAACGGGTGTGAGAGCAGCCCGATGGACGCGACGGCGAACACCGCGGATGCGGGGACGCCGCGCATCCGGGCCGCCGTCGCGACCGCCGCGCCGCCGACGGCGTACACCGTGGTTATCCCGGCGACCGCGCTGCCGCCGGCCATGCCCGCGACGGCAATCAGCCCCGCGATGACGCCCGCGCCGACGACGTGTCCGAGCCGTCGATCCGTCGCTAAGAACGCGACGCCGGTCGCGAGCACACCTCCGAAGAGGAGCGAGTGAGTCGGGCCTCGGTGGATGACGTTCGCCGTGTTCCAGAACGCGTCCGGGTCGATCGTCTGGACGGACTGAAGGGCTAACCCGACCGGAGCGTACACGATATCGAGGTCGGGCACGAGCGCGAACGCCCCGGCGTAGACGCCGAGCTGAAGCGCTCTGTCTCGGTCGGCCCCGAGACGCGTCGCGGCCAGCGCTCCGAGGGCGAACGCCACGAGGCTGTGCCCGACGAACATACCGGTGAGTTCGTTTCAGAAGTAATAACCATCTCGTGTCGTCCGGCCCCCCGATCGGTCCCGTACGGCGGACGTGCCAACGCGAACGACAGCGCTGAGGCGTCGAAGCCGGACCTGGGACACGTCGTGCCCGGAGGCGTCAGCGGTTCGCCGATCTCGAGTTGAGGCGATCGCCCAGCTGATCGGCGATGCCGGTTAGGTACGTCGTCCCGAAGACGGCGACGAGGACGCCGCCGATGCTGTTGTACGTGAGATCCAGCACGGTGTCGTCGAGCCCGTACTGTGTGAGCACCTTCGGGATGCCGAACAGGTCCGCGCCCACGGCGATGTAGAATTCGAGGAGTTCCCAGATGACGCCGAAGGCCAGCACGAATATGAGCAGATACGCGAACATGAACTTCGGGCCGAGATGGATGTGGTCCGTGTGCTCCTGTACGGCTCGCGTCGCCGCGTAGCCCGCCGCGACGACGATGGACGACGACAGCGCGTGGGTCAGATGGTCCCACCACCACGTCGCGCCGTACAGCGTCTCGAAGTCGAGTCCGGGGAGCGGCACCGTGCCGAGCGCGTGCAGGAACACCGCCATCGTGATCCAGATGACGAGCCACACGTCCATGACGATCTGGTATCGACGCTCCAAGATCGCCGGTAGCTGCGTGATGAAGAGGCCGACCGCGGCTTGGAACGCGATCACGACGTTGCCGGCGTACAGCCCGCCTCCGAGAATGGCGACTAACAGGACCTGGAGAACTCTGACGATACCGACCTGCGTGCGGTGAGAGACGCGGACGCGGGTCTCGAGGCTCACGGCGCGCTCACCCCTTCTCCGCCGACGCGGGCGACGTTAGCCTTGAGCTGTCGCCGGAAGTACACCCGAAAGACGCCGCCGGCGACGAGCGCCGCCAGCGCCGCGGCGTCGTCGTACGCCGAGTCCGCCCCGTCGAGGCCACCGGCGACTCGGAAGTCAGCGACGAACTCCGCGAGACACGCGCCCTGTCCGGGCGCGTCGAGCACGCGCTGGAAGTCGCGCGTCGCGGCGATTCCCTCGACCGCCCGCCGGGTGGCCCGGCCGTCGACGCCGGCGACCCGGTAGGCGACGGCCGCCGCGAGCAATTGTTGAAGCCCCTGTCCGACTCACCCCGTCTCGTCGGGCGCGAAGGGGTCGAGGCCCTCGCGCGGGTCGGCGAGCACCCGGCGTCCGCCGCGCGTGTACCGATTCCCGGCCGTCTCGTACTCGCGGGCCGCGAGCGCGTCGACCGCCGCGTCGTAGTGACCGCCGTCCTGCGTGTTCATACCGATCCGACGGAAGCGAACGGATTATTGGTGGCGGCCCCCGCGACCGGTCGGACTCAGTGGGACGCGTCGTTTCCGCTGATCCCCCGATAAAACGCCACCGAGTAAGTCGCGTAGAACGCGCCGAACGCGCTCGTCAGGAGGAGGTACCCGACGCCGACGACGACGAGGACGGGGAGCGTCGGCTCGACCGACACCAGACCGCCGAGCGGCGTCGCGGCCGTCCCCGCGGACTGGGGGCCGAGGATCACGGACGCGACCGCGGCCAGCGTCCCGAGGATGACGCCGCCGACGAGCAGGACCAGCGTGTAGCCGACGACGCTCACGAGGTTCGAGCGAACCAAGCCGACGCTCCGCCGGAAGCCGTCGACGAGCTCCGCGTCGTCGAGGACGATCGCGTGAGCGTAGAACTGGATCGCGAAGGCGACGAGGAAATACGCCAGGAGCAGGCCGGCGACGACGAGAGCGAGGACCGCGAGCACCGTCGGGTCGACGCCGAACCCCGGCGTCTCCGCGACCGCCGTGGTCGCCGTCCCGCCGACGACGGCGATCAGCGCGCCCATGAACCCGACGAAGCCGAAGGCGAAGTTGATCGCGAGCAGCACGAGGTACGCGAGCAAGAGCGAGAGGTAGTTCTCCCTCCCCTCGGCGACGAGCGTGCCGAGACCGGTCCGTCCCTCGATAGCCTCGCTCGCCATCGCGAGCAGCCCGCCCTGGAAGAAGGGGAGCGCGAGGATGAGCACGCCGAACGTGACGAGCGAAGCGACCGCCGCCAGACCCGGCCGCGTCGAAGGGACGAGAAAGTTCGGGGCCTGCGCGAGCCCGTACAGCGCGGTGACGAGCAGGAGGATCGGGTTGCGAACGATACCACCGACTGCCGGACGGAGGGCGTGGAGGGCCGCCATGGTCCGAGATATCACTCGTTCTATATAAATCTCGGTGGGTTCCGCGCGGTTCCTCGCGGGCGTCGCTCCGAGCGGGCGGCGTGACCGGTCGGGAGCGCTACCAGGTCAGGCCCTCGTAGGTCAGCCCGTCGCGCCGCTCGATTATCCGGCGACCGTCGATCACGACCGGGTCGGCCATGGCGTCGAACGCGTCGTCAAGCGCCGCGAACTCGTCCCAGTCGGTGACGACGAGCGCGGCGCTCGCCCCGTCGAGTGCGGCGGCCGCAGAGTCCGCGTACTCGAGGTCCGGGAAGTGCTCGCGCATGGTGTCGGTCGCGACCGGATCGTAGCCGACGACGTCGGCGCCGCGCGCCTGCAGCGCTTCGATGATCGGGATCGCTCGCGAGTTCCTGACGTCGTCGGTACCGGGTTTGAACGCGAGTCCGAGGACCGCGACCCGCTCGCCCGCGACGTCGACGTGGGCGTCGAGAAGGTCGAGCATGCGGTCCGGCTGACCGTCGTTCACCGCGACCGCGGCGTCGAGCATGGGCGGTTCGTAGCCGGCCTCGCGGGCCGCTGCGCGGATGGCGTCGACGTCCTTGGGGAAACACGACCCGCCCCAGCCGACCCCCGACCGGAGGAACTGCGACCCGATCCGGTCGTCGAGGCCGACCGCGTCCATCACCTCGTAGGCGTCGATCCCGAACCGCTTGCAGACGTTGCCCAGATCGTTCGCCAGCGATATCTTCGACGCGAGAAAGGCGTTGTTCGCGTACTTGATCATCACGGCGGTCTCGGGGTCGGTCCGGATGACCGGCACCTCGCTCCCGGTCGCGGCGAGTAACGGCTCGTAGAGGGAGTCCAACCGCTCCGCGGCCCAGTCGGAGTCGGTTCCGAAGACGAGTTTGTCCGGGTGCTGGAAGTCGTCGACGGCAGACCCCTCGCGCAGGAACTCCGGATTGGTCGCGAGTTCGACGCGGTCGGCCGCATCGCCGGCGCCGGCTCGGAGCGCCTCGCGAATCGCGCCGACGCCGGGGGGCGTGATCGTGCTCTTGACGACGACGAGGTGGCGGTCCTCAGGATTGCCCTCCGCGGCGGAGCCCTCACTCCCGCCTGCGATCGCCTCGCCGGTCATCTCGGCGGCCGCCGTGAGGGGGCCGAGGTCGATGCTCCCGTCGGCTCGCGACGGGGTGCCGATCGCGAGGAACGTCACGTCGGCGTCGGAAACGCCGTCGTACTCGGTCGTCGCGTGCAGTCGCTCGCCCGCGTGCTCGGCCAAGAGGTCGTCGAGGCCCGGTTCGTGGATCGCCGCGCGGCCGTCGTTCAGCGCGGCGACCACATCAGGATCGATGTCGACCGCGGTGACGTCGTGGCCCGCGTCCGCGAGGCAGGCCGCGAGAGTGGTTCCGACGTAGCCGCTTCCGACGACGGTGACTCGCATACCGGAGCAAGCGACCCCCGAGCAAAAGAGCGTTGTGCGTCAATTCACCCCGACCGTCCCGCAGCGAGGGCCGCGACGTCGGTCCCGGACGGTTCTTACCGGCGCGGCTCCGACACGGTGGTATGCCAGAGCGGCCCTCGGGAGCGACCGTCGACGAGCGAGCCGACGGACCGGCGGGGAGCGATCGCGGCCCCGTCGCCCGGAACGGATGGATCCTCGTCCTCGCGCTGCTCGCGGTGCCGATGGCGGTCATCCCCGCGGGCGATCTCACGATCGTGAGCCTCTGGGGGTTCGTCAATCCAACCGCGTCTGACTCCGGGTTCGGAGTCGGCGGGTATCCGGTGTGGGGGTACTTCCTCGATCAGTCGCGGCCGTTCGCGGCGCTCCCGCCGTCGATCCGCGCGTGGCCGCTGGCGGTCGGGTTCCACGTCCTCGCGGCGGCCAGCGCCGTCTCGGGCGCGGCGTTCGGTCGCGAGGACCGCCGCGTCACCGGCGGGCTGCTCGTGCTGGCGGCGTCGGCGAGCCTCTGGGTCTCGGTGGGGCTGGCGGCGCGGTTCGGAGTCGGGACCACGTCGGGGCTGCTCACCGTGCTACCGGTCGGCGCGGTCACGACGCTCGCGGTCGCCATCGCGGCGTACGGGTCTGACCTCCGCGGAATCGTCGTACAGTGAGCGTCAACGGGCGCGACACCTTTTCGAGTCTCGGGCCGCTCCGTTCACGTATGTCCACGACCGTGTCGATGCCCGACACCGACGAGACGTGCGCCTACTGCGGCTCTCGAATCTTCGATCACGATCCGATCTGCGTGCGCGACTGCGAGGACGACTGCGGCTCACCCGCGTACTTCTGTAACTACGCGTGTCTCTCGACGTACATCGACGAGGAGGGCCTCACCGCGGGGAACGCCTGCGAGTGGTCGCCCGAGGAGTGACGCGGCGGACCGGAGAGAGCTAGATCGCTACTCGTTGTCCGGGCTGCTCGGGTGGTAGTCGGTGTCGTACTGACCCGGGTCGTTGTCAACGCGGTCGGGGTTGATCCGGCCGCCGAGCAGCATGAAGTCGAGGACGGTGCAGTACAGCATCGCCTCGACGACGGGGACGGCCCGCGGGGGGAGCACCGGGTCGTGCCGGCCGACGACCTGCACGTCCTTCTCTTCGCCCGTCTCCCAGTCGGCGGAACGCTGCTTCTTCGGGATGGAAGTGGGCGCGTGCCACGTCGCCTCGCCGTAGATGGGCTCGCCCGTCGTGATCCCGCCTTGGAGCCCGCCGTGGTCGTTTCCGACCGGGACCGGGTCGCCTTCGTCGCTCTCGACGTGGTCGAACGACTCCCCGTCGTCGAACGTCCAGTCCTCGTTGCGGTCGCTGCCGGAGACGCCTGTCGCCGCCTTCCCGAGGCCGTACTCGACGCCGGTCGTGGCCGGAATCGAGAACATCGCCTGCCCGAGTCGGGCGGGGAAGCTGTCGAACCGCGGCGCGCCAAGGCCGCGGGGGACGCCGCGGCACTCGAAGTAGATGGAGCCGCCGATGGAGTCGCCCTGCTCCTGGTACTCCTCGATCAGCTCCTGCATCTCGGCCGCGGCCTCGAGGTCGGCGCACCGCACGTCGTTCTCCTCGCTGTTCGCGAGCAGCTGTTCGAAGCTCACCGGGTCGGCCTCGACGTCCCCGATCCGGTTGACGTGTGCTTTGATCTCGACGTCGTACTCGGAGGCGTCGAGCACCTGCTCTGCGACCGCACCGGCCGCAACCCAGTTCACGGTCTCGCGCGCCGAGGAGCGCCCGCCGCCGCCCCAGTTGCGCGTGCCGAACTTCGCGGAGTAGGTGTAGTCACCGTGCGAGGGGCGCGGCGCCGTGACGTACGGCTCGTACTTGCCGGAGCGCGCGTCCTTGTTCTGGATCACCATCCCGATGGGCGTCCCGGTGGTGTAGCCGTCCTGGACGCCGGAGTTGACGACGACCTCATCGGGCTCGCCCCGAGAGGTGGTGATCATCGACTGGCCCGGCTTGCGCCGGTCGAGTTGCGCCTGGATCGCCTCCTCGTCGAGTTCGACCCCGGCGGGCACGCCCGAGACAGTCACACCCATCGCGTCGCCGTGGCTCTCGCCGTAGGTCGTCAGCTGGAAGAGCCGACCGAACCGGTTCCCGTTCATACCCACACGTGTGGCCGGGGGCATATAGGGGTTGCAATCCGCGCAACCCGTCGCCGCCTCGCCGCGACCGATGGGCGTTTATAAGGCGACGCCGTTGGTGGGGGCGTGCGCGATCGTCTCACCTCCGATCTGGGCGTCTACGCCCTCTCGGGCCTGTTCTCGCTCGTCGTGTTCGGCGTGGCGCTGGCGCTCCTCTCGCGGACGTTGCCAGACGGCCTCGGCTCCCGCCAGCTCGTCGGGCTCGTGGTCGGCTACCTGATGTTCATCGGCGTCTACACCGTCGCGTGGTTCATCTACACCGAGATCGACAGTCGGGAGGAGATATAGGACCCGCCGCCGATCGCCCGCCTGCCGAACGGTTTTCACCCCGCCCCGCGACGGGCCGGTATGACTTGGGACACTATCACGCTCAACGTTGACGCCGAGAGCGACGTGGCGACCCTCACCGTCGACCGCCCGGAACAGCTGAACGCGCTCACCGTCGACACGCTCGAAGCGATCGAGGCCGCGCTCGACGAGGCAGAGGCGGCGGGCGCCCGCGCGCTGGTCCTGGCCGGCGCAGGCGACGACGCCTTCGTCGCGGGCGCTGACATCTCCTACATGGTCGAGCTGTCGACGCCGGAGGCGCAGGCGTACGCCGAGCTCGGCCACCGCGTCGCCGACGCGATCGAATCGTTCCCGGCGCCGACCGTCGCGGCGATCGACGGCTACGCCTTCGGCGGCGGCTGCGAGCTGGCGCTTGCGTGTGACCTCCGGGTCGCCGCCGAGAGCGCCGTGCTCGGCCAGACGGAGATCGATCTCGGCATCATTCCGGGATGGGGTGGCACCCAGCGGCTCTCGCGACTCGTCGGCGACGAGACGGCGAAGCGGCTCGTGTTCCTAGGCGAGCGGATTGACGGCACGGAGGCGGCCGAGGTCGGCTTCGTCGGAGAGGTAGTCGCGGACGACGCGTTCGACGACCGGATCGACGAGCTGGCGCGAGAGCTGGCCGCGAAGCCGGCGTTCGCGACCCGCGCCGCGAAAGAGGCGCTCAACGCGGCCGGCGATGGCTCGGCGGCGACCGGGCTCGCCTTGGAACGCCGCGCGTGGGCCGGCCTGTTCGGCACGCACGACCAGCGCGAGGGGATGCGCGCGTTTCTGGAGAAGCGCGAGCCGGAGTTCGAGTAGCCGAGAGGGCGTCACGTTCGACCGGCCATCCACCGGTCGACCGCGGCCGGGAACAGCAGCGTCGCCGCGCCGCTGACGAGGACCGACCACGCCACCCCGGCGACCGCGACGCCCGTTGCGACGACGACGGCGCCGCCGCTGTAGACCGCCGCGAGGAGGGCCCCGTTGAAGTAGAGCAGTCGGAGAAGGATCAGCGTCGGGAACAGGCGCGCCCACCCCGGCGCGTCGGTGAAGGGAAGCGACGCGATCCGGCCGTTTCTGATCAGCGTGGCGACGACGACCGCCGTCGTCAGCCCCGCGAGCCACGTCTCGAAGAGGGCGGGCGGTTGCCCGACCGCGAACGGGAGGTACAGCATCACCGGGAGGGTGAGGATCCCGACCTCTCCGGCGATCCGACCGAAGTCGGTGAGGAGGGCGCCGAGTCGGTCCTTCTCGCTCCCGGCCCGGTTCCCGATGGCGAGGAACTCGTTGCGGTAGGTGGAGGTGGCCGCGCTCGTCTCCCGCCCGGGCGGGCCGCGTCGCGGACTGCGTCCCCCGCCGCGATGGGCTCGAGTCCTGTTCGGCAGGCCGTCGCCCGTGCCCGGCTCCGTCGAGTCGCTCATCAGCTAAGTCTCTCGGCTCAGAAAGTTAAAACCCCGGCCGGGAAGACCGCCTCGTCGCCGCCCCTTACGCTTCGTTTCGCCCGCGGGTCTGGGTCGGTTCGGGAGGGCTGCATCGAGGGACCCAGGGAGCGCGTCGTCCCCGGAGACGACTCGCGTGCGAGGGTGATGCGACGACCCGGTATCCCGTGACCGCCGCGGCCCGTGACACCGAACTCCACGGAACCCGGGGATCGCCACGCTTTATTAATGCGCCCGATTACCGGCGACATGGACCAGTTGCGGCAGTCGCTCCTCGACGCGCCGATAATCGAGAAAGGCGAGTACCAGTACTTCGTCCACCCGATCAGCGACGGCGTTCCCATGCTCGAACCGGAGCTACTCCGGGAGATCGTCATCCGGATCATCCGGAAGGCGGAGCTGGAGAACGTCGACAAGATCGTCACCCCCGCGGCGATGGGGATTCACATCTCCACGGCGCTGTCGCTGATGACCGACATCCCGCTGGTCGTCATTCGCAAGCGACAGTACGGCCTCGACGGCGAGGTCCCGCTGTTTCAGGAAACGGGCTACTCCGAGTCGGAGATGTACATCAACGACGTCGAGGAGGGCGACCGCGTGCTCGTGATCGACGACGTGCTCTCGACGGGCGGCACGATGAAAGCGATCCTCGACGCGCTCACCGACGAGGTCGGCGCCGATGTCGTCGACGTGGTGGCCGTGATCAAGAAGGCCGGCGACAACGAACTCGACGGCACCGACTACAACGTGAAGACGCTGATCAACGTCACCGTCGAGGACGGCGAGGTCGTGATCGTCGACGCGCAGGGCGACGAGTAGGGATCCGTTCGGTTTTAGATACCCCGTCAGTTGAGCCCCGTCAAACTCTCTATCGACGGATACGACGGATCTACGGCATACAGAGGATTCGTTCAGCAGTGTCGTAGCACCAAGTCGGGCTAGAAGCGACAGACGTTGGAATACGACCCCGGCGATTGCACTCGGGGAACTGGACCCGTTCAGTTGACCGCCTTCGACAGCTCCGCACCAGCTTTGAACTTCACATCATTGCCCGTCCCTGCAGCGTTGGCAAGATGGACGAGCGGAGCGTCCAGTGCCGTCGCGGTTAACTGGATCGGGTCGTCGCTGCCGTCGTCGCCATCACCGCCCCCTCCCACTTCACCGAGGACTTTCACGTTCACTGCGTTGAGTCCCTTTCGGCCCTGATCCGTCTGAAATGCTTCTGATGCCATTGACTCGATCAGTTCCGCTTTGTTCATCTCGGTTTCCTGTCCCTGAGCGATGCCGATCAACGAGCCCAACTGACTCCGGTCGCGGGAGAACTGCCCGACGATGCGGTCCCCGTAGTTGTCGCTCTCGATGTCCTCCGGCGTCACACTCGCAACCTCGGTCGGACCCTCGTCGAACAGGAGAGTCACCGAATCCTCGAAGAGTGCGCCCTCGTCAAGTATCCAGCCACCGGCGAAGATGATCTGGTCGTCGTGGATGATCCGCCGGACGTAGAACAGCCCGGGGAGTGGTGACGGGCAGCCCTCGGGCGTCACAGCCACTGGACAGACCAGCGTCTGCGAGACTGTTTCGCCGTCGCCCGGCATTACCATGTCCCTGTCTTCGCCAAGGATGATTTCACCGGTGACATCGGTCGTGAGGAAGACGCGTTTTCCAATGGTGTCGCTTGACACTGGCGCGGCACTGACGACAGCGGCCCCCTCAGTCCCGTAGCCGACGATGCCCCGGTTTGCGGTGCGGTAGGTGTCAATTTCTGCCGAAAGAATGTTCTGACAGGCGATGTCTTTGTGGAGCGACACGGGGCCGTCGATCTGAATACAGCCGTCGTCGTCGTACTCGACCCCCTGGCTACCGTATTGCTCGTGGAACGGTGCGCGTACACCGTTCGGCTCGCGTGAGGGGGCGAAGTATGCGAGCGCCCGATCCAGTGTGAGTTCCTCTGCCAGTGAGCCACGGTCACCCGGCAGCTTCGTGTCGGGCAGACAGATGGTGAACCGCTCTCCGATAGTCGGCTCGTTCTCCAGATACTCGATGAGATCGGCTTCGTCCACCTCATCATCGTCCGTATTTTCGCCGGGACTCAGAGTCCGTGGTGGTTTGCCCGCCAAGGCCTTCGGTGGGATTGGTGAAGCCGAATGTCGCCCGCTCGTTGACCAGCCTTCGAGTTCGAACTCACGGGAGCCAGCCCGGACTGTCGCCGGCACCGCCCGAACCTCCGTATGATCACCGACAGAGAACTGCGGTTCGTCACCGTCGGATAGACCGTCGTCGTCACTGTCTTGGTCCCTCGTCGGCCCTTGCCCGGCGTAGAACGCCGCTGGTGCGGACACCGTCGTGCCGACCACCTGCTCGCCGGCGCGGTCGAACAGTCCATCGATGGCGGCACAGCCGGCCAACCCGGTGAGTGAAACCGCTCCGCCGGCGGCCAGCACTGCCCGTCTCGTCGTTCCGAACTCGTCGCTACCACGTTGCCGACTTCTTGCGTCGCTCGATGGACTATTCATATTACCTAATATACACGTAGTATAAGTATATAAATTAATATGTAATTAATAGTTGAAGTTCTCGGATAGTTCCTCTGGAATTCGAGACCATTTTCCTGGGTCAAAGGTGACAGACATGGAAGCAGTGTCCTTCCCTCACGCGTTCAGTATGATATTCATACTGTGCAAGATATGCGCGCTGTATGCAGCATGCCTCCAAGAACATATCACCGGTTGAGGAGTGTAACAGAACCGGGACACCGTACGTGGCAGTCTCTGGAACCCCCAACGAATGCGGTCAGGAGAACCACCTCTGGTGATTGGTGACCGCGGTCCACTATGTCCCACGCAGCGCCCGCCACTTCGCGGCGACGAACCCCGCCAAGATGAACATGAACCCGGCGACGGTCGCGGACGTCACTTCTTGCCCAAGTACGAGCCAGCCTGCCAGCGCCGCGAACACAGGAATTACGTACTCGATGAAGCTCATCTCGATGGGGCCGAGATCGTCGAGGAGGATAAAGTAGAGCAGGAAGCCGCCAACGCCGGCCACCGCGGAGAGGTACGCGATGGCGCCGATTGCGGACGGTGTCCACGTGGCGGCCGCGAACGACTGACCGGGCAGCACGAGCACAGCGGCGTGGAGGACGACGGCGCCGGTAGCCATCATCCACGCCTGTGTGGAGAGGAACGGCATCGACGGCGAACGGCTGTGCGTGACGACCGCGGCCACGGCGAACGCGAGCGCGGACGCAAGCACGAGCGAGACCCCGAGAACGCTGTCCGCGAGGTTCGCGGGGTCGGGGTTGGCGATGATGACGACTCCAACGAACCCGAGCGCGACGCCGAGTGCGGTGGCGGCGGTGAACTCCTCGTCAGTAGAAACAAGCCGCGTGAGCGCGGGCGTCACCACGGGGATGAGACCCAACAGAACAGCGGCGACACCGCCCGTGACGTACCGCTGGCCGGCGAAGAGGAACGCATGGTGAGCGCCGATAATGAGCGCACCACCGACGAGCACGTAGACAACGTCGTCCCGAGTCCGGGGGCGAACGTCCGCGCCGGAGACGAAAACGGCGGCGAACAGCAACGCGGCAGCGACGTCGAATCGCACAGCCGCGAACGGCACCGCAGGGAGATCAGCCAAGCCGACATCCGTCGCCATGAACGCCGTTCCCCAGACCGCGCACAGCAGCAAAAAGTGGCCGGCTGTTCGATAGCGACTCATTCACGCGGAGGTCGCCGCCAACGGCGAAATATGCGTCGAAGCGCCCCGACTCTCCGAGCGGCCGAATGCGCTTGGCGACGGCAAGACAGAATGTGAACCGGAAGCTTGCTAAACGTGTCGGAGAGCGACAGGAGCGACGGATTTTGGACAAAGCCGTCTCGTGGACGAACAGGCGCCGCTCCGACGGCCGGAGCGGAGACGCGCGCCACCGTCCTGACGAGGCGCCCGATAAACCCCGCGGCCACCCGGCGTCGCTGCCGGGCGCGGGTGCCTTTTATGTCGCGGTCGTGAATAGGGAGGTAGACATGAGTAGCGCGCTATTTGTCGTGAGCGAGGAAGGGTACTGGGCCGAGGAGTGCATCGAACCGCTGACGACGCTCGAATCGGCGGGCGTCGACGTGACGATCGCGACGCCCTCCGGGTCGCCGCCGGTCGTCGACGAGCGGTCGCTCGATCCGGACGCCGCGGGCGGCGAGGAACGGGCTGCGGAGCTCCGCGAGGTCGACGAGACACACCCGGGACTCAACGACCCGGCACCGATCGCGACGGTCGAGGCCGCCGGGTACGACGCCGTCGTCTTCCCCGGCGGGCACGGCACCGTCTGGGACGTGAATCAGGACCGACACGCCCGCCAGTTGCTCCTCGACGCGGTCGCGGGTGATGAGGGCGTCGCGCTCGTCGTCTGCCACGCGGTCGGTATATTCGCGTTCACTCGCGAGGCCGACGGGACGCCCCTCGTCGAGGGCCGCTCCGTCACGGGCTTCCCGAACGAGTGGGAGGAGGGCATCGTGGACGAGAATGACCTGATGCCGGACGGCCGGAAGCTTCCGTACTGGGTCGAAGACGAGGTCCGACTGGCCGGCGCCGAGTGGGACGCCGAACTCGACGCCGACACCAGCGTCACCGTCGACGGCGACCTGATCACCGCCCGCGGTCCGGGCTCGTCGGCCGAGGCGGCGCAGACGCTGTTGGACGAGCTGTAACTGGACTGAAACGACCCCGCCGACTCAGCGGATCACGAACGCCGGCTCTCCGATCCGCTCGCTTTTGCACTCCGGACACCGCGACGGCTCGTTGATCGGGTCGTCAAAGCCATCAAATCCGCAGTCGTGGCACTCGGGCGGGGCGACGAGGAACTCGTCTGAGGCGTCGTCGTCGGCCACCGACCGCGAGACGTGTTCTAAATGCTCGTACACGGCCGGCGTCGGCAGCGACAGCGACTCGCCGAGGTCGCTCGCGGTCGCCGGTCCTTCGCGGAGGGTCTCGGCGATCCGCTGACGCGTCGTCTCCATGACCGGGCGTTCGCGGGCGGCGGATAAAACGTCGGTGGGGGCGCGAGTCTCACCCCCAGCGCCCCACTTGGCGGGCCGCGAACCGTCCGCGTCGACCCCCTTCGTCACTCAGCGGTCGGCTCCGCGTCGGAGTCGACCAACGAAGCGATCCGGTCGGCGATCCGCGCCATCGTCGCGTCAGCGAGCCCGTGGCCGTCGCCCTCGTCGATCCGCAGGTCGACCGCGGCGCCGCCGCGCTCGAACGCGTCGGCGGTCGTCCGCACGCGTTCAATCGGAACGTACGGGTCGCCCGCGCTGCTGTCGAGCGCGACTGGCGTGCCGGCGAGCGGTTTCGCCCGCTTGCCGGCGTCGTCTACGGCGCCGACGACGTCGCATCCGGCGAGGTCCGCGCCCGGCAGCGCCGCGGAGACGACGAACGCACCGCCGTAGCGACGGGGGTGCCGACGGAGGAACTCGCTCACGACGCTCCCGCCCTGTGAAACGCCGACAAAGACGGTTTCCTCCGGATCGACGCCGACCTCGCCGGCGACCCGGCAGGCGGCGGCGACGCAGTCGACGGCCGAAGTGAGCGCCGGCTCGTTGGCCGCCACGGGTGCGTCGTGGTTGGCGGGGAACCAGTTCGAACGGACCGCTCCCGGCGCGAGGAACGTCGCGCCCGGTCGGTAGAACTCGTCGGCGAGCCGGACGAACCCCTCGGGCGTCCCGCCGCGCCCGTGGACGAGCACGACCGCGACCTCAGCCGCGGCGGCCGGCGCGCCTCCTGTGACCAGCGTCGCGTCCGCGTGAGGCCCCTCGACGCCGAGAAGCGGTCGGTTCATCTGTCTCCGGGGTCGACGCCTTCGACCTCGAACGCGGGCAACTGGCGCTCGATCAGCTCGCGGTCGGTCTCGAACCGCGGCGGGAGGTACAGATCCCGTGCGTGACCGACCGCGTCGGGGTCGGCGAGCCCCGGTCCCGTGGGGCCGTCCGGGGTCGGCGCCTCGGTCGCCAGTTCGACGAGGAGCCCGCCGGGGCCGCGCACGTACAGCGAGTGGAAGAAGTGCCTGTCTTTCACCCGGGAGACGTCGTAGCCGCGGTCGCGGAACAGGTCGTGCCACTCCAAGAGCGCCTCGCGGTCGGGGACCCGCACCGCGGCGTGGTGGAGCGTCCCCGGGCCCTCGCGCAGGTAGGGCGCGTCGCGGGCGAGCAGGTCGACGACGGTCGCACGGTCGCCCTGCGCGCGGTATCGGATCCGGTCGCCCGCCTCCGCTTCGTACTCGAAGCCGAGCGTGTCGAGGACGGTCGCGGTCCCGTACGGGTCCGCCGGGAGCGCGGTGACGCCGTGGAGACCGCGGATCGCGGCCGACTCGGGCACCGGATCTGCGGGGAGTCGACCGCGCGTCTCCGCTTCCGAGCCGACCCACGGATCGCCGCCCGCGTCGCTCTCGACGAGTTCGACCCGAGTGCCGGCGGGGTCGGCGACCGCGAGCACGTCGTCTCCGAAGCGGTCGCCGGCGGCCTCGACCGTCACGTCTCGGTCCGCGAACCGCTCCCGCCAGTAGTCGAGCGAGTCGGGCGGGACCGCGAAGGCGACCGCCTCGTAGCCGGGTTTTCCGGTCCGACCGGGGTCGGCGTGAGGGTCCGGGAAGACGGTGAAGACCGAGCCGGGCGCGCCGGTGGCGTCGCCGAAGTAGAGGTGGTACTGGAGGACGTCCTCGTAGTTCACCGTTCGGCGCAGCAGCCGGAGTCCGAGCGTCTCACCGTAGAACGCCGCGGCGGCCCCCGCGTCACCGACGATCCCCGTGACGTGGTGGAGCCCGGGCGTGTCAACGAGCATGTCCGCACAGAGGGGCGCACACCGCAAACCGATGTCGGTCGGGACGGGAGCGGCCCCTCGAGGCGACCCGTCAGGCGATCCACAGCAGCCGGACGTTGCTCACGGTGAGGTAAGTGCCGACGAGCGTCAGCAGGACGGGCGGGAAGTAGTAGAGGAACGCGTCGCCGTCGCGGGCGCCGGAGACGCTGATCCAGAGCATCACGAGGTACACGAGGAGTTTCACGACGACGAGCCCTGTGAGACCCAAGGCGTCGAGCGCGAAGATGACGACGGGGTTCGCCTCGTTGATCGACGGGACGTACTCCAGGAAGGCGATCGTCGAGACGATGTCGCCGACGCCGTACGTCGCCGTCGCGGCGATCCAGAACCAGTAGAACTCCTGCGGGCGGCGGTTGTACGCGGGGCGGCGCCTCGTTCTATCGCGGGACCGGGACACGACTCGACGTGTCGAGGCGGCGATGTGAATCTGCCGGTGCGGAACGGCGGGCGAGTCGGGGACGGGCGGGTCGATGAGTCGACGGCCCGGCGGTCTCGAATCACCGGTGGCAACCCCGCCGCTTTCGGATCGTTCAATGTCGGCCGGTCGGAGTGGTCCCCATGGGCACGCCACTGGAGTCGCGGGAGGCGCAGGTCGCGGAGGTACTCGACCGTCTGTACGAGGAGTACCCGAACTCGACGATATCGCTGAACTACTCGAACCGCTTGGAGCTGCTTATCGCCGTGATCCTCTCGGCGCAGTGCACCGACGAGCGCGTGAACGCAGTGTGCGCCGACCTCTTCGAGAGGTACGAGACGCCCGAGGACTACGCGAACGCGACCCAAGACGAGATGGCGGAAGCGATCAACTCCATCACCTACTACAACAACAAGGCGAAGTACATCCGGTCGGCCTGCGCGGACATCGCCGAGAAGCACGACGGCGAAGTCCCGGACACGATGTCCGAACTGACCGACCTCGCCGGCGTCGGTCGGAAGACCGCGAACGTTGTCCTCCAACACGGCCACGACGTCGTCGAGGGCATCGTCGTCGACACCCACGTCCAGCGGCTCACCCGACGGCTCGGGATCACCGAGGAGCAACGCCCGGAGGCGATCGAGCAGGACCTCCTCGACGTCGTCCCCGAAGACGACTGGCAGCAGTTCACGCATCTGATGATCGACCACGGTCGCGCCACCTGCACGGCGATCAATCCGGACTGTGCCGACTGCGTGCTCGCGGACGTCTGTCCCTCCGAGAAGGGCGACGGCGGCGTCGACCTCGCGAGCGGCGAGGCGTGGTAACGGGGTCGCGTACCCGAGAGCAGTGGTGAGCGAACCGCGCCGGACTGCCCGTTCGCGACTCTGTGACTCCTCGGTTCTCACCTGGGCGTTCGTCACCGAATGACATTTGGCTGGCTCTGTTGAAATCCTTAAAAATTGGTAGAATCTGCGTGCGAGATACAGAGGGTATATTCACAGTTAACTGTGGATCCGCAGTTTCTGCGTTTACGTGGGCCGAATCTACGCTCCTGTTTGAATCTTCTGCGTGCGAAACAGAGACGTCTTTCCGCGTCATTCCAGCTCACGACTAAAGACAAGGGCCACAGTTGTCAAACACGATTCGTGCGAAGAGCCAGTACGCTGAAAGAAGAGCACTACTGACCTCGGTTGGCAGTCCACGGAGACCTCCATACTGGCGTTGAACTATCGTCAGAGCGACTGTGACAACTGATTCGATAACCGTAGCCGGGGGCGAGGAGTCTCTCTGAAATATGTCCTCTCGGGCACTCGTAGACGAGAACAGATCCAAACGCCGGCATAGCCGCAGAAGCGTATATTTCTGAATATTCGCTAACTCGATATCCATTCACGTAGTAGTCGTGAGCTCCTCAAATATGCCAGGAACTAGCGCTCCGAGATAGGCCGTTACAACAGATTCGCTGCCTGTGAGGAATTTAGCGCTTTCAGGGAACCTATTGTGATATCTATCAATAACTGAACGAAGACCGCTCCGGTCGGTCGGGTTCGGGACGCGTGCGTCTTGTCACCCGATTTATCAGTACTCGCGTTTCGCTCAAAAACACTGGGGAATTTGCCCGTCCTCATCTTCGATCGGATAGTTGCGGTCACGACACAAAAACCCGGAACCGGTCACGTCGATTCCACGCTACCAGCCGGGGAAGTCGAACCGGCGATAGACCGCATCTTTCCAGCGTGTCAACCCCACAATGATACACGAAGCCACGGTCGTCGATACGTCCCAAATGACACCGCGAGTGAACGGGTTTCGCCTGCGCGTGCCCGACCACGAGTTCGACTACGAACCGGGACAGCACACGACTGTCCGGTTCGAATCGGGTGGCGAGGAGGTCGTTCGGCCGCACACGCCGACGAATCTTCCCGGAGGCGACCAGCTCGCGTTGACGATCAAACGGTACGACGACGGACTAGCATCGTCGTACATGCACCGGAAACGGCCGGGAGATACGGTCCGAATCGGTCCGATTAAGGGTGCGCTGTCGCTTGCTGACCCGGGGCGAGACGTCGCATTTCTCGCGTCCGGAACTGGGATTACGCCCATGATGGCGATGCTCCGGCAGTACCTTCGGGAGGGATCCGGCCACGCGCATCTAGTTCTCGGTGAAAAACGAGAAGAGACGATCATCCACCGGGAGACGCTCAACGAACTGGCGGCGAACAACTCGACCCTCGATGTCACGTTCGTGCTGTCAGGGACGTCGCGGTCCCGTCAACGGCCATTACTATGCCCCTTGCGACCGACTGACAACCCATGAACTCCACCAACCCTGCGACAAACAGACCGCTCGAATCGTACGAAGAACACTCGGAATCCGAGGTCGACGTGATGCTCGGTGACGCGGAGGCGGCCTTCGAGACGTGGAAACAGCGACCGCTCGCCGACCGAGAGCGTCTGCTCGCCGCGGCCGCCGACGTGCTCCGAGCGAACGCCCAGGAGTACGCGGAGATGATGACCCGCGAGACGGGGAAGCCGATCACGCAGGCCGAGGCCGAGGTCGAGAAGTGCGCCTGGGTGTGTGAGCACTACGCCGAGCACGCGGGCGCCTACCTCGAACCCGACCACCACCCGAGTCCCCCCGGGACGACGGTCAAGACCGTCTACGAACCGCTGGGGCCGGTGCTGGCGGTGATGCCCTGGAACTTCCCGTTCTGGCAGGTGTTCCGCTTCGCGGCGCCGTACCTCACCGCCGGCAACGTCGGCCTGCTGAAACACGCCTCAAACGTCCCCGGGTGTGCGCTCGCTATCGAGGAAGTGTTCCGCGAGGCCGGCTATCCCGACGATGTGTTCCAAACGCTCCTGATTCCTTCCGACCGCGTCGCGAACGTCCTCGGAGACGAGCGGGTGATGGCCGCGACGCTCACCGGCAGCGACCGCGCCGGTCGGGCCATCGCGTCGACGGCCGGCCAACACCTGAAGAAGACGGTCTTGGAACTCGGCGGGAGCGATCCGTACGTGGTGCTCGAAAACGCCGACGTGGACGCCGCAGCGTCGACGGGAGTGTGGGCACGCAACCAGAACGGCGGGCAGTCCTGCATCGCCGCCAAGCGGTTCATCGTGGTCGAGGAGGTCTACGACGCGTTTCTCGACCGATTCGTCGACGCCGTGGAGTCGCTCGTCGTCGGCGACCCGATGGATCCGGAGACCGACGTCGGTCCACAGGCCCGCCAAGACCTACTGGAGAACGTCCACGAGCAGGTGCGAGCGAGCGTCGACGCCGGAGCGACGCTCGTGACCGGCGGCGACCCGCTCGACCGCGAGGGCGCCTACTACCCGCCGACGGTGCTCACGGACGTTCCCGAGGGCTGTCCCGTCGACACCGAAGAGGTGTTCGGCCCTGTGGCGGCGGTCTACCGGGTCGACGACGAGGCGGCGGCCATAGAGAAGGCCAACGACACCGACTTCGGACTGGGCGCGAGCCTCTGGACGACCGACCGCGGGCGCGGCGAACGGCTCGCCGGCGAGATCGACGCCGGCTGCGTCTACGTGAACGAACTGGTGAAATCGGACCCGCGGGTCCCGTTCGGCGGGGTCGGCGTCTCCGGCTACGGCCGCGAACTCTCCGAGGACGGCATCAAGGAGTTCGTCAACCGCAAGACCGTCTGGCTTGCCGACGAACCGGACGACGGGACGGTGGTCGAATGAAGGCCTCCGACCTGTTGGTGCGATGTCTCGAAGCCGAGGGGGTCGAGCGCGTGTTCGGCCTGCCAGGGGAGGAGCTAGAGGACCTGCTGTTCTCGCTTCGGGCGTCGGACGTCGAGTTCATTCCGGTTCGGCACGAACAGGGTGCGGCGTTCATGGCCGACGTCCACGGCCGGCTGACCGGCGCGGCCGGCGTCTGTTTAGCGACGCTCGGCCCCGGCGCAACCAACCTCATCACCGGCGTCGCCGACGCCCACCTCGACAAGTCGCCGCTGGTGGCGATCACGGGACAGGGTGGTCGTGAACGACTGCACAAGGAGAGCCATCAGGCGCTCGATATCGTCCAGATGTTCGAGCCGGTCGTCAAGTGGAACACGCAGATCGCCGAGGCCGAGACGGTTCCCGAGTCGGTTCGCAAGGCGTTCAAACTGGCCCAGTACGAAAAGCCGGGGGCGACCCATCTGGAGTTCCCCGAGGACGTCGCAGCGGAATTCGTCGAGGCGGTCCCGCTTCCGACACGGCCGCGCGTGCACCGCTCGGATCCGGACCAGACCTCGCTGAACCAGGCAGTTGACCTGATCGAGACCGCCGAGGCACCGCTGGTGCTCGCGGGGAACGGTGCCGTCCGGACGCCCGCCGCTCGTCGCCTCCGGGAGCTGGTCGAACACGTCGGGATGCCGGCCGTCGCGACGTACATGGGCAAGGGCGCGGTCTCGGATCGACTCGACGTGTCGCTGATGACGCTCGATTCCGGACCGGACGGCGAGGCCGTAGCCGCCATCGCCGAAGCCGACTGCGTGCTGGCGGTCGGCTACGACATCGCCGAGCACGACCCGAAATCTTGGAACCCCGACCGGGACAAGAGGGTCATCCACGTCGACCACGAGCCGGCGGAGGTGTACGAGCACTACAACCCAGACGTCGAACTCGTGGCGGACATCTCGGCGACGCTTCGCGGCCTTCGCAAGCGGCTCGACATCGAGACGGCCTCGGCGTGGTATCAGGACCTCCGCGAACGGATCGTCGCCGACGTCTCCCGCGAACCGGAGCCGGACGACCCGTTTACGGTGAAACGGACGCTCCCGTACTTGCGAGCGGCGATGGCCGACGAAGACGTCCTGATCTCGGACGTCGGCAGTCACAAGATGGCCATCGCGAGACACTTCCGCACCTACGAACCGAACACGTGCATCATCTCGAACGGTCTCGCGAGCATGGGGATCGCCGTTCCCGGCGGGGTTGCGGCCGCCCTCGCCATCGACACCAACGTAGTCGTGGCAACCGGCGACGGCGGGTTCCTGATGAACGCCGCTGAGATCGAGACCGCGACCCGCCTCGGTCTGGGGTTCACCATCATCGTCTTCACCGACGACGACTATGGACTCATCTCCGAGAAACAGGTTTCCCACACGGGCGAGCAGTTCGGGACTGAGCTGACGAACCCGGACTTCCAACAGTTCGCCGAGAGCTTCGGGATCGAGGGCTATCGCCCGGAGACGTGGGGCGATATCGAGTCGACACTCGAGAGAGTCGTCTCCACGGACGAGCTGTCGCTCGTCGAGATTCGGCTCGAATGATCTGCCGCGGGAACGAACGCCGGTCGACCACGAGCGTCGAGTTCGTCCCACTTTCGTGTGCTTCTTTCTTCCCCGGTCGGTGACTAGGTGGGAGCTCCCCCTCCAGCGACTCCGAGCGGCGCCCGCGACGAGCGCCAGTCGTCGGCCGCCTACGCGGTCATCAAGTCCTCACAAAACGGCCCTTCTACCCGTGATCGTGCGCCAACGACAGTGCTCCAATCGGAGGCGTCGTCCGAACGTTGATTCGCCTGGGCGTCGTACGAGGGACATGGACGAGTTTTCAGACGAACGACAGCTCGTGCTGGGGGCGCGTTCCCAGTTGGACCAGTGGACGAGAACCGCCCGGAGAGAGGCGTACGCCGAACTGTTCGAAGGTGACGACCCGATCCTCTCCCCCGAAGAGGTACAACTGCTCGACGCACTCGATTCCGAACTGGAACGACAGGGTGGCGATGGTGTCTGGGGAACCGATCAGTACGGAATCCACACGGTCGGGGCCTCGAGCTCGGACGCGTTACTCGGCGTGGTCTGCGTGTACCACCCGCAGATCACCAGCGATTCGGTTCTTCGGGGGCTCGACGATCTCGACGACGAGACCGAAGAGCGACTCAACGCGGCTCTCTGGACGTACAGCGAGCGTGTCGCAACGCTCATCGAGGACGAACTCGGCGAATTCGTCCGTCAGCGCTAGACGTGCTCGCTGAGATCGAGTTCGACGCCGTCGAGTTCTGTCCGAATAACCTTGCATTTCTTCTCACCGGTGACTGACTGGATCTCTTTCGTGATAGGTCGTACTCGCGGAGTCGTTCGAGTCGCCGGTTGACCGTCGGCTCCGAACCCCGGCGCAGTCGCTGAGCTCTGCCGCCGAGCGAATTCCTTCTTCGCCTAAACGAGAATCGTTCGCGCACACTCGTCACCGAGCGCTTCGGGATCTCCCACGTCGGACACGATAGCTGATTTCTCTCCTGTCGTGTCAATCTGTTCGTGCCGTTTCAGGCGTTCTATCCGGGTTCAGTCAGCAAAGCCATGAAAAACCCCCGCCGACTTTGCTTGGTTCTCTGACCGTTCGGTGGGTGGCGATATGCTTGTCTTAGGCCGTACAACGTTCCTGCCCTCTACGCAGCGCGGACTCACCGAGCTATCGGGGTCCTGTCAGTAGGAGTCTACGAGACACAGAGCATACGTTCAGCACGAGGTGGTGAACAATTCTTGATGAGGAGCGGGATGGATCTGGGTTGTGGAGTCCACCCGGTAGCATCTGCGTATATTCCATTATTGGCCTAATAGCAATTATGCGGTAACACATACCCCACGATTGGACTATGAACAGACTCGAGTGCCCCATAGACGGATGTAGCGCGACGATTGAAGCTGAGACTGAAGAGGAGGTTATGGCTCAAGCTAAGGAACACGCGAATAGCTCACACCCCGACCTCGAACTGGACGATGAGACCGTTGAAAACATCAGATCCAATATCATACAGATCTAAGGCCAAGGACTACACTGAGCAAAACAGGTCAGAATGTATCGCTTTCGAAGGATTTCAACAGAGCCAGATTAGCGCCTTTTGTGCGGTTCGCGCCCTCTATTCAGCACGCCCTCAGAATACTCTCCAATCCCTGTCAGAATTGGCGTGCAACACTTAGAGTGTCTATAGAGTATCGAATACGACGCCGGTAATCTGGACTAGTGCACTATCATCGGGGCATTCGGTCACATCGACTATTCTAGCCGTGTACACCGATAACAGCGATCTGAAGTCCCTAAGACTGACGAATTGATAAATGAGCGTGGACGCTACGTTCCGGATGCCGAACGGGGCTGAACCAAGAGCGATCAATCAATAGGGTTGTAACCACGAGTGCCCACTAAATCATGGACTGGTCCGTGGTAGGACGAAGAACTGAGTCCTCCACGAGTCCGTCCAGATAGTCGCTGATGCCCTCCGCGATGAGTTGCTGTCGCTTGGCGAGGAACTCCTCGTAGTTCTCAATTTTCCAGAGCCGTTCATCTAGCGGAATAAACGCGGGTTTCAGCGCACCTCGATGATTCTCGCGGACGGTTGGAAGATACTCAGTCGGTCGTGAATCGAATATGTCGAGGTTTCCCGATTCGGTGAGCGGGACACGGTTCGCGATCTCATTCACCACGCTTCCTGTCGTGGTGGTTGTTCCCCGAATCGTATCCTGCCCGTTCCAACTGGGCTCGCGGGAAGATATGATGGCTTTGTTTTGCGTAACGCCTCCACCGTCACAATCCAAACCTTGCAACTGAGCCGGTATGGATGACAAATCATTATAAATAATCATTAAGTAAGAGGCGTAAATTCAGAAACGTGATGTTCTTTGGTGACCAAACCGACCAACCTGAACTGCAATCGGTACCGACACCCATTGTGGCGACCACCGAAGCGGAGGAAGTGGGCCGATGAGCTCGCTAGAGCAGATGTCCGATGGCGACATCGACCCTGCGACCGAGACGGCACAGGCGTACCTGGAGGAGCTCGAGGACGCGATGCGCCGGGAGGATGCCGCCGCTGCGGCGGAGATGTTCTGTGCGACGAGCTACTGGCGCGACCTGGTCGCGTTTACCTGGAACATCAAGACGGTGGAGAATCCCAGCGGCGTCGAGGACATGCTCGAGGAGACACTCGCGCACACCGGTCCGTCGGACTTCGAGCTTAGCGAGCCGGCGGAAGAAGAAGATGGGATCATCACCGCCTGGTTCACCTTCGAGACCGAGGTGGGTCGTGGTGAGGGTGTCGTCCGGCTGAAAGATGGCGGTGCGTGGACCTTCCTGACCGCACTGACGGAGCTAAAGGGGCATGAGGAGCCCAAGGGCAGAGACCGACCGATAGGCGCAGAGCCGGTTGCGGACCCAGACCGCAAAGCGTGGTCAGAGCGCCGTGAGGAGGAGCTGGAGAACCTGGGGTACACCGAACAACCACACACCGTGATCGTCGGTGGGGGACAAGGCGGCATCGCACTCGGTGCTCGGCTCCGCCAACTCGGCGTGCCCACGATCATCGTCGAGAAGAACGACCGGCCGGGCGATTCCTGGCGCAACCGGTACGAGGGGCTCGCGCTGCACGACCCCGTCTGGTACGACCACCTCCCGTACATGAAGTTCCCCAAAAACTGGCCGGTGTTCTCACCGAAGGACAAACTCGGCGATTGGCTGGAGATGTACACGCGGGTGATGGAGCTGAACTACTGGTCGAAGACCGAGGCCACCAGTGCACAGTACGACGAGGAGACGGGCACCTGGGAGGTCGAGGTCAACCGCGACGGTGAGGAGCTCGTGTTGCGCCCACAGGAGCTCGTGATGGCGACGGGCATGAGCGGCAAGCCCAACATGCCCGACCTCGACGGCGAGGAGCGCTTCAACGGCGAGGTACTACACTCATCTGAGTACCCCGGCCCCGACGAGAAGTACGAGGACAAGTCCGTGGTAGTGGTGGGCTCGAACAACTCAGCCCACGACATCTGTGAGGGGCTCTGGGAGGTCGACGCGGACGTGACGATGGTGCAGCGTTCATCGACGTGCGTCATCAAGACGGAGTCAATACTGGAGCACGCACTCGGCGATCTGTACTCCGAGCGGGCCGTCGAGAACGGCATCGACACCCACCGGGCGGACATGATCTTCGCATCCGTCCCGTACCGCATCATGAATGAGTTCGAGAAACCCAAATACGACAAAATCAGGGAGATCGACTCCGACTTCTACGATGCGCTCGAGGACGCCGGCTTCTGGATCGACTTTGGTCCCGATGAATCGGGGCTGTTCATGAAGTACCTCCGCCGTGGCTCTGGCTACTACATCGACACCGGCGCCAGTCAGCTCATAATCGACGGAGAGATTGATATGGCCCATGGGCAGGTGACCGAGTTCAACGAGGATGCGATCCTGCTAGAAGATGGCACCGAGCTCCCGGCAGACCTTGTCGTGTGCGCCACGGGGTTCGGCTCGATGAACCACTGGGTGGCCGGTCTGATTGATGAGGAAACGGCGCGGCAGGCGGGGAAGGTCTGGGGGATTGGTTCAGACACGCCCAAAGACCCCGGACCGTGGAAGGGCGAGCAGCGCAACATGTGGAAGCCGACGCAGGTGGAGAATCTGTGGTTCCACGGTGGCAACCTGCACCAGTCACGCCACTACTCGCTGTATCTGGCGCTGCAGCTGAAGGCACGCTATGAGGAGATCCCCACGCCGGTGTACGGCAGGCAGGAGGTCCACCACGAGGGGATCTAGCGGCCACTCTCCCAAGGACGGTCGCAGTGATGTTATCGGGAATGCCACGGTCAAGCCGTTCCTCCGCAATCCCCTAGGTAAGGAGAGGCAGGGCAAGGGCAACGGAAAGAAAACAAGTAACAATATTTTATATGATTGAGTTGCTCCGATAGTGTCTCAAACACGTATGACTCGTTACAGTAACGATTTCACCCGTAATTTGTTGGATGTACCCTCTGTACTGACCGATTCGATCTGATCGAATTGGGAGAGAATTCTGTGCGAGATACGCGCCCTGTATTCAGCAGAACGCTGAGAACATATCACCGGTTGAGGATTTCAACAGAGCCACTCGGCTGAATGAAAACCACGCAGCGAAGCTATTCTCTGATACGTGCTCGCCGTTCGGCGATAAGATCGAACTCCGCTTCGGTATCACCGAGGACGAACAGTGCGAAATACCGACTGTACGTCTGCAACGGGACGGCGACGAACAGGGCCACGACGAATATCGAGACGACGAACAGCAAGGCCGCAACGGCGATCAACACCCCGCCGACGATTTCGGCCACGGAGAGTAGCGCGACGCCCACGAGGCCGACAATCCCGAACGGAACTGCGGCCACGACCAGGGCTACGATGATCGCGACGCTCGTGAGAATTCCCACCGCGATCTGAATGATGAACGAAAAGATAAGGTAGGCGGCGTACTGCTTCCACTGGCCGGTCAGCGTCGGCCAGAATCGGCGCCACGAAGACAGCAACGGTCTGTCCTCCGCGATCATAATGGGAACGATGAAGTTCGTCGTGAAGCCCCCGATGAGGCCGCTACTGAGTCCGACGACGAGGAAGATTGGAATCGAGAACAGCGCCAGTCCGACGACGAGCCCTTCGTTTCCGTAGAGAATCGGGGACAGAACCACGGCGACGAGCGCCGCGAAGATGCCCAGCGTGAGTACGCCGAGAAGGAGACGGAACCCGAACAGTCGCACACCCAGTCGCCAGTGGTCGCTCCAGTACCGGCGAACGGAAACCGTCTCCCGTCGGAGGGATTCGACAAAGACGAACTCCATCACCGATCCGACGAACAAGAGTCCGAGCAGGATCGAAACGATCAGTCCAACGATGACCGCGATCACGAGGAGTTCGAGACCGCCCGGGACGACGACCTCCGGCGACGGTGTCCCCGGGGGAAACGGGGAGTCAGAGGGAGACCCGGTGGGCGCGCTGCCGCTGAACTGAAACGGCGTGTACCCACCGCTTCCACCGATGAAAAACACGATCACTGCCAGTCGCAGCCACCGGCCCCGATCGAACGGCCAGAGGAACGACTTCGTCGCTTCGATGGCGTCGTCAATGGCTTCGACAGCGTAGAGCGTCATTGCGATGACTCGTGAACGGACGCGGAGAGTGAGCCGGACTCCCGTTCCAGCGGGTGTTCGTCCGTCGTCGTTCGGTCCCGCACGGCGCCTCTCGACCGACGATGTGGACTGGCGTCGACATCGGTGGCCGTGTGGGTGGAGCCAATTCGTGACATCTCACTAACTATAATTCGGTGTGTCGAGTTAACTGTTGTCCCGTCTCCCTACTCGACCGTTCGTACCCGTCCAGGGACGGATGAATGTCCGGATTCCGACACCGAAACAGACGGTCGTGTGGAGAGACGATTCGGTTCGAGAGGGACTGAGACGGTTGTATTGTCGAACGCTCGGAAACCGGGAGTAGTATTAATTGCGAGGTGTGTCACTGTCGAGGTATGTCCAGCATCAGAACGTGGATCGATCGACATCGCCTACTCAGCTTCGTCGCAATCGCGTATGCATTCACGTGGACGGTCCAAGGTGCGCTCGCGTATTCGGGCATGGAGGCGTCTTGGACGCACTCGATTCTGATCGGCTTCGGTGGGTTCGGGCCACCGATCGGCGCTGCGGTCGTCATCTGGGCATCCGGTGGGAGCCTCCGCAGGTGGGTCGGCCAGATGTTTAAATGGCGGATCGGTGCGAAGTGGTGGCTGCTCGCGCTCGGACTCCCGCTCTTCATCCTCTCGCTGGGCGTCCTCCTCTTTGTCCTGGCTGGCGGCCCAGTCGATTTTACCGAGCTCGAAACGCCACTCGTCTATCTGTTCGCGATGGCGTGGGGGACCGTGTGGGGTGGCGGCCAGGAGGACCTCGGCTGGCGTGGCTTCATGCTCCCCATCCTGCAGGACTCCTACAGCGCGCTGACATCGAGCGGCATCGTTGGCGTCGCGTGGGCGACCTGGCACCTCCCGTTGTTCTTGAACGCGACGACAACTCACGGCGGGTGGCCGCGCTCTCAACAACTGCTCTGGCTGGTCTCTATCTTCGCGGGGTCCGTCCTGTGGACGTGGATGTACAACAGCACCGGCGGGAGCGTTCTCGCCGTCGCGGTGTTCCACGCCGGCATCAACGCCATGGGAATATTCCATCCCGCTGATCCCGAGGCGCTCATCCCGAACGGAGTACCGGACCCCTGGCTAAACTTACTCGCCGAGGTGACGGGCGCCGTCCCGCTCGTGCTGACCGCAGTTCTCTTGGTAGTCCTCTACGGTGGTCGCCGCCTTGCAAACCGAGACCCGCCGACGCCGCAAGATGCCGGCCTGCCACCGGCAACCGACGCGGAGTCCGCTCCGTAACTGCGCACACCCGCCGAACGCCGAACGCGATTCCAGAACGCCGGCGGTGCGTGCTGTCGCCTCCACCGAATCACCTCCACCGAATCGTGACGCGGGCGAGAGTCGATGCCGACCAGCCTTTATCTACCGGTACGACGAGATCCAAGTTGAGGTGTACTGACACGTGAGTTCGTTCCTGATACTCTACGGGACCGGCGAAGGCCAAACGGCAAAGATTGCAGAGCGAATCGAGTCCGAGATCAGTGAACGTGGACACGAAACGAGCACACTCGACGTGCGTGACCGACCGGACTCGTTCAGCGTGGACGAGTACGATGCCGTGATCGTTGGGGCGTCGATCCACCTCGGCAAACATCAGGACGCGGTTCGTGACTTCGTCACCGAAAATCGAAGCGCTCTGGAAGGGATGCCGACCGCCTTCTTTCAGGTCTCGTTGTCTTCGGCGACCGACGAGAAGCGCGAAGAAGCCGCGGGGTACGTGGAGACGTTTCTCGCGGAAACCGGGTGGCATCCGGATCGGATCGGGCAGTTCGGCGGTGCGCTTCGATTCTCCGAGTACGGCTTTCTCAAACGGCTCATGATGAAACAGATCGCGAAGGAACTGCTCGTCCAGGAGCGGAAGCCGGACGGCGACGTCGAGTTCACCGACTGGGACGCGGTCGACGCGTTTGCGGCAGATGTCGCTACGTTCGTCGAGGGACGTCTCGGTGTCAATACGGACCGCACAGACACGCCATCGACGTGACGGTGATTCCCGTTGTGAACCGGTCCACGCTCCTGACGGCGCGGGGTGAGGCCGTGCTTGGTGGTCAGTCGCGAGTACGGCAGTCAGCGTTCCGAGGCGGCCGCTTCATCGAGAGCGGTATCTGACTGGGCCAGGGGTGAACCGGTGATGTCGGGAAATTAATACCGGTCTCTTTCGAAGTCCGTCGTATGTCTGAGTCGCCAACGATCGATCCGGAAACACTGGAGTGGTTGACGCTTGACGAGGACGAAGAGATCGTCTGGTCAGGGAATCCCCACGAGAGTAGCCTGATCCCTGCGCTCGTCGTCGGGGTGCCGCTCTCTCTGCTGATCGTCGGGTTGTTCATCATCGCGACGGCCTATCTCCAGCGCAAGAATACGCAGTACGTCGTGACGACCGACGGACTCTACAAGAAGACGGGAGTCATTTCACGTGACGTGCAGCGCATCGATTTCGGAAAGGTGCAGAACACGTCGTACAGTCAGGGATTCTTCGGCTCTCGATTCGGCTACGGGAACGTCGATATTTCGACCGCCGGCGGCTCCGGTATCGAGATGCAGTTCGGATCGGTCCCCGACCCGCGCGAGGTTCAGGAACTGATCAACAAGCGCGTCAAGGCCAGTCGCGGTGACCGGAGGACGGAGACGGGTGAAACGAAGCGCGACGTGCTCGACGACATCCTCGTTGAACTCAGAGGGATCCGATCCGCTCTCGACGCGCCCCGAGAGCCCACAGCGGACGCATCCGCGGCGGACTCTCGCGTCGCTGATGCGGTAGCCGACCCATCGACTGGCGAGGACAAGACCACGAACGATGGCGGACGTAGCAACCGGCGAACGACGGACTCGATTCCCGACGAGTCGACCAATGAACGGTAGCCAGCTATGACGGAGGCGATCGATCCGGCGATCCCGCTCACCGCGACGGAAACCGTCGAGTGGGCCGGCCGCCCGCGGATCACGACCATCCTTCCGGCAGTCGTGATCGGGGGGCTTCTGCTCATCTTCGCGATGACCGTCAGCGTGACGCGAGGGTCCCCGGCGTTTCTGGTCGCGGTTCCGCTCGGCGTGGCGATCCCGCTGTGGCAGTATATCGCCCTGCAAGGCGTGCAGTACGTCATAACGGACGAGGCGCTGTACGTGAAACGCGGTGTGGTGACTCGGTCTGTGACGCAGGCGAATCTCGAGACCGTTCAGAACAGCTCCTTCGGGCAGGATATCACGGGATCGCTATTCGGATACGGCTCGGTCACATTCGAAATCGCCGGTGGGGACGACCTCTCTTTGCGGGCGATCGAAGACCCTCGCGCGATCCGGGCGCTCGTCGATCGAGCAGCGTCGACCGACGACGGTCTCAGTGGAAGCCACAGGGGGGAAGTCGCGATCCCGGGGGATATGGAGCAGTGGCAGCAAATTCGAGAGGAGGTCCGAGCCATTCGCGGCGCGCTCGAGAGTTAATCGACCGGGTGAGACCGTCAGTGAGTGTCCCGAATCGAGTCTCCAGCGTCGACGAACAGTAGCTCGTCAGACCGGCGGATCAGTCCGATTCCTCGTCGACGACGCGATAGCAGCGGAAGTCGATTCTATCCTCGTCGAGCGACTCCCCGTCGCCGTCGAGGGCGACGAGACGATACACTCCGTTCTGGGGAACGTGGCCGAGCGACTGCGCGTACTCGACGACATCGTCGGTATCGTACCTGTTCGTCTCCCCGACCGGGTCGTCGTTCGGGCTCACCGGGATCCGGTATCGTACCTCCGACTCACTGAACACGACGAGTTCCCTGACGTTCTGCGATTCGACCACTGCCTGCCTAATGGGCACGACCAGTTCGACGACTGGGTTCGTGTTCGCCCCGAACGACCGAACGGTGGGCGTCAGTGAAAAGACCGGATTACTGTCGCCGCTGTCGATGCCCGCTGCACACACGACCTGCGGGCTGCTCGACCGCTGTGTCGCAATACACCCCGACAGACCGCTGACGAGTGTCGCAGTCCCGAAGAGGAGCGTCCGGCGAGTGACCATGAGAGAACGGTACACACGGCTCCCGGATAGGTGTTTCTCGCCCTCTCCGTGGAACCGAGCGATACAGCCGTGGTGCCCGAGCCACGGAGCCCGAAAGCCGTCGAGAGGGGGGCTCCGCCCCGGAGCATGACTGCCGTACCGTCTCGTCAGTGGAAGATGTCGACAGAATCCTCACCGAACAGTTCGCTCGATCACTCCCGCGAGCGAGCGTCGTACGGGTATTTAAACACCCCCGCGAACGGGGGAACTCCGCGATCCCTTCTCCCCCGGAGAGAACGCGCTTCTCGGTTTATATCGGCATCAGTCGTATTCGTATGTGAGGAGAAACACAATGTCAACTAAAACCACGAACGAGTTCGGCGGGGAGTTCGGCGGGATCACGCTACAGGGGAAGGCGTCTTCGCTGTCGGCGCTGTTCCTCGTCATGCTCCGGGCGACGATCGGTGGGATGATCCTGTTCGCGGGGCTCGGGAAGGCGACCGGTGAGCCGTTCGACGCCAGCGGCTACCTCGTCCACGGCGTGGACGCGGCGAGCCCGGTGAGCGGGCTGTACGCCGCGATGGGGACGACGCCGTGGTTCGTCGAGTTCGCGAACGTGTTCGTGCCCGCGACGCAGCTGCTCATCGGGACGGCGCTCATCCTGGGCGCGTTCGTCCGACTGGCCGCGCTCGGCGGCGCGATGCAGATGGCGCTGTTCTACCTCGGTGGGTGGACCGGCGAAGCGCTCGCGCTGTTCGACTCGACCCTGGTGTACGCGGTCGTGTTCCTCACGGTCGCCGCGTTCGGCGCGGGCCGCGTCCTCGGACTGGACGCCTACATCGAGCGGTTGGAGGTCGGCGGCGAGCCCCTGATCGAGAAGGTCCCGGCGCTCCGCTACGTCCTCGGGTGACCGAGGACGGGAGGCTGCGGAGAGCCGTGGGCGCATAACCGCGACATCGCCAACTCGTTTTCGACGAAATCGATTCGCCGCGTTCTCGACCGACGAGCGACGCCGCTCTCGGTCGTCCCTTTCGCGTTCGACGCCGACACCGGCGCGCCGTTTCGGGTTCCAATTCATATAAGAACGCGGGGAGGGAAAGGAGGGATAATGGATCTCGGTTCGCGGGACGCGTTCGCCAGCATGGGAACGCTGGGCATCGAAGAGGAGTTCTACATCGTGGATGCCGAGGGACGCCCGACGTCCGGAACCGACGACCTCGTCTACGGCCGCGACCCGCCGAGCGAGGTGCCCGCGGGATTCGACCACGAGCTGTTTCAGTGTACCATCGAGGCGCAGACGCAGCGGATCGAGGACCCTGACAACGCCGCGGACGCCCTCTCGACGGTGCGAGCGGCGCTCGTCGACCACGCCGCTGCGGACGGGTACCGGATAGCCGCCTCGGGGCTCCACCCGGCGGCAAAGTGGCGGGAGCTCGATCACGTCGAGAAGCCGCGGTACGAGGCCCAGTTGGATCGGATCCGGTACCCGCAACACCGCAACACCACCGCTGGGCTACACGTCCACGTCGGCGTCGACGACGCGGACAAGGCGGTATGGATCGCCAACCGATTGCGATGGCACTGCGCCGTGCTGCTCGCGCTGTCGGCGAACTCTCCGTTCTGGAACGGCTTCGACACCGGCCTGGCGTCCGCCCGTGCGAAGATATTCGAGAACCTGCCGAACACGGGAGTCCCCTCCGCGTTCGACGACTTCGACGCCTTCCAGCGCTACGAGCGCCGGATGGTCGAGCAGGGATCGATCGCCGACCGCGGCGAACTCTGGTTCGACGTGCGCCCCCACACCGGCCACGGCACGGTCGAGGTGCGCGCGCCCGACGCCCAGCGCGACCCCGAGGTCACCCTCGCGCTGGTCGAGTACGTCCACGCGCTCGTCGTCGACTACGCCGAGCGCTACGCGGACGGCGAGTCGGCGACGTCGCTCCGCCGCGAACTGCTCGACGAGAACAAGTGGCGCGCGCTCCGCCACGGCCACGACGCCTCGTTCCTCACGCGGAGCGGCGAGGACACCGTGTCGCTCGGTGAGGTCGTCGACCGCGAGTGCGACCGGCTCGGGATCGACGGGATTCGACGGGTGTACGACGCGGAAAGCGGCACCGAGCGCCAGCGACGGCTCCGCGAGGAGTCCGGGCTCGACGCGCTGTGTGCGGACCTGATCGTGGCGCCGTAGCTAGGCGGACGCGGGCACTCACACCGAGCCGAGGGAGACGCGCCCGGTGTTTCGTTGGAACGAAAGCGACGAGAAACCCTTTTGAGTGCGCGGACCCCTCTTTCTGACATGACGAGCGACGAGTTTGACGACGATTCCGCCGCCGACGCCGACGGCGGTGTCGCCCTCGACGCGGAGGGTGCGGGAGACGAATCGCCAACTGAGCGGACCCGCGAAGAGCTCCGCAAGACCAAAGAGCGGCTGGGCGAGGGCGCCGACAAGGCCGTGAAGGGGTTCGATGACAACGTCGTCGACCTGCTGGCATGGCTACTCGACACCGAGACCCGCGCCCGGATTTACGTCTACCTGCGGGACAACCCCCGTAGCACGAGCGACGAGATTGCCGACGGCACCGGGCTCTACCCGAGCACGGTCCGCGAGGCGCTGGCGGAGCTTCACGACGAGGAGAAGGTCGAGCGCGACAAGCGCGAGGCGAGCGGCGCCGGCAACAACCCCTACGAGTACGAGGCCATCGCGCCGAGCGAACTGGTCAGGGGCGTCGTCGGCGACGTGCAACGCGAGCTGAACGCCGTCTTCAATCTCGACCGACGGCTCGGCGGCGAGTCCACCGACGGTGACGCGGAGCCGGTGCAGATCTCCGTCGACGACGACGAGGACGAGGCGGCGGGCACAGACGGGGATGAGGAGAACGAGGAAGAGGAGGGAGAAGCCGCCGGAGCCGAGGAGACCGACGACGACCGATAGCGCCGAACGGAATCGACACCGACGACTGCCGGGCGGTGAGTCTTCCCCCACGAGCCCGGCTTCGGGACAATTTAAGTTCCGGCCGCGCAACCGACTGGCATGAACGTCGCGCTTGGTGGCACCTTCGACCCCGTTCACGACGGCCATCGGAAGCTGTTCGAACGGGCGTTCGAGCTGGGGGACGTCACCGTCGGCCTCACCTCCGACGAACTCGCCCCGAAAACCCGACACGTCGAGCGCTACGTCCGTCCGTACGACCGCCGGAAGCGTGACCTGGTGGCCGAGCTCGCGCCGCGCGCCGAGAAGCACGACCGTGAGTTCGCTGTGCGGGAACTCACCGAGCCGACCGGCATCGCCGTCGAGCCGGAGTTCGACGCCCTCATCGTCTCGCCCGAGACGAAGGCGGGCGGCGAACAGATCAACGAGATACGTCGCGAGCGCGGCCACCACCCGCTCGAACTCGTCGTCGTCAACCACGTCCCCGCCGAAGACGGCGAGCGCATCTCCTCGACGCGGATCGTCGCCGGCGAGATAGACGAGCACGGAAATCTTACGCCCGACCGCGAGGGACGCGGCGCGACCCGCCCGGAATGACGGGCGAGAGCCGACTCAGCCGGATCGCCATCGGCGAGACCGGCTTCGAGCGCGCGGCCGTCTGGAGTGCGGTCGGCTTCGCGGTCTCGTACGTCGCCTTCGACGCGACGGCGATTCTCGGTGCGGCCGCGGGAGTCACTCCCGCGACCGGCACCGTCGCACCGGTCGCCGCGGCCCTCGCGGCGCTGACCGCGATCGGAACCGTCGCCTTCGCCGCGGTCGGCGCCGGCGTGCTTCCCGCGATTCTGCTCGCGTACGGGCCCTTCGCCGCCGTGCTCCTGCGAGCGATCGGGCCGGTTCCCTACACGATCCCGTTTGCAGACCCCCTCGGGTTCGCGGTCGCGGTCGCCGAACCGCTTGGCGTCGCCCTCGCGGCCGCGGTCGCTGTCGGCACGGCCGGCTACCTCGTCGGTCGGGTCGTCGCCGGGATCGGGGGCGGCGGTCCGGGAGACGGGGTTGACGGAGAAACGAGCGCCGACGGCGACGCTGACGCGAGCGACTGACGCGAGCGACCGACGCGACCGGTCGACTGTTACGCTTCCTCGAGTGTTCCGTTGAGCACCTTCGCCGCGACGAGCACCGGATCCCACACCGGGCTGAACGGGGGCGCGTACGCCAGATCGAGTCGCTCGACCTCCGAGACGGTCATGTCTGCCTCCAGTGCGGTCGCGAGCGTGTTGATCCGGATCGCGGCGTGGTCCGGGCCGACGATGCTCCCGCCGATCAGTCGCCCGGTATCGCGGTCGGCGACGAGCGTCACATCGGTCGGTTCCGCGCCCGGATAATAGCCCGAGCGGGAGCCGGCGGTGACCGTCTCGCTGACGGGGTCGAAGCCGGCCTCGCGGGCCGACTCCACCTCGACGAGACCCACGCGCCCGGCCTCCATCTCGAACGCCTTCACGACCGCGGTGCCCGCGATGTCGCCCACGAGCGAGGGATCGCCGGCGACGGTGGCGCCGATCGCCCGCCCGGCCCGGTTCGCGGTGAGGCCGAGAGGCATCCACGCCGGTTCGCCGGTGACGGCGTGTCTCGCGGTCGCGCAGTCGCCGGCGGCGTACACGTTCGAGAGGCTCGTCCGCCCGTACTCGTCGGTCCGGATCGCGCCGCCCTCGCCGAGTTCGACGCCGGTCCCCCCCAACAGCGTCGTGTTCGGCTCGATACCAACGCCAACGACCGCCATGTCGACGGGGAACCGTTCCCCGTCGAAGCGCACGGCCTCGATCCGACCGTCGCCGTCGAGGGCCTCGACGGGGCTCCCCGTGTGGACGGTCACGCCGGCCTCGGTCAGCGCGGTCTCGACGCGCTCGCCGACCGCCTCACCGAACGGTCGAAGCAGGTGCTCGGAGCGTTGGAAGACGTGCACGTCGAGGCCCCGGGCGGTAAGCGCCTCGGCGGTCTCGACGCCGACGTACCCGCCGCCGACGACTGCCGCCGTCTCGGGGGCGGGCATCGCGGCGTTGCGCTCGACCCGCTCGCGGTCGACCGCGCTCACGTCCGCGCGGTCCGGATCGTACGCGTTCGGGTCGGCGATGTAGGCGTCGATGGCGGCCGCGGCGTCCATGTCATGGAGTGTGAAGGCACCGTCCACCCCGCGCACGTCAAAGAGGCCGGTCGACGCGCGACCGCCGGTCGCGACGAGGAGGTCGCTGTACGGCTGTTCGAGGGTGTCGCCGTCGGTGGTCTCGACAGTCACCCGCTTCGCGTCCGGATCCACGGCGACGACCTCGTGGCCGCGCCGGAGGTCGATCCCCCGCTCGTCGACCTCGCTCGGGGACAGCGAGAGGAGGTCCGACATGCGTTCGACCCGTCCCTCGATGAAGTACGGCATCCCGCAGAAGGCGTACGATATCCACTGACCCCTCTCGAAGACGACGACCTCGCGGTCGGGCGCCTCTCGGCGGAACTTGCTGGCAGCGCTCAGTCCGGCCGCGTCGGCGCCGACCACAACGAATGGGTCGCTCATGGGCGGGTCGACGAGAGGACCGTACAAAAATGCACGCCGCGGGTGCAGGGCGGACGCCCGGCCCGGGGTCGGTCGGTTACGCGGCGCCTTCGTCGGAATCCGAATCGGCCTCGTCGCCGTCTTCACCGGAATCCGAATCGGCCTCGTCATCGTCGGCCAGACGCGACAGCGTCTCGCGGGCGTTCTCGACGGCCGCCGCCTTCTTCGCCGGGTACGCCTCGACCTTCGCGCGGACGGTGATGCCGGGACCGAGTCGGACGTCGCCGCGGAACGCGGCCTGCTTGTCGACTCGGAGGAACAGCGCGCAGTTGTC
This sequence comes from Halorubrum wangae, assembly GCF_051194135.1. Lineage (NCBI taxonomy): Archaea > Methanobacteriati > Methanobacteriota > Halobacteria > Halobacteriales > Haloferacaceae > Halorubrum > Halorubrum wangae. The sequence continues at coordinate 454,995 of NZ_JBLZNH010000001.1, read as the reverse complement.
GTCGACGCGCTGGTCGAGTTCGTCGATCACGCGGTCGACGTCGTCGAGGTCGGCCAGCGCGTCGAGGACGTGGCGCATACCGTCAGCGTTTTCGATCCGCGCGGAGAGCACGACGATCCGGTCGCCGTGGTGGCCGACATTCTCGACGCGGTCGAGTTCGACGTCCTCGGGGAGGAACGTTCGGAGGGCGTCTTCGACCCGCTTCTCGTCCTCGGTGGCGTACGAGAACGCCCGGAGGTCGACGTAGTGGAAGGGGACTTTTGCCATGCGGGTCTCGGGGTAACGGGGTCGGTTACTCCTCGCTCTCGACGGCGTCGAGCGCGTCCTCGGGGACGCCCGTCTCTTGGCCATCCTCGAAGCTGACCGTGTAGGTCGCGTCGCCGAACATCGTCTCCATCACCTGCGTGATCGTGCCCGTCTCGCCGTCGTACTCGCTGTGTTTGTCGTGGAGCACGACCTCGTCTTCCTTCTCAAAGCTCATGGAATTTGGTTCCAGTGGGACGCTTAAAAGCGCGCGGATCCGGAGCGACCGGAGCGCGGTTGGACGTCGTCTCGGCGGCCGGCGGTCACGCCATCGTGAGCAACACGACGACGATCAACACCGTCAGCACGACGCCGACCGCGAACGAGACGATCAGGCTGTCGATGGCGAGCGCGAGCGCGACGCCGGCGACGATGGCGAGAATACCGACGATCGCCGCCGACAACCCGCCGCGTTCCACGAGTTCGGTGACCGCAGCCGCGGCGCGCTGTCCGAGCGGCGGGTCGGGCGACCGCTCCGGCGGTTTCGTGAACCGTTCGTCGACGGCGACCCGCTGCGTCTCGGACTCCGGAGGCGGGTCAATCTCCATGTCGACGTACCGCGTGTTCGACCCGTACCCAGTAACGATCTTTAGCTTGCCGGCGACCGTCTCGTCGACCTCAGCGGCGGTGACGTGAACCCGTTTGGTCGACTCGCCGTCGACGAAGTGATTCGTTTCGGCGACCGAGCAGACCCGATTGAGGTCATCGTCGAAGTGGAGGTGGACGTGCGTCGACCGACCGAGGTTCTCGAGCACGATGGAGAAGTGACCGTTCGTCGCGAACCGGTCTGGTGCCCGGATCGAGTGGACTGCGTCCCCGTTTAGTTCGACGGCGAGTGTCGGCACGTACGGGTCGACGAACTCACACTAAAAAAAGATGCAGTACGATTCGGACTACGCGGTGGCCTCTTCGCGCATGTCCGGCGGCAGGAGGTTCGGAATCCCGTCCTCGATGGGGTACTTCTCCCCGCACTCGGTGCAGGTGAGCGTCCCGGTGAGGATCTCTTCGTCCTCTCGGTCATCGACGTCGAGTTCGAGGTCGGCCTTGTCGAGCGGGCAGCAGACGACGTCCATCAGCGACTCTTTCATACCGAGGCGTTCGACCGGACCGGTAAAAAACCGTGCGGGTCCGGATCGCGGCGTCGCCGCGTCAATCCCACCGCCCGGCCGTCCGTCGATAGCAACGACTTTGCCGGTCCGTCGCCCCCGGCGAGACATGGGGATTCCGTCGGAACGGATCGACCGCCTGTTGACGCTCGCCCGCGAGGCGGTCGTCGACGACGAGTACGATCGATCCAGGGAGTACGTCGCGCTCGCGCGCCGCGTCGCGGAGCGGAACCGGTGCGGGCTTCCGGCCGCGTTCTCTCGCCAGACCTGCGACGACTGCGACGTGTACCTCCGGCCCGGAAAGACGGGGCGCGTCCGGCTCCGGCCCGGTCGCGTCGTCGTCCGCTGTCGCGAGTGCGGGTCGACGGCGCGGTACCCGTTCGAGTAACCGCGTCGCCGGCTCGCCCCCGCCCGCGGCCCGCCGCTGTCGTCACGATTTAAACCTCACCGACGAGAGGTGCAAGCATGGACTATCGACGACTCGGCAACACCGGACTCAGCGTCTCGGAACTCTGTTTCGGGACGTGGCGCTTCGGGCGGGAGACGAACGGCGTGGTCGAGACGGGCCGCGAGGAGGCCCACGCGCTGCTCGACGCGGCCGCGGACCACGGGATCAACTTCATCGACACCGCCAACGTGTACGGGAATCCGAACGGGACGAGCGAGGAGTACGTCGGCGAGTGGCTCGCGGAGCACGACCGCGAGGATTACGTGGTCGCCTCGAAGGTGTACTTCCCGTTCGACGGGCGCGGCGAGCCCGGACCCAACGACTCCGGGCTCGGACGAAAGCACATCAGAGCGCAGGTCGAAGGGACGCTCGACCGACTCGACACCGACTATCTCGACATCTACTACATCCATCGGTGGGACGAGGAGACGCCCATCGAGGAGACGATGCGCGTCCTCGACGAACTCGTCTCGGAGGGGAAGGTGCACTATCTCGGCGCGTCGACGATGGCGGCGTGGCAGCTGACGAAGGCGCTGTGGACCGCCGACGTCAACGACTACGCCCGGTTCGACGTGGTCCAGCCGCTCCACCACGCCGGCTACTACGAGGACGTCAAGGAGTACCTCGACGTCTGCATCGACCAGGACGTCGCCGTCTGTCCGTACTCCCCGCTGGCGGGCGGGTTCCTCACCGGAAAGTACGAGCGCGCCGACCCGGACGACCCCGAGGAGGTGATTGCACCGGACGGCTCGCGCGCCAGCTTCGACGACCGATTCGAGCGCTTCTACCTCTCCGAGCGCGGCTGGAAGGTGTTAGACGCGGTCCGCGAAGTCGCCGCCGAACTCGACGCGACGCCGGCACAGGTCGCGCTCGCGTGGCTAACCGAGTGGGACGAGTTTACCTGCGTCCCCATCGTCGGCGCGCGGACGGCCGACCAACTGGCCGAGAACGTCGCCGCGACCGACCTCGCCCTCTCCGACGAGCAGTGGGAGAGGATCATGGACGCGCGGTACGCCCCGGACGGGTCGCTCTGGGGACACTGAGCGGTCGGGAGAGACGGAACACGAGGCGAAGACGGACGCCGGCGGCTACGTTTCGAAATCAGGCAGGTCGTCGGGCGCTTCGTACTCTGTCTCCCAGTCGATGTACTCGCTTTTCAGGACGTCGCAGGTGATCTGTCCCAACTCGGTCAGTCCGGCGTTTATCGAGGAGACCGTCCCCCACGAATCCAAGTCGGCGTGGTAGTTGCGCTCTTTCCAATCTTCCGGAATACCGGGTGCGTGGTAGCCGACGCGTTCTGCAAACGAGTCCCAGAAAAAGTCGTACTGCTGGAGCATGTCCAAATCCAGCACGATCTGAAACGCCTCCTCGTCCATGTCCGTGTCTCCGGCCCACTCGAGGAACGCGTCCTCCCATGCCCCCGCTTTCAGGAACGCCCCCAACTCGTCGCGCTTGTAATCCGTGTCTCCGACGACCTCTGCGTCCTCGTATTCGTTCGGGTCGGTCTCTTGCAGTTCGGGCGGTGCCGGCGTATCGACGTCGAGACTCATTAGTACGTGTTTGTTCGCCCCCACGCAAGAGTATGGCTCCTCTGGTCCCCGTTCTGACACCACTGAGAGACTGTTCGGACGGCTATCGGGCACCGAATCCGCGCTGAAGACGGGGCGAGAATCCAGCACGGCGGTGACCACGAGAAGACGACGTGCACTCCTACTGTTGTTTCTCGGTCTCTCAGGACGGAACGTGCAGTACTCCCCCGCGCCAAGGGCGTCTACATATACCACCGTTAATATGCGCTACCGACGTACTGATCATATGACTGCCGGGACGGAAGAAGAGTCACATACCCGACAGGGCGAGTATGCGAAGGTCGGCTATTGGGAGATGGATCTGGATCCCGAACGGCTACGCTGGTCCGAGGAGGTCAGCCGGATCCGCGACCTTCCCGCGGACTACACGCCAACGCTCGAAGCCGGACTCCAGTTCTACCACCCCGAGGATCGGCCCATCATCGAGGCGGCGGTCCGACGGCTCAAAGAGACCGGAGAAACCTACGATTTAGAGCTACGGGAACTCACCGATGAGGGGGAAGTGTACTGGGTCCGAACCACTGGCGTTCCGCAGTACAGCGATGTCGGCGAGATCGTCAAGATTAGCGGCGTTTACCGAGAGATTACCGCGGAAAAAGAGCGCCAACAGGAGCTCGCGGAGATACAGCGAAAGCTCCAAATGTCGAACCAACAGCTCGAAGAGTTCGCCAGCCTCGTCTCGCACGATCTCCGCAGTCCGTTGAACGTCGCCAAGGGGCGGCTCGAACTCGCCGCTGAGACGTGTGACAGCGAACATCTCGCCGTCGCCGAACGCGCACTCACTCGAATGGAGGCGCTGATCTCCGACATCCTCACGCTCGCCCGAGAAGGCAAAGTCGTCGACGCCGTCGAAGCGGTGGCGCTGTCCGAGCTCGTCCAGGAGTCGTGGTCCGTTATGGACACGGCCAACGCGACTCTCGAGGTGGAGGCGACGCGGACGGTGCAAGCCGATCCCGCGCGATTGCAACAGCTCGTCGAGAACCTCATTCGGAACGCGATCGACCACGGGGGCGACGACGTGACGATCTGGATCGGCGATTTCGACGGCGGACTGTACGTCGAAGACGACGGGCCGGGGATCGCCGAACCGGACCGCGAAACGGTGTTCGAGAGCGGCTACTCGACTGCACGAGACGGCACCGGATTCGGGCTTGCGATCGTGAAGGAAATCGCGACCGCTCACGGCTGGGAAGTTAACGTGACAGAGCGGACCGGAGGGGGCGTGCGATTCGAGATAACTGGCGTCGAGACGGAGTGAAGCCGGACGGCTGGCCCGGAGGAAAACGAAACGCTTCCGAGTCGGGACGCCGAATCGAGAGCGCGGTCGCCGCCGCGGGCGATCCGGTCCTTTTACCGCCGTGCCGGATCACCCCCGGATATGGACCTTCGAGGTATCTCGCGCCGGGCGGGAATCGTCGCCGGCGTCGTCACCGTGGTCGTGCTCGCGGCCCCGTACGCGCTCGTGTCGGGGTACGCGACCCAGCTTGCCGGCTACTACGCCGCCGGTACGCTCGGGGCCGGCGGCATCGCGCTGTTCGCGCTCGTCAGCGCCGTCGTCGTCGCCTCCGTCGAACGGGGAAACCTCGACCCCGGAACGCTTGCGGGCGTCGCGGTGATCCTCGGCGCCGCGACGACGCTCAGCGCAGCGACGTGGGCGCTCGCCATCGAGCCGACGACGATGTTCGCGGAGTATCGCTGGCTGCGGTGGCACGCGCCAGTCGTCGTCGCCTTGTCGGTCGCGCTGCCAGTCTCCGCAGCGGTGTACGCCCGGGCGCTGCTATCGTAGGAATCGAGGTGGCGAACGAAAGGCCCTTATGGCGGACCCGAGTATTTTGATATGGACTAGGTCGGGCGGTTAGGCCCCGCTCGTCACCCGCGAGGTAGTCTTTAGCGGGGACCGAACACCGGGCGCGTCCGGTCTGACCGGCGCGGGCCCCGAGAGCCAACGTGGAAGCCTCGTCCGCCGGGGACAGCGGTCCGTGGCGCCCGCTCGCAGGAGCGGTCCGTCGCGGTTCGTCGGCGACACTGGGTCAGGCGCGGAAGCGAGCAGCCCACCGCCGGACGCCCGTCGCTCGTCGGGTCGCGGGGTGGAGAAGGCAATCGGGATACCCCGTGCCGGAACGCCGGGCTAGCCCGCCTGTCCGCCATTCATACGCGTTTTTACTCAATGAGCGGCGGCCGTACACGCCCTGCGACGGCCCCGCTCACTCGTTCTGGACGAACTCACCGGAGCAGTCGTACTCGATCAGTTCGACCGTGCCTTCGGCCTCGACCGTCCCGTTATAGGGGTCCGTTCGCTCGTACAGCTGGTAGACGGTGACGGTCTCGACGCCGACCTCGTGGGTGCGGTTCCACTCCTCACAGAGGTAGTTCGCGAGGTACGAGCGGTGGTTCTCGTTGTCGGCCGAGTAGACGTTCGTGAGGTACTTCCGCCAGCGCGAGGTCGGATAAGTGGTCTCCGCGCGCGCAGGGCGTTCGAAATCGACCGGTGAGTCTCGTAACACGTCCCGTTCGGTGCCGTTCTCGAGGGCGCCGGGTGCGACGAACCACCGAGTCGTGTAGGTGGGATCGGGCGCGAACATCCGCCAGGACTGGTCCATTTCGACGACGTCTAAGACCTCCTCTGCGGGGTCGGGAACCTCGGCCAAGTCGACCGCCTGCGCGCTCGAGAGGACGATCAACACGAGGAAGACGTACGGCAGGACCGTCGAGAGGAGCACACGTCCGCGGGTGAACCCGGCAGCGAAGTCTGTGCCGCGGAGCCCGTCGAGGCGCCCGGGCGCGGTCGGTCGGGGGAGCGTCGGTTCGAGCGAGCGCAGATATCTCACCAAAGATTCGAGCCGGGCTCGCCAGCGCGAGAGCGACGTCGACCACCCCAGACGAGCGAGAGCGCGCTCGAGGGCGTCCCACACGGGCGTCTGAAAGAACGGGAGGAAACCGACGACGACGATGATGGGGAAGAGGTCGATCCGCATCGTGACCGCCATGCCGAGGTGCATGCCGACGAACAGCGAGGCGAGCACAGCGCGCGGCACGCCGGTGAGGAGGAGCAACAGCGGCGACGCGAACAGAAGCGCGACCCACAGGACGGTGAGCGCGCGCAGCAAGCCGTGGAACTCGGCGAGGTGATTGCCGAGCAGGTAGGTGAAGTGGTCGGCCTGCATGACGTACACGAGCGCCTCGCCGCTCATCCAGAGGTCGCCTCCGTACTTGTGAACGGCGTTGGTCACGTACATCACCAGCATCTGCAGCAGAACCGCCATCGTAGCGACGGTCGCCACTGAGGGGGCGCTCGGACCCGACGTCGGGGGATCGGCATCGTTCCCCGTGGAGAGATCGGCATCGGACCTCGTGGTAGAGTCGGCCTCGGATCCCGTGTCGGTCCGCGCGTCCGCCCGCTTGACGGCGTCGACCGACCACCGCGCGCCGAGGGGGAGGAAGACGCTCCAGAAGAGCAGCATGCGCAGCAGGCTGTCGCCCGCGTTCAACAGCATCGGGTTCCGGGCTTGCAACGAGAGCAGCAGTAGCCAGGAGACGACCGCCGCGAGTCGCGACCGATACCCGACGAGCAGCGCGAGGGCGAACGCGCCCGCGACGGCGAACAGCAGCGCGACGGTCCACGGTTCTCCGACGAGTGCGTGCAGCGAGTGGCTCGTCGAGTAGTCAGAGGCGAACGCTCGTCGCGGGAGCACGCCGTAGTCGGTGTAGAAGGCGGTCAACCAACGCGACCGCCGCACAAGGTCGACGAGCAACAGCGCCGCGAGTCCGATCCGGAAGGCCGCGAGCGCGCGCAGGTCGACCGCGACTCGCGCGGCGAGTGCCGCCGAAAGCCGATCGACAGTGCCCGAAAGTCGCGACCGCGCGGTCTCGGTGGAGGGCTGTCGAGTCATGAATCCAAATTGTGTCGGATGTCTGGACTCTACTTTCGGATGATATAAGCTTGGTGTAGACACAAACGTGCAGTTGGCTGTCCGATCGCGTGGCGGACGGAGCCGACCCTCGAGACGCAGTGACCGGAAGTGTGAACTGTCGGTATCTTGAAGGTCTGTCAGACGATGTCTACAGAGATTCCGGACGACAAGGCGATCATTCTCTTCGACGGCGTCTGCAACCTCTGTAGCGGGTTCGTGCAGTTCGTTCTCCCCCGCGACACGGAGGAGAAGTATCGTTTCGCCTCCCTGCAGTCCGACGTCGGGCAGGCGCTGTTGGTCGAACACGACCTACCGAGCGACGAACTGGAGTCGGTCGTCCTGATCGAAGACGGGGAGAGCTACGTGAAGTCGGCGGCGATCATCCAGATAGCGTCGGGACTGGGCGGCGCCTACCGACTCCTCTCGCCGTTCCGGTACCTCCCGCGCTCGGTTCGCGATCGGATCTACGACTTCGTCGCCGATCACCGATACCGATGGTTCGGCAAGAAGGACCAGTGTATGATCCCGTCCGGAGACGTCCAGTCGCGGTTTTTGGACTGATCGGCGCGACTCCACCGTTCGGTGGCGGTCCGCATCGACCGTTCGGCGGGGTTCGTCTTATGTCGCCTCGCCGCTGTCCTTCCACGCCGAGAAGCCGCCCTCCACGAGCGTCTCCGACTGCCGATCGATGTACTCGCGCTGGGTTTCGTGGACCGCGGTCTCGAAGTCGTCGCCACCGTCGAGCCGAGCGCGGACCCGGTCGCGCTTCCAACTCGCCGGAGTCGTCCGGTTCGCGACCCGCCATCGGAGCGGCGCGAGCCACGACGCCGCCTCCTCCTCGGGACAGCCGGCGGTCCGCAGGCCCGCCTCTGCGTGGTCGATCAGGTCTGCGTACACCGCGTCGGTGTCAGTCGTTGTCTCGCCGTCGTGACTGATCCACTCGATGTCGGCGTCCAGCCCGTCAGCAACCGCCGCGTAGAAATTCTCGCGCGCGGTATCCCAGTCGAGGCCGATGACCGGATGCTCGTGCTGCGTGAGCGACTGCATCAGCCCCGCGAACGCCGCCTGGAAGGCGATGGAGTCGCGGACCGTCGGCTGGGCCGCGATCGGTCGGAACTCGATCCGGGCGTTCGCGCTCGAACGGCTCGACCCCTCGAAAACGGGGCGGACCCACCGCCAGTAGCTGCCATGCTTCGTTCGGAACGATGCGAACGCGTCGTCGAAGCGGTCGGTCCCCTCGGGCTCCGGCATCGGGATCAGCGTCTCGTCGCCGACGATCCGGTCGATAGCAGTCTCGACGTCGTGAACGTCGCGCGGGAAGCGGACCTTAGCCTCGTCGGTGCGGGCGTTCAGCACCGACTCGAACACGTGAATGCGATTCCCGGCCGCCCCCTCGTCGAGGACGCGCTCCCCGTCCCAATCGTCGTCGTACAGGTCAGGCGGGAAGAAGGGAGAGTTGACCCCGAGCGCGAGCAGCGGTCCCGCGATTCGGAGCGCGTACCGGAAGTGCCGCGGAAGCGTCTCGGCCTGCGCGACCTGGTAGTGCGGTTGGATCGAGGTGATGAGGCTCTCCGGCATCACAGTGTCCGCTTCCAGCGACACCCCCGGCGCTTCGAGGAGGGTGCCGCGTCGCTCGCCGGAGCCGGCGTTCGCCATCGCGTGATACCGAACTGCGTCGCTCATGTTGACGGCGACGGTGACGCCGTCGACGTCGACGCTGTCCGTGAGGTACCCGCGGGCCGTCTCGCCGGTCGGCGGAATCGTCCAGATCCCGTCCGAGACGAGTCGCATCCCCTCCACGGCGGCGGTGTTCTCGGCGGCCTCCAACTGCGCCCGGACCTCCGCGAGTTGCGCCCGGAGCCCGTGGTCGGAGAGGGGTTGCGGGCTCGTACTCATCTCGGCGTTGTGGAGCCCCAGTTCCTTCTCGAACCCCATCAGCTCCAGGAGCCGTCGCGGGACGCGCATCAGGGCGTACTCGTTCGCTCGCGACTCCTCGCTCCATCGTCCGTCGGCGACCGCGTAGAACTCGTACTCGAAGCCGACGATCGACTGGTGGTTGTCGAAGGAGCCGTCACGGAGCTCCTGCTTGACGATCTCTCCCTCCGCTTCGACGCGCGCGTCGAACTCGTCCGGGTCGACGGCGAGCGTCTCCCGGACGCCGTCTGCGAGGGCGGGCTCCGTGCTCATGCGACGGGTGACGAGTCGGGCTGGTAAAAAGACCTGCGGCCGATCGGCGGTTTGGGGAGCGTCGGCACGATGCGGCGAGGAGACCGCAACCAGGGGGTGTAGCCGTCGTACCGGGGCGTTTTTGCCCGCCGATCGCCGAGGTCGCATATGGAGTTCGCCACGTTCGCCGCGCGGGCCGAGCAACTCGCGGCCGAGCCGGGCGACATCGGGACGACGCTCGCGGTCGCCGACCTGCTCGAAGCGGCCGGGAGTCGAGGCGGGTCGAACGACGCCGCCGACCGCGACGACGCTACCGAAGGGGACGACGCCGACGACCTCGCGACGGTCACCCGGTTCCTGCTCGGCCGCGTCTTCCCGGCGCACGACACCCGAACGCTCGATATCGGCCCGGCGCTGTGCCGGGAAGCGATCGCCCGCGCAGCGGGCCCGAACGTGACCGCCGCCGACGTCGAGGACCGGCTCGCGTCGGCGGGCGAGATCGGCGCGGTCGCCGCCGGCTTCGACTTCGGCGGCCAGCGCGGCCTCGCTGCCTTCGGCGAGGGACGCGACGCGCTCACCGTCGCCGGGCTCGACGCGTCGCTGCGAGAGCTGGCGGCCGCGTCGGGCGACGGCAGCGAGTCCCGAAAACTCGACTCGCTGTTCGGCCTTTTCAATCGGTGTGACCCCGCCGAGGCGAAGTTCCTCGCTCGATTGGTCCTCGGCGAGATGCGGATCGGCGTCGGCGAGGGGACCGTCCGGGATGCGATTGCCGAGGCGTTCCTGACGGACCCGGAGTCCGAGTCCGCCGAGAGCGACGACGAGGAGCCGACACGGCGCGCCGACGACGAGGCGGTCGGGGCCGTCGAGCGCGCGCTGCAGGTGACGAACGACTACGGCCGCGTCGCGGCCCTCTCGCGTGACGAGGGAATCGCCGGCCTCCGGAAGGAGGGACTCGTCGTCGGGCGCCCCGTACAGGCGATGCTCGCGCAGGCGGGCACCGCGACCGACGCGGTCGAGGCGTTCGGCGAGGTCGCCGTCGAGACGAAGTTCGACGGGGCTCGGGTGCAGGTTCACTACGTGCCGGGAGAGGGGGACGACGGCGACGGCGCAGAGACCGACGCGGTCGACGGACTCGGCCCGAAACTCTACTCCCGGAACATGGACGACGTGACCGATGCGCTCCCGGAGATCGTAGAGCACGTCGCGGCCCGAGTCGACGTGCCGGTCATCCTCGACGGCGAGGTCGTGGCGGTCGACGACGCCGGCGACCCGCTCCCGTTCCAGGAGGTGTTGCGGCGGTTCCGCCGAAAACACGACGTCGGGCGAATGCGCGAGGAGGTGTCGCTCCGACTCCACGCCTTCGACTGCCTCCACGCCGACGGGGTCGACCTGCTCGACGAACCGCTCCGGGTGCGTCACACCCACCTCGTCGAGGTGTTCCCCGACGCGGCGGCGACGTTGGAGTTCGCGAACGACGCGGAGGCGATAGCGGCGGCGGAGGCGGCCGCGCTCGACGCGGGCCACGAGGGAGTCATGCTGAAGGACCCGGACGCGGCCTACACCCCCGGTGACCGGGGGCAAGAGTGGCTGAAGCGCAAGCCCGACGTGGAGACCCTCGACGCGGTCGTCGTGGGGGCGGAGTGGGGCGAGGGGCGCCGCGCGGACCTGTTCGGGACGTTTCTGCTCGGGGTACGGACGGGGCCGGACGCGGCGGACGGCGGGACGGGAGACGGCGGGTTCGCCACCGTCGGAAAGGTCGCAACGGGCCTCACCGACGAGGCGCTCGCCGACCTCACCGAGCGCCTCGAACCGCACGTCGTGGGCGAGTCGGGTACCGAACTCTCGATTCGCCCAGAGGTCGTCGTCGAGGTGGGCTACGAGGAGATTCAGACGTCGCCGACCTACTCCTCGGGCTACGCGCTGCGGTTCCCCCGGTTCGTCGGCGTCCGCGAGGACAAGTCGGTCGCGGACGCGGACTCGCTGGAACGGATCGCACGACTCGCCGGCGACTCGGCGTAGCCATTTAAGTACCGTCCGCGCCGGCGCTCGACCGCCCCCGCTACGCGAAACCCGCTTCACCTTCCGGATCGTATAGGCTTCCATGCCAGGCCCGCTCGGCGACGCGACGCGACGACGGCTGACGGACGCGGCCGCGGCCCGTCTCGCCGACGAGGGATACGAGGTCGCACACCCCGAGACTCGGGCCGAACCCCCGGCGGTGGCGACCCGACCGGGCGACGGCGTGGCGCTCGCGGTCGAACCGCTCACGCCGGACGACGCGACGGCGACGGTGATCGCCTCGCGCACGCGCTTGACCGCGACCGCCGCGCCTACTTCGTCGTCGACGACCCCGAGGTCGCCGCGACGGTTCGGTCGCTTCTCTCGGACCCGCCGTTGCTCGTCGACGAGCGCGACGGCCGCCGGACGTTCCACGCGGGCCCCGATCGAATACCGGTCGCCGGCGGCGGCTACGCCTGCGTCCGGTACGAGGGGCTCGGAGAGCCGACGTTCGCATGGCGCGAGACCGACACGCCGGTCGGGCCGGTTCCCGCGGGGCCAGGGATCGACGCCGCCGCCGTCGACGAGGCGAACCGCCCGGTCGTCCCGCGACTGGTCTGTGAGGTCGACGGCCACGCTGTCGCGGTGCTCGCGGGGGTCGAGAGCCTCCGCGAACCGCCGGCAGAGGCGTTCCCGTACGCGTACAGCCGCCACCCGAACGACAAGCGATTTCGGGTGCGGCGCGGCGCCGACGGCGCAATCGTCGAGAGCGTCAGCGGCTTCGCGCCGATGCGGGCCGCGGGGTACGTGCCGATTCCCATGCCCATCGTCCCGGAACACATCCTCGGGCCGGCGTTCGCGCCCGACCGGGACTCCGGCAACGAAGCAGGAACGGCCGACCTCGACGACGCCTGGGACCTGATTCGGGTCGACGCGATTGACCCGGCATAGCCATCCTCAAGACGCCCGCGACCGGACCGTGACGCATGACAGTCCGCTACGACGAATTCACGGTGGAGTGGCTCGGCTACGCGACGGCGCGCCTCGCGCCCGAGGATGGTCCGGTCGCCTACACCGATCCGGGGCGATACGGCGTCCTCGACGACTACTGGGCGCGCGACGGCGACCTCGTCGTCGTCACTCACGATCATCACTACGACCCGGACGGAATTCGCTCGGTCGCGAGGGAAGACGCGACGCTGGTGATCTACGACGCGGTCGACCCCGCGAAAATCAGTCGCGACGTGGAATCGATCGACTCGCTCGCCGACGACTACGACGTGATCCGCGTCGACGACGAGGCGCGTGTCGACGTCGACACGCCCGCGGGAGCGGTGACGGTGTGGTCCGTCGCCGCACACAACGACCCCGAGGGCCCCAACGCCGGTCCCGACGGCTCGGTGACGCACCCGCCCGGGCTCGGCTGCGGGTTCCTACTCGGCCTCGGCGACCGCACCGTGTTCTGGCCGGGCGACTCCGACGCGCTCGATGCGTTCGCGGAGCTCGATGTCTCGATTTTCCTCGCGAATATCGGCGGCGGCGGCATCGTCTCCGACCGTCACGAGAGCGCGGCCCTCGCCGACCGGATGGACCCGGATCTCGTGGTTCCGATCCACTACGACACCTTCGAAAAGCTGGAAGCGGACGGGGAAGCGTTCGCGGGCGACGTCGCCGCCCGATCGATCCCCGTCGCGCTCGACGCGCGGTCGGCGAATCAGTGAGCGCCGACTCTCGGATTTCGTCTCAGGGCCGCCGGGCGATCAGCGCGGCGGCGATCGCGGCGATCAGCGCGGTGACGACGCCGAAGCCGGGTGCCTCGTCGCCGGTGTTCGCGTCCTCGCCGTCGCTCCCGTCCGCCGCCGACCCGTCGGCGTCGTCGGTATCGCTCTCCCCGTCGGCGCTCCCGTTCTCCTCGTCAGTCGCGCCGTCGTCCTCGGTCTGGAGCTCCGCGACCGCGGTCGAGAGCGTGGTCGTCGACTCGATCACGCTGCGCGGGGCCGGCTGGTTGAGGTAGTTCACGTTCATGACGACGTAGTTCCCCTCGATGCCGGCGGTGGTGCTGGCGTACGGTTCCTCGGCTAAGATCGCTGCGTCAGGCGTGTTCACGAGGATCAGTTCGGGGTCGGTCTGAAGGATCACCTCGTTCGAGAGCTGCGGGTAGCCGTCGCCCTCGGCGGCCGCGACGTTGTTCACGCCGCCGGCCTCCATGATCGAGTTGATGAACGTGTTGTTCGCGGCGACGAAGCCGCTGCCGAGCGGGTACAGCGCGTCCGGCCGGTCGAAGTCGGCGGTCCGGTTCTCGGCGTCGGCGACGGCCTGGTTCATCTCCGCGTTCGTCTCGGCGGCGGCCTCGCAGTTGCCAACGAGCCGACCCGTGACCTCGGTCTTCTCAGCGATGTCCTCGATGGAGGTCGCCTCGGCGAAGTGGTAGACGGTGAGCCCCTGCTCGCGGAGCGCACCGACCTGACCCGCGGACGCGTTCGGTGCGAGCACGAGATCCGGCTCGGTCGCCACGACGCGCTCGATGCTGACGCCGAGCCCTTCCGATGAGACGTTCTCGCGCTCGCTCGCCCCGTCGAGGTACGCGGCGTACTGCGTCACGCCGACGACTCGATCCTGCTCGCCGAGCTCCCAGAGCGTCTGGGCGGCCGACGGGTTCGTCGTCGTGATCCGCTCGGGCGCCTCGTCGAGCGTGATCGTCGTCCCCGTCGCGTCCGTGATCTCCAGTGGGAACCCGCACGTATCGTCCGTCTGGTGGACGCTCGGTCCGGCGTTCGGTGTCTCGAGTGTCGGCGACTCCGTCGTCGGCTGTGCACCCGCGGCCGGACCCGCGACGCCGCCCACGAAGGCGGTCGTCACGAGCAGGGCCATTGCGATGGCGTACCTGGTTCGCATCGGATCGACGACGCGGCTCGTCCAATAAGTATTTACCTACTACAAGTTTTGTTGGAGAACGAATGAATGCCTGGACGCGAGCGTCCGGCTGGTCGGCGGGATTAGCGGTCGCGCTCGTCGTCGCGGTCGTGGTAAGCGCCGCGATCGGCCCCGTCAGAATCCCTCCCGCAGAGGTCGTGAAGGCGGTGTTGAACGCGGTGAGCGTGCCGGCCGGCGTCGAGACGACGACCGCGACGGTCGGCACCCTTCGACTCCCCGGCGTGAGGCCCCTGACCCTGCCCGGGGTCGACCTCACGTACGCCTCGCCGTTCTCGTATCCGGTCGACGACGTCCACGCGCAGATCGTCGTCGGCGTCCGGCTCCCCCGCATCCTGATGGCCGCGCTGGTCGGCTTCGCACTTGCGGCCGCGGGCACCGTCATGCAGGGATTCTTCCGGAACCCGATGGCCGACCCGTCGATCATCGGCGTCTCTTCCGGTGCGGCGGTCGGGGCCGTCGCCTTCATCGTCTTCCCCGTGGCCCTGTCAGCGACGGTGACCCTCCCCCTGATCGGCGCGATCGACATCGGACTCTCGCACAGCGCTGGCGTCAGCCTCTTTGCGTTCGTCGGCGCGCTCGCGGCCGCGTTCGGCGTGTATGCGATCGCGACGCGACACGGCCGGACGCCGGTCGCAACGCTGCTGCTCGCGGGGGTCGCGGTCCAGACGTTCCTCGGCGCGGTCATCTCGTACCTCCAACTGCAGGCCGGCGAGTCGCTCCGGCGGATTGTGGCGTGGCTGATGGGTCACCTCTCCGGGGCCTCGTGGAGCGAGGTCGCGGCGACGGCGGTCCTGGTGCCCCCGTTGTTCCTGATCCTTCTCGTGTACGCACGCGACCTCAACGTCCTCCTGTTGGGCGAGGAGGAGGCGCGCGGACTGGGGATCGCGGTCGAGCGGACCAAGCGGATCCTGCTCGGTGCCTCCGCGCTGATCACGGCCGCGGGCGTCGCCTTCGCCGGCGTCATCGGCTTCGTGGGGCTGATCGTCCCCCACATGCTCCGGCTGGTCGTCGGTCCCGACCACCGGGTGCTACTGCCGACCGCGGCGCTCGCGGGCGGGTCGTTCCTCGTCGCCGCCGACACGTTTGCCCGCGCCGGGAGCACGGAGCTCCCGGTCGGTATCGTCACCGCTGCGGTCGGCGCGCCCTTCTTCGTCTACCTGCTCTCGAACCGTGAGGTGCACGAGCTGTGAGCACCGACTCGACCGCGGAGGGAGGCGGGAGCGAGGATGCCGACGGTGGTGACGCTCCACACGCCGACGAGCCGCTCATCGAGGTCACCGATCTGGCGGTGTCGTTCGGCGATGTGTCGGTCGTCTCCGGCGTCGACCTCCGCGTCGAGCGCGGCGAGTGTGTCGGACTCGTCGGCCCAAACGGTGCCGGGAAGACGACGGTGCTCCGCGCAATCAAGGGAACTCTCGCGCCCGACGCGGGAGCGGTCCGGCTCGGGGGCGACCGGGCGTGCGACCTTACTGCGCGCGAGGCCGGTCGACGTGTCGCCAGCATCCCCCAGGAGACGGGGCTCGCGTTCGACTTCCGGGTGCGCCACGTGGTGGAGATGGGACGGACTCCGCACCTCGGCCGGTTCGACGGCCACGGCTCCGACGATGACCGGGCGGTCCGCGAGGCGATGGCGGCGGCGGGCGTCGCGCGCTTCGCCGATCGGTCGATCACAGAGGTTTCGGGCGGAGAACGGCAACGAGTGTTACTCGCGCGGGCGTTGGCGCAGGAGACCCCGGCGCTGCTGCTCGACGAGCCGACGGCGAGCCTCGACGCGAACCACGCCGTGCGTACCCTCGAACTCGTCCGCGACCTCACCGAGGACGGTCACGGCGCGCTCGCGGCGATCCACGACCTCGACATGGCGGCCCGGTACTGCGACCGGATCGTCGTCCTCGCGAACGGCGGCGTCAGCGCGACCGGTCCGCCCGCGGAGGTGTTGACCGCGGACACGCTGCGCACGGCGTTCGACGCCGAGGCGTTCGTCGGGCGGAACCCCGCGACCGGAACTCCCGCGGTGACCGCGTTCGACGCCGTCGGCGTGGACGACGGCTCCGAGGTGCGGCGCGTCGACCCCCGACGCCTTCACATCGTCGGGACGGGGCGCGAGACCGCACGGGTCGTCGCCCGCCTCGCGGCTGCGGGCCACGACCTCTCAGTCGGAGTGGTCACCGGGGGCGACGCCGCCGCCGAAACCGCCCGCGACGCCGACGCCGCGGTCGTCGCCGCCCCTGCGTTCGAGCCGGTCGACCCGGAAGTTCGCGAGGCCGCGGTGGCGCTCTCGCGCGACGCCGACGCCGCGGTCGCCGTCGGCGATGCCACCGCCACCGATCGCGGCAGCGTCGACCGAGTCAACCCCAACACGGCGGTCCTCGCGGCCGCCGACCGCGTGATCGAGGTCGACGCCGACGTCGACGACGACTCCCTGTTCGACGCGGTTTCCGACGCCGACACCGACACCGACGCCGACCCGAGACGACCGCGTGACACGTGACAGCAACCGAGTCCAGTACCGGACACGGGAGGGTCACGCTCGGCGGCGTCGACCTCCCGGTTGCCGACGGGGAGTTCGTCGCGGTGGTCGGTCTCTCGGGGTTGCGACACGTCGACGCTGCCCCGCGTGTTCTCCGGACTGCAGGGCCGGTCCGAGGGCGACGACGCGGTCGAGCTTCCGCCGGACGTCGACCGCAACGACCTCGGCGCGCGTGACCGCGGCCGGAACGAAACGAACGTCGATTCCCCTTATTACTCGGGTTCCGAAACGACAGCTCTCGTCTGCGCCGGCGAAAATATAAGGTGTATAATGAGTTGGTATGGCGTTGGTGTCGTGCGGTCTCGCGCGATCGCGGGTCCATCTGAACCTGTCGCCGGAGCGGCGTTTTTGCTTTCGGCACAAGCGTTAAGTTCTCCACCGTACTGTCGACAATCGATGACAGACATCACGGAGGCTTCGTCGGATACCCCGGCGGATCGAGTTCTTCCAGGGCACGATAGCTTCTAACATCGAAATCGGTCCTGTACGGATCTTCGACACGACGTTACGAGACGGTGAACAGTCACCACGGACGTCGTTCAGCTACGACGAGAAACGCCGCATAGCGGCGACGCTGGACGACATGAACACCCACGTCATCGAGGCGGGGTTCCCGGTGAACTCGGACGCGGAGTTCGAGGCCGTGAGCGACATCGCCGCCGCGACGGACACCACCGTCTGCGGACTGGCGCGGGTCGTCGAGGGCGACATCGTCGCCGCGATAGACTCCGGCGTCGAGATGGTCCACGTGTTCGTCTCCACCAGCGACGTCCAGCTGGAGGATTCGATGCACGCGACCCGAGCGGAGGCGAAGGAACGCGCGGTCGACGCCGTCGAGCAGGTGAAAGACGCCGGCGTCGAGTGCATGTTCTCGCCGATGGACGCCACCCGGACGGACCCGGAGTACCTGACGGAGATCGTCGAGGCGGTCAGCGACGCCGGCACGGACTGGATCAACATTCCGGACACGTGCGGCGTGGCGATGCCGACGAGTTTCGGCAAGACCGTGAAGGCCGTCGTCGAGTCGACCGACGCTCGCGTCGACGTCCACACGCACGACGACTTCGGGATGGCCGCGGCAAACGCCATCATGGGATTCGAGAACGGCGCGGAGCAGGCGCAGGTGTCGGTCAACGGGATCGGCGAACGCGCAGGCAACGCGGCCTACGAAGAGGTCGTGATGGCCGTGGAATCGGTGTACGGCGTCGACACCGGCATCGACACCACCCAGATAACCAAGCTGGCGCGGATCGTCGAGGAGGCCTCGGACATCCCCGTGCCCGCGAACAAACCCATCACCGGACGGAACGCGTTCGCGCACGAATCGGGCATCCACGCCGCCGGCGTCATCGAGAACGCCGACACGTTCGAGACGGGCGTGATGACCCCGGAGATGGTCGGAGCCGAACGCGAGTTCGTGCTCGGGAAACACACCGGCACCCACAGCGTGCGCAAGCACCTGGTGGAGGCCGGGTTCGACCCGACGGACAGCGAGGTCCGGCGCCTCACCAAACGCGTCAAGGAGTACGGCGCCGGCAAGCGGCAGGTGACCGCCGGCGACGTCGAGCGATTCGCCGAGGAGGCCGACATCGACCGGGAGGAGGAGGTTCGGGTCTGATGGCCGCCCCCCTGGCCGGGAAGCCCGCCGAGCGGCCGCCGTGCGAATCGGCAGTCGCCCCCGCGAACCGGTTCGCTACGACCCGGTTCATCGGATCGGCGTCCCGACAGGGATTTATACCGCGGTTCCGTTGGTCAGGCCGAGATGCGACGGCACCCTGCGGCATCGACGACTGCCGACGTCGACGGAGCCGTCGCGCCGATCATCGTAGGGGTCTGAGCCCCTACATTACCCCTTCCTCATCGACTCGACGTACCGACGAACGCCGACAAGCGGGCCGCAGTCCGCGCGCGGTGTCGACGTTCGGACCGAACTTCCACGCGCCTGAGATACCACATCGAACACGACCACGACAATGAGCGACACAGCAGCACACTCACGAGAAGACGACCCCGAGGGCTCCGAGGAGCCGACAGAGGGAGCCGACGACGGCGCCCCCGACGCCGACGACGCGCCTGACGCGAGAGCGGTCTCGACCGGCGCAGAGTCGGTCGTCGCCGCCCTCGAAGCGGCCGGCGCGGAGACCGCCTTCGGCGTCCAGGGCGGGGCGATCATGCCCGTCTACGACGCGCTGTACAGTTCGTCGATCGACCACATCACCATGGCCCACGAGCAGGGCGCCGCCCACGCCGCTGACGCGTACGGCGTCGTGTCCGGGGAACCGGGCCTCTGCCTGGCGACGTCCGGCCCCGGAGCGACGAACCTCGTCACCGGGATTGCCGACGCCGACATGGACTCCGACGCGATGCTCGCGTTGACCGGACAGGTGCCGACCGAGTTCGTCGGCAACGACGCGTTCCAAGAGACGGACACCGTCGGCGTCACGCGGCCGATCACGAAGCACAACTACTTCGCGAACGGCGCCGATACCGTCGGTGACACCGTCGGCGAGGCGTTCGAACTGTCGCGCGTCGGCCGTCCGGGGCCGACGCTCGTTGACCTCCCGAAGGACGTCACGCAGGACGAGACCGATCGGACGCCCGGTCCGGCAGCGGCGCCGGCCGGCACCGACCCCGATCCGAGCGCCGACGCCGACGACGTCGAGGCGGCCGCGCGGGCCATCGAGGCGGCGGAGCGCCCGCTCTGTCTGTTCGGCGGTGGCGTGATCAAGGCCGAGGCGAGCGACGCCGCGCGGACGTTCGCGCGGACGAACGGTATCCCGGTGACGACGACGATGCCCGGGATCGGGTCGTACCCCGAGGACGACGACCTCTGCCTCTCGTGGGCCGGGATGCACGGCACCGGCTATGCGAACATGGCTATCACGCACACGGACTGCCTGATCGCGGTCGGTACCCGGTTCGACGACCGGCTGACCGGCGGCATCGACACGTTCGCGCCGGAGGCCGAGGTCGTCCACATCGACATCGACCCCGCCGAAATATCGAAGAACGTCCACGCGGACCACCCGCTGATCGGCGACGCCAAGCACGTTCTCGACCAGCTGACCGCGGCGATCCGAGACGCGCCGGACGCCGAAGCGTGGCGCGAGCGCTGCGCCGGGTGGAAGGAGACGTACCCACTCACGTACACGACGCCAGACGACGAGCCGTTGAAGCCGCAGTTCGTCGTTGAGGCGTTCGACGAGGCGACCGACGACGACACCATTGTGACGACGGGCGTCGGGCAACACCAGATGTGGGCCTCACAGTTCTGGACCTACACCGAGCCCCGGACGTGGGTTTCCTCGCACGGGTTGGGGACGATGGGATACGGCGTGCCCGCCGCGATCGGCGCGCGCGTCGCTGCGAACAACATGGGCGAGTCCGACCGCGACGTCGTCTGCTTCGACGGCGACGGCTCGTTCCTGATGACGATGCAGGAGCTGTCCGTGGCCGTTCGCGAGGACCTCGACCTGACCATCGCCGTGCTCAACAACGAGTACATCGGCATGGTGCGCCAGTGGCAGGACGCCTTCTACGAGGGACGTCACATGGCCTCCGACTACACGTGGATGCCCGAGTTCGACAAGCTCGCCGAGGCGTTCGGCGCCCTCGGGCTCCGCGTCGACGACTACGACGAGGTCGCCCCCGCGGTCGAGGAGGCCCTCGAGTACGACGGGCCAGCCGTGATTGACTTCCACGTCGACCCCGAGGAGAACGTCCTGCCGATGGTGCCGAGCGGCGGTGCGAACGGTAAGTTCGCCACCGCGGAGGACCAGCTATGAGCGGCGACTCCACCGCATCCGGTGGCGCGCCGGAGGCCGACTCGCGGCCCGCGCCGAGCGAGCAGCCCGCCCCAGAGGAGCGAACGCACCCGGAGGGACGCCGCAACCTCGAAGGGATCCGGATCGATCCCGTCGTCGAGGCGGAACACGAGTCGCGCCGCGCCGTCATCTCGGCGCTCGTCGAGGACGAGCCGGGCGTGCTCGCGCGCGTCTCGGGACTCGTCTCTCGACGCCAGTTCAACATCGAGAGTCTCACCGTCGGGCCGACGACCGTCGAGGGCCACTCGCGGATCACGATGGTCGTCGAGGAGACGGACCCCGGTATCGACCAGATCGAAAAGCAGATGGCGAAGCTGAAGCCGGTTATCTCGGTCGGCGAGGTGTCCGGCGACGCAGTGACGGCGGAGCTCGTCCTGCTGAAGGTCGAGGCCGACGACCCCGCGGCGGTCCACGCCGTTACCGAGATGTACGACGGACGGACGCTGGACGCCGGGCCGCGGACGATCACCGTCCAGCTGACGGGCGGCGAGAAACGGATCGACGACGCGCTCGACGCGTTCCGTCAGTTCGGCATCCTCGAGATTGCTCGGACGGGGCAGACCGCGCTCGCGCGCGGCGACACCCCGACGGCGCCCGGAGAGAAACCCGGAACGGCCGGCGAACCGACCACCCACGACGACTAACTACACACGACACATGACCGAAGAAGACACGCAGACGTTCGATTCGACAGTATACTACGACGACGACGCGAACGAGGAGGCGATCGCGCACAAGACCGTGGCCGTCCTCGGCTACGGTTCGCAGGGGCACGCCCACGCGCAGAACCTCTCCGACAGCGGGGTCGACGTGGTCGTCGGCCTCCGCGAGAGCAGTTCCTCGCGGGCCGCCGCCGAGAGCGACGGGCTCCGGGTCGCGAGCCCCGCGGATGCGGTCGCCGAGGCCGACATCGTGAGCGTCCTCGTCCCCGACACAGTCCAGCCGGACGTGTACGAGAACGCCATCGAGCCGAACCTGGAGGCGGGCGACACGCTCCAGTTCGCTCACGGGTTCAACATCCACTACAACCAGATCCAGCCGCCCGAGGACGTCGACGTGACGATGGTCGCGCCGAAGTCCCCCGGCCACCTCGTGCGCCGCAACTACGAGAACGACGAGGGGACCCCCGGACTGCTGGCCGTCTATCAGGACGCGACCGGCGACGCCCACGAGGAGGGCCTCGCGTACGCGGCCGCCATCGGCTGCACCCGCGCCGGCGTCGTCGAGACGTCGTTCCGCGAGGAGACGGAGACGGACCTCTTCGGCGAGCAGGCCGTCCTCTGCGGCGGCGTCACGTCCCTCGTGAAGCAGGGGTACGAGACCCTCGTCGACGCCGGCTACTCCCCGGAGATGGCGTACTTCGAGTGCCTCAACGAACTCAAGCTCATCGTCGACCTGATGTACGAGGACGGGCTCGGCGGCATGTGGGACTCCGTGTCCGACACCGCCGAGTACGGCGGGCTCACGCAGGGCGACGTCGTCGTCGACGAGCACGCCCGCGAGAACATGGAAGAAGTGCTCGAGAAGGTCCAGAACGGACAGTTCGCTCGCGAGTGGATCGCGGAGAATCAGGCGGGACGACCCTCCTACACGCAGCTGCGGACGGCCGAGAAGAACCACGAGATCGAGGCCGTCGGCGAGGAGCTTCGCGGCCTGTTCTCGTGGCAGGAGGACGACGAGGAAGACGAAGAGGAGTCGGCCGAGGTGACGGCCTGATGGGCGTCCGCGGCGACGCGAACCGGCCTCACGAGCACGCTCGGTCCACGCTCTGCGAGGGGGGATCCCGATGAGCGAGAGAACCCTGTACGACAAGGTGTGGGACCGGCACAAGGTGACGCGGCTGCCCACAGGACAGGACCAACTGTTCGTCGGGCTCCACCTCGTTCACGAGGTCACCAGCCCGCAGGCGTTCGGTATGCTGAGAGAGCGCGAGCAGGGCGTCGCGTTCCCGAAGCGCACGCACGCGACGGTCGACCACATCGTCCCGACCGGGAACCGCGACCGGCCCTACCGCGACGAGGCAGCCGAGAACATGATGGCGGAGTTGGAGGAGAACGTCCGTGGATCGGGCATCGACTTCTCCGATCCCGACTCCGGCAATCAGGGTATCGTCCACGTCATCGGGCCGGAGCAGGGGCTCACCCAACCGGGAATGACCATCGTCTGCGGCGACTCGCACACGTCGACGCACGGCGCGTTCGGCGCGCTGGCGTTCGGAATCGGGACGTCACAGATCCGAGACGTACTCGCGACCGGCTGCGTCGCGATGGAGAAGCAGAAGGTCCGTCGGATCGAAGTCACGGGCGAACTCGGTGAGGGGGTCACCGCGAAGGACGTCATCCTGACCATCATCGGGAAGCTCGGGACCGACGGCGGCGTCGGCTACGTGTACGAGTACGCCGGCGAGGCCATCGAGGACCTGGGGATGGAGGGACGGATGTCCATCTGTAACATGTCGATCGAAGGCGGTGCTCGCGCGGGGTACGTCAACCCCGACGAGACCACCTACGAGTGGCTGCGAGAGACGGACGCCTTCGCCGACGACCCCGAGAAGTTCGAGCGGCTGAAACCCTACTGGGAGTCGATCCGGACCGACGACGACGCCGAGTACGACGACGTGGTCACCATCGACGGGTCCGCCATCGAGCCGACGGTCACGTGGGGGACGACGCCCGGACAGACGGCCGGGATCACCGAACCGATCCCGGACCCCGACGATCTCCCCGAAGAGGACCGCGATACGGCGCGCCGCGCACAGAAACACATGCGGGTCGAGCCGGGCGACACGATGGAGGGATACAACATCGACGTGGCGTTCCTCGGATCGTGCACGAACGCGCGGCTCAAAGACCTTCGCGAGGCCGCGGCGTTCGTCGAGGGCCGCGAGGTCGACGACGACGTGCGCGCGATGGTCGTCCCCGGCAGCCAGCGCGTCCGCGACGCTGCCGAAGCCGAGGGGCTCGACGAGATATTCATCGAGGCCGGCTTCGACTGGCGCGAACCCGGCTGTTCGATGTGCCTCGGCATGAACGACGACCAACTGGTTGGCGACGAGGCGAGCGCCTCGTCCTCGAACCGGAACTTCGTCGGCCGGCAGGGCTCGAAGGACGGGCGCACCGTCCTGATGAGTCCGATCATGGTCGCGGCCGCGGCGGTGACCGGCGAGGTCACTGACGTCCGCGAGATGGAGGAGGTGGCGACCGTATGAGCTCTCCCGAGTTCAGCGACGGCGAGGCGCCGGCGGAGAAGGTCACGGAGGTGTCCGGTTCCGGGATCCCGATCCGGGGCAACGACATCGACACCGACCAGATCATCCCCGCCCGATTCATGAAGGTGGTCACCTTCGACGGGTTGGGTCAGTTCGCCTTCTTCGACCAGCGGTTCGACGACGACGACAACGAGAAGGACCACCCGTTCAACGAGGATCGGTACCAGGGTGCGAGCATTCTGGTCGCCAACGCCAACTTCGGTTGCGGCTCGTCGCGGGAACACGCCCCGCAGGCGCTGATGCGCTGGGGTATCGACGCGGTCGTCGGCGAGTCGTTCGCGGAGATCTTCGCGGGTAACTGCCTCGCGCTCGGTATTCCCACGGTCACGGCCGATCAGGCCGACATCGAGGCGCTGCAGGACTTCGTCGAAGCCAACCCGGACGCCGAGGTCGACATCGACGTGGCCGCGGAGACCATAACGTACGGCGACACCGTCGTCGACGCGACGGTCCACGACGCCCAGCGGAAGGCGCTCGTCGAGGGCGTCTGGGACACCACGGCGCTGATGGGCGCGAACGAGGGCGCGGTCCGCGAGACCGCTCGGTCGCTGCCGTACGTTCCGGCCGAGCACATCCCGGGGGACGAGGCGTGAGTCAAACGGTCGTCGTCATCGAGGGCGACGGGATCGGCCGCGAGGTCGTGCCCGCGGCCGTCGAAGTGTTGGAGGCGTTCGACCTCGACTTCGAGTTCGTCTCGGCCGACGCCGGTGACGCGACGAAGGAGGCGACCGGCGAGGCGCTGCCCGCGGAGACGTACGACCTCGCCGCCGACGCGGACGCGACGCTGTTCGGCGCGGCCGGCGAGACCGCCGCCGACGTCATCCTCCCGCTGCGCGACGCCGTCGACTCGTTCGTCAACGTGCGGCCCGCGAAGGCGTACCCCGGCGTCGACGCGCTCCGTCCGGAGACGGACGTCGTCTTCCTGCGCGAGAACACCGAGGGCGTCTACTCGGGCCACGAGAACCGGCTCTCCGACGACCTCTCGACGCTGACGCGAGTCGTCACCTCGTCGGCCTCCCGCGAACTGGCGGCGTTCGCATGCGAGTTCGTCGAAGACGGGCGGGGTCCCGCAGGCGGTCCCGAAGACGGGTTCACCGTCGCGCATAAGGCGAACGTGATGCGCGAGACGGACGGGCGGTTCCGCGACGAGGTGCTCTCGGTCGCCGCGGAGCACGGCGTCGACGCCGACGAGGAGCTGATGGACGCGTTCGCGACGAAGCTCCCGCTCGATCCGAGCCAGTACGGCGTGATCGTCTGCCCGAACCTCGCCGGCGACGTGCTCTCGGACCTGGCGGCCGGGCTCGTCGGTGGGCTCGGTCTGCTCCCGTCGGCTAACATCGGTCACGAGAACGCGCTGTTCGAGCCGGTCCACGGCACCGCGCCCGATATCGCCGGCGAGGGGATCGCGAATCCGACGGCGGCGGTTCTCTCGGGCGCCATGCTGTTGGAGTACCTCGGATACGTCGAGGAAGGCCAGCGCGTGCGCGACGCGGTGGAGGGCGTGCTCTCCGACGGCCCCCGCACCGGCGACCTCGGCGGCGACGCGACGACCGACGAGGTCACCGCGGCGATCGTCGACCGGCTGTAACGCCCCGAGAGACACGCTCTCTCACGACGGCCACGGGCAAACCACAAGAAACGAAACCCTGCGGCCCGTCAGGTCGAGTATGAGCAATTACGAAGTCGCTTTGGAAGCCGCCTGGTTGGTCCGCGATGTCAAGGAGACCGACGACGCCATCGGCGTCGCGGTCAGCGAAGCCGGCAAGCGACTCAACGAGACGGACAAGCAGTACGTCGAGGTCGAACCCGGCGTCACCGGCTGTCCGGCCTGCGGCGAGCCGTTCGACGCCGCGTTCCTCGCGGCCAACACGGCCCTCGTCGGACTCCTCTTGGAAATCGACATCTTCAACGCCGACAGCGAGGAGCACGCCGAGCGGATCGCGAAAAGCGAGATTGGCGGCGCGCTGCGGGACGTCCCGCTCGAAGTCATCGAAATCATCGAAACCGATGGCGACGAAGACGACGACGGCGAGTGAGACGCCGAAACCTTTTCTAATAACCCGGAGTTATTTGGCGTATGGAACTCCCGACGCCACAGGACCTCCGCGAGCGACGGACGACGCTGGAACTGACCCAGAGCGAGTTGGCCGACGCGGCTGACGTCTCGCAGCCGCTGATCGCGCGGATCGAGGGCGGTGACGTCGACCCCCGTCTCTCGACGCTCCGGCGGATCGTCAACGCGCTCCAAGAGGCGGAGGGCGAGGTCGTTCGCGCGACCGATCTGATGAACGAGACGGTGATCAGCGTCGCGCCCGACGACGCGGTGCGCGAGGCGGTCGACCTGATGGAGGAGGAGGCGTACTCGCAGCTACCGGTGCTCCAGAGCGGCGTGCCCGTCGGCTCGATCAGTCAGGGCGACGTGATCCACGCGGGCGAGAACGTCGGCGATCACCCGGTCAGCGAAGTGATGAGCGAGTCGTTCCCGACGGTCGCCCCCAGTGCGACCGTCGACGAGGTTCGGAACCTCCTGGACCACTACAAGGCCGTGATGGTCACCGACGGCGGCGAGACGGTCGGGATCATCACCGAGGCGGACATCGCCGCACACCTGTCGTAGCGGGCCACTCGTCGCGCTCCGTCCCATCACGGCCCGCGTCTTCGCGCTCCCGGCGCTCCCATATCTCCACACGGCCCGCGCCGTCCTCGATGTCCTCGATGGCGGCGAGTTGGTCGGCATCGCCGGTTCGCTCGCCTCAGCCCCCTCGTCCGCGGGACCGACCGCGTCGCTCGTGTCGCTGCCCTCGGCGACGTCCGCCTCCAGCAACTCGGGTCGCTCGCTCAGTACCCGCCGCTACGTCCCTCGCGATCAGAAGGTGGCGTTCACGAGTAACTCGAGCCGCCACTCGCGCGTATCGATGAAAATAGCCGGTAGTTCGCGCCGGCGCGTTACAGCTCCAGCCCGCGGATCGAGACGCTCGTCGCCGCGTCACCCTCGCTCTCCTCGACTCGCCCGATGACACGGCCGTCCGTCGCGGCCGCCAGCGATTCGGCGTCGTCGGGGTCGAGGGCCGCGACGAACCCGGTGCCCATGTTGAACGTGCGGTACATCTCCTCGTCCGGGACGTTCCCCTCGCTCTGGACGAACTCGAAGACGGGCTGAGGATCGAAGGCGTCCTCGATCTCGTACCGGTAGTCGCCGAGCCGCGTCAGGTTCGTCCACCCACCGCCGGTGACGTGGGCCGCGCCGTGCACGTCGTGTTCGCGCATGGGATCGAGCAGACCCGTGTAGATCCGAGTCGGCTCCAAGAGGGCCTCGCCGACCGTCTCGTACCCCTCGAACGGGCACGGGTCGGTGTACGCGTGATCCCGAGTGGCGGCCTCGCGGGCGAGCGTGAGACCGTTGGAGTGGATGCCCGAGGATCGCCAGCCGACGAGGGTGTCGCCCGATTCCGCCGTGCCGTCGAAGACGGCGCCCTTCGCGGCGAGCCCGGCGCAGGTTCCCGCGAGGTCGAGCCCCGAGATAACGTCCGGCATCACCGCCGTCTCGCCGCCGATGAGTTCCATGTCAGCGAGTTCGGCCCCGCGGGCGAGTCCGTCACCGACCTGCTCCGCGAATCGCTCGTCCGGCTCGTCGACCGCGAGGTAGTCGACGAAGGCGACGGGGCGGACGCCGGCGGCGACGAGGTCGTTGACGTTCATCGCGATGCAGTCGATGCCGACCGTCGAGTAGTCGCCGAGCGCCTCGGCGACGAGGAGTTTCGTCCCGACGCCGTCGGTCGCGAGCGCGAGGTACCGGTCACCGATGTCGAGGAGGCCGGCGTAGTCGCCCTCGGCCTCGCCGACCGCGCCGATCAGCGCCGCGGTCGCCGCCTCGCTCGCGTCGATGTCGACCCCCGCCTCGGCGTAGGTGAGTTCGTCGTCCGCGCTCGGTTCTCCCTCGTCGCCCCCGTCCGTCTCGCCGCCGTCGCCCTCGGTCATGTGTGTCGAGGGACGCCCGCGGAGCAAAAGCGCACCGTTCCCGCCAAGCAGTCGGGACCCGCGCGGCGGACCGCCGCCTGCCTCAGAACGGGCCGCCGAAGCCGAGTCCGCCGACGAAGACGAGCCCAACCGTGAGCAGGACGGAGACGACGAAGAAAACGACCCACACCGCCTTGCTCCAGTCGAACACGGTCTTCCCGTCGAGCGGACCGTACGGGATCAGGTTGAACGCGGCGAGGAAGACGTTGATCGCGATCCCGCGGGAGCCGATCAGGGTGATAACCGGACTTCCGACGACGGGACCGAGCAGGAGCACCGGGAGGAAGACCACGGTGAGGAGCAGGTTGACGACCGGCCCGGCGAGCGCGATGTGGCCGTGCTCTTTCGGCGTCAGCCGGCCGCGGTGGTGGACCGCGCCGGGCGCAGCGAAGATGAACCCGAGTAGCGAGCTCATGATGGCCAGGAACAGCATGCTGTTGTCGGCCCGGAACTCGGCCACCTGATCGTAGTGGACCGCGACGACTTTGTGCGCAATTTCGTGGAGGAGAAAGGCGACGCCCGCGGTGAGCAGGCCGACGAGCAGCGGCGGGAGAACGCCCGCTGCGACCAGCCGACCGAAGCCGGCGGTGCCGTTGACGAAGAAGAACGTGAAGGCGACGCCGAGCGCGAGCCACGCGACGAGCAGGTCACGGAGCTCCGTGCCGCTGAAGTAGAGGCCGGCGATTCGGCGGCCGCGGAAGGCAAAACTCATTTGCTCCCTCCTCGCGCGAGTCGGGTCATGCGGCACCTCCGCCGGTGAAGACGGATCGGATCAGCTCCGCACCTGTACTGGCGCCGTCGATCAACAGCCGGCCGACCTCGTCGACGCCGCCGACCTCCGTGCCGAACATCGCCGGGATCACGTAGACGGCGAACAGGAAGCTCGCGACGATGCTCCCGATGTTCGTCATCGCGACGATGACGATGAGCTTGAACAGGGGGACGTCGAGCATCGCCGAGACGAGGTCCGACGGCGACTGCGTCTCGTCGGAGAGTAGTTCGTTGAGCGTACCGATATCGCCGACGTTCACGGTGAGGTGCCGGAGTTCGACGTAGCCAGTGAACCAGCCGGGTGCGAGCACCGGATTGATCGAGGTCATCCACGCGACAGCGCCGCCGACGCCCGCGGAGGACCACCGCGCGCCCGCGACCTTCGCGAATCCGAAGGCGAACACGCCGTTGATGAGGAACCACGCGCCGAACAGGCGGAAGAGGAACGCGTTCTCGACGCCGGCCAGCGCCAGCAGGACGAAGAAGCCGACGAACCCGACGGTGATCGCGTACCCGATCGCCTTCTTCCACGGGACTCTGCCGCCGCGCTCGCGGCCGACGAGACTCTCCATCGGCGGCAGCGTTTCCGGGGCCGCGAGATACCGCTCGATCCCCGCTTGGTGCCCCGCGCCGACGACGGCGACGACGTCGTGACCGGCCTCCCGGAGGGCGACGAGCCGGTGGGCGATGAACGCGTCCCGCTCGTCGATGAGCGCCTCGGCGCCGCCCGGCGAGAACTGGCGGAACTCCTCCATCATCATCGTCACCACGTCGGTGTCGGTGAGTTCCTCGACGCCGAGCGACTCGATACCCCCGTGGTCCGGCTCTCCGCCGCGACCGACTAGCCCGAGCGCTGCCGACACGACCACGCCGAGGGTCAGCCCGAGCGCGATACCGAGTCCGAGGCTACCGATAGCCGTCACGGTGAATCCGCCGAGATACGTCGTGACGAGTCCGTCGAGGAGACCGAGCACC
The DNA here is from genome assembly GCF_051194135.1 of Halorubrum wangae. Classification (NCBI taxonomy): domain Archaea; kingdom Methanobacteriati; phylum Methanobacteriota; class Halobacteria; order Halobacteriales; family Haloferacaceae; genus Halorubrum; species Halorubrum wangae. Next base: position 425,155 of record NZ_JBLZNH010000001.1, on the reverse strand, counting down.
GCGGCCGTGATTCCGGCGCTCACGCCGAGAACCGCGGCGGCGTAGAGCCGCCCGTCAGGCGAGAGCGCGACTTTCCCGATCTGGTCGACGGCGAGTCCGACGGCGACGGCGGCGAGCACGCCGCCGGTCACGCTCGTCAGCAGCGCGTCGGTGACGCCGAAGGAGCCCCCAAACAGACCGATCGCCGGACCGGCGACTATCCCGACGAACAGCCCCGCGACGACCCCGACGACCCGCGAGTCGGTGACGCCGAACGCGAGCCCACCGACCATGCGAAGTTTCTCTGTGACCGTCATTCGGGCCCAGAACCGCTGAATCGTCGTCTGGATGTCTCGATCGACGAGGGCGACGTCGATGCCGAGTCCCTCGGCGACGTCGATGGCCGCGCGCATGTCCGCGCCCGGTTCGATGTCGAAGCGGTCGCCGAGTTGGGTCTGGACGTACGAGAGCATCCAGTACGCGAGGAACTGGAAGACGGTGTTCCCGCGCAGGAGGTCACCCGCGTCGAGGTCCTCCGGGGTCTCGCCCTGAAGCTGGCGGTACCGCCCCTCGTCGAGTTCGACCGCGACGACGTCGGGACGCTCCGCCTCGATCGTCTCCTCCACCTCGTTGACCGAGTGCTCGGAAACGTGCGCGGTCCCGACGACCGTCACCGAGCCGCCTTCGTCCCCGGCACCGTCGTCCGTCCCTGACGCCGACGGAGGATCACTCGCCGTCGGAGGTGCGGACGCGCCGTCGGAGCCCCCTGGCGTCTCTGTCATTGGCGGACAGTACCCTCTCACGGCGTTTAGGGTTTGTGAGTCGATATGGGCCGCGGTGACCCTTATCGATCCAACAAATTTGTATTCTCACGGCGTGGACGACCGAGTATGTCGCGGCTGTTTCCCTCCCTCCCCGACGCGACTCCCGACGATCGGGAGCCGCGGATCGTGGGTGTCGACGACGAGGACGCGGACGACCTCATCGCTGCGCTGAGTTCCGAGACCGCCCGCAACATTCTCACCTGCCTCCACGACGAGCCGGCGACGAAGTCGGAGATCGCGGCCGAGGTCGACACCTCACTCCAGAACGTCCAGTACCACCTCGCGAAGCTCGACGGCGCGGACCTCGTCGACGTCGTCGACACGACCTACTCCGAGAAGGGCCGCGAGATGGACGTGTACGCGGCGGCGGACGAGCCGCTCGTCCTGTTCGCCGGTGGCAGCGAGGAATCGGCCGGGATCAAGAGCGCCCTCGCGCGGCTACTCGGCGGGTACGCGCTGATCGGGCTGGCGGCCCTCGTCGCCCAGCACGCGCTCTCCGTGGCGGGGCCGACGGCGCGAGTGACGACGACGAGCGGGGGTGACGACGCCGGCGTCGCCGGTGGGGGAGACGCCGGCGGCGCGACCGAGAGCGGCGACGCGGCGATCGAGGGCACGGTCGAGTACGTCGTCGACCCGGTCGCCGAGTACGCGGTCTCGCTGCTCGAGCCCGGCGTCGTCTTCTTCCTCGGCGCGGCGCTCGTGTTCACGGTCGCGTGGGCGTACTGGTATCGGCGCGCTAGACGCTGAGCGGTGCGCGCAACGAGATGGTGCGGGACGGTCCCACGACGCCGCCCGCGCGTGGGACAGCTATTCATGTCACCGTCGCCTCGATCTGGTATGGAACACGAGGCCGACGTCGTCGGAGTCGGAACGGGCTCTGCACCGGGCGGCGACGTGCCGGCGGTCATCCTCTCCGCCCGCGGGGAGTACGTCCCGATCTTCGTGAGCGCCGATCAGGCGCAGTCGATCGGGCTGGCGCTGGAGGGCGAGACGTTCGACCGCCCCCTGACGCACGACCTGCTCGTAGATATTCTGACGGAGTTCGGCGGGGCGATCGACCGCGTTCGCGTGGACGACCTCCGCGACGGGACGTTTTACGCGAAGATCGACGCGGAGCGGTACGAGAACGGCGAGCCGGAGGGGTTCGTCTTCGACGCGCGACCGTCCGACGCGCTCGCGCTCGCCGTCCGGATCGACTGCCCGATCATCGTCTCGGACGAAGTGATCGACGAGGCCGGCCGGTCGCCGGACTCCGTCCACTTCGACGACGAGTCGGTCGGCGACACCTGACGGCGGCCCGCTTGCCGACCAGGGAAGCCGGAGGTTCAAGTCACCCGCCCGTTCACCCGTGGTATGGACGAGACGGCGACCGTCGCGGAGTCGCACACCGAGATGACCGAGATGCTGTTGCCGAACGACACGAACAACCTCGGGCGGGCGCTCGGGGGCGCCGTCCTCCACTGGATGGACATCTGCGGCGCCATCGCCGGCATGCGATTCGCGAACCGACAGGTGGTCACCGCCTCGATGGACCACGTCGACTTCATCGCGCCCATCGAGATGGGCGAGGTCGCCGTAATCGAGGGGTACGTGTTCAACGTCGGGCGCACGAGCCTCGACGTGAAAGTCGACGTGTGGGCGGAGAACCCACGAACCGACGAGCGGCGACGCACGACGACCTCGTACTTCACCTTCGTCGCGCTCGACGAGGAGGGCTCGCCGGCGAGCGTTCCCGAGTTGACCTGTCCGACCCCGGAGGAGACGGCGCTACGAGAGGAGGCGATAGAGGGGCGGCGCGAACAGCTTACCGACATCGTGGAGCGCTACGACCTGTAACCGTCGCTCGGCCGACCGCTACTCTTCGGCGACCAGTTCGACGTGCGAATCGCCATCGACGCCGAGCGCGCTGTCGGTGTACGCGTAGACGCCGCGCTCGAAGCGGTGTTCGCCGAGCGCGCCGACGTCGATGACAACGGGGGTCGCGAGGTCGATGACACGTGTGTAGATGCCGCCGGCGCCGTCCCCGCTCACGACAGCGCCTCTGGCGGGTCGCTCGCGGCCGGCCGGAGGTCGTCGACGAGGTCGCTTGCGGCGTCGGTGAGGCGATACACCTCGTGAACGTCGGCCGGATCGCGGCCGCGACCCGACAGCGTCCCCACCACGTCGGCGATCCGGTCGTAGTTGTCGCGGACGAGCCCGCCGACGATCCCCGGGGTGCCCGCGCGGTCGGCGAGCTCCTCGGCCGCCGACCGACCGGCGTACACCTTGCGCTCGCCCGGGTCGACGAACACCATCGCAAACGGACGCGAGCCGAACTGCGCGTCGAGGAACGGGCCGACCGGATCGGCCTCCCACGGCACCGCGACGACGCCCTCCAGCCGGCGGAGCGCAAGCGCCGCGACGGAGCAGTACGGGCAGTCGCCGTCGAAGATCAGCACCGGCGCGTCCGAGTCGAGACTCATGGTGAGACGTAGGGCCTGCGCCGGCTTAAGCGGCCGGCAGGCGGGTGAAAAGACGTGGAAGTCGCGCGGCGTTTCAGTGCGAGTGGCCGAGCGCGTCCTCGAGCGACTGGCCGAAGCGCTCCTCGAACAGCTCCGCGGCCGTCTCGTTCATCTCCGCGATGTCCTCCGGCACCTCGCCCTCGCTGTGGTGGACGATGACGTGCGCCTGCTGGGCCATCGCCTGCACCACGACGTCGCTGACGACGCGGGTGCCCTGCTCGCCCTGCTCGCTGAGCACGTCGACGAGACCGGCGGGCAGTTCGAACGACTCCTCCTCACCGTCGGGACCGGTGATCGTGTAGGTTTCTGTCTCTCCCATACGAGCACCTCGCGGTCGGGACATAAGGGTCTGTGGAAAGCGCGCGCCGAGGGCGCACACGCGCCTCTCTCGGGGGTCGCACCCCGTCGTTTTGAGACTATCCGTGCGCGGAGACGGCCTTCACCGAGAAGCCGGAGAGGGCGATCGTCGCGAGGTAGACGGCGATCGCGGTGACGACGATCGACCCGCCGGAGGGGAGCCCGAGCCCGATCGAGACGGCGAAGCCGCCGAGCACCGACAGCTGACCGAAGATCACCGAGAGGTACGTCGCCTCGCGGAAGCTTCGAGCGACCTGTGAGGCCGCCGCGACGGGAACGACGAGCATCGCGGCGACGAGGATGACGCCGAGCACCTGCATCGCTCCGACGACGACGACCGCGGTCAACACCACGAGGAGCGTGTTGTAGCCGGTGACGTTCAGCTGGGCGACCCGCGCCGCCTGCTCGTCGAAGGTGATGAAGAGGAGCTGCTTGTACGTCAGCGCCACGCCGGCGACGACGAGCAGTGAAAGCGCACCCATCAGCCGCGCGCCCTCGGCCGTGACGACCGCGAGGTTCCCGAACAGGTATCCCTCGATGTTGATCGCCGTCAGCCCGCGCCCGTAGCTGACTATTAGGGTACCGACAGCGAAGCTCCCGCTGAGCATGATCGCGATGGGGACGTCACCGTAGGCGTCGGTGCGCTCGGTGAGCCACTGGACCGCGAGCGCTCCCAGAATGCCGACCACGAGCGCGACGAGCAGCAGCGAGCCGTCCCAGCCGGTCGAGGCGTTGACGAGGATACCGATGGCGACGCCGGCGAACGCCGTGTGCGCCAGCGTCTCACCGATCAGCGCCATCTCGCGGTGAACGAGGAACGACCCGACGAGCGGCGCGACGACGCCGACGAGGACGCCGACCGACATCGACTGCCACATGATCGGGTGCCGGAACACGTTCGTCCCGAACGAGGCGTCCATCCCGCGACCGAGCGCGCGGAACCCGGCGTACAGACCGCTCGCGACCGGGAGATCCTGCGCCCAATAGAGGAGGAGGAAGCCGAGCATCCCGACGGCGACGGCACCGGTGATGCCGATTCCGACGAGTTCGGCCGTCCGACGAAGCCCACGGTCGGGAGTCGCGGCCGGGCTCACGCTCTCCTCGCCGTCCGGGGCCGAGGCTCCGCTCATCAGTGGTGGTGGTGCACGACCTGACCGGTCGCGCCGTACGCCTCGGCGAGGGCGTCGCTCTCGACGAACGACTCGGTGTCGCCGTGGTGGTAGAGCTCGGTGTTGATACAGGCGATGCGGTTCGCGCGGTCCGTGACGACGCCGATGTCGTGCTCGATGAGGATGATGGTGATTCCGTCGTCGTTCAGTTCGTCGAGGAGAGCGTAGAAGGCGTCGCGCGACTCGGCGTCGACGCCGACGGTCGGCTCGTCGAGCGCGAGCAGGTCGGCGTCGCTGGCGAGGGCGCGCGCGATGTACGCCCGCTGCTTCTGCCCGCCGGACAGTTCGGTGACGAGCCGGTCCGCGAGGTCGGTGATCCCGACCGTCTCGATGGCGTCGGCGACGGCGGCGCGGTCGTCGTCGGAGAGCCGTCCCCGGCCGGCGTGCGCGAACCGACCCATGGTGACGCACTCGCGGACCGTTACGGGCATCGCTCCGCCGCGGCTCGTCGCCTTCTGCGAGACGTAGCCGATCCGGCCGCCGTCGTCGAACTCGTCGATCGGACGACCGAACAGTTCGATACTGCCCGTGTCGGGCTCGTGGAGGCCGAGCATGAGGTGGAGCAGGGTGGTCTTCCCGGAGCCGTTCGGACCGACGAGTCCGAGGAAGTCTCCCTCCTCCACCGTCAGAGAGACGTCGCTCACGGCGACGGTGTCGCCGTAGGCAAACGTCACGCCGTCGAGGTCGACGATGTCGGTCACTGCGTGTCACCTATATCGGTCGCCCGGATCCTTAGCTCTTGTAGTCCGTCGCCGCCGCACCGCCGGACCGTCGGCTTCCGGGTCACTGGACCCCGAAGGCGCGCTCGAACGCCGGGAGGTTGACCTCCGTCATCTGTTCGAGATAGCCGTAGCCCGCCTCGTTCCACTCCTTGGTCGTCCCGCCGGCGGGGGTGACGGCCATCGTCTCCGTGGCGCCGCTGTTCTCGACGATTGTCTCGGCGAGCGTCGTCGACTCGAACCGGTCGTAGAGAATCGTGTCGATCCCCGCCTCGTCGACCAGTTCGATGGTGTCGGCTATCTGGCTCTGACTCGGCTCGTTCTGCGGCGAGACCCCGATCGGTGAGTGGAGCCGGAACCCGTACCGCGCCTCCAAGTACTGGAATGAGTTGTGGCCCGCGATGACGGCCACGTCGCGGGCGGCGTCCGTCGCGATGGACTCGAAGCCGGCGTCGACCGCATCGAGTTCCTCGGCGTACGCGGCCGCGTTGTCGGCGTACGCCGCTGCGTTGTCGGGGTCGGCCTCGCCCAGCCCCGTCGCGATGGTTTCGACCATCGTCGCCGCGAACACCGGGTCGACCCAAACGTGAGGGTCGTGCTGACGGTTCTCGTCACCGTCCGCCTGTTCGTCGTGCTCGTCGCCGTCCGGCTGTTCGTCGTGGTCGTCTTCGTCGCCCGCCTCCCCGTGAACGTGGTCCCAGGCGAGGAGGTCGTCCTCGACGTCGGCGAGCGCGTCGACGACCGCAACGGAGTCGTAGTCGGCCTCGAGCGTCGCGGCGAGGTCCTGCGCCCACGCGAACTCCGGGGAGTCGAGGTAGACGAACGCGTCGGTCGCGGCGACGTCCGCGGCGAGGGTCCCGTCGGGCGTCCACCCGTGGCCGAGCCGACCGACTTCGACCGGGTTCTCGAAGGTCGCGCGGTCGCCCGCGACTTCGTTGGCCCAGTCACTGAGCGTGAAGAAGGCGGCGTACCCGCCGTCGAACCCGTCCGCATCACCGTTTGCGGCACCGGAACAGCCAGCGAGCGAGGTCGCCGCGCCGGCGGCGAGCAGCCCCGCCCCGCCCCGCAACAGCGTGCGACGTGAGTGACTCATACCGGCTCGTAGCGGCTGTTAATAGAAAAACATTATTACTTCATAACTCCGGTTTAATAATTCGGCGGACGAGAGCGGGGGTCGATTAACAACTCGGCCCGGAGACGCCACCCGCCGTTCAGAATGCTCGGCCGGCGTCCGCGTTCACTCGGTGAGATCAACCGTGGTCGCGTCCGCGAGCGCCGCGAGTCGCTCGGGATCGATCGCGAACAGCGCGCTTGGCGTTCCAGCGGCCCCATACACCGTGTCGAACTCGGCAAGCGTCGGGTCGAAGATGGTGGGGAGCGTGGCGTCGTGACACAGCGGCGGGACGCCGCCGATGCTCCAGCCGACCACGTCGCGGATCCGCGCCGGATCCGCCATGGCGGCGTCGTCCGCGCCGAAGTGGGCCGCGACCGCGTCCAGGTCGAGCCGGTTCGCGCCGCTCGTGATCGCCGCGATGAGACGGTCTTCGTCAATATCGCCGCCGGAGAGCGACACCACGATAGTCGAGGCGATCGCCGCGGTGTCACAGCCGACGGCATCTGCCGCCGCGGCCGCCGTCTCCGTGCCGGCGTCGAACTCCACCACGTCGAGGTCGACGCCGTACCTGTCCCGTGCTCGTGCCGCGAACTCGGCCGCGCGCTCGTGCATGCGAAGAAAGAAGTCGGTGCCGGGGCATGAATCTCCCGGCCGCGGCACGTGTGACGGTCGGCCGGCGCCAGTCGACCGCGGGACGGAGGCGGCGATTTACCGTGTCCGCAGCTCGTCTTTGTCCTTGATCACGCGGGCGTCTCCCTCGCCGGACGTGACCTCGTTGACGAGGTCGTACAGATCGTTCTGCAACCCGGCGGGGAAAGTGAGGACGCCGACCCACGAGCCGTCGTTCTGCCACTCCTCGCGCTCTAAGTCACCGAACTCGCGGATCTGCGCCTGCCCGGAGCCCGCGTAGTCGGCGGGGAGTTGGACCGCCATCGTCACCTCTTCAAACCGAATCGGAATGACGGGGCGGAGCGCCTCGAGTGCGTCGTCGACCTGGTTTTCGACCGGCTCCATCGGGTCGACTTGGAACCCGGCCTCCTCTAACGCCCGCTCGATGCGTTCCGGCGGATGCGGAGAGTCGTCCATCTGCGGGTTCACCGCGTTGCGGGTGATGGTGGTGACGAGCTGTTTGTGCTTCTGCTCCAGCATCTCTTCGCGCTGCTCGGCGGTGATCTGGATCTCTCCGCGCTCGACAATCTCCGGGATGATCTCCAGCGGGTCCGTCGTCCCGAACACCGTTTCGAGGTCTTCCTCCGCCGGGCGGTCCCCGCGCGAGGCGTTCTCGAACACGTCCTCCGCGGCGATCACGTCCTCCAAGTCGCCGTCGAACTCACCACGTTTCATCTCCAGCGCCGCGTCCGGGTCGATCAGCACTTCGAATCGTTCGCCGTGCGACTCCAGTCTGGCCGTCACGGCTTCGTCGAGCGATATCATACCGAACGATACCACCCCCGTACTGAAAAAGCCTCCCGCGCCCCGTCCGACGCCCGCGCGCCTCGACCGGCCGCTCAGGGTCGCTCGTCGTCCCAGTCGTCGCGACAGGCCTGCGAACAGAAGCGTCGGTGCACGACGTCGGCTCCGTCGACCCACGTGACGGTCCGTCGGCCGACGCCCAGCGCCGGTCCCCCGCACGTCGCGCAGCGCGGCGCGGACTCCTCGTCGATGTCCTCTTCGAGGTCGGAAGTCGCATCTACCATACCCGTCCGTACACCCCCGGACACTTGAACCCGCGAAGGGCGGCAGTTCTGGCCGGGCCACTGGTGCCAGACGGACATGACCGACCGAGCGGCCGCAGCGGCCAATCGTGAGCCCGCTACCGACTGCGCGGGGGCTCGCTCGGGGAACGAACTGTCGCGTCCGGCGACGACTCTAGTCTCGACGGGTGGTCGACCGTGACCTCCGTGTCGGGCACGGGGTCGGACAGGGTTCGTTCGCGCCCGTCCGGCCACCGGACGACGACCCGCTGCGGCGTCGCGCCGCCGAGGCCGAAGTGCGCGACCGGTTCGGTCTGGCAGAGGCAGCCGCCACCGGCGTCAATGATGCGGCGCTGGCTGCCGGCCGTCGTCTCCAAACGCACCACGGCGCCGCGGGCCGGCGCTCCGTGTCGCGTCGTCGGCCGAACGCGAAGCCACCCGGCGTCGGCGGCGCCGGCCACCTCGTAGGCCGAGATTGGCTGTGCAGCGACCTCTCCGTGGACGACGAAGAGTTCCAAGACGCCGTCGTCGTCGAGGTCGGCCGCCACCGCACCCGTCCCGAAGCCGTCAGGCTCGGCGGCGGAACCGAGGTCGACGGGTTGCCAGCGGGAGGCATCGGCGCCCGCGTCCGCCCCGTTCCCGCCGACCCGCTCGTAGAGTCGATTCGGCTCGCCGGAGACGTTGTAGAACAGCTCCTCGCGGCCGTCGTTGTCGAAGTCGGCCGCGACGACGGTCCGGACCCGGCCGGGTTCCCGGAGCGCCGCCGGCGCGACGTCCTCGAACCCGCCGGCCGCGGTGTATCGGAGGAGTCGATTCGGACCGTTCTCGTTGCCGACCGCGAACGCGAACGTCCCGCCCTCGTCGACGAGCGCGGCGCCGCGGGTGTCGCCAGTGGGGTCAGCCAGCGCCCCGCCGCGCGTCAGGTCGTAGTGGCCGTTCTCGTTTCGGAATAGGCGGTTCGGCCCGCGTTCGACGCCCGCGAAGAGGTCGCCCGCGCCGGTACAGTGAGGGACCGCGAGCAGAGACCGACAGCCGCCGTCGACCTCCAGACCGACAGCGTCGGCCATGTCGGTTATCTCGCCGTCGTCGCCGAGCTCGTAAAACGCGAGCGGCGCGGCGTATCCGGAGACGGCGACCCCGTACCGGCCGGTTCCGAGCCGGTCGAGCGCGGCGACGGACCGACCGGCCCGCACGTCGAGTCGGTCCGCGTTCACGTCGAGCGCGAACACGTCGGTCCAGCGGTAGCCGTCGGACTCGAGGCGACTCAAGAGCAGGTCCGGGTCGCCGCCGCCGTCGACGCCCATCGTACAGTTGTGGACGTACACCTCCTCGCAGCCGTCGGCGTCGAGGTCGGCCGCGCAGACGCCCATCCCGTGGCGGGTGCCGTCCGCGACGATGCCGCACGCCGTGTCGACGAAGCGGTCTCCGTCGCGGGCGTACAGTCGGTTCGGCTCGCCGTATCCGGCGACAAAGACGAGCGGCCCGTTCCGTCCCGGCGTCACCGCGACGCCGTACCCGCGGATCGGATCGTCGTCACCCACGAGGTCGGACCGCTCCGTGAACATGGTATTCCGTCACCGCTCGGGAAATATGAACTCACGGGTTGGATTCACCCCGAGAGAAATAAATACGATTTCGCCGGCGGCCGACCGCGACGGGTTTCGGTTACCGCATCGCAACGGATTCCGCCCGATACCGCGACCGCGGTCCGGCCCCGCCCCGTCGGGGCGGTCCGACCCCAGCCCGCTCAGGCCGCGACCGTCTCTTCGAGCAGTTGGAGCGGGTGTTTGATCTCGTAGCCGGTGCCGTGTTCCATCTGCATCGCACAGGTCGGACACTCCGTCATCCCCACGTCGCCCTCGGCGTCCTCCATGTGCTCGAACATCTCCTCGCCGATCTTCATCGACGTCTCGTACTTCTCGCTCTTCCAGCCGTACGTTCCCGAGATGCCAGAACAAGAGTCGCCGACGTCCTCCATCGTCACGCCGTCGACGTCGCGGAATGTCTCGACGGCCTGCCGGGAGAGCCCCTGGTTGCGGGCGTGACACGGCGCGTGGTACGCGAACGACTGCTCGTCGGCGAGTTTCGTCCCCGCGAGTTCGTTCTCCAAGTCCTCGTTGATTCGGAGGTACTCCAGCGCCTCGTAGGTGTGCTTCGAGACGTCCTCGATCCCGTGGATGTCGAACAGCTCGGGGTACTCCTGCCGAAGGGACATCGAGCAGGAGGTACACGAGGCGATCACGTCCGCGCCCTCGCCGATAGCCTCGATGAGGCTCTCGACGTTCGTCTCCGCGTGCCGGCGCGCGTCCTTCAGCATCCCGTTCGCGAACATCGGCGTGCCGGAGCACTTCTGGGGCGGCACCATCACCTCGTAGCCGAAGTGCTCGTACACGCGGACCATCGCCTTGCCGACCTCGGGCGTGTTGTAGTTGGAGTAGCAGCCGTGGAAGTACGCGACCCGCTTGTCCGGGTCCTCGACCTGCGCGCCGCCGCGGGCCTTCCACCACTCGCGGAACGTCTCCGTGGCGAACTCGGGGAAATCGCGCTCCTTCGGGATGCCCATCGTCTTCTCCATCGCCCACCGGACCGGCCCGAAGTTCATCGCGAACGAGGCGGTACGCGGGAAGACGCTCGCCAGCCGCGCCGAGGTGTGATAGTTCGCGAGGATCCGGTTGCGGACGTATTCCACCGACAGTTTCTCCATCTGCTCTTCGACGAACTGGCCGCGCGCCTCGTTGTGCATCTGCGAGAGCGGCACCGAGGAGGGGCAGGCGTCGTCACAGCGCATACAGTTCGAACAGGACGAGATGGACTCGTCGATGTCGTGGTCGTCCTTGCGCTTGAGCCGCCACTGCTCCGGGCCCTGGAACTTCGGTCCCGGGAACTCCTCGTCGACCTCGGCGACCGGACAGGAGGTGTCACAGCTGGTGCATTTATAACAGGAGTCGGCCCCCTCTCGGAGGTCGAGGTCGCCGCCGGGGAACACGTCGACCGGGTCGTACGCGTCTGGATCGAGCTCGGTTGAGTCGGAGCCGCCCGTCGCGCTCTCGACCCCACCGTCGGTGGCCGCGTCGTTCGCTGCGCGTCCACCAGCGGCGGCCTCGCTCCCGTCCGTCACGTCCCCATCGTCGGGGACGAATATGGACGGCTGCTCGTCTCGGCCGGCCGCCGGGACGCCGGGGCTGGCCCGCGGCTCGCTCCCGTCGTCGCGCTCTCCCCCTGATCCGTCCGTCTCGTCGTCTGTGTGTCGTGTCATTGGGTCGCCTCCGTCGCCGCCTGCCGCCCGGCCACGATGCCGGTCGCGAGCGACACTCCGCTCGCGGACTTCTCCCGCGCCACGTCGGCGCCGCCGACGACTCCGCCGGCCGCGAAGACGTTCGCGTACTGTACCTCGCCGTCGGCGTCGAGCGGGCGCCCGCGTTCGTCGGGCCGCACGCCGAACCGCGCGTACGGCTGATCGCCGAACGCGTCGTCGACGAACCACTCGTAGCGGTCCGCGGGCTGTTCGACGTGCAAGCCGAAGGTTGGCTCGCGGACGGCGTCACGGTCCGAGTCGAGTCCCTTGCCGACGAGCCCGCCGGTCGCGAGCACGAAGGCGTCGGCGCCGTACGGCGTCTCGCGCCCTTTTCGGTCGACGGCGACCGTCTCGACGCGCCCGTCCGCCTCGGTCTCGATACCGACGACGGGGTTGCCGGTCTCGAACCTGACGCCCTCGGCGTCGAGCGCGTCGTAGAGCCGGTCCTCAAGCCTGAGCCCGGGGAGGCTCGGCGGCCCCATCGGAATCTCGAACACGTCGGCGCCGAGCCGGTCAGAGAGATCCGCGCGGACCTCGTCACCTCTGTCGTCGCCGAGGAACGCCGGGAAGCCGACGCGCTCGACGCGGTCGACGCCGCCCGTCTCGTCTACCACGTCGTGGAGGTGCGGGCCAACGGCCTTCGCCAGCGCCTCGCGGGCGGGGACGCCGTCGATGTCCTCGTCGTAATCGAGCGCCTTCGCGAGCCGCGTGACCTTCGTGTCGGCCCGGAACGCCTCCGCGAACTCCACCTCCGCGCCGGCGACGTCGAACGGGACACCCGCGGCCTCCAGCCGCCCGGCGAACGCCCGAGCGTCGTACTCCGTCAGCGACCGGAATCCGACGATGAGCGCGGGTCGCTCGTCGCTCGCGAGCCCCGCCTCCGCGGCGGCGGGGTACCGCGCGGTCGGCTTGACACTCCCGCCGAACGTCGGCAAGAGGGCGTTGCGATCGGTGTGGCTCCCGCGATACGCGTCGCCGGCCAGTTCGTCGAACAGCGCTAACCCCTCTCGGAGCGCGTCGGCGCCGACGATCCGGTAGGGGTGCGTCTCGGGGAGCCGGTCGATTCCCTCGAAGGGGTCCGCGAGCGGTCCCTCCGGATCTGGCCACTCGTCGCGGTCGAGTTCGCGGCCCGCGGTCGGCGGCCCCTCGCGGAGCGGCTGTGCTGGCTCGGTCGCCGGCACGTAGCCGAGCGCGTCGATCAGCCCCGACGCCTGACGGAGCGTGCTCGCCTTGTGTGAGACGAGGCGCACGTCGGCGCCCTCGCGGGCCGCCGAGACCGCGGCCGTGATGGCTGCCAACCCGCCGCCGACGACGAGGACGTCGCTGTTGATCGCCATCAGCGACCCCCGTCGGTCGCCGCGTCGTCAGTTGCGCGGCCCCCGTCGGTCGCCGCGTCGTCAGTTGCGCGGCCCCCGTCGGTCGCCGCGTCGTCAGTTGCGCGGCCCCCATCGGCCGCTGCGGTCCCGGACTCGCCGCCGTCGTCCGCGCCGGCCGGGCCGCCCGCGGGGCCGGCGTCGAACGCGCCGAAGTCGACCTCGCCGTCGAGGTTCGCCGGGTCGCCGTCGCGGTTCATCGTCGTCGCGTGCAGCAGGTGGTTCAGCATCGCCTGCGAGAGCTGGCGACCCCAGAGCGCGTGGCGCTGGCCCTTCCAGCGCTCCTGATACAGCTCGTCCTCGGCGTCGCGGACGACGGGCTCCGGGTACTCCTGTGCCAGTTCCGAGGCGATCCGATGGGTGCAGAAACCGCCCTGGCAGTTCCCCATCGAGGCGCGGGTGCGGAGACGGACCGCGTTGAGGTCGCTACCAGCCTCACCGATCGCGTCCTGTACTTCGGCGCGCGTGACGCCCTCGCACTCGCAGACGACCGGATTCGGGTCGCACTCGCCGAGCACATCTTCTGCCCGCGACCCGAGTCGCTGGCCCGAACGACGGGCCACCGGGGAGCGAATGCCGAACTCGTCCATTAGCTCCTCCATGCGCGCGTCGCTCTCCGAGCCGGGGAGCGGCACGTCGGCGGTGTCGCAGGTCGCCTCGTGGCCGATCAGGTCGCAGACGTGATCGGAGATGGACTCGGCCATCATGCGGTAGGTGGTGAGCTTCCCGCCGACGATGGTCGTCATTCCGGGGAGGTCGTCGCGCTCGTCGTGGTCGAGCAGGAAGTAGTCACGCGTGATGTCGGTCGGGTCCTCGGTTCCGGTCCCCGGCGGCTCGTACAGCGGGCGAACGCCCCAGAACGACCGCAGCGTCCGGGCGTCCTTCAGCGCGGGCACGAGTTCGGAGAGCGTCTCGATCATGAGGTCGACCTCCCACTCCTCCTCGGGGTAGTCCTCGGGGTCGTCGACCTCCTCGTCGGTCGTCCCGAGGATACAGGCCGTCTCGTGCGGGACGACGATGTCGGCGTCGCCCTTCGGTCGGCAGCGGTTGATCACGGTGTCGACCTGCCGGGTGTTCATCACCGTCATCACGCCCTTTGAGGGGCGGACCTCGACGTCGACGCCGGCCATCTCGCCGACGTTACCGGCCCACGCGCCGGTCGCGTTCACGACGTGTCGCGCGCGGATCTCCTCGGTCGTGCCGGGCTTGCGGTGGACGCGCTTTCCGGGACCGGTCTCGTGTTCGATCTCGACGCCGACGATCTCGCCGTCCTCGAGGAGCACGTCCGTCACCGGGGCGTGTGTCTCGATCCGCGCGCCGTGCTCACGGGCGTCGGCCGCGTTGGCGACGCAGAGTCGGAAGGGGTCGATCGCGGCGTCGGGGAGCGCGATAGCCTTCTCGACGTCGCGCGCGAGGTACGGCTCGCGGCGGCGCGCCTCCTCGCCGTCGAGCACCTCGACCGGGATGTCGCACGCGCGACACCCCTCTAACTTCTTCTGGAAGTACTCCTCGGAGTCCTCGGGGCGCTTGACGAACATTCCACCCGTCTCTTCGACGCAGTGCGACGCGATGTCGCGGAGGACCCGGTTCTCCTCGATACACTCCTTCGCGCTCTTCTGGTCGGAGACCGCGTACCGGCCCCCGCTGTGAAGGAGCCCGTGCATCCGCCCGGTCGTGCCGTGCGTCAGGTTCCCCTTCTCGACGAGCACGACGTCGAGCCCCCTTCGGGCGAGGTCCCTGACGACGCCGCAGCCGGTCGAGCCGCCGCCGACGACCACGACGTCCACCTGTTGATCCATATTCGTGCGCTCGGACCCTGTGCACTTTACTTTACCTCCTGCACGTGGGTCGGAATAACTATCAGAGACATTCAAGTAGGACAAGCCTTGTTGAGAGCAGTTTCTTTATATACTTCCTTTTTCAATCGTGCTCAGAACTGGATTTTAACAGTTAGATTATTATGGTAGTACATTATGTTCACGAACGGCGTGGTAGCCTCCGTGAAGATATACCGCGGCGATGCGGTGACGCCCCCGGAGTTCGCCCGTGCGACCGACGCACGGACCGATTTGCGGCCTTTCGGGACGCGTCACCGTTCGATGCCGACTCCCGGTACGTCCGGGACGCGTCTCGTGCGGGCACGGCCCGAGATGAGACCGGCGTCGTCGTCGCGTGCGGACCAGCGCCACAGGAGGGATCCAAAACATGACACAGTACGTCGGTGCAATCGACCAGGGGACGACCGGAACCCGATTCATGGTGTTCGACCATGAGGGCGAGGTCGTCACGAACGCATACGAACAGCACGAACAAATATACCCGAAGCCGGGATGGGTCGAGCACGACCCGATCGAGATCTGGGAGAACACCAAACAGGTCGTTCTCGACGGTCTCGCGGACGCCGACCTCGAGGCGAGCCAACTCGATGCGCTCGGTATTACCAACCAGCGCGAGACGACGATCGTCTGGGACAAAGACTCCGGGAAGCCGGTCCACAACGCCCTCGTGTGGCAGGATCGGCGAACGACGGACCGTGTCGAAGAGATCCAGGAGGCGGGGAAGGTCGAGGAGATCCGCGAGAAGACGGGACTGGAGTGCGACGCGTATTTCTCCGCGACCAAGACCGAGTGGATCCTTGACAACGCGGAGCCGCTCAAGATGGAGAGCTCTCGCGGCGGTGACCTTCGCGACCGCGCTCGCGACGGCGAACTGATTATGGGCACCATCGACGCGTGGCTCATCTACAACCTGACGGGGAACCACATCACGGACGTCACCAACGCCTCCCGGACGATGCTGTACAACATCCGGGAGATGGAGTGGGACGACGACCTCCTCGACGAGTTCGACGTTCCGAAGGAGATGGTCCCGGAGGTCCGTCCGTCGTCCGACGAGGAGTACTACGGACACACCGACGCGGACGGGTTCCTCGGCGAAGAGGTCCCCGTCGCCGGCGCGCTGGGCGACCAGCAGGCCGCCCTGTTCGGACAGACCTGCTTCGACAAGGGCGACGCGAAGAACACCTACGGCACCGGCGCGTTCTATCTGATGAACACCGGCGAGGAGGCCGTCGCCTCCGACAACGGCCTGCTCACGACGGTCGGCTTCCAGATGTCCGGCGAGCCCGTCCAGTACGCGCTCGAAGGATCGATATTCATCGCCGGCGCGGCGATCGAGTTCCTCGAGGACATCGACCTGATCAACAACGCGGCCCAGACCGCGGAGCTGGCGAGCTCGGTCGAATCGACAGACGGCGTCTACATGGTCCCGGCGTTCACCGGCCTCGGCGCCCCGCACTGGGACGGCCGAGCACGCGGGACCATCGTCGGGATGACCCGCGGGACGAGCAAGGAGCACATCGTTCGCGCGACGCTCGAGAGCATCGCGTACCAGACCCGCGACCTCGCGGAGGCGATGGAGGCAGACTCCGGCGTCGAGACGACGAGCCTCCGCGTCGACGGCGGCGCGGTCAAGAACAACTTCCTCTGTCAGCTTCAGTCCGACATCATTCAGACGGAAATCGTCCGTCCGGAGGTCGACGAGACCACCGCGCTTGGCTCGGCGTACGCCGCCGGCCTCGCCGTCGGGTACTGGGACACCGTCGACGAACTCCGCGACAACTGGCAGATCGACCGCGAGTTCTCCCCCGAGAAGGAGTCGGAAGAGGTCGACAAGCTGTACAGCCGCTGGGACGACGCCGTCGAACGATCGCTTAACTGGGCGCAGGAGGAGGAATAGATGAGCGGTTTAGTCGCGGCGGATCTGCTCGCGCAGTCCGGCGGGTGGAACGCGGGATCTATCGGAGCGGTGCTCGACATCCTGCTCGATCCGTCCATCTGGCTCGGCGCGGCGGCCGGCGGCGCGTTCGGCGCTGCCCTCGGTGCGCTCCCGGCGTTCATTTTCACCGGTTTCCTCGTCATCGCGGGCGTCTTCGGCGGCGACGCGGCCTCGGGTGCGGGCGTCGGCGTCGGGTTCGGTCCCGTCTTCGGGCCGCACATCTCCTTCGCCGGCGGTGCGGCGGCGGCGGCGTACGCGGCGAAGAACGGAGCGATGGAGTCCGGATTCGACTACCACAACGCGAAGGACATCGGCTTCGCGCTGGGGAGTCGGCCTGACATCCTGGCCGTCGGTGCGCTGTTCGGCGTGTTCGGCATCGTGCTCGAACAGACGCTCCGGAACCTGGCGATTCCGACGGACCCGATCGCGTTCACCGTGGTCGCCAGCGCGGTGGTCGCGCGGGCGGCGTTCGGATACTCCGTGATCGGGAACGTCAGCAGCAAGGCGAGCGGCTACTTCGACATGGGGCCGTTCGAACGCGAGGAGATGCGCGAGCCGGGCGAAGTGCCCGGCGACGGCGGCAAGTCCAGCGAGGACCGCCTCGCGGTCGAGCCGTGGCTGCCGAACATGTACAAGTGGGGACACGTCGCGGCGATCGGCGCCGCCGCCGGGGTGGCGGCCTCGTACGCCGCGATCCAGACCGGAAACGTGTTCCTCGGGTTCGGTGTCAGCGCGGCGACGCTGCTGTTCTTGAACCTCGGCGTCGAGCGAATCCCGGTCACCCACCACATGACGCTCCCAGGTGCGACCGCGTGGGCCGCGTTCACCGGCGCCGGCTTCGGTCCGACGGTCGGACTGATCGCCGGCGCCGGGTTCGGGCTTCTCGGCGGGATAATCGGCGAGGCGTTCCAGCGCGTCTTCTACGCGCACGGGGACACGCACGTTGACCCGCCGGCCGCAGCGATCTTCATCACGTCTTCGATCCTGGCCGTCTTGGCGATCTTAGGGATTCTCGGCTCCATCTGGGTGCCGGGTACCTGAGCCTCGGCCACTCGTTTTTACGCTGAGGGAAGCGCCGCGGAAAGAACCACGTACGAAACGACACCAGCGATGATCCCGACACCAACCGAGGTAACCAGCCCTTGAGTCACCACGAACACGGCGACGGCGACGACCGACAGGAGCACCGATCCGATCCCGGCCGCACCGTGGTGGTAGGCGCCGGCCGTCGGGTGTTCGCTGATCGACGTACGGTCCGACTCCGGGACCCGAACACTCGCGTGGTACGGGATGTACAGCCTGGTACCGATCCCGGCCGTCGCCGCGACGATGGAGGCGAACTGGACATCAGCGACGAGCTCGCGGACGAGGAGGAACGCGACGATTGCGACCAGCAGCGCGACCGCCTTACTCCGTTTGTCGGCTTTGATCACCGACTCGTCGAACTCTGGCTCGGTCATACTCCGCGGGACGTGGGCGGCCCGTTTAAGAGTGTGGACGACAGCGGAGCGGACCCGGACACCGCCGACCTCGGCGAAACGGACCGGGGCGCGACGGGTCGGTTCGGGGTGGATTTAACGCCGCCCGACGAGAGAGCCTGGTATGAATCTGCAAACACCGGAACTCGAGAGACGCGACGGTCGCAACATGCTCGTGGTCGCAGCGGTCGTCACGCTCGTCGTGGCGGTGACCGCCGAAGGCCCCGTGGGCGCGCGGATCGTCGCCGGGGCCATAGTCGGCGCGGTCGCCGCCGCGGTGTTCGTCGTGTCGACGCTGTTGATAAACCGGTACAAACCGGACCACTGGTAGCGACCCGTCTGGTCGGAGCGGCCGGCTGGAGGGCGAGTCAATCCGAACTGCATCGTTCGTGCCAGTTTTATCGCGGTATCTCGGAGGGACGTCCGTGAACATCGACGACCGAATCGAGCGTCGGCTGGGGTACGACACCGGCGCGGGCGTTCTCGTCGATCTCGACGCGGTCTCCCCCGTCACGCACGTCGACTCGCCGACCGGCCGTGGACCGTCGTTCGAGCGCCTGCTCGACGTGTTCAGCCCGGCGTTCTCCGGATCGCTCCCCCCGAGCACCTACGTGCACGGACCGAAGGGGAGCGGGAAATCGGCCGTCGTCTCTGCCCTGATCGAACGGCTCGCGGCCCACAGCGGACCGCGGGGGGCGATCCAAACCGCGACGCGGGCGGTCGAGCCGACGCTTCCCGGGTTCGTCTACGTCGACGCACGACGCGGCTCGACCCGCTTCCGGCTGTACCACACGGTCCTCTCGACGATCGGCGACGACCCTATCCCCGAACACGGAATCGGGACCGACGAACTGGTCGACGAGCTACGGGACGGCGTTCGCACCGGACCGGAGGTCGTGGTCGCGGTCGACCACACCAACGAGCCCGAGACGCCGGACGCCTCGGAGGTCGTGACGTGGCTCACGGACATCAGCGATCACATTGCACCCGTGTGCCTCGGCCGGGAGCCGCCCGACGGAATGGCGTGGGATCCGGAGGCGACCGTAGCGTTCGAGCCGTACCGGCGACACGTGCTCGTCGAGCTACTGACGAGCCGGTGTTCGACCGGACTCGGCCGGGACGCGGTCACCCACGACCAGATCCGCGAGGTGACCGAGTGGGCCGAGGGCGACGCGCACGACGCGCTCGCCGCGATCAGCGGCGCCGCGATCAGCGCGGAGCGCGCCGGGGCGTCGACGATCCGTCCGGCCGACCTCGACGCCGGGATCGACGCCGTCCCGCAGCCCGGCGCCGCGCTCGGTCGCGTTCTCGCGCTCTCGGACAGCCGACAGCGGCTGTTGTACGAGTTAGTCAGCCTCACGGAGGACGATCGGTCCTCGGTGAGCGCCGCGACGGAAACGATCGCCTCCCGGCCCGACGTCGACCTCTCGGCGTCTACGGTGCGCCGGGTGCTCTACGAGCTCGCGGACGCGGGCCTGCTCGACCGGGTGACGGTCCGCCAGAGCGACGGGAAGGGCCGACCTCCGAGCCGGCTCGTGCCGCGGTTCCCGACGCTCGTGTTCCAGGAGCTGTTCGACCGACCGCCGTGGCGGAGCTGACCTCGCACGACTGACCAAACTGCGGCGGCGACGCCCGCGACGCCCCTTTTCGACGCCTCTCACGAACGCAAGACAGTTGCGCCCGGCCCCCGCACCGCCGGTATGGTTCCGCCCCTCGCGCTGGACATCGACGGGACGCTGACGACGCCGAGCGGCCGGATCGACGCGCGCGTCTTCGAACTGCTTCCGGAGTGGGACGCGCCGGTCGTCTTCGCGACCGGCAAGGCGTTCCCCTACCCGGTGGGACTGGCGCACTTCCTCGGCCGACCCGAGTTCGTGGTCGCCGAAAACGGCGGGATCGCGTACGCCCAGGGGGAGACGACCGTTCTCGGCGACCCGACCGCCCCGCGGGCCGTCGTCGAGGCGTTCGTGGCGCGGGGCGGGGAGATCGGATGGGGCGACGGCGACACCGTCAACCGCTGGCGAGAGACGGAGGTGGCGCTGTCGCGCGACGCGGACGAGGCGCTGCTCCGCGAGGTGGCCGCGGAGGCCGAGGGGCGCGTGGAGGTGGTCGACACCGGCTACGCGTATCACGTCAAGTCGCCCGACGTGAGCAAGGGTCGAGCACTCGAACACGTCGCCGAGGCACTCGGGCTGGACGTCGACGCGTTCGTCGCGGTCGGCGACAGCGAGAACGACGCGTCGACGTTCGCCGTCGCTGGCGAGTCGTACGCGGTCGCCAACGCGGACACGACGGCTCGAGACGCTGCGGACGTCGTCCTAAACGAGGCGTACATGGACGGGACGGCGTCGGTGCTGGCGACCCTACGCGAGCGAGACGACCGAGGCGAGTGAGACGCTGGCTCGGTGTGTCTCTCTCTATCCACGGACGGCGAGGACCGCTTGGCGCTCAATGAACAGACGCCCGGCTCCTCACGTCGTGAACAGTTCGGTGTCCTCGGGAACGGCAAACAGCCCCAGACGGACGCCGGCGTCGAGCCAGCCGTACCCGTACGAGTACGACGCAAGCGCGTTGACCGGATCCTCGTGCTCACGGAAGTGCCGCCCGTCGTCGAGGTACGACTCGGCCATCTCCATCACGTCGGCCGCGGCCTCGCCGAGGGGCGTGTCGGCCGGCGGTCGGGGCTCCGCGACCGCCAGCGCGTCCGCGAGCATGCGCTCATAGCGGTCCGTCTTCTCCTCAAGGTCGGCGCTCATGCGCTCCGGTTTCCCCGAGCGACGCAAAAACCCTCGGGCACCGCCAGCGTGCGGTCGGGTGACGCGACCGCGTACCAGCGGCGGACGCGTCGCCGGAAAACGCAACGACGATACCGGCGGAGCCGAAACGGACGGCCATGTACGAGGCCGTCCACGCCCATCCCGACGGCGACACGACCGTCGCCCGCCACGCGGCCACCGCGGCGCGCTACGGCTACGACGGGATCGTCGTCCGCACGCGGGACGCGCTCGCTCCGGCCGGAGAAAATGGCGGAGCGAGCGCGGCCGACCGGCCGCCGGAGGCAGCCGCGCTCCGCGAGGAGTGCGGGATCGACGTCGTCGACGCGGTGGAGATCGACGCCGACAACGCCACGAGCGCCTCTGGTGCGGTCGGAAACTACCGATCCGACCGGACGATTGTCGCGCTCGTCGGGGGGGATGACGGCCTCAACCGCTTCGCGGTCGAGGAGCCGCGCGTCGACGTGCTCGCGCGCCCCATGGCCGGGTCGGGCGACTTCAATCACGTCCTCGCGAAGGCGGCCCGCGACAATGGAATCCACGTGGAGTTCGACCTCGGGCCGCTGCTCCGCGCCAGCGGCGGGAAGCGGGTGAGGGCGCTCGCGTCCCTCCGGAAGCTCAGGGAGATCGTGACCTACTACGACGCCCCGCACGTCGTCAGCGCGAACGCGAGGTCGCACCTCGCCCTCCGCGCACCGCGGGAACTCGTCGCCGCCGCCGAGGCCGTCGGGTTCGATCCCGAGTGGGTCCGCGACGGGCTCCGCGCGTGGGGCGACATCGCTGCGCGCAACCGGGAGCGCCGCTCCGAGGCCTTCATAGAGCCGGGGGTGCGACGTGGAAGGTATGAAGAAGACGGTTGAGGAACACGCCGCGCGCTTCTCCGAGAAGGCGGCCGAGTACGATGACGCGAAGAGCGACGAGTACCACGCCTGCGCGAGCCTCGTCATCGACTACGCCGCCCCGAACGCCGACGACGTGGTCCTCGATCTGGGCGCCGGAACGGGCGCCATCGCCCTCGCGCTCGCGCCCGACGCCGAGCGCGTGCTGGCCCGCGACATCAGTGAGGGCATGATGGACGAGGGGCGACGCAAGGCGGAGGAACAGGGCATCGAGAACGTCGAGTTCGCGTACGGCGAGTTCCGGTCGCCCGAGGTCGACGCGGACCAGCGGGTCGACATCGTCACCTCGAACTTCGCGCTCCACCACCTCTCCGACGACGAGAAGCGCGAGGCGATCCGCGAGATGGCCGCAACCGGCGCCCGCCGGATCGTTCTCGGCGACGTGGCGTTCTTCGGGACGCCGGACCCGGAGGCGCCGTTCTACGGCCCCGAGGTCGACGACCCCGCAACCGTCGGGACCCTCGTCGAGGCGTTCACCGCCGAGGGGTTCGCGGTGACCGCGGTCGAGCGCGTCCACGATCAGGTGGCCGTGATCGTCGCGGAGCGCGGGACCGCGCTCTCCGGGTGACTGGCGCGTGAAACACCTCCCAAAACACCTCCGGCCGCGCTGGCGGTACGTCGCGATCGGTATCGAGACGTGGCCCGACGCGAGCGTCGGTCGCCGCGCATTTCAGCGGGCACTCTGGTACGCCGCCGGCAACCTGATCGGCGACGCCGGCAGCGCCGACGCGGACCTCACGCTGCTCGACTTCAGGCACGAGGACGGCGTCGGTGAAGCCGTCGTCAAGGTACGGCACGGTCACGTCGACGAGGCGCGGGCTGTGATCGCCTGCGTAAGCGAGGTCGACGACCGACCGGTCGGGATCCACGTGCGTGGTATCTCGGGGACGGTGCGTGCCTGTGAGGAAAGATATATGGGTCGCGCGGGCGATTCTTCGACACAGCGAGACGTCGCGTTTCAAGGCGCCGAGCGACCCGCCGTCGTGCGTGGAGACGCGTACGATGTGCGAGTCGAGTCGGGGTACGTTGGCGCGGCGGCGTTCGACATCGAGTGATATCATGCAGGGCCAATCCCAACAGCAGGCGTACGACCGAGGAATCACCATCTTCTCTCCCGACGGCAGGCTCTACCAGGTCGAATACGCCCGGGAGGCCGTAAAACGCGGCACGGCGAGCGTCGGCGTTCGCGGCGAGGACAGCGTCGTCCTCGCGGCCGACAAGCGCGCCCGCTCCCGCCTGATGGAGCCGGCGAGCATCGAGAAACTCCACAAGGCCGACGACCACGTCGGCGTCGCGAGCGCGGGGCACGTCGCCGACGCGCGCCAGCTTATCGACTTTGCGCGCCGCCAGGCACAGGTCAACCGCCTGCGCTACGGCGAGGCGATGGGAATCGAGACGCTGACGAAGACGATCACCGACCACATCCAGCAGTACACCCAGGTCGGCGGCGCGCGACCCTTCGGCGTCGCGCTGATCGTCGGCGGGATCGAGAACGGCGAGCCGCGCCTGTTCGAGACCGACCCCTCCGGGACGCCCTACGAGTGGCAGGCCCTCTCGATCGGCTCCGACCGAAACGACCTCCGCGACTACCTCGAAGAGGAGTACGACGACGGCCTCTCCACCGACGAGGCGGTCGGGCTCGCGCTCGACACCCTCGCGCAGCCGAACGACGGCGAGTTGGCGCCAAACGGCGTTGGCGTGGCCACGATCACGGCAGAGGACGGCTACACCGAGCTCTCGGCCGAAGAGCTGGAGTCTATCCTCGAGGAGCGCGACCTCCTCGCGACCGAGGAGGAGGAAGAGGAGGAGAGCGAAGCTGAGGACGCGGGCGGCGACGAAGGCGCAGGCGGCGACGAAGGCGCAGGCGGCGACGAAGGCGCTACCGAGGAGTAACGGCGAGTCGACGTCGGCCGAAACGGCCATTTTTCTGGGCGCGAACGGAGACACATGAGTGACGACGACGCCGGCCCCGGGCTTCCGCCCGGCTACGAACTGCGGAAGAGCACGCCGTCGGTCGACGCGTTCCGTCGGCTCCGGCGCGAGGCCGGGATGACCGACCGGTCGCGCGAGGCCGTCGAGCGAGGGCTCCCGAACACTACCTACGGCGTCCACGTGGTCGAGACCGAGGGCGGAACGGCGGTCGGAATGGCCCGGATCGTCGGAGACGGCGGGTCGATCTTCCACCTCACGGATACGGCCGTCGCGTCGCCGCATCAGGGGCGGGGGATCGGGACGGCGATGATGGACGCACTCGTCGCGTGGCTCCGTGCGAACGCGCCGGACGGTGCTTACGTGGACCTCCTCTCGGACGTCGACGGCTTCTACGAACGGTGGGGGTTCGAGCAGACCGCGCCCGGGTCGCGAGCGATGGGGATCTGGACCGAGGAGTTGTGACCCGAACGGGCGAGGCAGAGGAGAGCGACGCGGCGACCGGACCGGCGCTCGGGTCGGGAGAGTTATGATGACGGGGGCCGACCCACGACGCGTGCAGAAGACGGTTCTCATCACCGGCTGTTCCTCGGGCATCGGCCGCGCCACGGCGCACGCGTTCAACGACGAAGGGTGGACCGTGTACGCGACGGCCCGGAATCCCGCGGACATCGAGACGCTCGGCGAGGCGGGCTGCAAGCTCGCCACGCTCGACGTGACGGACCAGTCAGACGTCGACCGCGTCGTCGACCGGATCTTGGACGAGGAGGGCGCGATCGACGCCCTGATCAACAACGGAGGGTACGGTCAGTTCGGGCCGATGGAGGACGTGTCGACCGACGATGTCCACAAACAGTTCGACGTGAACGTGTACGGGCCCCACCGACTCATCAAGGCGGTGTTGCCGTCGATGCGGCGCGAGCGGGACGGTACCATCGTCAACGTCTCGTCGGTCGCTGGGCGCGTCTCGTTCCCCGGCGGGGGCGTGTACTGCGGGTCGAAGTTCGCGGTGGAAGCGATGTCGGACGCCCTCCGCAACGAGGTCGACGAGTTCGGCGTCGACGTGGTGGTCGTCGAGCCCGGCCCCGTCAAAACGAACTTCTCGAACCGCGCGCAGACGGAGGCGGGCGTCGACCCGGACGCGGACGACGCGGAGGACGCCGACGATGCGGACGCGGAGGGTCTCGACCGTAGCGGCGCCTACGAGGGGTTCTACGAGATGTTCGAAGACGCACAGTTGGTCGGCGGCGGCGGGCCGGGCGCGGTCGAACCCGAACTCGTCGCCGGCGCCATCTACGACGCCGCGAGCGCGACTCGTCCTCCGGCGCGAGTTCAGCCGGGCACCGCCGCCCGCGTCGCCGTACTCGCGCGGTTCCTCCCCGACGCGCTGCTCGATCGAGGATACGAGTTCGTCCGAAAGTTCACGTCGTAACCTCACTTCTCCCGCGTCGAATCGACCGCGAACGGGCTCTCCGTCTCTCGCCACTCCCAGCCCGGCAGCCGCGTCTGGAACCCCGCGGCGAGCGCGGCGTCGAGGTCGTCGGCGCCCGCGGTTCCGGTCTCCTCAGCCGGTGCGGTCGCGTCCTCACTCACGTGGACGTCCACGAAGTGAAACGTCGCCTCCGCGAGCAATGAGAGCGGCCGGCCGCCGGCGATTGTCGCCGCGAGTTCGCGACCGAGGACCTCGTCGACGACGAAGCCGGGGTAGTCGCCCTCGACGTCGAGGTCCCGGAGGAGCGCGACGTACCCGGCGACGTTGACCGCGACCTCGCCGTCGGCGAAGACGGCGTCGACGTCGCGGCGGTAGGCCTCGCGGCTCACGGCGTCGACGTCGGTCCCGAAGAGCGTTCCGAGCCGATCGCGGGTCTCGTTTATCAGGGAAACGACGACGGGGGCGCGATTGTGCACCCACTCGCGCTCGTCTCGGACCGTTTCGGGGGTAACGCGCATACCGGCTCGAACGCCATCGCCGGAAAAGGGGTTTGCCCTTTGCGAAGGGTTTTATAACAACCGGGGATTACGTCACTCCAAGCGGGTTTTCGCTGGCTGTTCCCGCATGGAACCACCTACGGACAGTACTACCACTATGCCTACCCCGTCACGGTCGACCGTTCGGCGCCGGGCCGCGCGTCGGCCCGCAGCGCGACTCGACGGCGGCGGCGACCCCAACTACCCGCGGTAAGATATGAGTCAAGTCGATAAGCAGCTCGATAACCTGAAATCAGAGATCGAACAGGAGATTCCGAACGACATCACGGTCACCGACGTCAAGTACGAGGGCCCGGAACTGGTCGTGTACACGCGTGACCCGAAACGGTTCGCCGGCGACGGCGACCTGATCCGCCGGCTCGCCTCCAAGCTCCGGAAACGAATCACGGTCCGACCCGACCCCAGTGCCCTCTCTCCCCCGGGACGCGCCGAAGAAGAGGTTCGGGCGGTCATTCCCGAGGAGGCCGGCGTGACCGACCTCGACTTCCACGAGGACACCGGCGAAGTCGTCATCGAGGCGGAGAAGCCGGGTATGGTGATCGGCCGTCGTGGCTCCACACTCCGGGAGATCACCCAAGAGGTCGGCTGGACCCCCGAGGTCGTTCGGACGCCGCCGATTGAATCGTCCACCGTCTCGAACGTGCGCGGGTTCCTGAAAAACGAACGCGAGGAGCGTCGCGACATTCTCGAACGGGTCGGCCGGCAGATCCACCGCGAGAAGATGTCCGACGACGAGTGGGTACGGATCACGACGCTCGGCTGCTGTCGCGAAGTCGGCCGAGCCGCCTTCATCCTCTCGACGCCCGAAACGCGCATTCTCATCGACTGCGGCGACAAGCCCGGCGCGGAGGGCGAGGTGCCGTACCTCCAAGTCCCGGAGGCGCTCGGCGCCGGCGCGGCGACGCTCGACGCCGTCATCTTGACGCACGCCCACCTCGACCACTCGGCGTTGCTGCCGCTCTTGTTCAAGTACGGATACGACGGCCCGATCTACACGACTGAGCCGACCCGCGACCTGATGGGGCTGCTCACGCTGGACTACCTCGACGTCGCCGCCAAAGAGGGGCGGACGCCGCCGTACGAGTCGGCGCAGGTCCGAGAGGCGATCAAACACACCATCCCGCTGGAGTACGGCGATGTCACCGACGTGGCGCCCGACGTGAAACTCACGTTCCACAACGCGGGCCACATCCTCGGAAGCGCGGTCACGCACTTCCACATCGGCGACGGGCTCTACAACGTCGCGTTCTCGGGCGACATCCACTACGAGGACACCCGCCTGTTCAACGGCGCTGTCAACGACTTCCCGCGGGTCGAGACGCTCGTCCTGGAGTCCACCTACGGCGGCCGCGACGACTATCAGACCGACCAGGCCGACTCGGAGGAGGCGCTCAAAGAAGTCATCAACGAGACGTACGAGCAGGGCGGGAAGGTCGTCATCCCCGCGTTCGCCGTGGGGCGATCGCAGGAGATCATGCTCGTCTTGGAGGAGGCGATGCGCGAGGGCGACATCCCGACGATGCCCGTCCACCTCGACGGGATGATCTGGGAGGCGACCGCGATCCACACGACGTACCCAGAGTACCTCCGCGACAACCTCCGCGACCGGATCTTCCACGACGACGAGAACCCGTTCCTCGCGGAACAGTTCAACCACATCGACGCAGGCGAGGACGAGCGGCAGGAGGTCGCCGACGGCGACCAGTGTATCGTCATCTCCACCTCCGGGATGATCGAGGGCGGGCCGATCATGTCGTGGCTCCGCCATATCGGACCCGACCCGGACTCGAAACTCGTTTTCGTCGGCTACCAGGCGCAGGGGACGCTCGGCCGCCGAATTCAGAACGGCTGGGACGAGATCCCGGTCGACGGCTGGGGCGGCGGGAGCCGCGGCGACACGCTCACGCTGGAGATGGGGACCGAGGTCGTCGACGGTTTCTCCGGACACGCCGACCGACAGGGGTTGGAGAACTTCGTGAAGACGATGAACCCGCGCCCCGAGAAGGTGCTGTGCGTCCACGGCGACGAGCGCTCCGTGCAGGACCTCTCATCCGCGCTGTACCACGACTACAACATGCGGACGTTCGCGCCGAAGAACCTGGAAACGTTCCGGTTCAAGTAGGCCGCTCCGCTGGGAGACGCCGTTTTCGATCCTGCGACGCGCGCTGTGTCGACGGGTGTATTTAACAGGCGACGGGGTGACGTCCGCCTATGCGTCTCGCACTCATCGCCCACGACGAACTGAAAGACGAGATGGTGGAGTTTGTCACCAAGCACGCGGCGGTCCTCGAGGAGTGCGAACTCGTGACGACGGGGACGACCGGGACCCGCATCGCCGAGGAAACCGGCCTCGCCGTGAATCGACAGGCGTCGGGACCCTACGGCGGCGACCTCCAGATCGGCGCGATGATCGCCGACGACGCGATCGACGGCGTCGTGTTCCTCAGAGACCCGCTCACCGCGCAGGCGCACGAGCCCGACATCTCCGCACTGCTCCGCGTCTGCGACGTGAAGGACGTCCCGCTGGCGACCAACGTCGCCTCCGGCGAACTGCTCGTCGAGGGGCTCCTCCATTCGTCGTGACGCCGCCCGCCCGGGTATCAGATCGGATAGCCGAGAGCGCGGCATTTTACGTGCACCCGTCGTAACGCGAACCAATGACCGGTCGCCCGATCCCACGGCTCGCCGCGCTGGCGGCCGCGCTGCTCCTCGTCTCGGCGCTCGTCGCGAGCGGAGCGGCCGTCGGCGGAGCGAGCGCGGCAAACTCGGGCGACACCCCAGTCGCGCAGACGGAGGAGGACGCAGCCACGCCCCCGACGCGGTGTTTCGCGGGTGACGGCTACCCGATCTCGATCGGCGAGACGGGGGCCACGATCGACATCGTCGTCCACCTCTCCGTGTTGACCGACCCGGTGGCGGGCAACGAGTTTGGCATCGAGGCGGCCGGAGCGCTCGGCGACGACCGGATCGTGACGCTCGCCGCGGGGGTTCGGCTCACCGCGCGCGAAGCGATCTCGGACGGGGTTGACCCGTTCGCGGCGTTCAGCGTGCTGTACGTCTACGAACTCAACCTCCCGATGTTTGACGGCGCCATCGCCGACTCCGAGTACGACGACGACGGCTCCCCGATCCAGTCAGGCGCGGGCACCGTGGCCTGCTGAGCCGTCGCGCCCGTCGCGTTCTTCGCTCCCGTAGCGTCAGTCTCATCTCCCACATCGTTCTACTCGCCGTCTTCGTCCTTCGCGGGCGGCCGGACACCGCGGACGATCCCGAGGAGTTCTCGCCGCGCGTCGGCGGCGTTCCGCCCGTTCGGATACGCACCCGCGTCCAGCGGGTACGCCCCGCCGGCGAGGAGGTACTGATCGGTCGCCCACACCGCGAGCAGGGCCTCGACCGGGACCGCGCTGGCGGCGGTCTCGTCGCTGGGCCCCCGATCGGTCGCGACGGGTCGACAGTCGCCTCGGAACGTCCAAACCCTCGCCCGCGAGGCAGTTGGGTCGTCGACCGCTATCTCGCGGTCGCCCCGCTGCTCGACCGCCTCGATGCCGCGATCGGCGAGTCGATCGCGGAATCCCACCTTCGACTGACGTTCGACGAGTCGCGTGAGCGGGGCGTTCGGCGCGGTCTCCGGGCGGATGGACAGGCGACTCGCGAAGCAAAAGGGTCGCGGCGTCGGGTCGTCCGACCGTTCGTAGCGGACCGTGCTCGCGGTCACCGAGATGGGGCCGGCGTCGAACGGGCGCTCCGTGGTCTCGGCGACGCGTCGCCAACCGACGAGTCGGTCGGCGGGAACGACGGGCGGGTCCATGGTCGCCGTTCACCGGGGAGGTAATTAAAAACGGGTACGCACACCGGGGGATCGGAACCGCGAGAAAGCCGCAAAGAGGAGAGGGGATCCGTCGGGGAGCGGGTCAGTGGTCGTCTTCGCGCCACTTGTGCTCGCACTCGGTACAGACGAAGAAGCGCGTCTCGGACTCGTCGGCCGAGCGGATCTGCTGCATGTACCAATAGGCGCGGTCGTTACCGCAGTCCGGACAGTGAGCCGTCGTCTTCGGCAACCCCTTGTCCTCCGCGTCGCTCACGTCGATGATCTCCGACTCGACTTGCGACTCGGTGGTCCACTCGTCGTCGCCGTCCTCCCGGCCGATTTCGTGGCCGCAGTCCTCGTCGCTACACACCCAGTGGTCCTCGCCTTCGCCGGACATCATCATCGAGCCGCACTCGTCGCAGAACTTCATGGCGGATCGAACCGCGGATCGTATATAAACGGCGGGATCGCGGCCGAGCGGGAGCGTCCCCGAAACTGTCACTCGTCGCCGTTTCGGTGGGCGGCGAGCGCGAATCGGACTCGCTCCTCGTCGCTCCCCTTCGTCTCCCGGCCGGTGACGACGATATCACCGATCTCGGCCGTGTTACCGACGTGGGTGCCGGCGCAAGCGGTCCGGTCGTAGGGGTCGGCGTCGGTCCCCGGTCCCGCCTCGGCGGCGCCCGCCGCCCCGATCTCGACGATCCGGAGCTCTTCGATCGAGTCGGGGAGGAGGTTGATGCGCGTCCGTTCCGGATCGAGGGTCGCCTCCGCCTCGGCCCGGTCCATCACGTAACTCGTCACCGGGCGCTCGTCGGCGACGAGTTCGTTGAGCCCGGCCTCGATCCGATCGAGGTCGGCGTCGTCGAAGCGGTCGTAAGCTGCGTCGAGGTGCGCGTGGTCGTGGTACAGCTGATTTCCGGTGGTCTGCGCGTCGAATTCGCGCAACAGCAGCGCCGACAGGAGGTGCTGAGCGGTGTGGTACTTCGAGTGGGCGCCCCGACGCTCCGCGTCGACGTCGCCGACGACGGCGGTGCCGGCGGTGGGTGGCGAGAGCGCCTCGTCGCTCGTGTCGTCCCCGTCGACCGGTCTGAGCGTGTGATAGATCGTATCCTTCTTCCGGACGTCGACCACCCGCCACCGGGCCTCGTCATCCCCGTCCGCGAGGCGGAGCGTGCCCGTGTCGTGAGGCTGGCCGCCGCCCGTCGGATAGAAGTGGGTCCGGTCGAGGACCACGCGGTCGTCGAGAGCGCGCTCGACGGTCGCCTCGAACGTGGTCACCGTGTCGTCGGCGAGGTACAACTCCTCGGTCATAGGCGTACGGAACGGGTCCGACGGCTTAGCTCGTGCGCTCTATCCACGGCTCACCGCGGGGGACCCGGTCTCAGTCGCGATACTCGGACGTCGACGTTTATCAGTGCAGCCGATCTAGCGATCGATATGTATAGCCCCAACCGCGCGCAGAGCGAGGTGATCGGCGTCGTCCTCCTGCTGGGGCTCACGATCACGGCGGTCGGGATAACGGTGGCGCTCGGATCGACCGCTCTCGGCGACGTCCAGTCGTCGGCCGACGTCCAGCGGATCGAGGGGGCGATGACGCAGGTCGACTCGAAAGCCAGTCTCGTCGCGCACGGCGGGTCGACGAGCCAGCGCGTCCGGCTCGATCCCAGTCAAGACGCCAACGTGCGCGTCGACGGCGAGTCGGGAGTGATGCGCATCGAGGTGGAGGCGAAAAACGAGACGGGCGGGATCGAAACGGTGACGAAGAACGTCACGCTCGGAGCAATCATCTACGAGCGGGGCGACGAGCAGGTCGCGTACCAAGGCGGCGGCGTCTGGCGGGCGAACGACGACGGCTCGTGGATGGTGTCGCCACCGGAGTTCCACTACCGCGGCGACACGCTCACGCTGCCGCTGGTGACTATCGACGGCGTCGACGGACGCCTCGGCGACGCCGCCGTCGTCACGGGGCGCTCGGAGCACCCGGAGGGACTGTTCCCCTCCGAGAACGTCTCGAACCCGCTACTCGGCGGAAACGTCACGATCACGGTCGAGAGCGAGTACGCGGAGGCGTGGGGACGCTTCTTCGAAACCCGGACGCGGGCGAACGTCACGCAGGTCTCACCCACGGAAGTCCGAGTCGCGCTCCGCACGGAGACGGTCCACCCGACGCTCAGCGCGAGCGTCTCGGCGGTCGGTAGATCTCAGCTCAACACGGGCGGAATCGACAGCCTGTACGCCGACAGCTACGATTCGGAAGGAAAGACCCCTTACCCCGGTACCGACGCCGCGGACAGCGACGCGGTGGTGCAGACCACGGGCGAGTTCCGTCTCACGGCCGGGGGCGGCGGCGGCACGAATAGCATCACGATCCACGGCGACCTCGTCGCGGAGTCGTACGACATCCCGCCGGGACAGGAGGACAAACTGAACGTCACCGGCGAGCGCCTGGTCGACGACTCCCTCGAACCCGCGGACCCGATATCCGGGGCCATAACCGAGCGGATGAATCAGATCCGCGATCAGAACCTCGCGTCGATCGGGAACGTCAGGAGCGGATTCGAACACGACGACGGGGCGCTCACAAAGATAGAGCAGAAAACCTACGTCAACGGTTCCATCCTAATTGCCAACGGGAGCACGCTCCGGATCAGCGAGGACACGTACGTCGACGGGGACATCTCGGTCACGGACGGCGGCACGCTCCGAATCGAGAACGGCGCGACCGTTCATGTCGGCGGTGGGCTCAGTGTCGCCGAGGACGGAAGTCGCGTCGAGTTCGTCGGTGAGAACGACGCCAGCGACGCCGACGACATCGCGATCCTCGTCGAGGGGAACTTCGCCATGCAGGACCAATCGACCATGCGCGCACAGGGGGCAAACCGCAACGAACTCTTCGTCGACGGCACGGTCGGGATTCGAAACAACGCGGTGATCGAGACGGCGGACGACACTCGCTTCGAACTGTACACCACCGGCGACGTCGCCGTGCGGAACGAAGCGCGTCTCGTCGCCGAGAACGACGTGACCAAGAATCTGTGGCTGTACTCGAGCGGCGACGACATCTACTTCGACGGCGACCAGACCGACGGGATCGACTTCGCCGGCGTCATGTACGCCCCGACGAGCGACGTGGAGCTAAAGAATCAGATGACGTTCAAAGGGTCGTTCACCTCTGGGAGCTTCGAGTTCACCAACGCGGATCTCATGCTCCACTACGACGAGGCGCTCAGGGGGCTCAAACCGTTCGACGGTGACTCCGTCCCCGTGGTGAGTCACCTCCACGTCTCCAGACACCGGGTGACAGTCGAGGACGACTAACGCGGCTTGACGGCCGGTCACGTCACAGGCGGAGCGCGACTGACCGTCGCTCAGCGCTGTAGCCCGACGACGCGAATGATCTCGTGCACGTACACCGCGTCGTCGTGTTCGATCTCGGCCACGGCGACCCCGTCGGCGCCGGCGGGGGTCGCGTCGGCGAACCCGTCGGCGCGTTCGAAGTATCGCGCCCACGCATCGGGCTGGTCCGTTTCCACCCAGAGGTACAGCGTCTCGCCGCTCGCGGCAGCGTAACGCGTGGTCTCCGAGTCCAGGTTTTCGTCCTCGACAGCGGTGATCTGGACCGTTCCGTCGCCGGCGACCCGGTCGTCGCCGTCGCCGCGGACCAGCGCAACAATCGGAAGGGTCGTCCGGCCGCCGGCGCCGACGAAGCGGGGTTCCGACAGCATGACTGAGCCGTCGCCGTCGCCGCGGACCAAGGCACCGGCGTCGTAGGCGATCGTCGTGTCGTCCTCCTGGTAGGCGATCCGCTTCGACCGCCACTCGGCGCGCGTCCCATTCACGAGGTCTGCTGGGTCGCTGGTGTTCGCGAGCGTTATCCGCGTCTCCTCGGCGACCGAGAGGGTGCCGCCGGCCAACCGGATCTCCGTCGCGCGGTTCGGGTCGCCGTACCGCTGGATGTCTCGCAGGTTGTCGTCGAGCACGTCGAACGCGCGCTCGACGTTGGCGACCCGTTCGGCCTCACGCCGGTCTTCCACGCCCGTGATACCGACCGCGAACACCGTTCCGATCGTGATCGTTATCAGCGAGAACACGAGGATGTAGCCGACGACGTTGCTCACACCGCGATCGTCGCCAGCGAGCGAGGAGATGCCCCCCAGGGAGACCGTCCGCGTTCGCCTGTCGCTCATCGCGCCATCACCTCCAGCCGCCCGGCGTCGCCGTCGTACCGGATTCGGATCGGGCCGCCCCGCACGTTCGCCTCCGCGACCGGGAGGGCCGCGATGTGTGATATTTCGGCGGATGCGTCCGGGTCGTCGGTCCGAAGTGTCACGGTGTCGCCGTCGATTGCGATTCGATACGGCCGGCCCGCGAGCCGGGTCGGTAGGTCGACATCGATCGAGACATTCGGGGCGTCGGCGGTGGCCGGCCGGTCGACCTCCGCCGCGCGAGCGAGTCGATCCGCACTCTCGAGGTTTGCCACGGCGGTCTGGCCCACCACGGCGAGGTCGCCCCTGACGACCCGTTCCGTCTGCGAGTCGACGACGCCGCCGATCCCGATGACGATCCCGGAGAGCAGCACGGCGCCGATGGCGAGCGTCAGCACGTACCCGACGGTGACGCTCACGGCGCGGTCGTCTGCGCGGAGACTGCCGCCCTCCGCGCCCGAGGGCTCACGCATCGGGCTCACCCGGCGCGACCCGGACGGTGGTTTCAAACCGAAGCTCCGCGGTCCGATAGCTGAGATCGATCACGGCTTCGTACACCGCCGGACTCGCGGTGTGGTCCGAACTGACGGCGTCGCCCGACTCGGGGAGCGCGGTCAACTGAACGTCACCGGCCGCCGCGTCAGTCCGCTCGATACGCACGTCGTACGACCCGTCCAACTCCCCCGCGCTCTCCGTCCAGAGCCCCGGACAGCCCTCGTCACCGAGGGTGCTTCCGGTCAGATCGACGTCGACGGGACCACTGGACGGTGTCGAACAGACGACGGTCGGAGCGCTTCCGTTCTCGCCGACGGCGACGGTGACGTTGCTATCGGCGTTCTCGTACACGTACACCTCCCGCGTCGCGGCCGTGGAGTCGGCGAATTCGATTCGAAACGCGTTCGCGACCGCTCCGGACTCGTCCGTCGAGGCGAGCGAGGTCGGCTCCACGCCGACGACGAACCCTCGCGTCCGGTCGACACCGGCGGCGAGCGAGGCGTTCGATCCGCCGGTGCCGTTCGCGGTGAGGTTTCCCGTCACGTAGCTGCCGCGCTCCATCGACGCCGCCGTCGTGGTGAGGTGCGTCACCCCGCCCCGATCCGCGTACGCTCGGGCGAGGTACGCGTCGAGGTCGACGACACCGTCCTCGACCGCAGTGATCGCCGCGCCGTGGTCTGCAGGGCGATTCCGGTTCGTGCCGTCGATCAGGGCGCCAGTCCCCTCGACCGCGGTCGCCCGGACCTCCATCGCCTCGCCGTCGGTGGCTTCGATCCCTCGGGTCGCGACGTTCTCGCTGTAGATGCTCGCGTTCAACAGCACCACGAGTGCGACGAGCGCGACGGCCACGATCAGCCCGGCGACCAGCAGCATCTGACCGCGGTCGGCGTCGCGGAACCCCCGCCCGTCGCTCGCCGCCCCCCCGTCGCGGGGACCGACACCACGCGACCCGTCGCCGTCGGGCGGGTCGGTCGTCACAGCTGCCATACGACGATGCGCACCTCCAGTCGGTCGTACACCGCGCCGGCGGACGCGTCCGCGGCGTAGAACTCGCCGTCGCTGGTCCCGTCCGAGAGCGACTCCAGCGTCGTGTCCCGGTACCCCGGCGCGGTTAGATTCGCGTCGTCTGTCACGACGACCGTCCGCGACGCCGTCACGGCGTTGTCGCTCGGCGCCCCCATGCTCACCAGCGTCGTCTCCTCCTCGTTGCCCGGTCCGTGTCTGACGTACACGTTGAACGCGATCCGTCGGTCCCCGAAGCTCTCGTTCAGCGCCGCGCCGAACGGGTTCGGCGGTCCGCCGCCGGTGAAGTAGCTCGGACTCCGAGTGTCGGTGAACGTCTCTCTCTCCGGGTCCCAGTGGAGGAGGGCGTCTTCGAGGTCGCCGGTGGCCGTGCTCGTCTCCAGTAGGTCGTTCGCGACCGCGCGCTGCTGGTTCTCCAAGTGCTGGTTCGACGTACTGGCCGACAGCGGGGTCACCGCGGTCGCTTGCAGCGCGAAGGTGAGCCCGGCGAGTATCAGTATCGCCGCCGCGAACGCCTCAAGCGTGTGCGCCTGTCCGCGGTCGTCGAACGGTCGCACGGTCACCACACCCACACCGTGAGTCGGTACTGCGCCCCGCCGATGGAGACGAGCCGCTGGGAGACGCTGACACCGCCGCGGTCGACGCGGATCGTATCGGTCGTGCTACGGCGCAGTTCGACGGGGCGCGTGCCGTATCGGGTGTCGATGGAGACGGTCGAGGCGTTGCCGATCGGGTCCGGCTCGTCCATCGCGTGGACGACGACGAGCACGTCGCCGTCGACCCCGAACTCCTCGGCCGTGTCGTTCGCGACCCCCGCTTGACAGCCGGCCGCCCCGGCGAGCGTGGCGTTCCCTCCGTCACCCTCGAAGTACGCGGCCGTACACGCGGGAGACAACACCGCGGGCTCGACCGGCGATGTAGCGAGAAGGTCGCCGACGAGTCCCGAGGCGACGCGGTCGCTCACGGCAGGCAGAGCCGTCTCGGCGCCGGCGAACGGGTCGAACACCGTCGGGATGAAGGCGATCACGAACCCGAGCGTCAACAGGAACACGCTCGCCCCGACGGCGAAATCGATCGGCGTCTGCGCGCGGTTGCCCGCGACCCCCCGACCGACGACGGTCGACCGTCGCTCATCCCACATAGATCCACACCCCCAGCGCGAGCGTCATCAGGATCACCGCGAACTTGACGCCGGAGATAATGTCGGCGCTGCGAATGTACCCGCTGATGAAGCCGGAGAGCACCGCCTGCAGCGTCACTGCGTGGAAGAACAGCATCGAGAGCACGTCCGGATCGACGCCGCCGCCCCCGAAGCTCGACCCGCCCCCCGCGCCTCCGCCGGCCGACTCCGCCTGCGACGTGAGTCCGCCCATCACTTCGATGAACTGGGTCTGGAGAATCGCCATCACGCCGAGCAGCGTGATGTACGTCATCACGATGATCGCCACCTGCATCCGTGTCTGCGAGATCCGGTTGCGCTCGATGTCGTCCTGGTTCTCAGACGCCTGCGCCGCCGTCGTCAACACGTCCGTGATCTGTGAGGACGCCTCCTGCGCCTCAGAGATGAGCTTCACCGTTCGGGCGAGTCGCGGGACCGCGTACTTGTTGTTGAACTCGACCAGGGCGTCGCGGAGGCTCATGCCGTAGTTCACCTTCGCGTGGATGACCTCGAACTCCTCGGCGAGTTGGCCGGTGGACGTCTCCGAAACCGTCTCGACCGACTCCAAGAGGGTCTGCCCGGTGTCGTTCGCCGAGGAGAGCTTCCGGAGGCTCTCGGAGAGCTTGCCCGTGATCGCCCGCTTCGACAGCTGGTTCCACTCGTGGAACACGGCGAGCGGGGTCATCACGAGGTACGCCGGCACGTAGACCCAAACGAACGCGGACCAGACCGGACGGGCGACCCAACCGTCGAAGGTGATCGGCGCGTTGCCGGTGAGCGCCGCGATGGAGACGATGGCGACCGCGGCCGGAACCGTCAACGCCAGCGTGTACAGCGGGTTGTCACGGAGGAACAGCTGCGGCGCCGAGACGATCTGTTTCGTTTTGTACGTCCCCTCTCGGTCGCGGATCCGGTCGAAAACGCCGAACTGACCCACGAACCCCTCGATTAGGCCGAAGTGAAGCAGTCCCTCCTCGCTCGTCTGCTGGAGCCGTTTGCTGCCGTCCTTGGGATGGAGGTAGCCGTTGCCGGGCTCGTCCTGTTTGACGGTGGAGACGAGCACGAGGAAGCCGACGCCCGTCAGCGGGATCAGGGCGTACACCGTCGCGTACAGCAGTCGGTCGTCTGCCTCGCCCATCATCCCCATGATGACGAGGATGATGATGAGAAGGAGCGGGAACAGCGAGAGCGTCATGTACATCTCGCCGAACAGCTCCAGCGTCTCCAGAGTCATCTCGCGTTCCTGTTTCGACGTGCGGAGGTGTTTCTCCTTTTTGTCCTTCAGGAAGCTCTCCATGTTGCCGCCGGAGTTGACGATGGAGAGCATATCGGCGAGGAACTGTGAGAGCTCATCGGAGGGCGTCTCCATCGACTGCTGGCGGATCGCGTTCCGGTAGTCGGTCCCGAAGTACTCCGTCTCGTTGACGATGCTCTGGAACTCGCGGGAGACCTCGCCGTAGGTGTCCTCTGCCTTCGCCATCGAGCGGAGAATCTCCAGCTGATTGAGCCCGCCGACGGAGAGCGCGTACATGAACGAGACGGAGTCCGCGAGCAGGAGGTTGATTTCGCGTTTCCGCTCCGACGCCCGAGAGTAGGGAATCGCGACGAGACCCCCGAAGCCGACGGCGAACCCGATCGATCCGAAGACGAGGCCGCTAATCAACACCGCCGTCGGAATCACGAGCGACCGCAACAGCTCTTGGATCGCCGGCGTGGGCGCCGGGATGCCGAGCGAGAGCGTGTTCGCATCGATCAGTCCGAGCGAGAACACGCCGAAGCCGAGCAGCGTACCGACCGCCCAGAGGAGCCCGCCGACGAGCAGTCCGACCCCCAGCGCCCGCGAGACGTACATCTCCACTTGGTCCGGCATCCGCGCCTCCGCGAGTTTGCGCTCGACGTCCCCGACGAAGTCTCCCTCGGGATCGAACAGCAGTTCGAAGGCGGGGTAAAACAGCTCCGCGAGGACGTCGGCGTCGGCGGAGCCGTCGCCGACGCCGGTGTCGAGGCTCACGCGACCCACCTCCGCGCTGTCACGGCGCTATCCCTCCTCCGGGGACTCGACCGCACCGAACCCCCAGTCGCCGATGTCGTCGTCCTCATCGTCGCTGTCGTCGCCATCCTCATCGTCGCCATCCTCATCGTCGCCATCGTCGCTTCCCACTGCCCACTCGTCGCTGCCCACTGCCCACTCGTCCTCGTCCGGCTCCTCGCCGTTGTCACTGTCTCCCCCGCCCTCACTGTCGCTGCCCGCGTCGCGGTCGTCCTCACCGCTTTCGTCGCTTTCATCGCTCTCGTCACGGCCGTCACCGTCGCCGGGGTCGAAGGGGGCATCTTCGGTCGGCTCCAACACGTCGACACCCTCGTCGAACGGCTCGTCGAAGTCGATGTGGCTGTCTTCGGCGACCACGTCGGTCGCTTCACCAAACCCGTCGGCATCGGCTTCGACGCTCGCGTCACCGTTCGTCTTCGTGGATCCGGGGGTCTCATCCGCCTCCTCGCCGTCCGCGGTCGGTACGTGTCCCGCTCCGTTGCCCGCCGGATCGCCGGTTTCCACGCCGTCCACCACCGACCCATCGGGCTCGACCTCGTCTGCCACCGGATCGCCCGCTTCCACGTCGTCTCGCTCCGGGACAGCAGCCTCGACGTCGTCTTGCTCCCCGTCGACCTCGGGAGGCTCAGGGCCGAGCGGCTCGGGGTAGAGCGCCTTGGCCTCGCGGGCCGTCTCCGCGAGCGTCTCTTTGGGGACGTCGGGCGACGCCTCGATATCCGGCACGGGAGCCAAGTTGATCAGCGCGTCGGAGACGGACTCCGGCATCTGACCGCGGTACTCCGCGAACATGTCTTCGGCGTCGGCGAGGATCCGTTCGACTTCGTCTCGACCCGCCTCGTCCGGGTCGGGACGGGGGACCATCTCCTCTTTGTCGCGGTCGACGTTGATCAGCACGGACTCCATTTCCCGGAGGTCCTCCAGCGAGCGCTCCAACTGCTCGTTGGCCATCAGCGCGAGCACCGTCTCGGGGTCGTTGATGAACGCCTGGAACGTCGCGGCAACCTGCGCGTAGCTGTTGAGCCCGCGGTCGATGAGGTACGCCAACACGACCCGGCGCTTCTGGAGTTCATCGTTCAGAACCGATCGACTCCACCCGCGGTCGAACATGATGTCTTCGAGGGTGTTCGAATCGCCCATCTGGAGGAACTCGTCCGTCTCCGCCTGCCACTGGAACACGTCTTGGACGTTGATCTCGTCGTTTTCGGCGTCGTAGTGGTTGATCTCGGTCAGCGACTTGTTCCGACGCACCTTCTTCCCCTGCACCCGAGTCGAGGTCTGGACGGAAACCAAGTCGAGGGCCGTGAACATCGTCTTCGAGACGTTGATCGGCTCCGTGGTGAACCGCTTGAGCACCTCGCCGACCGTGTCGGCGTGGAACGTCGTGTACGTGGTGTGTCCGGTCGACATCACCTGGAAGGCGGTCCGTCCCTCTTCGCCGCGGATCTCGCCCATCACGATGTAGTCGGGTCGCTGGCGGAGGGCGGCCTCCAGCAGATTGAACTCGTCGATGTCGCCCTTGTCGTCGTCGGAGAAGGAGGGACGGGTGACGGAGGCGATCCAGTTGCGCTGGGGGAGTTCGACCTCACGGGTGTCCTCGATGGAGACGATCTTTGCGTTCGAGGGGATGAAGAGTGAAACCGCGTTCAGGCTGGTCGTCTTTCCCGAGGCGGTGCCGCCGGCGAAGATCAGGCTCTTGTGGTTCTCGATGGAGAGCCACAGGAAGGCCATCTCGTCGAGCGAGAACGTCTTCCAGTTGATCAGGTCGATCGGCGTAAAGGGGACGTCGTTGAACTGCCGGATGGTGTAGTTCGTCCCGTGGTCGGACACCTCGCGGCCCAGCGTGAGCTGGGCGCGGGAGCCGTCCGGGAGGGTCGCGTCCACCTGCGGGCGCCGCTTCGAGATCCCCTTCCCGGACCGCTGGGCGAGTTTCACGACGAAGTCGTCCAGTTCGTCGGTCTCGTGGTAGACGTTGGTGATGATCTGCTCGTAGTCGGAGTGGTAGACGAAGACGGGGGAGTTGTACCCGTCACAGGAGATGTCCTCCACGTTGATGTCGTACTTGATCGGATCGATACGCTCGTAGCCGATGAAGTCCCGCTTGAGGTAGTACAGCAGCTTCTCGACCTGATGGGTCGACAGCGTCTCCGAGTCCTCCTCCAGCACCGCCGGTTCGGGCCGCGCGAGGATCTTCGCCGGGGCCGATTCCGACGCCGGCTCGGTCGGGGGCTCGTAGCCCAGCGACTCCGTGATCCGAGCGGCGATCCCTTCCGTGAGGTCGAACCCGAACCGATCGACCATGTCGTCGACGAGGTCGTCGACCACTCCGCGGTCGTCCTCCTCGCGCTCGTAGAGGTCGTACCGATCGAGAAGCGTGAGCGTCTCGTCGACGATCACCGTCTTGCGGAACTCCTCGTCGCCGCCCGCGATCGACTCGTCGGCGTACTTGATAGCCGTCCGGAGCTTGCCGGTCAGGAACTCGACGAGATCGATCTCGATCTGGGTTCGGTACGGCTGGACGGCGTAGTACTTCACCTCGTTCTCCTTCGTGGAGCGGAACACGATGATGAACGCGTACGGCTTGTTCACCCAGTACCGCTCGATCTCTCGAAAGTGAGTCTTCTTCGGCATCGGCACCGCCTTCTCCAAGTCGTACCGGTTCGCGAGGGTGGTGTCCCCGGCGGCGGTCGAGAAGAACTCGTCCTCGTCGACCTCGGGGTTTACGTTCACCGTGCGTTCCTCGACCACGTCGGCGAGTTCGGCCGCGGCGCCGCCGCCCGCGCCCAACAGGTCCTCGGTTCGGTCGGGATCGAATCCCAACGCCTCCGTCTTGTCCTCGTGAGTGAACTTGAGCGGCTCGTCCTCCTCGTCGGTCGGCGGGTTCCCCTCCTCGTCGAGGAAGTACTCGTCGCGGTAGTCGTCCCACGTGTAGTACCCCTTGAGCACCGGAACCTCGTAGAGGTTGTACCGGGCAGAACACAGGTCCCAGAGGACGTCACCGACGGCCGCGGCCGCCCCGACCCGGTACGCGGTCTCCGACGGGTCGAACCCGAGGAAGTCGCTCGGGTCGATATCGACACGTTCCCACTCCTCGTCGGTCGGCGCGCGTCGCGGTACCGTTTCGACGTCGCCCGCAGCGACGGCGACCGTCCCGGAAAGCCCCCCGTCGTCGACCACGAACGGAGGTTCTTCGTCGTTCGTGTCGTCCGGTTCGTCGATTTCGACCGGCTCGTCGCCCTCATCCGGCTCCGCGGTCGCTTCCGATTCAGCAGTGTCGATCGCCGGTTTCCCGTCGTCAACCTCGGCCGCCCCGTCGTCGTCGGACTCCGCTTCCGGCTCGTCCGTATCCTCCTCGAACGCCCCGGAGTCCACCGCCGCCGTCGACGTCCCGTCGTTCACGACCGCGTCGCCGTCGAGGACGACGTGGCCGTCACCGACGACGAGGGTGCCCGCGTCAGGGGTTCCGTGTCCGGAAACCGGCGTCTCACCGTCGGCCACGAAGGCCTCGTCGACGCCGGGCGCGCGTATCACGCGGTCCGCACCGTCCTCGGCGTGTGCGGCGACGGCGCTCGCCGGAACTGCCGGCGCGTCGCCGATGTCCGCGTAGAGGGCCTCCGCAGCCTCGGAGAGGTCGCGATCGGTCAGGAACGATCGCCAGGAGTATCGCCCGCGCGTGACGGGTGCGACGGACGGATCGGACGCCGTCGACGCTTCGCCCGCGTCCTCGGGCGATTGCGGCGAGCGCTCGGCGTCCTCTGTTGCCATACATCCGCTGATGGTGCCACCCTTAAAAAAGGTGTCTCGCAAAACACCGGCTCTGATAATCGCTCACCGAGAGGGCGGTTTTTACCGTTCGCGACCGAAGCGCCGCCGTGACGACACCGGACGACGAATCGACGCTCCGCGCCCTCGGTCGCCTCCGGCAACCGGCCGTGCGCCGCCGAGTGCGCGCGGCGGTCGCCGAAGAGCTGCTCGGGACACCGTTGAGTCTCGGCATCGTGCTCGCGTTCGTCGCGTTCATGTTCGCGGTCGGCGTCGCCTACTACGCGCCGACCGCGGGAGAGGTTCCGGTCCCGCTGTGGCCGCTGTACGCGGACTCGGCGGTCGCGGTCGCGCTCGGCGGGGGCGTCCTCCTG
This sequence comes from Halorubrum wangae, assembly GCF_051194135.1. Taxonomy (NCBI): domain Archaea; kingdom Methanobacteriati; phylum Methanobacteriota; class Halobacteria; order Halobacteriales; family Haloferacaceae; genus Halorubrum; species Halorubrum wangae. Next base: position 382,411 of record NZ_JBLZNH010000001.1, on the reverse strand, counting down.
ACGCTCGTCCCCGCGGTTCGAGCGGGCGGGAGCGTCGTCGCTGACGCCCCGACATCGCGAGCATTGGCGTACCTCCACACGCTCGCGTTCGTCTGGCTGCTCACGTTCGGCCTCTGGCCGCTGGTCTCGCTGAACCTCGCGTTCTCGCAGTACGTCGCCGCCCCCGACGCGTGGGTGTACTACTGGGGCGTGCTCGGCACGCACCTCTGTTTCGTCGGACTCGCGCTGTTGTTCCCGGCGTTCGGGCGGACGACTCGCGGCGCGTTGGCGCTCGCGCTCGCGCTCGGCGTCGGCAACGTCGCGCTCGATTACGGACTGGGCTATCACCCGCCCCTGTTATATGAGCCGGGTCTGCCGTTGGCCGGCGCGACCCTCGTGATCGTCGTCGGAGCCGTGTGGCTCGCGTGGCGGTCGTTCCCGCGGTTGGGCGAAGGAAGCTGAAAACGAACGGGCGCGGTGGGATTCTCACGAGCGAACGGAGTGAGAAAAGATCGGCCGTACTCGCAACTCATATCGGTCGATACGGGCACGGCGGGATTCGAACCCGCGATCGAGAGGTTAGGAACCTCTCGCCCTGTCCGCTAGGCCACGTGCCCACAGCGGTCGGAGAAAACGTCGCGGCGGAGATCGGTCGGTGTCGCGGAGTCGTCTACGCGCTCTTCTCTTTCTCGGCTTCGAGGTCTTCGAGTTCCTCTTCTTTCTCGTCGACCGTCGAGTCGGACTCGGTCATCGTGTTGGGTTCGACCGCCGAGTCGTCGTCGCTCTCGCCGTCCTGCATCTGCTTCAGTTCGTCCTCGACCTCTTCGCGCCCCTTCTTGAACTCGCCCATCGCTTGGCCGGTCGACCGGGCGAGCTTCGGGATCTTGTTCGCTCCGAACAGAAGGACCAGCACGAGCAGTATAATGAGGAGCTCCGGGCCCGCCGGAATACCGCCGATCAGTGGAATCGCGCTTATCATTTCTATTACCGGGTAACCATCTGGCGATTATAGTCTTTTTGCCTTGGTGAGCGCGGTCCCCGGCCGTAGCGGGACGACGCGGCGAGAATCCCGCCGTCACGAACGCGCGGGCAATGATCGTCGAAACCGTCATACGCTCGGGGGACGACCGGAGGATATGACCGATGTTGGCGACGACGCCCCGGATTTCACCGGATCGATCGTAGACGGAAATATCGAACCGTTCGGGTTGGCAGACCGTCTCGGCGACGAGCCTGTCGTGCTCGCCTTCTTCCCGGCGGCCTTCTCGAACACCTGCACCGACGAGATGGAGGCGTTCCGCGACGAGTTCGACCACAGCGACTGCACGCTGTTGGGCGTGAGCACCGACCTCCCGCACGCGCTCGCCGCCTACCGAACGCAGTACGAACTGCCGTTCGCGCTCGTCGCCGATCCCGGCCACCGCGCGATCGAGGCGTACGACGTCATCGAGTCGTTCGATCACTACGGGGTCGACACGGTCGCGCAACGGGCCGTCTTCGTGATCGACGGCGACGGTGTCGTGACGTACCGCTGGCTCGCGGAGAACGCCGGGCAGGAACCGGACTACGACGCGCTCGCCGATGCAGTGGCCGAAGCCGACTCGTAACTCGATCCGGGAATCTGTGCGCTCGAGCGTTAGCTCGGGTCGCGGAGGGCCGCTAACGCCTCCGGGTTCTCCATCGACGAGAGGTCACCGGGATCCTCGTCGCTGTACACGGACTCGATTGCGCGCCGGATGATCTTCCCGGACTGCGTCTTCGGGAAGGCGTCGACAAACAGGAGCTCTCGCGGCCTGAACGGCTTCCCGTGTTCGTCGCCCACGAGCGCTCGTAGCTCATCGCGGAGCGCGTCGCTCGGCTCGACGCCCGGTTCGAGGACGACGTACGCGACCACCGCGGTTCCGGTGGTGTCGTCCGGGACACCCACCGCGGCCGCCTGGTTGACGGCGTCGTGGTCGATGAGCACTCCCTCTATCTCGGCCGGTCCGACCTTCCGGCCGGCGACGTTCAGGGCGTCGTCGGCCCGACCGTGCAGGAACCAGAAGCCGTCCGCGTCTCGCTGCGCGAAGTCGCCGTGGTCCCACAGGTCCTCCCACGTCGACCAGTACTCCTCGAGATAGCGCTCGTCGCCGGACCACAGCGACTTCGTCATCGACGGACAGGAGTCGCGGGCGACGAGGTAGCCGCGTTCGCCCGCGTCTCTCACAGACTCGCCGCTCTCGTCGACGATGTCGATATCCATCCCCAGCCCCGGACCCCCGAGCGTGCACGGTTTGAGGGGTTGGTTCGGCATCGGCATCAGGAAACAGCCGCATATCTCGGTGCCGCCGGAGATGTTGATTATGGGGCAGTCGCCACCGCCGACCGCGTCGTAGAACCAGCGCCACGACTCCGGGTCCCACGGCTCGCCGGTCGAGCCCAAGATCCGCAGGCTCGACAGGTCGTGTCCCTCGACCCACTCGTCCCCGTGCTTACGGAGCGCGCGGATCGCGGTGGGTGAGATGCCGAACTGCGTGATTCCGTGCCGGTCGATAAGCTCCCAGAAGCGGTCGGGCTCGGGGTGATCCGGCGCACCCTCGTACATCACGACCGACCCGCCGAACGCGTGGTTGCCGATCAGCGTCCACGGCCCCATCATCCACCCGATGTCGGAGACCCAGAAGAACCGATCAGCGGGCTTCTGGTCGAAGCCGAAGTGGATCTCTTTCGCGCACTGCATGAGGACGCCCGCGTGGGTGTGAACGATCCCCTTCGGTTCGCCCGTCGTTCCCGATGAGTACAACAGCATGGACTCCTGGTCGCTGGGGAGCCGCTTCGACTCGTAGTCGGTCGACTGCGACCCGATCGCGTCGTCCCACGTGACGTCGCGACCGGCGTCCCACGGCACCGGATCGGCGGCCGCGGCGCCGGACTGCTCCGGCGCGCTCGCCGGAGTCGCGCCCAACCGGTCGTACACCACCGCGTGCTCGACGTGCCCCGCCTCTGCGATCGCCTCGTCGGCGGTCGGCTTTAGCCGGACCTCGCTCCCCCGCCGATAGAACCCGTCACCCGTGAAGAGGACGGACGGTTCGGCGTCGCCGATCCGAGTCGCCGTCGCCTCGGTGCCGAACCCGGAGAAGATCGGCACCGCGATCGCACCGACCTTCAGGCAGCCGTAGAGGATCGAGACGACCTCGGGAACCATCGGCATATATAAGCCGACCGTGTCTCCGGTCTCGACGCCGACGGACTCCAAGTAGTTGGCGACGCGGTTGGTCTGCCGGGCCAGATCGTGGAAGGTGATCTCGCGCACGTCGCCCGGTTCCCCCTCCCAGATCAGCGCGACCCTGTTTCGATTTGGCGAGTCGACCGCGGCGTGGCGGTCGACGACGTTGTGCGCGACGTTGATCTCGCCGCCGGGGTACCAGTCGGTGAACTGCGGCCCGTCAGTGTCGTCTCGGACCGCGTCGTACTCGGTGTAGAAATCGATGTCGAGGTAGTCGACGATGGCGTCCCAGAACCAGTCGACGCCGGAGGCCGGCTCGCCCTCGACCTCGGTCGTCGTTCGTTCGATCAGCGCCTCGTAGTCGTCGATCCCGTACTCGCGCATGAACGCGGCGACGTTCGTCGACTCGGCGAACGCCGCCGTTGGCTCGTGTACGACCTCGTCTATTCCCTCGTACTCGTCCATCTTATCTGGCCGTTTTCGCGGTGACCGTAAGTAATTTTCCTGAAATTTGCGCTATCGCGGGTCGACGCACTCGCCGGCGACCGCGACGGTGCCGGCGTCGACGGCGACGGTTCCGTCGTACAGCGCGCAGACACCGGCGTCCCACGCGAGCCGCCCCTCCCAATCGGCTCCGGTGACCGTGACCTCGTGGCGACCGCTCCCGCCGACGGTCGCCTCGAAAGCCCGGGCGACGCCGGGGTCGACGCGGTCGGTCGCCGACTCGTACGTCGTCCCGTCGTCGCCGCGCACGACGACCTCCACGTCGACGGCGGCGTCGCCGTCGTTACGAACCGTCAGGTCGAGTCGCCCGGGATCCGGATTGCCGACACCGAGACAGCCGGTGGCGGCCGTCGCGCTCGCGACGGTCGCGGCGAGGAGACGGCGTCTATCCATGTGGGCGGATGAGGGGCACGGAACTTTAATCCCGCACACGAGACCGTTCGGGCGCGTCGCAAAAACAGAGTCGTTCGGTCAGCGCGGTCTCGTTACCGGTCCGTGCGTTCGGCGTCCGACCGGTCGTTAGTCCACGTTGGCTTCAGCCGGTCCGTCCTCCGCCACGTCAGCATCGTCCGCCGCAACCGCGTCGCCCTCGACCGACTCAACGGCGTGGGTCGCCTCGGGGACGATATCCACGGATGCGACTTCGTCGTCCGCGTCCAGATTCATCACGATGACGCCCATCGTGTTGCGACTGACCGTGGAGATCTCCTCGACCCGGGTCCGCATGATCTGGCCGTCGCCGCTCATCGCGAGCAGGTGGTCGCCGTAGGTGACCGCCTCGATGGCGACGACCTCACCGTTCCGGTCGCCAGTCTTGATGTCTATCAGCCCCTTCCCGTTGCGGGACTGCAGACGGTACTCGTCCAGGTCGGAGCGCTTCCCGTAACCGTTCTCCGTGACAGTGAGCACCCAGTTGTGGTACTCGTCGTCGATGGCGGCCACGCCGGCGACGGCGTCCCCCTCGCGGAGGTCGATTCCGATGACGCCGCGAGCGGTCCGGCCCATCGCGCGTGCCTCCGATTCGTCGAAGCGGATCGCCATCCCGTGGCAGCTGCCGATGACAATGTCGGTGTCGCCGTCGGTCACCTCGACGTCGACGAGTTCGTCGCCGTCCTCCAGCCGGATCGCGCGGATACCCGTCGACATGATGTTCCCGAACTGGTTGACGGCGGTCCGCTTGATGTACCCGTCGCGGGTGACCATCGTCAGGAACTCGTCTTCGTCGAGGTCGTCGGTGTTCACCACCGCCTCTATCTCCTCGCCGTCGCCCAGATCGAGGAGGTTGACCGCCGACTTCCCCCGAGCCGTTCGGGACATCTCCGGGATTTCGTAGGTCTTCAACTCGTAGATTTGGCCGCGGTTGGTGAAGACGAGCAGGTAGTCGTGGGAGTTGGCGGCGAATACTGAGGAGACGCGGTCGCCCTCCTTCAGACCGGTGCCAATGATCCCCTTCCCGCCGCGGTTCTGCGCCTTGAACGTCTCAAGCGGCATCCGCTTGATGTAGTCGTCCTCGCTCATCACGACGACGCACTCCTCTTCCGGGATGAGGTCCTCGTGAGTGACGTTACCGGCGTCCTCGATGAAGCTCGTCCGGCGCTCGTCGCCGTACTCCTCTTTCATCTCCCGCAGTTCGTCGACGATCACGGCGTCGAGCTCGTCGGGGTTGGCGAGGATTATCTCCAGCCGCTCGATCCGGGCCGTGACGTCCTCGTACTCTTCCTCGATCTCCTGGGTCTCCATCGAGGTGAGCGAGCCGAGCTGCATCCGGACGATGTGGGCCGCCTGCGCCTCGCTGAACTCGTACTCCGCCTCGAGCGCTGCCTTCGCGGCGTCGCGGTCGTCGGAGTTCTGGATCGTTTCGACCACGTCGTCGACCTGTTCGAGCGCCTTCAGGCGCCCTTCGAGGATGTGTGCGCGGTCCTCACGCTCGGCGAGCTCGTGCTCGGAGCGCCGACGCACCACCTCGCGGCGGTGTTCGACGTAGTGACGGAGTGTCTCTTTTAAATCCAGCACCTGCGGTGAGCCGTCGACTAAGGCGAGATTGATGACGCCGAAGGTGCGTTCGAGGTGACTCTCCAGTAGCTGGTTCTTGACGACCTCCGCCATCGCGTCGCGCTTGAGTTCGACGACGATGCGCATCCCGTCACGGTCTGACTCGTCGCGGAGGTCGCGGATCCCCTCTATCGAGCCCTCGTTGACGTCCTCGGCGATCCGCTCGACGAGTCGCGCCTTGTTCTGCTGGAAGGGGAGCTCCGAGATGATGATCCGGCCCTCCTCCTCGTCGACCTCGAACTCGGCGCGGACTCGGACGCGACCGCGGCCCGTCTTGTACGCCTTGTGGACCGCGTTCCGGCCGACGATGTTCGCGCCGGTCGGGAAGTCTGGCCCCTTGACGTGCTCCATCAGGTCCTCGACGGTCGCGTCGGGGTTTTCGATCAGCTCGACCGTCGCGTCGACGACTTCGCGGAGGTTGTGCGGCGGGATGTTGGTCGACATCCCGACCGCGATCCCCGAAGACCCGTTGATGAGCAGGTGCGGGACCGCCGAGGGCAACACCTCGGGCTCCTCTAAGCGGTCGTCGTAGTTGGAAGTGAAATCGACCGTATCGCGATCGATGTCGGCCAGTAGCTCCTCGGCGATGGGGGCCATCCGGGCCTCCGTGTACCGCATCGCGGCCGGCGGGTCGCCGTCGACGGAGCCGAAGTTCCCCTGTCCGTCGACGAGCGGGTACCGCATCGAGAAGTCCTGAGCCATCCGCGCGAGCGTGTCGTAGATGGCGCTGTCGCCGTGCGGGTGGTAGTCACCCATCGTCTCGCCGACGATGGAGGAGGACTTCCGGTGCGAGGAGTTGCTCGTGACGCCCGCCTGGTGCATCGCGTAGAGGATGCGCCGGTGGACGGGTTTGAGCCCGTCGCGGACGTCGGGGAGCGCGCGGCCAGCGATGACCGACATCGCGTAGTCGATGTACGACTGCTCCATCTCGTCCTCGATGCGCGCGTTCGTCACCTGCGCGGCGCGGACGTCGCCGGCGTCGACATCGGGAGCGTCGGAGCTCATATGTCCACCCACTCGGCCTCGGTCGCGTGCTCCTTGATGAACTGCTTGCGCGGCTCGACCGCGTCGCCCATCAGCACGTTGAACATGCGGTCCGCCGCGGCGGCGTCGTCGATGTTAATCTGCTTGAGGATCCGGTTCTCCGGGTCCATCGTCGTGTCCCAGAGCTGGTCGGGGTTCATCTCACCGAGGCCCTTGAACCGCTGGACCTGGTCCGGGTTGCCGTCGCACTTCTCCTCGACGATCCGGTCGCGCTCCTCCTCCGTCATCGCGTCGTACGTCTCGCCGCGGTAGCGGACGCGGTAGAGGGGGGGCTGTGCCGCGTAGACGTAGCCCGCTTCGAGCAGCGGCTTCATGTGGCGGTACAGGAGCGTGAGCAGCAGCGTCCGGATGTGCGCGCCGTCGACGTCGGCGTCGGTCATCAGGATGATCTTGTTGTACCGGACGTCCTCGATGTCGAACTCCTCGCCGATCCCCGCGCCGATCGCAGTGATCAGCGCGCGGATCTCGTTGTTCTCCAGAATGCGGTCGAGACGGTGTTTCTCGACGTTGAGGATCTTGCCTTTCAGCGGAAGGATGGCCTGATTCTCGCGGTTGCGGCCCTGCTTGGCCGAGCCGCCCGCCGAGTCGCCCTCGACGACGAACAGCTCCGCCTCCGCGGGGTCGCGCGTCTGGCAGTCGGCGAGCTTGCCGGGCAACGCCGTCGACTCCAGCGCGGACTTCCGTCGAGTAAGCTCCTCGGCCTTCTTCGCGGCCTTTCTCGCCCGCGCGGCCTCGGCGGCCTTGTGAACGACCTTCCGAGCGGTGTCGGGGTTTTCCTCGAAGAAGGTGCCGAGCTTCTCGTGCGTCGCGGACTCGACGATGCCGCGGACTTCGCTGTTGCCGAGCTTCGTCTTCGTCTGTCCCTCAAACTGCGGGTCGGGGTGTTTCACCGAGATGACCGCTGTGAGGCCTTCGCGAACGTCCTCTCCCTTGAGGTTCGCGTCGAGGTCGTCGACGAGGCCGTGCTCGTTGGCGTAGTCGTTGACGGTCCGGGTCAGGGCCGTCTTGAAGCCGGTGAGGTGGGTCCCTCCCTCGCGGGTGTTGATGTTGTTCGCGAACGCGTGAACGGAGCCCTGCAGCTCCTCGGTCGCCTGCATCGCGACCTCGACGTGGATGTCCGCGTCCTCGTCCGCGAAGTAGATAACATCCTCGTGGATCGGAGTGCGGGCCTCGTTGAGATACGCGACGAACTCGCGGATGCCGCCGTCGTAGCGGAACGTCTGCTCCTCGCCCACGTCCGAGGCGTCGGCGTCCGCCTCGCGCTCGTCGACGAGCGTAATGGCGACGCCGGAGTTGAGAAAGGCCAGCTCGCGGAGTCGGCTCGCGAGCGTCGAGAACTCGAACTCGTCGGTCTCGAAGATGTCGCCGTCGGGCCAGAATCGAATGTACGTCCCGGTCTCCTCGCCGTCGTCCATATCGCGGACGCGCTCGAATCCGCCCTCGACGGGCTCACCGCGGGCGAACTCGTGGCGGTAGACGCCGCCGTCTCGCTTCACCTCGACTTCCAGCCGCTCGGAGAGCGCGTTGACCACACTGACGCCGACGCCGTGGAGCCCCCCCGAGACCTGGTACGACTTAGAGTCGAACTTCCCGCCGGCGTGGAGGACGGTCATGATCACTTCGAGCGCCGGCCGGTCGTACTTCTCGTGAGTGTCGACGGGAATCCCCCGCCCGTCGTCACTGACGCTGACGGAGCCGTCGTCGTGAATCGTGACCGAGATATCGTCGCAGTGGCCCGCAAGTGCCTCGTCGATAGAGTTGTCAACGACTTCGTAGACGAGATGGTGTAATCCGCGGCCGTCCGTGGACCCGATATACATCGCCGGACGCTTACGGACGGCCTGCAGGCCTTCGAGGACCTGTATCTGGCCGGCTCCGTATTCGCTCTGCTCTGACATAGAACTTACCGAATTTAGTCGGGGACGGGTTATAAAGCCGACGCACGCGCGCGGGCGTGAGACTCGACGCGAGAGAGCGGGCCCGGCGCCGACAGAGAGAGCACGGTATGCGCCGACGGAAGCCCGACGTACTCTCCGTCCGCGAGACCGTTACTGCCTCCCGCTCGCGCCGCCGTGGCCCCCCGCTCGACGGTCGTCGAGGAACGTTCGCGCGCGCTCGACGACGGATGCGCGGAAACGGGCGGCGTCGACCCCGTCCGGGCCGGAATTTCCGGTCCCGAACCGAAGGGAGGTCTCCCGTGCGACCGCCTCGGTCACCCGGTCCGCGAGCGCGTCGACCGTCGCCGGCTCGCCGCGTCGTTCGAGGCTCGCAACGATCCGTTCGAACCGCTCTTTCCCGGCGTGTGTTGCCACGAGTTCGTCGGGGTCGGTTGCGCCACCGGACCCGCCGTCGGCCGAGTCACCGCTCTCCGGGCGGTCGTCGTCTCCGTCGCCGGTCGTCTCCCTCGCGATCCGCCCGCGCCCACCGCGTTTGTTCCGGACGACGACTCCCGCCGCCGGGCCGGCGCGCCACGCCGACGTCGGCACCTCGTACCGATCGGGGTCAAAATCGCGGGCGTTCACCTCGCGTGCCACCGCGTTGACCGGGTCGAGGCCGACCCCTTCGAAGATCGCCGCGACGGCGTCGGGCGGTCGGAACCCATCGTCCGTCGTTCCGGTGTCTGCCTCGTCTGCGCCACTCACCCGGACGTCGGTCCCGAGAAACGGCGGGATGCGGTCCCAGTCGTAGTCGGTCCCGCGGCGGTGGGTCGCGACGCCGAAGAACGTCACGCCGGCGGGGTCGTCGACAGCGCGCCGGAGCGCCTCCCGGTCAAACCGGTCTCGGACGTGGCGGACCGCGGACCGGAGCGCGAACGGGATAGCGTCGGCGTCGGCGTACGTCGCTTCCGGACCGCCGAATCGGAGGAGTCCGGACTCGTCCATCCGGAATCGGAGGCCGCTCCCGTCGATCAGTTCGAGAAGCCAAAGGTGCCCTTCGAGGACGTCGTCGGGCACCTCATGATCGTCGAGGTCGGGGAGCGGCGGGAAGCGGCGCATGGTGTGTCGGTCCATCGACCGTGTCTGCGTCTCCGACCCGCAGCGGGTTGGCTCTTGGGGACCGGTGCGAGCCGAACCGGCCGTCCGTCCGGCAGACCACCCCGCCCACAGCTACAAGCGGCCGCCCGACGTACGGACTCGCAATGTTACCGATCGCGGACGCCTTCGAATACGAGTACCACGGCTGTGATATCCTGTACGGACGCGGTCGTACGAGCGATCTGAGCGCGATTCTCGGCGATCGGAGACTCGACAACGCACTACTCGTCTGCGGCTCCAACGTGGGCGCCAACGACGATCTGATGGATCCGATCCGCGAGGGGCTCGGCGAGCGTCTCGCGGGCGTCTTCGACGGGACGACGCCCGACAAACACGTCGAAACCGCGTACGATCTCCTCGACAAGCGAGCCGAGGTCGGCGCGGACGTCCTCGTCGCTGTCGGCGGGGGCAGCAGTCTCGACGTCGCCCGACAGGCGACGATGCTCGACGTCGATGGGCGCGACCTCGCCGACCTCCGCGCCGACGCGGCCGACGGGCCCGACGCGCTCGGGTCGCTCGCGCCCGGAACCGATCCCGAGATTCCGCTCGCGGTGATCCCGACGACGTTCGCCGGCGCCGACGTCTCGACGGGCGGATCTCTGGAAGTGCTGTCGGCCGACGCGTCGCCGACCGGACAGCCGATGACCGTCAGCGGCAGCAGGGCTATGCCGATCGTTGACCTGGCCGACCCGGCGCTGTTCGAGACGACACCCCGCTCGGCGCTGGCGGGGTCGGCGATGAATGGGTTCGACAAAGGGATCGAGACGCCGTACGCGCGGGACGCGACCCCGGTGAGCGACGCGACCGCGATCCACGGCCTTCGGCTCCTGTCCGATGCGCTCCCGCGGGTCGCCGGGGACCGGGCGAGCAGCGAGGCCGCGATGGATCGAGCCGTGGTCGGCACGCTACTGGTCCAACTCAACCGTCGGATCTCGGTGATCCACGCGTTCGGCCACGGGTTCGCGCGCCGCTACGACGTCCAGCAGGGCGATATCCACGCGATTGTCGCGCCGCACGTCCTCGCGTACCTCTTCGACGAGGTCGACGCGAGCCGCCGGGCGCTTGCCAACGGACTCGGTGTCGACGTTGAGGGTCGCGGGGACGAGGCGATCGCCGAGGACGTCGTCGCGGCCGTCGCCGCGGTCCGTGACGCGCTGCCGGTCCCCGGACGCCTCCGAGACGTTCCGGCGGCCGACCAGGAGGATTTCCCGGCGATCGCCGAGTACATCGCCGACGACTGGAGCATGGATCGCGCGCCGGCGGGACTGGACGCGACGCCCGAGGCCATCGAGGGCGTGCTGCGCGCGGCGTGGTAGCAACAGAACGGGACCGCGTCCGACCAACCTGATCCCGGACCAAGCCACGCCGGTCTGGCCCGGAACTGTACTACGGAACTCCGCGCTCAGCCACTGCGACGCCGGCCTGCGACGGCGGCCGCGGCGAGGAGCGCGAGGAGTGTGGCGACGACGCCGAAGCCGGGCGCGCCGTCGTCCGTGTTCGCCGAACCGTCCGTGTCGTTCGATTCGTTGGGGTCCGGATCGGCCTCATCCGCGGTCTCGACGCCCTCGACCGTCACCGGATCGGACTCGACGGACCCGTCCTGCGCGACGATCGTCCGGTCGCCGGCGGAGGAGATCGGCACGTCGATCTCCCCGCGGTCGTCGGTTTCCCCGACCTCGTCGCCGTCGACGGTGACCGACGCGCCGGCCACCCGCTCGCCGTAGGCGTTCCGCACCGTCACCCGAGTCGTCTCGCCGACGAGGACGCGATCGTTCGCCGACGTGACGGAGAGCGCCTGGGCCCGCTGGGCTGAGACATTCGTGGATATCGCGGACTCCCGCACCTTGACCCGCTTGGGAGTGGCGTCGTAGTCATCTTTGACAACCTGCACCGTGTACTCCGCGTTGACGGGTACGTTGAGTGAGGCCATCCCTTCGGTCACGCTTACTTCGCCGTCGTACACCGAGGAGGATACCCGAACCGACCCGTTGTCGATCGGTTGGGGCGGTTCGAAGTGGTCGTCGAAGGTTCGGACGTCGAGCGTCACGGTCCCTCGCTGGATTTCGACCGTCACCTCGGTGCTCAGCGATACCGTCACCTCGCGCTCAGTCTCGTAGTAGCCGGGCTTCACGACGGCAATCTCGTACGTGCCCCGCTCGAGGCGGGCCGTCTCGTAGCTGCCGTCCGAGTCGGTCTCGCCGCGGTCGATCGATCGGCCGTCCTCGCGAACGGTCACGGTGGCGTCGGCCTGCGACCGGTTCTGATCGTCGAGCACCGTCACGGTCGCCGTGCCGCTCCGGGAGACCTCGAGTGCGATCTCCGATTCGCTCGCGCTGTCGACCTGAACCGGCCTGTTCCGGATGTAGGTGTCGTCGTCCACGTTCAACTCGACGCTCGATCCCTCCGGCACGTCGAGGAGGACGTTCCCGTTGCTCGCCGTCGTCCCCGATGCGGTCCCTGTGTCTCCCGAGTCGGTTTCCCACGCCGCCTCGACCGTCACACCGCCTACGGCGTCACCGTTCTGATCGGTGACCTCGACGGTGAGCGTCACCGGATCTTCCTCTTGGCCGACGGCACCGCCGGTAGCGGCGACGGCAAGCAGTAGGACCGCAACGGTGACGAGAGTCAATCGTGCGACGTTCATGTATGCAACAAATACCCCGCCGGCCATATATTGGTATGGATCAATTACCGGAAACGATACTGAGATCCCCGAGTCTACCGATCAAAGTGGGTTCCCCCTCGTTTACCGACGGCATCGATCGCATCTGACTCACCCTCGACGCACGACTCATTCCTGCCCTCGGCCCCGACTCCGCCGTATTCAAATACGCGCGCGCAGACCAACGCACATGGAGCAGATCGACGACCAGTACGCGCCCGCGGACGTCGAGTCGGCGGTCGACGAGTACTGGGACGACGTCAACGCGTACGAGTCGGCCAAGGAGGCACACGCCGACGACCCGCCCTTCTTCTTCGTGGACGGGCCGCCGTACACCTCCGGACAGATGCACCTCGGCACGGCGTGGAACAAGACGCTGAAGGACGCGATCATCCGCCACAAGCGGATGACCGGTCACCGCGTCACCGACCGCCCGGGGTACGACATGCACGGGCTTCCGATCGAGGTGAAAGTCGAGGAGGAGCTCGGCTTCGAGAACAAGCGAGACATCGAGGCGTACGGTATGGAAGAGTTCATCGAGAAGTGCAAGGAGTTCGCCGTCACCAACCGCGCGGCGATGGACGAGGACTTCAAATCCATCGGCGTCTGGATGGACTGGGACGACCCCTACGAGACCATCGACCCCGAGTACATGGAAGCCGCGTGGTGGGCGTTCTCGAACGTCGCCGATAACGGACTCGTCGAGCAGGGGAAACGCTCCATCTCGCAGTGTCCGCGCTGTGAGACCGGGCTCGCCAACAACGAGGTCGAGTACGAGGACGTCGAGGATCCGTCCATTTACGTGAAGTTCCCGCTCGCCGACCGCGAAGGGAGCCTCGTCATCTGGACGACGACGCCGTGGACGATCCCCGCGAACACGTTCGTCGCCGTCGACAAGGACCTCACGTACAACGCCGTCCGCGCCGAGAAGGACGGCGAGAGCGAACTCATCTACGTCGCCGCCGACTGCGTCGAGGCCGTCCTTCAGGAGGGCCGCTACGAGGAGTTCGAAATCGAGGCCGAGCTGACGGGCGAGGAGCTCGTCGGCTGGGCGTACGACCACCCCCTCGCCGACCGCCTTGCCGAGTATCCCGACTTCGAGGGCGCCGGGCAGGTGTACGACGCCGACTACGTGGAGGCCGACCGCACCGGGCTCGTTCACTCCGCGCCGGGCCACGGGGAGGAGGACTTCCACCGCGGCAGTGAGCTTGGGCTCGATATCTACTGCCCCGTCGCGCCGAACGGTGAGTTCACCGAGGCCGCCGGCGAGTACGCGGGACAGTTCGTGCGCGACGCCAACGACGACATCGTCGACGACTTGGTCGCCGACGGGCACATGCTCGCGCACGGCACCGTCGACCACAGCTACGGTCACTGCTGGCGCTGTGACACCGGGATCATCCAACTGGTCACCGACCAGTGGTTCATCTCGATCACGGACGTCAAAGACGAGCTCCTCGACAACATGGAGCACTCCGAGTGGCACCCGCAGTGGGCGCGGGATAACCGCTTCCGCGACTTCATCGAGGACGCGCCGGACTGGAACGTTTCCCGGCAGCGCTACTGGGGCATCCCGATCCCGATCTGGGTACCCGAGGACGCCGAGGCCGGCAACCTCGACGAGGACATGATCGTTGTCGGCACCCGCGAGGAGCTCGCCGAGCGCGTCGAAGAGGACATCGACCCCGCGGCGATCGACCTCCACCGCCCCGCCGTCGACGACCTGACCATCGTCGAGGACGGCACCACGTACCGCCGCGTCGAGGACGTGTTCGACGTGTGGCTCGACTCGTCGGTCGCAAGCTGGGGCACGCTCGGCTACCCGTCCGAGGAGGAGGCCCACGACGAGCTGTGGCCGGCCGACCTCATCGTCGAGGCGCACGACCAGACCCGCGGCTGGTTCTGGTCGCAGCTCGGGATGGGAACCGCCGCTGTCGGCGAGATTCCCTACGAAGAAGTGTTGATGCACGGGTTCGCCAACGACGAGAACGGCCGCAAGATGTCGAAGTCGGTCGGCAACATCGTCACTCCGGAGGAGGCAATCGACCGCGCCGGTCGCGATCCGCTCCGCACCTACCTGCTCAGCCACGACCAGCAGGGGGTCGACCTCGCGTTCGAGTGGGACGGGCTCGGCGAGCTACAGGGGAAGCTCAACATCCTCTGGAACGTGTTCCGCTTCCCGCTGGAGTACATGGAGCTCGACGGCTACGACCCGGCCGAGGCGAGCCTCGACGAGGGCGAACTGGAGCTCGTCGACGAGTGGGTGCTCTCCCGGCTCCAGTCCGTCGAGACCGAGGTGACCGAGGCGTGGGCCGACTACCGCGTCAGCGACGCGGTCAACGCCGTCATCGAGTTCGTCACGCAGGACGTCTCGCGGTTCTACGTGAAGGCGGTCCGCGACCGAATGTGGGAGGAGGCGGACTCCGCCTCGAAGCGCGGCGCGTACGCGACGCTCGCGACGGTCCTCGACGAGGTGATCCGACTGCTCGCACCGATCGCGCCGTACCTGACCGAGCGGATGTACCAGACGCTCGACGGCGAGGCTGCGACCGTCCACCAGCTCGACTACCCCGAGCCGGACGACGACCTTCGCGACCCCGAGCTGGAGCGCGACGTGGCCGTTCTCCGCAACGTCGAGGAGGCCGCGGCGAACGCCCGCCAGCAGGCTGGCCGGAAGCTCCGGTGGCCCGTGCCGCGGGTCGTCGTCGAGAGCGACGACGACGAGGTGACGGCCGCGGTAGAGCGCCTCGCCGACCTCATCGGTGAACGCGTCAACGCCCGCGAGGTGACCGTCACCGAAGCGTTCGACGAACTCGTCGAGACGGCCGAACCGGAGATGGCCGAGATCGGTCCCGCGTTCGGCGCCGACGCGCAGCAGGTGATGGAGGCGGTACGGGGCGCGACCCGCGCGGCGGTCGAGGGAGACGGGGTAACGATCGACGGTGAGCCGGTCGACCTCGACGACGCGATGGTCGAGTACGTCGCCGAACCCCCCGAAGGCGTCTCCGGTGTCGACTTCGAGGGCGGCACCGTCTACGTCGACACCTCTCTGACTCCCGAAATCGAGTCCGAGGGGTACGCTCGTGACGTGATCCGCCGGATCCAAGAGATGCGTAAAGAGCTCGACCTGGACGTCGAGGCACGAATCCGCGTGGGGGTCGCCGTCGACGACGACCGAATCGCCGGCTTCGTCGACGAGCACGCAGACCTGATCGCCGGCGAGGTCCGCGCCGACGAGTGGCTCGACGACCCGCACGACGCCGACGACGGTCCGGACGGGCTCGTCGAGGCGTGGGACGTCGAGGACGTCGTCGTCACGATCGGGATCGAGCCGGTCGCGTAATCCGAGAGTCGATCGCCGCGCCGACGCCCCGCACTCCGGTTGCGTCGGCGATCGAGACGGTTCTTTACCTGCCGCGACTGTGCGAATCATCCCCGTCCCGAAACCTATACGTGCGTTCTTTACTCACGGTCGACTATGCATGTCCGGGCGGCGCGACCCGACGACGCGGAGGCGTTACGGACGGCGGTCTCGCGGGCTCGCGAGGCCAGCGTGTTCGACGACCTCGGATCGCCTCTCTTGGACGTGTCCGCCGCCGGCGTCCGCGAGGCCGCCGCCGAGGCGGAGTGGTCCTTCCTGATGGAGGGCGACGACGGCCCCGTCGGCGTCGCCATCGCGCACCCGGACGCCGAGGGGTCGGAGGCGGAGCTGCTCGCGCTGTGGGTCCACCCGACGCACGCCGGGGAGGGCGTCGCCAAAGAACTGCTCTCGCGTATCGCTTCCTCGATACCCGACCGCGGCGTCGACACGCTGCGGGCGAGCGTCCCCGCCGACAGCCCCGGTGCACAGGAGTTCTTCGCCATGCACGGGTTCTCTCGGCGCGGGACCCGCCGTAGCCCCGGCGGTGACGAGGCGATCGTCACCGCCGACGTGAGCAGGCTTCGGTGACGCCGTTCGCTGGGGCTGTCGGCGGAGAGACTGTCTGAGCACGTCGAAGCCGACCGCCCGGCCTCACTTCAGACGCTCTTGGAGGAAAGAGGGATGTGCGGCGGTGACGCCGTCGATCGCCAGCAGCTTCTCGGAGATGACGTCACCGAGTTCGTCGCCGTCGCCGGCGCGGACCTCGGCCATCAGCATGTGATCGCCTGACGAGGTGTACAGCGCCTGGATCTCGTCGAGTTCCTTCAGCGCGCGGGTCGCGCCCACGTACTCGCCGGAATCGACGTCCATTCCCACAATCGCGATCGACTGCGACGAGAGCTTCTTCGGGTCGATCTCCGCCGAGTACCCCACGATCACGCCCCGCTCCTCCAGGCGGTCGATGTACTTCCGCACCGTCGGCTTCGAGACCTCGGCGCGTTCTGCGATCTCCGCGCAGGAGGCTTGCGCGTCCTCCTCTAACACCGACAAGATCCGTTCCTCAGTCGATACCGTACTCATGAGTATCGCTTTGTCACCACGGAAAAAATACCTTGCGAATCAAAAAACGAGACGAACAGACAGCGAACCGAGGGAGAATTGACCGCGAACTCCCGTCTCGGGACGCGTCAGGCGTGCTTGTCGAGGAACTGGTCGTGCGAGCGCTCCCACTCGTACTCGTCGTCCCAGTATCGCTCGGCCAGCGGCTCATCGGGCATTTCGCCGATCGTGCGCTTCTCCTGGCCGTAAGACGGGCGGTCCTCGTCGACGTAGTACCGGCCGGTAAGCACCTTGCCCTCGTGCAGCGACTCCTCGGTCTCGCGCATCATCTCTGCGGCCTCGACGCGGTCCGTCGGGTCGAAGTCGTAGTCTTCGGACTCGTTGACGTCGATGTACGGCACGTACTGACGCGCGTCCTTGTTCCAGGTCGGACACTGGGTGAGGAAGTCGACGTGCGCAAAGCCGTCGTGTTCGATCGCCTCGATGATGATCTCCTTCGCCTGGTTCGGGTTGACAGCGGCCGTGCGGGCGACGTAGGAGGCGCCGGCGTTCAGCGACAACGAGAGCGGCTTGAGCGGCTCCTTGGCGCTCCCGTGTGGCTGCGTCTTCGACTTGTGTCCCTTCGGGCTGGTGGGCGAGGTCTGCCCCTTCGTGAGCCCGAAGATCTCGTTGTTGAAGACGATGTACGCCATGTCGTGGTTCTCCCGGGCCGTGTGGAGGAAGTGATTCCCACCGATCCCGTAGCCGTCGCCGTCACCGCCGGCGGCGATGACTTCGAGGCCGGGATTGGCGAGCTTCGCGGCGCGGGCCACGGGAAGCGAGCGCCCGTGGATCGTGTGGAACCCGTACGTGTCGAGGTAGCTGTTCAGCTTGCCTGAACAGCCGATTCCCGTACACAGCAGGGTCTCTTCGGGCGTCCGACCGACTTCCGGAAGCGCCTGCTTCAGCGCCTTCAGGACGCTGAAGTCACCACACCCCGGACACCATGTCGGCTGCGGTTCGACGCCGGGGGTGTACTCGTCACGGTCGATCTCGCGCTCCTCTCCAATTGCTGAAAACGTGCTCATTGGTTAATCACCTGCGGCTGGGACGAAGGTAGTCTGATGGTCGGACGCGTCGCCGTCGCCCTCGACGATGGCGGCCTCGAACCCGTCGACGATCTCCGCCGGTTCGAACGGGTTCCCGTTGTACTTCAGCAGGCTCGACAGCTTCTCGCCGTAGCGGCCGAGGTTCTTCTGGACGAGCCCGCGGAACTGTCCCGAGGCGGTCATCTCGACGACGAGCACCTCGTCGACGCTCTCGACGAACGCCTCGACCTGTTCGGTCGGGAACGGGAGCATGTCGGAGACGCCGTACGACTTCACCGAGATACCGGCGTCGTTGAGGCGTCCGACGGCCTCCTCAACGGTGCCCTGCTGGCTTCCGAACGTGAGGATGCCGTACTGGGCGTCGTCGGGGCCGGCGTACGAACCCGTGTCGACCGTGTCGAGGTCGGCGCGGATCGCCTCCAGCTTCTGGGTCCGTCGGTCGATCTGCGCGACGCGGTTGTCCGGCGACTCGTTGATGTGGCCGGCCGGGCCGTGCTCGTTACCGGTCGCGAGGAAACGACCGCCCTTCTGCCCGGGGATCGAGCGCGGGGAGACGCCGTCGTCGACCTCGTGCTGGAACCGGTGGAACTTCCCGTCGGGCGAGTGCGGCTCCTCGGCCAGCGCGTCCTCGCTCAGGGTCTTCCCGAGCGTCGGGTTCGGCTCGCGGTCGAAGTGGCTCTTGGGGACGTTCGTCAGCTCGCCGCCGAGCTTCTGGTCGTACAGGAGGATCGACGGAATCTGGTACTCGTAGGCCAGTCGGAAGGCGATCCGCGACTGCTCATACGCCTCCTCGACTGTCCCCGGCGCGAGGACGACGCGCTGGGAGTCGCCCTGCGAGGTGTACAGGACGTGTTCGAGGTCGGACTGCTCCGGCTTCGTCGGCATCCCGGTCGAGGGACCGGCGCGCATGGCTTCGACGAGGACGACGGGCGTCTCCGTCATCTCCGCCAGTCCGAGCGGCTCCGACATGAGGGCGAACCCGCCGCCGGAAGAGCCGGACATGGCCTTGACACCCGCGTGAGAAGCGCCGACCGCGAGCGCCGCCGCCGCGATCTCGTCTTCGACCTGTTCGGAGATCCCGCCCAGCTTCGGCAGGTTCTGCGTCATGATCGTGAACACCTCGGTCCACGGCGTCATGGGGTAGCCGGCGATGAACCGGCAGCCCTCGTCGATGGCGCCGTACGCGATGGCGTCCGAGCCGGACATGAGCAGCTGCGTCTCCTCGTGCTCGCCGGTTGGGACCGAGACGTCGGGTGCGTCGATGTCGTACTCCTCGCGTACCTGGTTGTACGCCGTCTCCAGGATCTCGAGGTTCGGATCGAGGATCTTCTCCGGCATCGCGTCGCGCATGAGGTCCTCGACGTGGTCGAGTTCCATGCCGGTCAGCGCGCAGGTGGCGCCCACGCCGGCGGTGTTGCGCATGACCTCTCGACCCATGTCGCGGGCGAGCCCGCGGAGGTCGAGGGGGTAGACGTGCCAATTGTTCTCCTCGACTCGCTCGTCGAAGTTCGGAATCTCGGCCGTGTCGAGAAGCCCCTCGTCGTAGACGATGACGCCGCCCTCGCGGAGTTCGTCGAGATTCTCCGAGAGCGGTTTGATCTCTTCGTTTCCGTAGAGTGCGTCCTCCTGCGGGTTCCGTGCGAACGAGTCGCCGAGCGCCAGCAGGAAGTTGTACCCGTCGCCGCGGGACGTCACCGGGTCCGCGGACGCGCGGATCTCGGTGTACGTGTGGCCGCCGCGGATACGAGACGGATAGTGGCGATGCGTGAACACGTTAAGCCCCGATCGCATCAAGGCTTTTGCGAAGTTCTGGCTCGTCGAAGCGATCCCGTCACCGGATCCCCCCGAAATCCGCCAGATGAGTTCTTCGTCAGTCATAGTGATATGTGAGCCCGTGAGGGCCTCGTGCATGATGCTTGTGGTGGTTACCTCTTAGGGCTTGCTATGGAATCACAAGGAACAATAATGAAAGACATGTAGGGCGGTGCCAAAAACGGGCCGGGGGGCGCGGTTCCGCGTCCTTTTATCCGCCGCCCGCCAGTCGATGGATATGCTCACGTTCATCGGGCTCGGTCTCTACGACGAGCGCTCGGTCACCGTCGAGGGGAGCGAGGCCCTGCGCGCCGCCGATCGCGTCTTCGCCGAGTTCTACACCAGCAGGCTCGTCGGTGCCGACGTCGACGCGCTGGAGTCGTACCACGGAACCGATATCGAGGTCCGTCCCCGCGAGGGGGTCGAGCAGGACCCGGAGGCGATCCTCTCGGCCGCCGAGGACGGCGACGTCGCCTTCTGTACCGCCGGCGACACGATGATCTCAACGACCCACACGGACCTCCGGCTGCGCGCCGAAGCGCGCGGAATCGAAACCCGCGTGATCCACGGCGTGACCGCTCAGTCGGCCGCCTCGAGCCTTACCGGCCTTCAGAACTACCGGTTCGGAAAGGCGACGACGCTCCCCTTCCCGTACGCCCACGGCGGCGACGACGTCCCGACGAGCGTGATCGAAACGATCGAGGCGAATCGAGAGCGGGGGCTCCACACCGTCGTCTACCTCGACATCAAAGTCGGGACCGGGCCGACCGGCGCCGACCCGGACCACGAGGAATACATGACCGCCGACGTCGCCGCCGGCCTCCTGGCCGACGGCTGGCGCGACGAACTCGCCGTCGTCGTCGCTCGCGCGGGATCGCCCGACGCGGTCGTCACCGCCGACCGGCTCAGCGCGCTGGCCGACCGATCGTTCGGAGACCCGCTCCACCTGCTCGTCATCCCCGGCGACCTCCATCACGTCGAAGCCGACGCGCTCACCGGGCTGGCCGGGGCACCGTCGGACCTCGTCGGCGAGTGATCCGCGGACGACCGGACGTTTGATACGATAGTCTCGCGTTAGCACGTCGCATGGGAGAAGACACAGTCGAGCGGCTGATGTCGACCGAACTCGTGACGATCGCCCCGGACGCGTCCGCCGCGGACGCCGCGAAGCGCATGCTGGAGACCGGAGTGAGTTCCATCCTCGTCGTCGACGACGGACGCTTAGCGGGACTGATCACCGCGACCGACTTCGTCTCGCTCGTCCGGAAGAACGAGCCGAACGACGAGACCCCCGCGTCGGCGTTCATGACGACGGAGGTTGTCACCATCGCGCCCGACGACTCCATCGAGGAGTTCGCGGAGCCGGCAAACCGCGGGTACACCCACCTGCCGGTGGTCAACGAGGACGGTCAGTTGGTGGGGATGGTCTCGACGACCGATCTCACGGCGTACGTCTCGGAGCAACGGTGACCGCCGCGGCGACCGTCGGACGAGTCCGAGAGGGCGGCGGCACCGGAAGAATAATCAGACAGACTACCGCTTGACACAGTATGGATTTAAACGATCGAACTCGTGTCAGCGAGGTCATGTCGACGCCGCTTGAGACGATCGGGGCCGACGAGCCGCTCCGCGAGGCCGCGCGACGGATGACCGACCGCGACATCAGCGCGCTCGTGGTCACGGCGGGCAGCGGGTGTATCATCACGCAGAGCGACATCGTCGGCGCCGTCGCGGCCGGTCGGGACCTCGACGAAGCCGTCGTCCGCGACGTGATGACCGAGAACGTGGAGACGGTCACCCCCGACCTCATGATGGAGGAGGTCGCCGCGATGATGACGATGTACGGCGTCAAACACCTCCCCGTGGTCGACGACGACTACGTCGGGATGGTCTCCTCGACCGACGTGGCGGCGCACCTCTCGTAAGCGCCGTCCGACGGCTGGCAGCGGGCGAATCGTCGACCAACCGGTCAGAGCAGGAGGAGCGGTACGCCGACCGCGACCCCGATCGCGATCAACACGAGGTTCCACAGCAGTACCGGCCGGACCAGCTCACGAGCGATGCTCGCCGCGAATGCGGTCTTGACCAGGATGCTCGCGACGGTCCCGGCGACGACGCCCGCGACCGCGGTGTCGACCGTTATCTGTCCGGTGCCGAGCAGCGAGACGGCCGTCGTCGTCGCGGTCCCGGACGAGACGAGTCCCGCGAGGAACGACGTGGCGACGAAGCCGCCCGCGCCGAAGGTTCGTTCGGCGCCGGCGGAGACGAGCAACACCGCGAGGAACAGCGCGCCGAACGTCAGGGCGTTCCGGAGGCTGAACGGGGAAGTGAGGTCGGCTTCCATCGTCGTGCGCCAGTCGCTCCGCCAGACGGCGATTAGAACTCCGCCGAGCGTGACCGCGCCGAGCGGCGCGCCGACCACAAGGGCGGCCTCCGGGACGAAGGCGACGACGACCGCGGCGTTCCGGAGGGCCATGGCAGCGTTCGCCAACAGGATCGATCCGACCGCGATGTCCAGGAGGTCCGTCCGCCCCTTCGCGCGTTTGGCCATCTCAGCGACGACCGCCGTGGAGTTGACGAGGCCGCCGAAGAATCCGGTGACTGCGTAGCCGCGGCCCTGATACCGCTTCACGAGGATGTAGTTGACGAAGCCGATGCCGCTGACGGCGACGACGAGCGACCAGATGAGCCGCGGCTGCACCGCGCCCCACGGGTCGATCGTCTCGGCCGGGAGCAGCGGAAAGACGACGAACGCCAGGATCGTGAACTCCACCGCGCTGCGGACTTCCTCGCGGGAGAGCCCCCACGCGAACTGGTGAAGCTCCCGCTTCAACACGAGCAGCAGCGAGGAGAGCATCGCCACCGTCACCGCCTCGATGTAGAACGCCTGGGCGACGAGGACGCCCACGCCGTACGTGACGAGCATCGATACCGACGTGGTGAGCGAGAGCCCGTCGACGTCCGGCTCGACGAAGCTCCGAACCGCGAGCAGCACCGCGCTGGCGACTATCAGCGCCCCACCGACGAGGAGCAACCCCTGATCGTCCAGCAGCGAGAACATCGCCGCGGCGAGACTGATGAGCGCGAACGTCCGGATGCCCGCCGATTTCTGTGACCACTCCCGCTCGAGACCGAGGAACATCCCGAGGAGGGTCGCCAGCACGAGCTTCGCGACGTTCGTCTGGAGGTAACTGAGCGGGTCGATCGCGCTCAACACGAGCGGCCACCTCCCCCGGAATGCCGTCGCGGCGCCGGCTGATTCGTCGTGTGCATGGTCCGACGTTTCGCACAGCCGGCCCTATATGTTGCCATGGCCACCGCTTCGTCTGCGAGCGAACGCCGGTTCGCCGCGAGTGAGTCGGCGGTGCCGCCCCGAGCTCAGCGGTTCGTCGGCTCGCGCGGCAGGTCCAACGACTTCGTCAGATCGTGTTCCTCTCCCGTAAGCAGGTAGAGCACGTCCTCGAGGATCACCGCCAGCTCCGGCAGCTCTCGCACCGCGAGGAACGTGATCCCCACGAGCGCGACGACCGCGAGCAGTTGGCTCATGATCCGGTCGGAGATGAGGAACGAGACGCGGTACGGGTCGGTCGCGCCGAACATCGCGAGCACGAGATCCGTCTGCCACTGCATGTACTGGTTCCCCGCGACGACGGAGATGAACGTCGTCCGGAAGATGTTGAGCACGTAGATGAGCGGGATCGAGACCGCAAGCGCGCGGAGCTTCCGCGAGAGCGGCGCCTGCACCGCGGCGACGAGGCCGCCGAATATCGCCATACTCCCGAGTCCCGTACACGCCAGCACGACGTGGATCGTCACCGTGTGGCCGTCTGCGAGCGTCCACGCGTACGCCGCGTCGTACCCCTCGTAGCTCATTACGCGCTCCGGTGCGTAGCCGAGCAGGTCGATGAGGAACCCGGTCTGGGTCGCGACGGCCTCGATGAGGATCCGTCGGGGCTCCGGGAACGCCACGCCCGCGACCGAGAACGCAGGGATCGTCTCGAACGGCAGGTAGATGAACAGCATGAGCGCGATCGCCCGCGTGAGCGTGAACAGCGACGCGCGGCCGTTGTACAGCAGGTAGCCGGCGTAGGTGCAGACCGGAACGCCGACGAGCGCGAGAATCGACTCGACGTAGCTCTGGTGTTCGAACGCGAAGTACGGTACCGTCGTCAGCCAGAACAGCCCGAACAGCGCCCACGTACCCGCCGCGAGCAGGCGACCCGCCGCGAACCCGCGGCTGTCGAGGACCCACGAGACCGCGAAGAGGATCGCGACGAGCCAGGCGAACGTGAACGTGTCTGGAACCAGGCTCAGGATCGCCGGCACGCCGGGACCGAACATGTCCGAACCGTCGGTCGGCGTCAAATAAAGCCCTTGTCGTTGCCGACGATCCGTCTGGTAGCGCGGCGAGGGGTGAAAGAACGGCCGAGAAAGGAGAGAACAGCGTTCCGGCAGTCAGCGTTCGTCGGAGTCGAGCACTCGGATCTGGTCGCCCCGAACGGTGACCGGGATCGGGACGGTCGCCTCGTACAGCTCGACGGTAACCTGGTCTTTCCCCTCGTCGATTCGCTGGACGCGAGCCTTCTCGCCCTTGAACGGGCCGGCGATCAGCTCGACGATGTCGCCCTCGGCGATCCCCTCGACGTCGGGCGTCGGCGAAAGGAAGTGCTCGACCTCCGAGAAGGGGCTCTGGGCCGGTCCCTCGGAGGTCTGGATGACGCCGCGAGCGTGGGGTATTTCGTCGAGAATCCGGGCGAACACGCTGCCGTCCGTGGCCTCGACCATCACGTAGCTGGTGAGCTGGTCGGGAGCGATGACCGCCTGAATCTCGGGCATCTCCTTCTCTGCGAGCATGTCAGCGACGGTCCGCTCCTGTCTCGCGGTGGTCTTGACCGAGAAGATCGGCATCAGGCGCCGACCCCCGGCAGGAGGCTCATGATCGCGAACATCAGGAAGCCGATGAAGCCGACGAGGATGATGCCGGCACCGGCGATCTTCGACACCTGGAGGAACTCGTCGGTGCTCGGCGTGCTCGCCAGCTTCAGCACCCGAACGTAGCTGTTGAGGTCGTACGGAACGTCCATGTTAGGACCGACTTCGAGACGAGACGGTTTTTACCTTTTGATGCGGGGCGATCCCGGGTCCGCGACCGGATCCCGCGAAAAGAGCGCTACTGGGACGCGGCGCGTCGGCGGGTCGTCACTCCACGTAGTCGATGTCTTCCATCTCCGCGGCGGCCTCCTCCGGCGGCTCGCCGTTCCGGCCGTAGATCTGCGGTGACTCGACGCCGGTCACGACGATCATGGTCCGCATCTGGCCCTCCAGTTCGTCGTCGACGGAAGTACCCCAGATGATCCGCGCGTCGGGGTCGATCCGGTCGTATATCTCTTCGACGACGCCCTCCGCCTCTTCGATGGACATGTCGGTGCCACCGGTGACGTTGACCAGCGCGGAGTTCGCGCCGGAGATGTCGACGTCGAGCAGCGGCGAGCGGAGCGCGGACTTGACGGAATCCTGTGCCTTCGATTCGGAGTCGGATTCGCCGAGCCCGATCATGGCGACGCCGCCCTTCTCCATGACCGTGCGAACGTCGGCGAAGTCGAGGTTCACCAGTCCGGGCATGGTGATGAGCTCCGTGATCCCTTTCACCGAGCGCATCAGCACCTCGTCGGACACCTTGAACGCCTGTCGGACCGGGAGCTTCCCGACCGCGTCCAGCAGGCGGTCGTTCGGAACGACGATGACCGTGTCACTCACGTCGCGGAGGCGTTCGAGGCCAGCCTCGGCGTTCGTCCGGCGAACCTCACCCTCGGCGGTGAAAGGAGTCGTGACGATGGCGATGGTGAGCGCGCCCGACTCGCGGGCGGCCTTCGCGACGACCGGGGCAGACCCCGTCCCAGTGCCTCCGCCGAGCCCGGCGGTTACGAACACCATATCGGAGCCGTCGATGGCGTCATGGATCTCCTCTTGGGACTCGATCGCAGCCTCCTCGCCGACCTGTGGGAGGGAACCGGCGCCGCGCCCCTGCGTCTTCTGTTGACCCATGAGGATCTTCGTGTCGGCCTCGATGTTGACGAGGTGCTGGACGTCGGTGTTCGCGGCGACCAGCTTCGCGCCGTGGATACCTTCCTCGGTCATTCGGTTGACCGTGTTGCCGCCGGCACCGCCGCAGCCGACGACGGTGATGTTCGTCTGGAGGTCCTGAAGAACGTCCTGCAGTTCGTCGTCGGTCATCGTTCCGGACTGGGGCGGAGCACCGGCCGAGGCGTCGGTCTCGCCGGCGCCGTTCCCTCCGGCGTCGTCCGCCGGAGGTTCCTCGGCTTCATCGATGGCGTCCTCTACGATAGAATCCATTATGTGGTGGGTTGCGACCCGGACGTATTTATTTTTGCCCGATCGTCTGACGCTAGTCAGACGGTAGCAGACAGCCGCCGATGCGTCCGCGGGGCCGTCGATCGCCTCGATTGGGGCTCACCGGCCTCCGCGTTCGATCGCGACCGGGAATCGGTCGGTCTGCGACCGCGACACGTCGTCCGGTGTGACGGTCTCGCCGTCGACCTCCACCGCGTCTCCGTCCGCGAGCCGGCCGAACGCCGGCCCCTCCGACACGCCGCGGACCCTCGCGAGATCGGGGTCGAAGGCGGTTTCGCGGGCGACGACGGCGTTGTCAGTCACCTCGACCGCGTCGTAGCTCTCGGCGAGCACCGCGGCGAGTTCGGCGACGAGGTCCGCGTAGCCCGGTGAGTCCCCGCCGTCGGCGAAGGCGGCCGCCCCCGCCGCGCGGGTCCCCGCCTGTTCCGTGTCGAAGGCGACCGTATTCGCGGCCACCGCGTCACGCGTCGCCTCCGGGTCGATCCCCTGCGCCCGCGAGAGCAACTCGGCCGGGAGCTCGCGGATAGAGACCGCGTCCGGAGACGCCGGTGACACGGCCCCGAACCTGAGTCCCTCGTCGACGGTCGCGAGGTCGCTCTCAAGCCGCTCGATCAGCGGGAGCGGGCGGTCGCCGACCGCGCGGACCCACGTCTCGCTCACCACGCGGTGGCCAAGCCCCTCGACGACCGTTTCGAGGTCGGGCTTCTCGCCTTCGATCACGGCGTGCTCGGCGCGACTGCGTTCGAACGCCTGCGCGATCGTCTCGCGGTTCGCCGCCGGAGCGCCCATCTCATCGAGCGCCCAGTCGGCGCCGATATGGCCGACGGTCCAGCGGGTCTCGCGGACGATCCGAGTGAACCGCGGCGCGTAGTGACCGCCGCCGAAGCCGACGACGTGGCGGCGAGAGTCGCCGTCGACCAGATCCGGCCCGGTCCCCCGCAGGTCGAGGACCGCCCGCGCGACCGCCTCGGCCCCCTCCGGGTCCGCCCACTGCGGCTCGTCGGACCCGAGTTCGACGAACAGGGAGGGGACGGAGACGGCCGTCGGCCCGTGGTGAGTGCACTCGATACCGACGTCGTACTCCGACGGAGCGTGTGCCGCCAGCGCCTCGACGACCCGCTTTTCCGCCCCGGGCGCGGCGCTCGCGAGCGTCTCCGGCTCGCCGCCGTACGACGCCGGCCCGAAGTTTCCAGTGACGTGAGCGGTCAGGAGTTTGCCCGTCTCCCCGGCGTGTTTGGAGACGAAGACGAGGAAGTCGATGTCGGCGTCGTCCGCGCCGCCGAACGCGGCGGCCGGATCGTGCAGGTCGATATGGAGGTCCTCAAACTCGCGGAGTTCGAAGCCGTCCGCCCGGTAGTAGGCCCCGCCGCCCGCGGCATCGGGACGGCTCTCGTCCTCGCGCCGCTCCCAGTCGCCGGCGGCGAGCAGTCGCTCGCCGATGTGTACGGAGGCGCTGTCGGCCCGGCTGACGACGATCGCTATCACGGGTGTCGATCCGAACCGAGCGGCCGAATAGGCGTCGGTTGCGACCGAGAGGCGGCGTCAGTT
Organism: Halorubrum wangae; assembly: GCF_051194135.1. Classification (NCBI taxonomy): domain Archaea; kingdom Methanobacteriati; phylum Methanobacteriota; class Halobacteria; order Halobacteriales; family Haloferacaceae; genus Halorubrum; species Halorubrum wangae. Next base: position 354,690 of record NZ_JBLZNH010000001.1, on the reverse strand, counting down.
CCGGCCGAGAGGCGGCGTGGGCCTCCGGAGCGTTACGGGAACAAGAGGTACGCGAAGAGCCCGTACCCCGCGACGAGAAGCGCCCCGTCGACACGGGATATCTCCTCGCCGCGGTACATGAGTCCGACGAGGAGGGCGGTGAACGCGAGCAGCGCGGGGAACTCGAAGCCGCGGACGCCGGCGCTCACGCCGATGGGGCGGACCACGGCAACGATGCCGAGGACGGCGAGGATGTTGTAGATGTTCGACCCGACGACGTTGCCCACGCTGAACTCCGCCTCGCCGCGGACCGCGGCGACGACGCTGGCCGCCAACTCCGGGAGCGAGGTGCCGAGCGCGAGCACCGTGAGCCCGATGAAGATGTCGGAGAATCCGGCGGCGGAGAGCAGCGACTCCCCGCCGTCGATGAGCCAGCGGGAGCCGATCAGCAGCGCGACGATACCGCCGACCACGGTGGCGACGTCGCGGACGCTCGCATCGGGCATCTTCGCGCGTTCCGCCGAAGAGATTCCGGACTGTGTCTGTTGGATACGCCGCAGGATCACGACGGTGAACGCGACGAGTGTGCCGAGCAGGATGAGCCCCCCGAGTCGGCCGATTCGACCGTTCCAGCCGAGGCCGACGAGCAGCAGCGCGGCGAGCACCATAAACGGGACCTGGCGCTCGAACACCGTATCGGAGATGTTGAGGGGACGGATTATCGCCGAGACACCCAGGACGAGTCCGATGTTGGCGATGTTCGAGCCGAGGATCGTACCGAGTCCGACGTCCGTCGACACCGTAACGGCGCCGAGCAGCGAGACGAATAGCTCGGGGGCGGTCGTCGCGAACGCGATGACGGTGACGCCGACTGTCGACGCCTTCAGCCCGACGGCGAGTGCCAGATCGCTCGCGCCCATGACGAGCAGTTCGGCGCCCGCGTACAGGAGGACGGCGCCACCGGCGAGGAGCAGCAGTTCGGTGAGCGGAGACCCGAGTAACACGGCTTCGGGTTACTGGCCGTTTTTAAAAAGCATCGTGGTTCCGACCGACGCTAACCGACGCGTCTGAGCGCGTGCGATACGCGACCGTCGTGAGGGTCGATCACGCGTGCGTCGACCGAAACTGGCCGTGTTTGACGCCGATGGCGAAGGCGATTCCCCCGAAGACGAGCATCGACGGGACGACCATCATCAGGGTGATCCGCAACGGCATCATCCCGCTTCCGATCAGCGCCGCGGCGCCGATCGCGACGATCAGTACCAGCAACGCAGCCGCGCGTGGAAGGTCGAACTCCATGGAAACGGTACGTTCTGAGGCGGCCTAAACGTTCGGCCCGCAGTCTGCGCACCCGTCGTCCGCGCGGGGCCGACGACGGCTCGGCCGCGCGCTTCGCCTCGGACGCGCCATGGACGCGCCACGGACGCGCCGCCCGTTCACACCTCGATGATGTCGTCGTCGTCGCGCTCCGCCGGCAGGGTCATCTCGCCCTCGGTGGAGACCACCGCGCGGCCGCCGACCCGAACCGCGTCGCCGTCGATCCGAACTTCGACATGCCCGGGACGGTCGAGGAAGTGCCCCTGCTCGAACCGGAGCTCCTCGGGTAGCTCGCCGTCGAACGCGTCCACGGCCCGGAGGTACGCCCCGACCGCGCCGCTCGCCGTCCCGGTCACCGGGTCCTCGGCGACGCCGACGGCGGGTGCGAACGCCCGGCCGTGGAGCGTCGAATCGGCGTCGAGCGCGTCGAAGGTGAACGCGTAGATCCCGGCGACGTCGTGCGCGTTCGAGATCGCCTCGACGGCGGCCATGTCGGGAGCGGCCTCGCCGAGCCGTTCGAGGAAGTTGACGGGGACGACGAGCCACGGGAGCCCGGTCGACGCCACGGCGACGGGGAGGTCGGCGCCGACGTCCCTGAGCGCCGCGGGGTCGATCCCGAGCGCGTCGCCGAGGCGGTCGGCGTCGAGGTCGGCCTCGTCGACGCGCTCGACCGTCGGCGGGTTCTGGCGCATCCAGACGGTCCCGTCGTCGACCCGGATCGAGAGGTCGCCGACGTTCGTCCGGAGGGTGCGCTCGCCGGAGTCGATCTCGCCGGCCGCGTACAATGCGGCGTAGCTCGCGATCGTGGCGTGCCCGCAGAGGTCGACCTCGGTCGAGGGGGTGAAGTAGCGGAGCCGCTCGTCGGCGCCGTCGCCCGCGTCGAACAGGAACGCGGTCTCCGAAGCGCCGAGCTCCGCGGCGATCTTCTGCATCCGGTCGTCGCTCAGTCCCGCGGCGTCCGGCACCACTCCGGCGACGTTCCCGGCAAGCGGTTCGTCCGTGAACGCGTCGACGAGCAGCGCGCGTCGCGTCTCCATGCGTCACCATCACGGAGCGTCCTGAAAAGGGTCCCGAGCGAGCCGCGGGTCACCGACCGTCGACTCGCTCGGCGTCGCCCGCCGCCCGCGAGACAAGAGAGGGAGGCCTCCAGTTGGGAGGTCGACTTCGGGGTCGGTCCGGTGCCAGTCGATGTCAACCCTTTTGCCCTCAACGGCGGATGTACCCCTATGGGCCTCTTCGACCGGTTGCGCGGAACCGACACCCCGCGCGTGGCGTTCATCGGGATTGACGGTCTCCCGCACGGTCTCGTCGACGACAACCCGGACAGATTCCCGACGTTGTCAGCGATCGCAGACGAGGGCGACGGCGGACCGATCGACAGCACTGTCCCCCCGGAGTCGAGCGCGTGCTGGCCCGTCCTCACCAGCGGCCGAAACCCGGGAGAGACCGGAGTGTACGGCTTTCAAGACCGCGAGATCGGATCCTACGACACGTACGTTCCGATGGGACGGGACGTCCAGGCCACCCGCGTGTGGGACCGCGCGACCGAGGCCGGCCTCGACGCGACGGTGATGAACGTCCCGGTCACGTTCCCACCCCAGCGGACGATCCAACGAATGGTGTCGGGGTACCTCTCGCCGGACGTCGACAAGGCGTCCCATCCCGAGGAGCTACGGGAGTACCTCACCGGGAGCGACTACCGGCTGTCGGTGAACGCCAAGCTCGGGCATAAGGCAGACAAGTCCGAGTTCATCGAGCACGCTCGTGAGACGCTCGACGCGCGCGCCGCCGCGTTTTCCCGGTACGTCGAGCGCGACGACTGGGACCTGTTCGTCGGCGTCTTCACGGCGCCCGACCGGATCAACCACTTCCTGTGGGGCGACTACGTGGACTCGGGACAGTACAGCGAGGACTTCCTCGAGTTCTACGCCGCGCTCGATCAGCACATCGGGGCGATCCGAGCGGCTCTCCCCGACGACGTCCGCTTGGTCGTGGGGTCGACACACGGATTCACCCGGCTCCGCTACGACGTCTACTGCAACGAGTGGCTGGAGCGGAACGGGTGGCTCTCGTACGCCGACGCCGAGGACCACAGCGCGCTGACGGACATCGACGACGACACCCGCGCGTATTCGCTTGTCCCCGGGCGGTTCTACCTCAACCTGGAGGGTCGCGAGCCCGAGGGAGTCGTCCCCGAGTCGGAGTACGAGTCGGTGCGCGCGGAGCTGCAGGCAGCTCTCGAAACGTGGGAGGGTCCCGACGGGAAGCCGGTCGCGAAGCGGGTCGTCGAGCGCGAGACCGTCTTCAGGGGCGACCACGACGAGATCGCCCCCGACCTCGTCGTCATCCCGAACGAAGGGTTCGACCTCAAATCCGGCTTCCGCCAGCACGAGTCGGTGTTCGACCCGAACGGCCCGCGGACCGGCATGCACACGTTCGAGGACGCTGCCCTGTTCATCGATCACCCGGACGCGAACATCGAGGACGCCGACCTCCTCGACATCGCACCGACTCTCCTGCGGCTGCTCGACGTCAAGTACGGCCGGACCGACCTCGACGGCGCGAGCCTGATCTGAGATGGAACGGACGCCGGACGGTACCCCGGTCGGCGTCGACGATCCGTATGCGGTCGCTGGCGTCTGCGATCACCTGACCGACGACGGTCGGTGCCGGTTCGCGCTGACGCGCGCCGGCGACGACCCCGGGTTCGCCGCGGCCCGCCGCGTCGACGGCTACGCCTGTCACGTCGGCCCCGACGACGCGTGGCGGCGGTGTCCGCACTACCGCTCGACGACCACCGGCCGCGAGTGTCACCGCTGCGGCCTCGAGGAGGTCCGCATCGCCCACGACGACGCCCGACCGTTAGTGGAGGAACACCACCTCTCGTACGGCCGCGCGAGCGGCGAGGACGACGTCGATGAGACGGCGGACGCCGGCGACGCCGATGAGGCGGCGGACGCCGGCCCCCACGAGATCACGGTCGCGCTGTGTCGCTGGTGTCACACGAAGGTCCACAAGTCGTTCGCTCGGATCGACGACGCCGCGAATCCCGATCCCGAAGCGATCGCGGAGCGGGAAAGCCGTCTGAGCAAGGAACAGTCGGAGTCCGCGTTCGAGACGGCCAGCGAACGGTTCGACGTATCAGAGTAACGCGGCCACATCGTCACCGGTGGCGTCGCCCGCGTCGACGAGCAATATCGTCTCAGGCGTCGGGCTGCGGGCGGATCAGGTCTGCGAGAGAGACGAGCACGCCGAGGAACCAGCCGAGCGGGATGGAGATGCCGAGCCACATTAGGACGTAGCCGAGCCCGGCGACGCCCCACTGCTCGCCGAACGTCTCCAGGTCGAAAGCGCCCCGGAGCGTCTCGTTGATCCCGCCGACGGCGAGGAACGTGTCGAGGATCCACCGAGCGAGGTCGTAGCTCGGGTCGATCACCAACGTCGAGATGGCGGGTGTGAGCAGCCCGGCGACGACCGGCGGGAGGAATATCGCGGTCATCGCGAACGGGTACGCGAGGAGGACGCTGACGAACCGACCCCCGACCTTCGAGAAACCGGCGGCCGCGCCCGCGGAAACGACAGCCACGACGCTGGCCCCGCCGATCCCGAGCATCACCTCTGTCGGGAGTTGGAAGTGGGCGAGGAGAGTGAGCGAGCCCCAGACGACCGTCGCGACGATGACGGCCCCGACCACGCCGAAGCGCGCGACCGCCGAGTCCAGTTTCGTGGCGTAGAATCGCGTGGCGAACCCGACGAGCAGGAGCGGGTACGCGACCGCGACAAGGGGCCCGCCGAGTACCGCCCAGAGGTAGTACCCGGCCTTCTGGACGACGGTCTCCGGTTTCCACTTTCCCAGCACTGCGCTCGGATCGAGCTGGCGCGGGAAGAGGACCTCCATCCACGTCTCGTGGAGTCGAACCACGTCAAGGAGGAGCGCTTCCACCAGCCCAATCTGTCCTCGGCGTTCCATTTAGCTCATTTCGCACACGCCCCACCGTGAACTTTGTGCCTTCGTTCGCGAAACTGACACCACGCACCGCCGATTATCACGCGGGATTCCCCGGGGCGACACAGTTAAACGTTATAGCGTGCCTAACACCTCTCATGCACAGACGTGGACTGCTCGCGGCGATCGCCGCATCAGCGTCCGTCGCCGTGGCTGGGTGCGCTGGGGGAGAGAACGGGAGCTACGAGTTCGACGCCAGCCCAGCCCGCGTTCCTGCAGAGGCGGCCTCAGCGGCCGGGTACGAGGGCGAGGAGCCGCAGTCGTTCATCATCGAAGAGGAGTTCGACGTGGCGGGTGTGAACGCTAAGGTCTCGGCGACGACCTGGGTGGCCGGGTACGAGAACCAAGACAACGGTTCGGCGCTGTTCGTGGCGAGCACGCCCGACGCGCCGGTAGGGGGACAGTCGGTTAATCCCCTCGTTCGCGCCGATGACGTGGAGCTGATCCGGCGGCTGTTAGAGCAGGTCGACCAGCGCGGGATTGGCGGGGAAGGCACCGAGATACAGGCCGACGAGATCGAGAGCCGCGGGTCGGAGACGCGGACCATCCTCGGCAAGGAAACCGAGGTATCGATACTCGAAACGACTATCGACGCGCAGGTCAACGTCGGCGAGAACCAGAGCGGCAGCGTCGAGGACGTTCCCGTGCTGCTCTACGTGGCGACGGTAAAACACGAGGAGGACGTGATCGCACTCGTTGGTGCCCACCCGACGCCGGTCGACGCCGGCGACGACATTCTCTCGCTGATGGAACAGACCGAACACTCGTCTTCTGCCTGAAGTCTCTGACGCTCGTTTCTCTCGGCTTTACAGTCCGCGCAGTAACTGCTTATATTTCGTAACTGACGGGTGGGTGACCGGCGACGTTTACGCAAGTAGAAGCTTCTTCGTCCGTTAATCCTTTAATAAACAATCAACCGAGTGATTGTGTCCCACGATGCGAGGCAGTGGCGAGGTAGCGAGTGCGTCGGACACCACTGTGAGTGTTCCTCCTAGCCGCTGCTCTACTTAACGTGGCCCGTCACGATGGATCGAAAAAATTCAATTTGGAATGGGTTAGCAGTTATTCTTAGTATTATTCTGTTCAGCTCTGTTATTACATCAGGATTAGCCGGAGCGTCTGTAGGATCCAACGGGAACCAAGAATATTATATCAACGAGGCAGGAGACCCTGAAGATATTCTATCATTTGAGACAACTCATAACATTTCAAATATAGAAGTTAGCACGAGTGGAACAGAAACTAATAATAAAAATATAACTCTGTTTCTGAGTCTTGCCGATTTAGAGAAAGCGGGTGTAAACGTTTCAGAAGTTAATATTCGAAATTCAGACGTTGTGAACGGCGATATAAAAGACTCGAAATTAATTACGTACAATCAAAGTCGTGTCCTTGCGGTACAGGTTAAACACCAAAATAGAAGCAATCCAGTTCAATTCAACTCAGTACAAGTTGCAGGTATAAACTCATCAGCAGCTAAAATGGAAGAAGGTTTGCAGTATGAAGTTGGTGTCGTCAGTCAGGACTCAACAAGAACATATGAGGAGTTAAAAGGAGAGAATCTCACAAAAAAGTCTAAAGAATTTCAATACTTGGATGGCTCGATGACGATTCCAGACCAAGCGACCGTCTCTACTAACTTTGAGAAAGATAGTAGGACTGAATCCGGAATTACAATTAACAATCTCAGATCAAATGTTAATTCCTCGGTCATTATTACTGATAAAGAAGACGGAGAAATAGTCGGATATCGCTCGCAGACTGCACAGGAAATGAGTGGAGATCACGTGACATCACTTAACACGTCCAATTTAGGTGGAAAGTTTGGCGCATATCTGATACCCGAGCAAGAAATAGATGATGACGAAAAAGAAGTTGGGTCAGACCTATCTGTCGAATTAAAAGAATCCGCTATTGATAAAGAAATGTTCCAAGTGTATCTAGGAACTATTGAGTTAGAAAATCAGGAATATGATCCGGCAGAGGCTACAGAAGTTACGGTGGCAAGAGCGGAAGTGCGAGATACATATGGAATGCAAACTCCATATATTGTGTCTATTCAACCATTGACTACTGATGGTGAGATTGCATATGAAGAATATGTAGGGTATTCAGATGTCCTAACGGGGGCACATGATGAGTTATCAGTGCCAATTAAAGATGCAGATGGAGAAGCGAGTAGGATTAGGCATACCAATCGATACATAGCAACGATTCGCCTGGCAAAGGGTCAAGATTCTGGTGAGCCTGTGAATTTAAAATCGACCAAGAAGTTAGTGAATTCCGATGTATCAGATCATTTTGTAGACGGAGACGTGTCTGACAGCGCAGAAATTAACATCTCAAATGTGCCTACAAGCGTAAATACTAGCGATGCATTTGATTATCACTATAATAATTCGGAATACGAAGGGAGTACAATATACTCTGGTAGTCTAGTCGCATTTGAGGATAATTCAACAGCTACAGACCGTGTCGAATTGCATAAAGAACGACCAAACAATGAACCCATGATTGTTGGAGTGGGTTCTTCTGTTGACGGGGTGGACAAAGTAGTGTTCAACACTACTGGCTTAGCAACAGGAAATTATTCACTGTCTGGAGATGGTGTGAACGGAGATGGACAATTCAGTCTAGTCGGAAAAAACGATAAAACTGCAAGTCTCAGGGGGATAGATGCTACTGTCGAAATCGGAAAACAATCCGAGTATCTGCTACATCACAATGTCTCTAGAGTGACGATCAAAGTCATCGATTCAGATACAAATCAAACATTTGCAACTGCTAATCTCTCCACACCTGCCCCTGGACGCACTTCGATCAGCGTTAACACGTATGCGCTCGGCAACGAATCGCTAACGGACAGCGTCATCGCCACGGGGCCGGGCGCGACAGTCGAATCGGTCAACACATCTCTGTCAAACGGTACGCTGTCGCCCGGGACGTATCGGCTCGCCATCCGCTCCGAGGAGGGACTCGCCGCGACGTCTGACGAAGCGACCGTCACGGTCGGAAATCGATCGACAAATGAGATGCTCGTGTACACGACGACCGATCTCACTCGGGACGACTTGGGTACCTCCCGCGCGGTGCGACAGGCGATTGCGGACGGAACGCTCTCTCGGACCGAGACCGTTCGTGAGAACGAGACCGTGGTGTACGCGGTGAACGCCACCGGACTGACCGGACTACCGGCGGCGCGGAACGCAACGGTCGAGACCGGAAGCGACCTCGCCGAACTGGACGGGCTCGCGTTCGACGTGCGGTCGAGCGGATCGACGCTCGCGACGGGGACAGAGTCGGTACCGTCGAACTCGACCGTTGCCCTCCACGACGGCGGGCTGTTCGTCGTCAGCAACGGGAGCGACGCCTTCGCGACGGACGAGACGCCGACGGACGGGGAGGCGTTCACCGCGGAGTTCCGCGTCGAGGACGAACGGCTCCGTGCGGCCGCTTCGGACGCCGAGAGCGACCACGAGGCGTCGGCGACGATAACGTTCGACGGGTCGGAATCGTCCGGGGACGATAGCGGAACGTCCGACGGCGGCAACTCGCTCGGCGATAGTGGCGGAGGCGGCGCCGGGGACGGCGCAACCGGCGGATCGGGAGTCGGCGGCGCTGACCGATCGACCGACGGCGACTCCGACGCGTCAACGACGGGAGACGCATCGTCGGCCGGGTCTGCGGCCGAAGGGGCGCGAGGTCGCAACGACGACCGCGTCGGACCGGGGTTCGGACGCATGGGGGCTCGCGGCGAAATACGACCGGTCGCGGACGTCCGCGGCGTCGCGGGCGACGAGCCCGTCGTCACCCCCGCAGGCGCCCCGACCCAATCAGGTCGGCCTCCGGCGAGTGGCGATCGGTCCGAAAGCGATGCCGAGTCGGCCCGCGACGGTCCGCCGAGCGGCGCTCCGGAGACGGACGGGTCTACGGCCGACGAGACCGGACCGGCGTCGGCGAGCGGTGGGACAAACGCGTCCGGCTCGACCGAAGGGTCGGAGACGAGGGGCGACGGGACGGACGCGGGGCCGCCAACGCCGAGTTACGACGACGCACCGATCCGGGCGACCGCCGAGGACGTGCCTGGGTTCGGCCCGCTGGCGACGGTGATCGCGCTCGTCCTCGTCGGACGCCTCGGTGCGCGGCGGCGCGAGTCGTGAGGAGAGACGGGAGCGTGAGGTGCGAGGAGCGATGATGACAGGCGGTACGGGAAGCAATCGTGAGGCCGATGCGGGAAGCGATCGTGAGGGCGAGACGGGACGCGATCGTGAGGGCGAGGCGGACCCGGCGATATCCTTTTGCTGGGCCGCCCCCTTTATCCACGCATGAGCGTGACCATCACCCCGCCACGAGAGCGTGAGTGCGAGCTGTGTGGTCGCCGTGAGCAGTGGAACGACGAGACCACCGGGTGGCAGATCGACGACGAGCCGGGTGAGATCCACTGTATCCACGAGTGGGACATCAACGGCTCGTTCATGCCGTTTACTGAGTGAGCCTCCGTCGTAACTAGTTGACAGACGAGTCGGAACAGCGACCGCGGTAATCATGACAGCCCCGAGACCGTCCCGTCGGACGCCCCACCACCCAGCTTAACAAAATCGCTACGGTCGGCACGATACGAGTGCATATCAACAACAGTTTTGCGAGTCACGATCCGGTTCAAACTAAATCCGATCAAAAAGTGATCGTGTGACACACCCATTGGGAGGTAGGAACCCCTGATGAATAATTACCTTATATTCCCTAATGTGTGTACGAGGGATCCTACCCGTATCAGGGTCATACCTTTAAGCAATCACTCGTGAGTGAATTCTATGACCGAGCCACGTAGTGACACCCGGGGGGACGCGGATCCCTCGGGTCAGGACGGGGGACTCGCGGCGGTATCGGACGAGCGGTCGAACTGCGGGATTGGCGGCATCGTCGACCTCGACGGGGAACCGAACCACGAGACGGTGACTGACGCGGTCCGACTGCTGGAGAATCTCGAACACCGCGGAACCACGGGCGCCGAAGAGAACACCGGCGACGGCGCCGGTATCATGGTTGCGCGCCCGGACGACTTCTTCGACGACGTGGTCGACGCCGACCTGCCGGACGAGTACGCGGTCGGCTCCGTCTTCATGCCGACCGAGCAGAGCGTACAGGCAGAGATCCACGACGTCATCGCGGAGGTGTTCTCCGTCTACGGGCTGGAGGTGCTGGCGTGGCGCTCCGTCCCGACGGACAACGCCGACCTCGGCGCGACCGCGCTCGACTCCGAGCCGGAGGTCGCCCAACTGTTCGCCGCACCGGTCGAGGGCGCCGGCCTCGCCGAGCGGTTCACCAGCGAGGAGACGCGCCCGGACGACGCCGACCCGGAACTGCTCGGCTTCGACCGCGCGCTGTACGCGGCCCGGCGTGAGATCGAGAACGCGGTCGGCGACGTCGACGGCGCCGGCCGGTTCTACGTCTGCTCGCTCGACCGCCAGCGCGTCGTATACAAGGGTCTGCTGAAGGGCTCGCAGCTCGCCGGCTACTACCCCGACCTAACCGACGAGCGCTTCGCGAGCCACGTCGCCCTGGTTCACGCGCGGTTCTCGACGAACACGCTCGGCGCGTGGCACCTCGCTCACCCGTACCGAAACATCGTCCACAACGGCGAGTTCAACACGATCCGCGGAAACGTCAACTGGATGCGCGCCCGCGAGAACGACCTCGACCACCCGTCGTTCGGCGCCGAACTCGACACGATCAAGCCGGTGATCGACGACCCGAACCAGTCGGACACCGCGAGCGTCGACAACGCGGTCGAACTCCTCCTCCAGGCCGGCCGCGACCTCCCGCACACCCTCCGGATGCTGATCCCGGAGGCGTTCCGCGACGACGACCTGATGGACGCGGCCCGAACCGACTTCTACGACTACCACGCCTCGCTCGTCGAGCCGTGGGACGGCCCCGCCTTGGTCATCGGCTTCGATGGCGACCGCGTCGCAGGCGTCCTCGACCGTAACGGGCTCCGTCCGTGCCGGTACGAGGTGACCGACGAGAACCGGCTCATCGTCGGGAGCGAGGTCGGCGCGCTGCCGACCGACCCCGCCGAGGTGCAGCGCCGCGGCCGGCTCCAGCCCGGCGAGATATTCGTCGCTGACCCCGAAGAGGGTCGTATCGTCCCGGACGAGGAGGTGTTCGCCGAACTCACCGACGAGAAGTACGGCGAGTGGGTCGACAAGGGACAGGTCAACCTCGACGACGTCGCGGGAGCGGTCGACGTCGACACAGAAACAGCGTCATCCACCGAGATCGACGGAGACGAGGAGGACGAAGAGAGCGAGGAGGACTTGACAGTCCGGTCGCACCAGGCCGCGTTCGGCTACACAACCGACTCGCTGAACCACCTCGTCGAGCCGATGGCGAAGGAGGGGAAAGATCCGGTCGGCTCGATGGGCGACGACACGCCGCTCTCGGTGCTCGCCGACATCGACCGCCCGCTGTTCACCTACTTCAAACAGCTGTTCGCGCAGGTGTCGAACCCGCCGATCGACTACATCCGCGAGGAGCTCGTCACCTCGCTGGAGACCCGGATGGGGAACCAGCGGAACCTGCTCGACGAGACCGCCGAACACGCCGAGCAGATCGTCTCGGACTCGCCGATACTCACCGACGCCGAGATGGCGGCGTTGAAGGGACTCGATGGCGAGCCCGTCGACGGCGACGGACCGGCGTTCGACTCGGTGACGGTCGACGTGACGTACGACCGCGGCGGGTCGCTCGTCGACGCCGTGACGCAGATCCGCAGGGAGTCAGCAGCCGCCATCGAGGACGGCGCCGACGTGGTCGTGCTCTCCGACCGCGCGGTCGGCCCGGACCGGCTCGCGGTCCCGAGCCTGCTCGCGACCGGGGCGGTGCACCACCACCTCGTCCGCAACGGCCTGCGAAACCGCGCCGGACTCGTGATCGAGTCGGGCGAGCCGCACGAGGTCCATCATATCGCCACACTGGTCGGCTACGGCGCCGACGCGATCGATCCGTACCTCGCGTACGACTCCATCGCCGACGTCGTGGCAGGCCCCGACGGCGCCGACGAGGGTGAGGCGCTCGCGGCGTACCGCGGGGCCCTCGAGGACGGGCTCCTCAAGACGATGGCGAAGATGGGCATCTCGACGATGGAGTCGTACCAGGGCGCTCAGATATTCGAGGCCGTGGGACTCTCCTCCGACTTCGTCGGCGAGTACTTCGAGGGGACCGAGATCCGCACCGAAGGGATCGGGATCGGGGAGATCGAAGACGACCTCCGGACGCGCCACGCGATGGCGTTCGGCGCCGACCCCGAACTCGAGACCACGGGCGAGTACGAACACCGCTCGTCGGGGATCAAGCACGGCTGGAACCCGCAGACGGTCGGAACGCTCCAGCAGGCGGTCCGGGGCGGCGACTACGAGCAGTACCAAGAGTTCGCGGAGATAGTGAACGACGAGTCCGAGAAGCTTCAGACACTCCGCGGCCTCCTCGAGTTCGAGTCCGACCGCGACCCGGTTCCGATCGACGAGGTCGAACCGGTCGAGTCGATCGTCGAGCGCTTCTCCACGGCGGCGATGAGCCTCGGGAGCATCTCGCCGGAGGCCCACGAGAACAACGCGATGGCGATGAACCGGATCGGCGCGAAGTCGAACACCGGCGAGGGCGGCGAGCCCCCGGAGCGGTTCGGCACCGAGAAGGAGTGTAACGTCAAGCAGGTTGCCTCCGGCCGGTTCGGCGTCACCGCCGAGTACCTCGCGAGCGCCGACGAGCTCCAGATCAAGATGGCGCAGGGGTCCAAGCCCGGCGAGGGCGGTCACCTCCCCGGCGAGAAGGTCAACGAGATGATCGCGCACGTCCGGTGCTCGACGCCGGGCGTCGGGCTCATCTCGCCGCCGCCGCAACACGACATCTACTCGATAGAGGACCTCAAGCAGCTCATCTTCGACCTGAAGGCTGCGAGCCCCGACGCTGACGTCAACGTGAAGCTGGTCTCCGAGGCCGGTATCGGCACCATCGCGGCCGGCGTCGCGAAGGCGAACGCTGACGTCGTCCACGTCTCCGGCCACGACGGCGGGACGGGCGCGTCCCCGAAGACGTCGATCAAGAACGCGGGGCTTCCGTGGGAGCTCGGCCTCGCCGAGGCGAACCAGATGCTCCGCGCGACCGGCCTGCGCGACCGCATCCGCGTCACGGCCGACGGCGGACTCAAGACCGGTCGCGACGTCGCCGTCGCCGCCGCGCTCGGCGCCGAGGAGTACGTGTTCGGGACCGCGTCGCTCGTCACTGCCGGCTGCGTGATGGCACGGCAGTGCCACGAGAACACCTGTCCGGTCGGCGTCGCGACCCAACGCGAGGACCTCCGGCAGCGCTTCCCCGGCCAGCCGGACCACGTTATCAACTACATGACGTTCATCGCCCAGGAGCTCCGCGAGCTCATGGCCGAACTCGGCTACTCCGAGGTCGAGGAGTTCATCGGGCGCCCCGAACTGCTCACCCAGCGCGAGACGGACCACGAGAAGGCGAAGCACCTCGACCTGTCGGCGGTGATCGCCGACCCCGCGGGCGACGCCCGGACGAAGACCCGCGAGCAGGAGGACGCCGACATCGAAGCCCTGCTCGACTGGGACCTCATCGACGAGGCGGCCCCGGCCATCGAGGACGGCGCGCCCGTCGCGCTCACCCGCGACGTGGAGAACGTCGACCGCGCGGTCGGCGCGACGCTTTCGAACCGCGTCGTCTCCGAACACGGCGGTGACGGACTCCCGGACGACACCATCAGCTGCCGGTTCGACGGATACGCGGGACAGAGCTTCGGCGCGTTCCTCGCGCCGGGGATAACCCTCGAGTTGACCGGCGCGGCGAACGACTACCTCGGGAAGGGGCTCTCCGGCGGCCGAATCGTGGTCAACACGCCCGAGGAGGCCGGCTACGACCCCGCCGAGAACGTCGTCGCCGGGAACGTCGGGCTGTACGGGGCCACCGAGGGCGAGGTGTACGTCAACGGCGTCGCCGGCGAGCGGTTCGGCGTCCGCAACTCCGGCGTCAAGGCAGTTGTCGAAGGCGTGGGCGACCACGGCTGCGAGTACATGACCGGCGGTATCGTCGCCGTGCTCGGCGACACGGGTCGGAACTTCGCGGCCGGGATGTCCGGCGGCGTCACCTACGTGTACGACCCCGACGACCGGCTCGACGCCCGCGTGAACCACGGGATGGTGTCGGTCTCCGAGACCCTCGACGAGTCCGACGAGCGAGTGCTGCGCCGGCTCGTGGAGAACCACCGCGCGTACACGGGAAGCGACCGCGCGGCCGAACTGCTCGACGACTGGACGGCGGCGCTCGACGACTTCGTCCGGGTCTTCCCCGACGCGTACGCGGAAGTCATCGCCGAGGGCAAGGGCGCCGACGTGCGCGACGAGCCGCCGGCGCCGGCCGAGGCCGTTCCGGGCGCCGCGGGCGACCCGACCGGGCAGGCCTCGAGCGACGACTGACGCGGGAAACTACGTTCGCGGCCATTCCGATTGCGTCCGTCTGTGTGCTCGATTCGATTTGTCGGTCGGATCGACCGAACCGCTGGACCGCTCCGATCTCGATCGTCGGTACCATCCTGTTTAATGTCGTGGGAGACCCTGGTAGAGCATCGCAGTCGTGATCGACGATGAGAAATAGAGTATCCGAGGGTGACGCCCTCCACCGAATGTACCGGATCACGGCCGATCAGGAGCGGTCGTTCGAGGAGAAGCTTCCGGACCTGCTGGACTTGGGGCGCTCATACCTAGACGTGGAGGCCGGCTTCCTCACCGAGATCGATGACGAGACACAGATGATAGTGGACGCTCGCGGCGACAACGAGCTGCTGCAGTCCGGTCAGAGCTGCCCGCTGTCGAAGGCGTACTGCAGGCGGACTATCGACCTCGATGGCGCCCTCACGGTCCAACACGCCCGCGTGGAAGGGTGGGAAGACGACGCCGCCTACGAGGAGTTCGGGCTGGAGGCGTACATCGGCGCGAAGGTCGTTGTCAACCGCGAGGTGTACGGCACCTTCTGTTTCGCGGACACCGAGGCGCGGGACCGCCCCTTCTCGGAGAACGAGGAGACGTTCGTGGAGTTGCTGGCCCAGTGGGTGGGCTACGAGCTGTTCCATAAGCAGGCGACTGAACGGATGCAGCGACAGCGCGATCAGCTACAGGAGTTCTCCCGCGTCGTCTCTCACGACATCCGAAACCCGCTCGGGATCGTCGACGGGTACCTCGACATAGCGGAGGAAACCGGCGATCCGGAGTACTTCAAGCGATGCCGGGACGCGGTCGATCGGATGGAATCGCTGATCGACGACCTCCTCTTTCTCACTCGCGAGGGCCAGACGATCGGCGGGCGAGAGGAGATCGATCTCGGTGCGCTCGCCCGTGAGTCTTGGTCGTTCGTGGACGCCGAGACGGCGACGCTGTCGGTCGACACCACCCGCGTCGCGCTCGGCGACTGGAGCCGTCTCCAGCAGGTGTTCGAGAACCTGTTCAGAAATGCGGTCGATCACGGCGGTGCCGACGTAACGGTCCGAGTCGGCGACCTGCCGGACGGAACGGGGATCTACGTCGAGGACGACGGGGAAGGGATCCCCGAGGCCGAGCGCGACGACGTGTTCGTCGACGGCTACAGCACCGAGACGTCCGGCACTGGACTGGGGCTCACGATCATCCAGCAGGTCGTGGCGGCGCACGGCTGGGACATCGCCGTGACCGAGAGCGCAGCGGGCGGAGCGCGGTTCGAGATCGCCGGTATCGGCGCCGTCGAGTCGGAGGCAAGCGCCGTCAAGCCGGGAACGGGCAGCGGCGAGTAGCCGGCAGGGAACTCCGGCTCAGTCGTGGCGGAAGCAGCGAAATCCGGTGAATGCCATCGCCATGTCGTGCTCGTTGGCGGCGGCGATCACGTCCTCGTCGTTGACTGAGCCGCCGGGCTGGATCACGGCCTCGATCCCCGCCTCGGCGGCCTCTTCGATGGCGTCCGGGAACGGGAAGAACGCGTCCGAGGCCATCACGGCTCCCTCGGCGGACTTCCCCTCGGCGTCCTTCTCTGCTTTCATCGCCGCGAGCGTCACGGCGTCGACGCGGGAGACCTGCCCCATGCCGACTCCGACCGTCTCGGTCCCCGTGGCGAACAGGATGCCGTTAGATTTGACGTGTTTGAGCGTCTTCCACGCGAACGTCATCGTCTCCAACTGATCGTCGGTGGGCTCCCGCTCGGTGACGACCTCGAGGTCCGCGGCAGTCGGCGACTGGAGGTCGCGCTCTTGCACGAGGCGGCCGCCAACGATCGGTTTCTCGGTGAACCGCTCCGCGAAACGATTCTCGCCCTCGCCGAGCGTGCCGACGTCGAGCACGCGCAGGTTCTTCTTCTCGCGGAGCACGTCGAGCGCGCTGTCGGTGTAGCCGGGCGCGACGACGACCTCCTTGAACGAGTCGGCGACCGCGGTCGCGGTGTCGGCGTCGCACTCGCGGTTGAGCGCGACGATACCGCCGAACGCCGACTTCGCGTCGGTCCGGAGCGCCCGGTCGTACGCGTCGGCGAGCGCGTCGCCCGTCGCGCAGCCGGCGGGGTTAGTGTGCTTGATCACGGCGGCCGCGGGCTCGTCGAACTCCTTCACGAGGTTCAGAGCGGCGTCGGCGTCGTTGTAGTTGTTGTACCCCATCCCCTTCGCGCCGGGGTTCAGCTGGTCGGCGCCGACGACGCTCGCCTCCTCGCAGCCGTCGTCCGCGTAGAGCGCCGCGTCCTGGTGCGGGTTCTCGCCGTACCGCAGCGTCTCGGCGCGCTCCTCGGAGACGAAGCGTCGCTCGGGGAAATCGCCGCCGGCGTCCCCCTCGACGGTGACGCCGGTCGGCTCGCCGCCCTCGCGCTCGACCGTCACGCGACCCTCGGCGAACCACCGGACCGCTCGCGGGTACGCGGTGAACTCCGCGTCGTGGAGGACCCGTCCTTTGAGCGACTCCGCGTCGTCGTCAGCGTAAACGGGGACCGGCTCCTGCGTGACGATCGGCCCGTCGTCGACGACGTCGGTGACGACGTGGACGGTACAGCCGGTCGTCCGAACGCCGGCGTCGAGCACCTGCTCGTGGGCGTCCATGCCGGGGAACGCCGGGAGCAGCGAGGGGTGGACGTTCAGCGTCGTAGGCGCCGCGTCGAGGAACTCGTCGGTGAGCACCCGCATGTAGCCGTCGAGACAGACGAGATCGAAGTCGTAGTCGGCGAGCCGGTCGAGGATCCGGCTCTCGTGGGACGCGCGCGACTCGTCCTCGTCGCGCTCGACGACCTCGGTCGGGATCCGGCGCTCCGTCGCCGCCTCCAACACGGGCGCCTGCTCCCGGTTCGTCAGGACGACCGACAGCTCCGCGCCGCCCGGCGCGACGTCGGCGATGTGTCTGAGGTTCCGTCCCCGGTTGCTCGCGAGTCCGGCGATCTTCATACGCGGACGGTCCGACCGATCGCGTATATCGATTGCGGTCCGCACCGCGAAATACCCACGTTTGCGGATAGGATCGACGCCCCCACCGGACGAAAAAGCGAGACCTATCCACGTCCGTGCGTCACGCCATCGACACGCTTTTGCTGGCTCCGAGGGCAGTCGCGGATATGACGGACCACGCCATCTCGGGCCTGTCGCGGTCGGACCCCCTCGCGGCGGTCTCGCCGCTCGACGGGCGATACGCTTCGCGCACCGCGCCGCTGTCGCCGTACGCGAGCGAGGCCGCGCTCATGCGCGCCCGGACCCGCGTCGAGGTCGAGTACCTGATCGAACTCGCCGCGCTCGACGAGACTCCGATCGAACTCGAGAGCGACGCCGTGGCTGCCCTCCGTGACGTCTACGAATCGTTCTCGGCCGAGGACGCGCGCCTGATAAAGGCGCTGGAGGTCGAGGGCGCCGAGGGGTACGCCGCGACCAATCACGACGTGAAGGCGGTCGAGTACTTCCTGCGCGTTCGACTGGACGAGGCGGCCGACGCCGGAGCAATCGCCGAGAGCGAGGCGCTGTACCCGTGGGTCCACTTCGGACTCACCAGCGAGGACGTCAACAACCTCGCGCACCGACTGCTGCTCAAACCCGCGGTGAGCGAGGTGCTCGTGCCCGCGGTCCGCGAGGTCCGGGACTCGCTCGTCGACCTCGCGCAGGCGCACCGCGAGACGCCGATGCTCGCCCGTACCCACGGCCAACCCGCCACGCCGACGACGTTCGGCAAGGAGATGGCGGTGTACGCCTCGCGACTCGGTCGCGCGCTCGGCCGGGTCGTCGTCGCGAACGGCGACCTCTCAGGAAAGCTGGCGGGCGCCTCGGGCACCTACGCCGCCCACGACGCCGCCTACCCGGACGTCGATTGGGCGGCGTTCTCCGAGTCGTTCGTGCACGGGCTCGAGTTGGAGCACACTCCGCTCGCGACGCAAGTGAACCCCTGTGACGACCTCGCGGCGCTGTTCGACGCGCTGCGGGGAGTGAACAACGTCCTCCTCGACCTGGACGTGGACGCGTGGCTCTACGTTTCCGACCGGTATCTCGGCCAGCGGACGGTCGAGGGCGAGACGGGGTCGTCGACGATGCCGCACAAGGTGAACCCGATCGACTTCGAGAACAGCGAGGGGAACCTCTCGAAGGCGAACAGCGACCTCACCTTCCTCGGCGACTACGTGACGAGTTCGCGCCTGCAGCGCGACCTGTCGGACTCCACCGTCAAGCGCAACGTCGGCGCCGCGCTCGCGCACTGCCTCATCGGCTACGGAAAGGCCGAGAACGGACTCGCGAAGGTCGTGCCGAACGAGGCCGTGATGCGCGAGGAGTTGGCGGCGACGCCCGAGGTCATCGGCGAGGCCGTTCAGACGATCCTCCGTCGCGAGGGGGACATCGACGCGTACGAACGCGTGAAGGAACTGACTCGGGGGCAGTCGGTGACGCTCGACGACTTCCGCGACCTGTTCGGTGACCTCGACGTCGACGAGAGCGTGCGCGAGGAGCTCCGGGCCCTGACGCCGGCGGGATACGTCGGCGTCGCCGACGACCTCGTCGACGAAATCGACGAGTAGAGAACGTGGAGGAGCCTCGGCGGCAAAAGGAGTTTATATCTCTCCGTGGAACGTGAGATCGATGCCCTCCGACAACGACGACGACGTGGAGTATTCGGTGTTCGGCAACGACTCGACTCAGCGTCCGGCGCAGTCCGGCGACGACGCGACGGTCGATCCGGGCGCGGTGGACTTCGGCGACGGCCGCGACGGCTGTCCGAAGTGCGGCGGCGAAGAGACGGAGACCGACGAAATAGCCACCAGCGGGAGCGGCCTCACGAAGCTGTTCGACGTGCAGAACCGCACGTTCGTGGTGGTCTCCTGCGCGGACTGCGGCTACTCGGAGCTTTATAAGGGACAGTCGACGGGGAACGCGGTCGACTTCTTCATCGGCTGAGTGAGCCGCGGCGGACGCGGCCCCCACGCCCGACCGAGTCCCGTTCGCGGTGCCGAGAGCGACCGATTTATGTCGACAGACGAACCGTTTTCGGCCGCGCATGGTCTCTCTCCGTCAGCCCTCCGCCCTCCCGTTCGTCGGCGTCGTCGCCGACGGTCGAACGTACAGACACCTGTTGTACCTGCTGCTCGCGGTCCCGCTCGGGTTCGCTTACTGGACGCTGTTCGCGTTCGGGGTCGCGTTCGGACTGGCGCTCTCGGTCGCGCTCGTCGGCTTCGTGATCCTGTTCGCGACCCTGATCGGCGCCCGGCTCGCCGCGGGGTTGGAACGTCGGCTCGCGAACGCGCTCCTCGGGACGAGCCTGCGTCGTCCGAACGACCTCGCCGCCGCCGAGGGCGCGCTCGGCGGCGTGCGGAAGTACACCGACGCCCAGTCGACGTGGACGGGGCTCGGGTTCGTCTCGCTCAAGTTCTGGGTCAGCGTCCTCGCGTTCGTTCCGCTGTTCCTGCTGGCGAGCGCGCTGCCGCTGGTCGTCGCCCCCCTCCGCTACCCGTACACGACCGACTTCGGCGAGGTCAACGGCGAGCCGGTGACGTGGGCGATCGACACTCTTCCGGAGGCACTGGTCGCACTCCCGGTCGGGGTCGTCGGGGTCCTACTCGCGCTTCACGTCGCGAATCTCGTCGCCTACGTCGCCCGACGAATGGCGGTTTCGCTCCTCGGTCGCCCGGAGTCGATGGCGTCGGCGCGGGTACCGACGGCCGATCGCGAGTCCGACGTCGGCGACTTCGAGTTCGTCAAGGATCCCGCGCCGCCCGACCGCGGCGAGACCGACCGCGGTCCCGCCGACCGCAACGACGACCGCTGACCGAGGGGCCGGCCCGAGCGACTTATTCGCGTGCGGTCGTAGGACGGGTATGGCACCGACGCTGGTCAACGCCGCCTTCGGCGCCCTCCTCGCGGCCGCCCTCTTGGGCGCCGCGTTCGACCGGCGCTCGGTCGCGGTCGTCGTTGCGGCGGCGGTCCTCCCCGACCTCGACGCGGTCGCGAGCCTCGCGATCCCCGGCGCGACGAACGCCCTCCTCCACGCCGTCTGGCTCCCCCTCGCGGTCGGCGTCGCCCTCCACTGGGACACCCGAACGCGCGGCGCCTCGCGGCTCCGCGAACGCGTCGGCTGGCGCGGCGTCCGGATCGCGTGGGTCGCGCTCGCGGCGTTTCTCGTCGCCGGCATCGCCCCCGACCTGTTCGGTCGCGAGGGCGTGAATCTGCTGTACCCGCTCGCCGACGCCTACTACCTCGTCGACGGCGGGTTCGTCCTCTCGACGCGGGACGGGGTCGTCCAGACGTTCGTCTCCGTTGGGGCGCAGGGACCGGGTCTCCTCCCCTTGGAGACGCTCGGGACGACCGAATCGTACGCGCTTTCGACGTTCGCGAACCCGGACGGGCGACCGGGGCTCTCACTCGGTGCCGACCGCGAGTTCCACCTCGTTCGAACCGGCTGGCAGCTGGTCGTCGTCGTCGCCGCGGCCGCGCTGCTGGCGGTTCGGTTCCGGTGGGCGACGAACCGGCGGACGACGGAGAGCGAGCGCGACGCGGACGAGGAACGCTCCGCGGCCGGCGACGGCGACGAGACCGTGGTGGCCCGATAGATGGTCTCGACGATAGTCCACGCCGGGTTCGCCGTGCTGCTCGCCGCCGGGCTGCTCGACGACCGATTCGACCGCCGGGCGATCGCGGTCCTGCTCGTCGTCGTCGTCGCGCCCGAGGCCGACAGCTTCCTCGGCCCGCTCATGCCCGGCGCCCACCGGACCGTCGGCCACACGCTCGTGATCCCCGCGGTCGCCGCGCTCCTCCTGTATTACGACACGCGGATTCGCGAGCGCTCCGCCGTGCGTGCGCGCCTGTCGCCGCGGTGGGTCGCCGTCGCGTGGGCCGCGCTGTTCGCGCACGTCTTCGCGCACGTGGCGCTCGATTGGGTCCACCTCGACGGGGTAAACTACCTGTGGCCGCTCCGTGATCAGTTCCTCCGGCTCGACGGCGAGATACTGCTCTCGACCGCGGACGGGTTCGTCCAGACGTTCGTCGACCTGCGGATCGATCCGGAGACCGGGACGCGGACGGTCGACGCGGGACCGACCGGAACCACGGAGACGGTGCACGTCAACAATCCGGTCGAGCCGCGCGACCCGGACGAGGTGACCGAGGAACCGGTCAACCGTATCTTCCCGATCGCAAACGCCGGCTGGCGGCTCTACCTGATCGGGACGGGACTCTTCGTGCTGGCCGCGCGGCGGATACAGGGTCGGGCGCCGCGGGACGAGTCGGCGTCGGAGTGAATGTCGAGGAGGTCGCAGAGCGCGCTCCGGACGCTCGCCTCGTTGCAGGCGAAAAAGTCGAGGACGGCCGATCTGAGTTCCATCGCGTCGTCAGAAATCTCGACCGGTCGCGGCGTCCGGGAGGTCGTACCGCTCCACCGGGAGGCCGAGCTCCTCGATAGCGGCCTCCAGATGTTCCGTCGCGATGTACTCGTCGCCGGCGGCGACGCGGGCCGCCTGCGCGTGCGCGAGGACCTCGCCTTTCCGGTCGTCCGGGACCTCGAACTTGTCGGCGGCGAGTTCGATAACGAGCCCGTTGTGGTCGTGGGTGTACAGCGAGTGGAAGGCGCCGCGGTCGAACTCGCTCACCTCGTGGCCGGCGTCGAGCAGACGGTCGCGGATCGCCGGGAGCTCGTCCGGCTCGACGCTGAACGCGAGGTGATGGACCGCGCCGATTCCGGGCTTCTGCGTCTCGACGGAGTCGCGCGTCTCGTCGACGAAGAAGGTGACCAGTCGTCCGTCGCCCGCGTCGAAAAAGAGGTGTTCGACCTCCTCGCGGTCGAGGTTCGGCTGCCTGATCACCAGAGGAAGCCCGAGTACGTCTCGATAGAACGCGACCGTTTCGTCGGCGTTGCTGCCGATCAGCGTGACGTGGTCCCAACCCGTCGCGTGTACCAGGCTGTCGGGAGGCTCCGCCGTGACCTCGTGTGTAGCCATACATTGGTTCACGTGAGCGTCCCGCATCAATCCGCGGTAACACCGATGTCAGTCGAGGCGTGACCGACCGAATCAACGGAGGCTAAGAGAGCGATTTGGGACTCCCGACCCGTTATACCGACGGAGACGAAAAAAACGAGTCATGCAACGGAGTTCCCGGCGGGCGGACCGTTCCGCCGCGCTCTCGACAGAGACGTGCACGCTCTCGGACGGCCGGACGCTCACCTACGCCGTCGCCGGCGACGAGGACGGGACGCCGGTCGTCGCGCACCACGGAACGCCGGGGTCGCGGCTGTTCGCGTCGCTCCTCGCTGACGCCGCCGCGATCGAGGGCGTTCGACTCCTCGTCCCGGACCGGCCGGGCTACGGACGGTCGTCGCCGCCGCCGGACGATTGGAGTTGGCGCGACTGGCGACGAGATCTCGAGAGGCTCCTCGATGCGGAGTCGGTCGAGCGATGCGGGGTCGCGGGGTTCTCCGGCGGCGGCCCGTTCGCGCTCGCGGCCGCGGCGACCGAGCGCGCGGACCGCGTCGCGCTGGTGAGCACCGTCGTCCCGCCGGCCGACGTCGGTCTCGTGAAACTCGCGCGGGTCCCGTTCGCCGTCCGCCTGCTCTTTCGGCTGACGAGGGCGTACGCGTCGGTCGCAGGACCGGACGCCGTGGTCGGGCAGTACACCGACCGCTCGGTGTCAGACGGTGTCGCGCAGACGGTCGCAGACGACTTCCACGAGGCGCTCCGGCAGGGCGCGACGGCGGCCGCCCGAGAGAACCGCTCGTTCGGGAGCGAGTGGACCGGGATCGACCGCGCGCCGGCCTCGGTCCGCGCCTGGCACGGAACGCGAGACGAGAACGCGCCGCTCTCGGCCGTGCGCGCCCTCACGGACGAGAGCGACGTGACGCTCACGACCACCGAGACCGACCACCTCGGGACGCTGCTCGACCGGCGCGGCGAGGTGCTGCGGTGGCTCGGCGGAACGAAGCATGTATAAAAAAGCAGTGTCGGACCGGGTCGCGACCGCCGAACTCAGGCGGTCGGACGACCGCGGACCTCCTCCTCGGGGTGCATCATACCGGCGATCGCACCACCGACCGCACCGGGAATCCCGGACGCCAAGATGACGACCAGGAAGGCGGCACCGACGCCGAGGCCGGCGAGACCGGCCGAAAGGGCGCCGAGGGCGATTACCGCGATCGCCACGACGATCCCCCCGAGGGTGGTCGCGAGGAGCCCGTGCAGGGCGCCCCCGCTGAGTCCCTCATCGGCGACGTAGCCGGCGACGCCGCCCGCGATGAGGCCGCTGACACCGAAGCCGACGACCGGCAGCGTTGCGTCCGTGAACGGTAGTCCGAGTCCGCTGACGATTCCGATGACGAACGAGGCGATCATTCCGTACAGTACAGCCATCCATTTGACCATGCTTTATAATCGTTCTATACGATATTAAATATATTTATATATACCTGTTAAAGACGTTCTTTTTGCCCGCTACGAACGCAATCGATAGTTGGTATTTCATAGAAAACGTACGTTTCGGGGGCCAGAACGGAGTTTACTGAAAATGCACCGCTCGAAACTCACACCGAGGTATCACCGGTGATCGGAGCGGAGATACACGATACTACCAGCTATAATACATTTCGGTGAGACGCTCGAGAGGGGCTTCGTAATTCGACGCCCGCCGTGCGAAGGTCGCGGCCGGTCCGGCGGCGACGCCGACCTCACGAGTGGCGAAGAAACATGGACTCGCGGGGATCCAGTGAGCGGTAGGAAACGGTATCGCGAGGTAGCGACTGAACGAACGGAGTGAGTGAAGAAGTGGACTCGCGGGGATTTGAACCCCGGGCCTTCCCCGTGCCAGGGGGATGATCTACCACTGATCTACGAGCCCTCGTACGCGTTCCATCGTTCCCCGCTGGATATATTAAGGCCTTCGACTCGGCGACGGCGCGGACGCCGACTCACTCGCGCGCGTCGCGTCCTCGAGTCCACTCCCTCAGATCCGTTCGGAGTCGACGTAGACGTCGAGGTCGACGGTGCGATTCGACCCCTCCAGGTCCCGTACGGCGCGTTGGACCACCCGCTCCGCCTCGGCCCGGATGAGCGGGACCGCCTTCTTCACCACCCAGTCGAAAGAGACGAGACGCGGGAGGTCGAGCGCCGCCGGGCTCGCCGACCCCGGATCAAACTCGACTTCCAGTGCGACCTCGCAGCGGGAGCCGTCGGGCACGTCGTCCGCGGAATCGTCCGCCGAGTCGTCCGCCGAATCGAGCGGGGTCACGCGCCAACAGCCGCCAGCGTCGATGTCCTTCGTGATCTCCCAGTCGATCCGCTCGGGGGGATCGACGCCCGTCACCAGCGAGTGGGCCGTGTAGGTGATCTTCCACCATGCGAATCTGAGCGCGTAGCGGGTGCCCGGGCCGCCGTCGCCCTCGACCGTCCGCACGTCATCGAGGTACTTCGAGTAGCGGGCGTACCCCGGGAAGTCGAGCAGGAACTCGTACACCTCCTCGGGGTCGGCGTACACATCGGTTCTCACGACGAGTTCGTCCACGCAGGGTCGTTCGGGCGGCGGGTAATAAGCAGTCCGGCGAGACGCTATCTGAAGTGGTCGCATCGTTCGTCACGACGCTTTCGTCACGACGCTTCGTTTATTGCGATGACGGAGGCCGACGATCTTCCGGCCGCTTATTTATTAAGAATCAGCGGTGTAGCGGCGGTGATCGCCTCCGACGCCCGTCCGCGAGGGGCGCGCACCACCGCGGGGTTGTTTATAAGGTGTAGTCGTGCTCGCCGGTCTCGGAGTCGAGAAACGCGGTCAGCAGATCTATCGTCGCCTCGATATCCTCGCCGGCGGCGGTCTCAGTCACGGTGTGGAGGTACCGCGTCGGGATCGAAATGGCGCCGACGGGCTTCGCGCCGGCCGTGTTCTGGAAACCGGCGGTGTCGGTACCGCCCGCGGGCAACACCTCGTGCTGGTGGTCGATATCTGCCGATTCGGCCACGTCGGTCAGACGCCGATGGACCTTCGGGCTGGTGATCACGGAGGAGTCCTTGAGCTTGATCGCGGTCCCTTCGCCGAGTTCGGTGACGGCGTCGGCCGGCTCACCGATCTGCGGGACGTCGTTGGCGACGGTGACGTCTAAGGCGACGGCGAGGTCCGGGTCGATGTCGACGCCGAGCGCGCTCGCCCCCCGAAGCCCCACCTCCTCTTGCACGGTCGCCGCGAAGTGGATCGTCACGTCGGGGCCGTCGATCCGGCGGGCGGCCTCCAGCATCGCGAACACGCAGACCCGGTCGTCGAGCGCCTTCCCGGTCACGCGGTCGCCCATGCGCGTCGTCGTCTGGTCGAGCGTGACGAGGTCGCCGACGCTCACGAGGTCGGCCACGTCCTCGCCGTCGCGCCCGAGGTCGATGAACACGTCCGAGACCTCGTCGTCCGCCTCCTTCTGCTCGTCCGTGAGCGTGTGGGGCGGCACGGAGCCGATGACGCCGGTGAGGTCCTCGTCGCCGTGGACAGTGACGCGCTGGGCGCGGAGCACGCGGGCGTCGAACCCGCCGAGCGGGTCGACCTGCACGAACCCCTCGTCGGTGACGTGCCGGACCATGAAGCCGATCTCGTCCATGTGGGCCGCGATCGCGACCGAATAGTCCGAGTCCCCCTCGACGGTCCCGACGACGTTCCCCATCGCGTCGGTGCGAACGCGGTCGGCGATGTCGGCGAACTCGCGGCGGACGATCTCGCGGACGTCGTCCTCGTAGCCCGGGACGCCGCGGGCCTCGGTCAACTCTCGGAGCAGGTCGAAGTCGAAGTCGAACGACATGGGCGACAGTTGCCGCCCAGCGACAAAGGATCGGAGGTTCCGGCACGGCCGTCGCTGTTCTCGGAGACGACTCGCAGCGGGCCGTCAGCCCCCCGCGGTCGTTTACAAACCTCAAACTTGTTTACCGTTGTTCCGCAACGCTTTTGCGGCGGCTCGCGGGATGGGAGAGTATGAGTGACGTTAGAGCGGAACTTCGCGAACAGTTCTTAGACGCGTTCGGCGGCGCCGACTTCCCCGTCAAGAACCAGATGGACCTCGTCCCGGCACTCCCGGACGGCCCCGCCACGAAGTTCGAGGCCGGCGACGTGAGCCTCACGGCGATGGAGATGGCGGCGAAGCTCGGCAACGAACAGGAGTTCCCCTACGACACCGCCGAAGAACTCGTCGACGACATCCTCGACGGCCTCGAGTCGAAGGGGATGATCTGAGCCCGGCGACGCCCATTCTCTCGGAGTGACCGCGCACGCCCAGCGCGTCGCTCGCCGCGTCTGGCGTCCCGGCGAGAGGTTGATACGCGCCGAGCCGTAACTTTGGTCGTGGTCGTCGAGTTCATCAGCGTGGTGCCGACGTGGGTCCTCTTGGGGGTCGCGCTCGGCGGGCTCGCCTCTACGCTCGCAGCCGTCGCCTTCTACCTCGGCAATCGATTCGTTGCCCCCGGCGTCGCCGCGGCCGGCGGCGATCGGACCGACGCAGGCGACGACCGCCGGCGGCGGGAGATCCGTGAATACCTGACGGCGATCGGCGAGCGATTTCGCGAGGACCACGCGCTCGGCGAGGTGACCGTCCCCTTCTACCTCCCCGAGCGCGAGGTCGCCATCACCTTCGACGCGCACGACTACTTCAAACTTGAGGGTGAGGGCGTCTACACCGTCCTTTGCGAACACGAGATGCCGGGACGGGGGCTGGGTCGCCGACTCCCCTTCGACGTGGTCGAACCCGACTGGGGCCCCAGTCGACCGTCCAGGAACAGCGGTCGCGACCCCGTCGCCGCCGCGTTCGCGGAGCTCGACGTCGACCGCGACGCCGACGCCGACGAGGTGAAACGCGCCTACCGCGATCGTGTCAAGGAGACCCACCCGGACCAGGGCGGCGACGAGGAGTCGTTCCGCCGCGTCCGCGAGGCGTACGCGACTGCCCGCAATCACGCCGGCGACGCGGACGGCGGAGCCGGGCAGGGGCGTCCGGCCGCACGGACCGGGCGGTCCGATCGCGCCGACCCACCGACGGGATTCGGCCGATGATTGGAGACGCCCGATGACTGGAGACGCCCGATGACTGGAGACGCCCAATGACGACGACGACGTTCGATGAGCGCGCGGCGTACTTCGACCGGCACGACGCACTCGTCCTCGCCGACCTGCACGTCGGTCGCGGGGAGGCCTCGGCGGTGTCGCTCCCGCTCGGCGAGCGCGAGGACCTCGTCGGACGGCTTGAGAGGCTCGTGACGCGATTCGATCCCGAGACCGTCGTCGTCGCCGGCGACGTCGTGCACACCTTCGACCGAGTGAGCGACCGGAGTCTCGAAACGCTGGCCGCGCTCCGAGAGGTGTGCAGGGCGAACGGGGCCGCCTTCGAACTCGTCGCGGGAAACCACGACGCCGCCCTCGCGAGCGCGTGGGAGGGGCCGGTTCACGAGGCGTACGTGCTGGACGCCGCCGACGCTCCCCGCACCGTCGTCTGTCACGGCCACGAGGCGCCGACGACGGCGGCGGACCGGTACGTGATCGGACACGTCCATCCGACCATCGAGATAGAGGGCGACCGTCGCCCGTGCTTCCTCCGCGGCGATGGGGTCTACCGCGGCGCCGACCTCCTCGTGCTCCCCGCGTTCACTCGGCTCGCCCCGGGCGTGGCCGTCAACAACATTCGGACGGGGGCGTTCGACTCCCCGCTCGTCACTGACGCGGACGAACTGGCTCCGGTAGTGTTCGATTCGAAGGCAGGCGACGCGGACGGCGCGGGCGACGGCGCCGGCGGAAACGCCGGGGAACCGCTCGAGTTCCCGCCGCTCGGCGCGTTCCGCGGAATGTTGTGAACGCTTTTAGTCATTCGTGCGTACTGTGTGCTATGAACACGGAGAACGCCTGTCTCGGCTGCGGCGACCCCTTCGACTGGGGCGAGGGGGAGTGTCCGGCGTGCGGCTGGGACCGCGACGAGTGGGCCGCGAAGGGTCGACACGGACTGGAGAAGGAGGGCCACGGCGAGCCCGACGAAGACGGTGGGACGGGTGGTGCCGGCGGCGGAAT
This sequence comes from Halorubrum wangae, assembly GCF_051194135.1. NCBI lineage: Archaea > Methanobacteriati > Methanobacteriota > Halobacteria > Halobacteriales > Haloferacaceae > Halorubrum > Halorubrum wangae. The sequence continues at coordinate 325,852 of NZ_JBLZNH010000001.1, read as the reverse complement.
GGGCGGACTCGGACCGATCCGCTGAGGCTGGGAACCCGACCGCGAATCAGTCGTCCGTGCCGACCGTCCACGTCGACGTGAACTCATCCACGTCGCCGTCGTACGTCGACTGATCGGGCGACTGGTCGATATACGACGGACCGGAGCCGTCCGGGCCCTCGGACCCGTGACGCGCGCGGTGCAGCGCGTCGCAGACGGCGCCCTGTCCGCCCATGTTCACGGTCGCGAGCCGGGAGCGTTTCTGCACCACGTCCAGTTCGTCCGCGGGAATTTGGTCGCCTTCTGGCGTCAAGAACAGCGTATCGTCGGGCGCCGTGACGTGTCCGCTCGTCTCGACGCGGTCGATGTAGTCGGCCACGGGCTCGGCGTCGACGACGACCGACAGCCCGCCGACGTCGACGTGCGCCTCGTCCCCGGTGACGGTCAGGTCGGCGCGGACGAGCGAGACGACCTGTTCGGGGCCGACCCCCGCGTCGAGCAGGACTCGGACCGCCTCGCGCTGCCTGGAGACGCGGGCCTTATCGGCGATGGCGGCGCGGACCGCGGCAACGTCTCCGTCGGCGTCCGGGAACGTCTCCCCGAAGCCGTCACGGGCGTTGACGCCGGCGGTTATCTCCTCGCCGTGCATGTGATCACAGAGCTCGATCCGGGCCTCGTGGACCCAGTCGAGCGCCTCGACCTCGTCGCAGGCGTCGGTCGCCATCATCCACGCGAATGCCGGCGAACACCAAGCCGTCGGGAGCGTGAACCTGACCTCGACGCGGCCGCCGTCGACCTCGATAGCGTCGATGTAGTCGAGTTCGACGATGGAGCGGGCCAGCTCAGGATCCTCGACGCGGTCCAGCCGATCGCGGACCGCCGCCGTTCCGCGAGGATCACCACCGGCGTCTCTGCGGCTCCCCGACATCAGTCCGCCGCGGCCCCCGCGTCGCCGCCGTAGTGGGCCCCGAGGTCGAACCGCTCGGTGATGTCGTCGTCGCGGAACTGCCGCTTCTTCTCCTCGATGTCGATGTCGTACAGCTCCGCGACGTTCTCGCCCATGATCTTCTTCATGGTGTCGACGTCGAGTTCGACGCCGTACTCGTCTTTCTGCTCGTCGGTGAGCTCCGCGTTCATCACCTGGTCGACGAGCCAGTCGGGGTTCCACAGCGCGTAGTCGGAGCCGAACAGGATCCGGTCCTCGCCGAGCCAGAACAGGAGTTCGCCCATAATCTCGCCGAACTTCCGTTCCCGGTGGGTCGACATCGCGGAGGCGACCGCAAGGCCGCCGTACACGTTCGGCTCCTGCGCGGCGATCCAGCAGAAGTCGTCGAGCCGCGGGAGCCCGACGTGGTTGACGATGAAGTTGAGTTCCGGGAACGATGAGGCGGCGTCGTCGATGTCTTTCACGTCGAACGCGTCACGGTTGAGGGGGCGGATCGTCGGCCCCTTGTGGGCGTTGATATTCTCGATACCGAGGTCCGCACACTTCTCGAGGAACTCGAAGGCGTCGTCGCTGTCGAGCCGCCAGCCCTTCGAGTCGTCGCGCCACTCGGCGGTGTACAGCTTCACACCGGGGATGTCGTACTCCTCCTTGAGGTGTTCGAGGTAGCGGAGTCCCTCCTCGCCGTCGCGGGGGTCAAAGCTCCCGTTGAGCACGAACCGTTCGGGATACTCCTCCGCGAGTTCCGCGTTCTGTTCCGTCGTGTTGAACCCCTCGTCGTAGAAGTCGTCGAGGTACGTCGGTTGGAATATGGCCATGTCCGCCGCCGCGTTCCCGAACAGGTCCTCAGTCATCTTGTCGGCGCCGTAGTGTCGATACGTGTCGATGTCCCACTGCTCCTCCTCCGGGGTGAACCCGGTGTGGTAGTCGTAGAAACACTGGAGGAACTGCTCGCCCCCCTCGTGGATGATGTTCTCCTGCCGCGCGTCCCACAGATGAACGTGACCGTCGATGACGAAAATCTCCTCGCCGTCTTTCTCGTACATACGAATACGTATGAGGAACGACAACACATAATCATAAGGATCGTTCAGGTAAATTACGAACAAGTTTCTCATTCACGGTCGAGTCGACGTTCAGACGTTCCCCTGAGCCCTCCGGCACCGGAAGAACACGACAACGTAACGAACGTTTATGATGATGGGTACTAGTCATTATGTCACATGCAGGCTGCCAGACTCCACGAGTACACGGACGACATGAGCGAAGGGCTGAGTATCGACGAGGTAGACCGCCCGACCGCGACGGGAGCGAGCGACGTGATCGTCGAGGTCGAGGGCGCGGGGTGGTGCCAGACAGACAACCACATCATCGAGGGGATGTGGACCGAGTACGTCCCGCAGGAACTGCCGTTGACGCTCGGCCACGAGAACGCGGGGACGGTGGTCGAGACGGGCGAAGACGTCGAGATAGTCTCCGTGGGCGACCCGGTGATCTGTCACCCGGTTCAGACCTGCGGCACCTGTCGCCCTTGCCGACTCGGCGAGACGATGTACTGCGAGAACGACGCGTTCAACGGGCTCACCACCGACGGCGGCTTCGCCGAGTATCTCCACACCAGCGAGCGCTCGGTGATCCCACTCCCGTCGGGCGTCGAACCGATCGACATCGCCCCGCACGCCGACGCCGGTATCACGGCGTACCACGCGGCCAAGAAGGCTGTCGCGGACCTCAACCCCGGCGACCACGCGGTCGTCATCGGCGTCGGCGGGCTCGGTCACATCGGGCTCCAGTGTCTCAACGCGATGAGCGCGGCGCGCATCACCGCGGTCGACGTGAAGGAGTCCGCCCTGTCGCTCGCGGATAGCTACGGCGCGGAGCACCTCGTCAACCCGAGCGAGGTCGACGTCCGCGCGGAACTGGAGGGGATCACCGACGGGACGGGAGCCGCGCAGGTGCTCGACTTCGTCGGCGAGGACGTCACCACCGGGTACGCGCCCGACATCACCGCCGCCGGCGGCAACCACCACATCATCGGCTACGGCGGGCACATCCACGAGCCGGCGCAGGCGCTGGTGAACGGCGAGTTCTCCTTCGTCGGCAACATCGTCGGCCGGTACGCGGAGCTACAGGAGCTCGTCGCGCTCGTCGAGCAGGGCGACGTCGACCTCCACACCAGCCGGTACGACCTCGGCGACGTGAACGCGGTCGCCGAGAAGCTCGAACACGGCGAGATCGACGGGCGCGCCGTGATCACGCCGTAGGCGGAGGCGCAAATCGGCGTTTCACCCACGAGAAAACCTTTATTCCGCGTTTGTGTCTTCCGGGTATGGACGACGCTCTCCGGTCCGAGTCGGGACTCTCGTCTCCGCAGCGGTGGGCGCTGATCGCCGGCGGCTACGCGTTCGGCTGTGCCACCCTCACGGCGTTCCTGCTCTCCGACGCGCTCGGGCTCTTCGCCGAGGTGATCGGCCTCCCGTCCGCGCTCTCGATGCCGCTTCTCGCGACGCCGGCGCTCGTCGCCGGCGCGGGCGTCTGGTGGGCGCTCATCGAGCGACCGGGGACCGTCACGTACGCTCGCGGGGTCGCCTTCGGACTGCTCACCGCGCTGCTCACCGGCGTCGTCTGGACCGCGCGGTTCGTCTCGGTCTGGAGCGTCGAGATGCTGACGGCGGGGCCGGTCCCGCTGCTCGTCGGGTTCGTGCTCGGCGCGGCCGGCGTCGCGGGCGGCCTCGTCGGCCTGCCAATCACGTACGCGCGGCGGCGGAGTCGGGGGCGATCGGACGCCGCCGAGACCGCTAACTCCTTGTGACCCGCGCGCACACCGATCGCCCATGGACGAGAACGGCGTCGACGCCGCCGGCTCCCCCGATTCGCTCGCCGACCCGCTCGCCGACGCGGACGTCTACCGCGTGCTCGGCCCGGACGGGAGTCCCCTGCCCGACGCGACGGTCCCCGACCTGTCGGACGAGCAGTTCCGCGCGATCTATCGGGACTTGGTCGTCACCCGTCGCTTCGACGAGCGCGCGGTGAGCCTCCAGCGGCAGGGGCGCATCGGGACGTACGCGCCCTGTGCGGGCCAGGAGGGGTCGGCGGTCGGGTCGACTCACGCGCTCGCGGACGACGACCTGATCAGCTACCAGTACCGCGAGCACGGGGCGGTGGTCGTGCGCGATCTGCTCTCGGAGTACCTTCCCTACTGGATGGGCCACGAGTCCGGGACCGAGGCTATCGCAGAGGGCAACGTCTTCCCGCTGAACATCGGGATCGCGGCGCACCTCCCGCACGCGGTCGGCGCCGCGTGGGCGTTCGACTACCGGGACGAGGACCGGGTCGTCGCCGCGCACTTCGGCGACGGCGCGACCAGCGAGGGCGACTTCCACGAGGCGATGAACTTCGCGGGCGTCTTCGACGCGCCGACGCTGTTCTGCTGTCACAACAACGGCTGGGCGATATCGATCCCCGAGTCGCGCCAGACCGCGAGCGACACGTTCGCACAGAAAGCGGCCGCGTACGGCTTCGAGGGCGTCCGCGTCGACGGGATGGACCCGCTCGCGAGCTACGCGGTCACCCGGGAGGCGGCGGCGCGCGCCCGAGGGACCGCAGACCGCGACGAATCGGGGGACGACTCCAACGCCCCTCGCCCAGCACTCATCGAGTTCGTCGAGTACCGCTTCGGCGCGCACACCACCGCCGACGACCCGACCGCCTACCGCGACCCCGACGACGTGGACCCGTGGCGCGCGCTCGATCCGATCGACCGAATGGAGAGCTTCCTGCGTGAGACCGGGCGGATCGACGACGAGGACGTCGCAGCGATCCGCGAGACGGCTGACGAGGTCGTCGCCGACGCGATCGATTTCGCGGAGTCCGTCGAGGCCGATCCGAGCGACATGTTCGACTACGCGTACGACGACCTCCCGATCGAGATCCGTCGCCAGCGCGACGAGTTGCTCGCGGCGGTCGAGGAACACGGCGAGGGGTCGTTCCGCCGAGACGAGTAGGTCTGGACGCGCCGCTCTCCGTCTCAGTACTCGCCCGCCGGTCGGCTCTTATAAGTGCTCGCCCGCCGCATCGGCGGCCGTTCGACCGCTTTCCAGCGCCCCCTGAATCGACGACCACTCGGTGTAGTCGCCGGCGAGGACAACTGGCCCCTCGGGGTCGTCCGGGTCGGGGAGGTCGGCGTGGACGCCCGGCGGCTGCGCGAACTGCGCGAACCGGATCCGATGGACGTCGACGGTCTCCAGTCCGCCGAAGTCGCGGTCCGGGTACCACGCCTCCAGGGCGTCGCGAACGTCGTCGCGGAGCGAGTCGGCTGGCCTATCCAGCGGGACCTCGCCGAGGAACGTCGCGGCGAGCAGTGCCCGGTCGTCGGGAGCGTACTCGGGTGCGACCTCCGACATTGGTACGACGGCGTTCGGCGACTCCTCGGCCGCGTTGAGCAGGATGCGCTTTCCGGTCTCGAACGACTCCCCGGCCGGGAGCGCGTACCAGCCGGTCACGTTCGGGACGCCCTCCGTGGGGATCGATTCGACGCCCGTGAGCCGGCGGGCCTCGGGCGGGGTCGCCGCGACGACGACCGCATCTGTCTCGTGCGTCGACCCATCCGCGAGTTCGACGGTGGCGCCCTCGACGTCGCCGCGTCCGGTACGGAACGGGATGCGACCCTGTCCCGCGATACGAACCGACTCCACGTCGGCGCCCGTCTCGATAGCCACGCCCGCCTCGCGGGCTCTGGCGGCGAGCGCGTCGGGAATCGCCCGCATCCCCTCGGCGGGGACTCCGATGGCGCCGCGGCCCATCGCGCGGAACGTGTACTCGAACACCTGCTTCGAGGTGGCGAGGCTCCGGTCGAGCGTGATCCCGCCGTAGAACGGCTCGACGAAGTGCTCGACGTAGTCGTCGGCGAACCCCCAGTCGCGCAGGTACTCGCGGATGGAAACGTCTTGACCGGCGAAGAAGTCGCTCTCGTCCCGCTTCGCGAGGTCGTACCGGAGCGCGAGCGTCCGTAGTTTGTCCGAGAAAATGACCTCGTCGTTGCGGAGCGACGGGAGTGCCCCCCGAGGGTCCCGGAAGGGGTCAGAGAGGACCGAGCGCGAGCCCGGCCGGCAGATCGTCGCGCCCGGAGCGAACCGCCGGACGTCGAGCGCGTCGGCGTCGAGTTCGCTCGCGACCGCCGGGTAGCTCGTGAACAGCACCTGGAAGCCGCGGTCGAGGGTGAACCCGTCGACGGTCTCGGTTCGCACCCGTCCGCCGACCCCGGGCCGTCGCTCGTACAGCGTCACGTCCGCGCCCGCCTCGGCGAGTCGGCTCGCCGCGACCAGTCCGGCGAGGCCGCCGCCGACGACGGTGACGTCTCCGTTCATACGCGGTGTATCGGGTTGCGGGCTTATAAGCGGCCGTTGATGGCAGAGCGACGGCGGAGCACCGCTCCGAAAGCCAGTCGCGAGGAGTCGCGCTACCCGCACGGCTGCCGCACGTCTCCCCACCCTCGCCGCCCGGCACCGTGACACTTCGCTCGCGGTCCACCTTCGAGAGGGAAGCGATTAGTCGCCGCCGACGCAAGGGACGCTATGGAGTCGACGGAGACGACGACGGCGTTCCGCGGGCTGGAGAGTCACGCGTCGGGTCGCGTCCACGAGACGGCCGACCCGACGACGGTGTCGGCCGAGGAACAGGCGCGGGGGCTCGACCCCGCCTACGACTACGACGCGGTCGACCCGGAGGCCCTGCTCGGGGCTCCGCGAGGCGGGCCGGCGACGCCGGGCCGCGGCCACTGGCGGTTCGACGCGCTGCTTCCGTTCCCGGCCGAGACCGCAATCACGGCGGGAGAGGGCGCCACGCCACTCGTGCCGACCGAGCGTCTCGCCGACGAACTCGGCGTCGACGCCGTCTACGTGAAAGACGAGGGCCGGAACCCGACGGGTACCGTGCTCGACCGCGGGCTCTCCGTCGCGCTCACGGCGGTCGCGGCGCGGGCAGCCGAGGGGGCCGACGTCGAACCGCTCGCGTGCGCGAGCCCCGGCAACGCCGGGCAGTCGATGGCGGCGTACGCGGGCCGCGCGGACCTGCGCTCGTACGCGTTCGTCCCCTCGCGGTGTGCGTTCTCGAACAAGGCGATGACGAACGTTCACGGGGGCGACATGCGCGTGGTCGGCGGGCGCTTCCCCGACGCGGTCGACGCCGTCGACGAGCAGTTGGAGACCGACTACACCGACCTCGGCGAGTTCGCGACGCCGTTCCGCCACGACGGCGTCAAGACGCTCGCGTTCGAACTGGTCGCCGAACTCGACGCGGCCCCCGACGTCGTCGTCGTGCCGACCGGATCCGGTGAGGTCGTCGCCGGCATTTATAAGGGATTCACCGAACTGGAGCGCGTCGGCGCGATCGACGCGGTCCCGAAGATTGTCGCCGCTCAGGCGGCTGGCTGCGCGCCGATCGCGGCGGCGGTCGAGCGCGGACTCGACGAGCCGGAGCCGTGGGGGACGCCCGACACGATCTGCGGCGAACTCGAGATCGCCGACCCCGCCGGCGGCGCGGCTGCGATCGAGGCTGTCACGGAGAGTGGCGGGACGGCGGTCGGCGTCGAGGACGAAGACATCCTCGCGAGCGCGGTCGCCGTCGCGCAGAACGAGGTGATGGAGATGGGCGCCACCGGCGGCGCCGCGCCGGCCGGGGCGTGGGTGCTCAACGAGAACGGATTCTTCGACGGCGACGAGACGGTCGTCCTGATCAACAGCGACGCTGGGCTCAAAACCCCTGACGTCCTGCGCAGCCATTTGATGGGCCAGGGGATTTAAGGGGCGGTCGCCGACGGCGACGTGGCGCGGGGAACCGTTTTTACGTCGGCCGGCGTACAGTCGACCATGTACGTCCGCGACGCCAAGAACCGTGACGAGGCGTGGTTACTGGACGCGATCGAGCAACTCGGGCTCGACGACGTCGCCTTCCGGTCACGGGATTACGTAATCGCGGTCGACCAGGAGTCGGGTGATAGGGCCGGATTCGGCCGACTCCGGCTCCACCGCGGCGACGAGGGCGAGGAGAACCGGATCGAGCTCACCGGGATCGGCGTGCTCCCCGAGTGGCGCGGCCGCGGCGTCGGCGCGCACGTGGTCGAGCGGCTCGTCGACACCGCGGCCGCGGACGGGTTCGAGACGGTGTACGTCCTCACCGACCAGCCCGACTACCTGACGCAGTTCGGCTTCGAGGAAGTCGCCACCGAAGAGCTGCCGCCCGCGCTCTCCGACCGTCTCGACGAGAAGCGCGAGTTCTTGAGCGGGGACGTCGTTGGCCTGCGGCTCCCGGTCGACGAGTTCGAGATGGCTGATCGCTTCCGCGAGGCGTTCAAGACGGCCGAGCCGGCGGACGCCGCCGCAGACGACGTCGAGGAGACCGCGGAGGACTTCGGGATCGATCCCGAGTCGGCCACGTATAAGTACGACACCGGGCGGTGAGACGACGTATCACACCCGTGAACGAATACCCGCCTCCGTCCCATCCCCGGTATGTCAGGTAGACCCGGCCCCCCGGCGTGGCTCGTGGGGCAACCAGGACTGGTCGCACTCGCCCTGCTGAGCAGTCTCCTCGCTCTGTTCGTCCTGCTGCCGTACCTCCAGTTCGCGCTGTTCGGCGTGGTCCTCGCGTACATCCTGTTTCCCGTCCAGCAGCGAGCCGAGGAGCACGTCAGGCCCACGGTCGCGGCGATCGGCGTCGTCGGTGCCGCGCTGATCTTCGTGTTGATCCCGATCATCTATCTCCTCACGATCGCCGTCCAGCAGTCGCTCAGGGTCGTGAGCGCCGTCAGGGACGGGCAGCTCGACCTCGCGTCGATCGAGGAGTTCCTCGAGGGTATCGGATACCGGGTCGACCTCGCCGCCCTGTACGAATCGAATCAGGAACGGATCGCGACCAGCCTCCAGGAGATCACGTCGGGGGCGATCGATCTCGTCGGGAGTTTACCGAGACTGTTCATCGGACTGACCATCATGCTGTTCGTCCTCTTCGCCCTGTTGCGCGACGGCGAGGAGTTCGTGGCGTGGGTCCAGTGGGTGCTGCCGATCGACGAGGAGGTCTCGGACGAGCTCCGCGAGGGATTAGATCAGCTCATGTGGGCGTCGGTCGTCGGAAACGTCGCCGTCGCGGCCATTCAGGCGGTGCTGCTCGGCGTCGGGCTCGCGATCGCCGGCCTCCCCGCCGTGATCTTCCTCACGGTCGCCACGTTCGTGCTGACGCTGCTCCCGCTCGTCGGCTCGTTCGGCGTGTGGGTCCCGGCCGCGGTGTATCTCCTCGCGGTCGGACGACCGGTCGCCGGCGCGGTGATAGTCGTGTACGGCCTGATCATCACCTTCTCGGACACGTACCTCCGGCCCGCGCTGATCGGTCGAACCGGCGCGTTCAACTCCACGACCATCGTCATCGGTATCTTCGGCGGGCTCGCCGTGTTCGGCGCCGTCGGCCTGTTCATCGGCCCCGTCGTCCTGGGCGGCGCGAAGCTCGTCCTCGACTGCTTCGCTCGGGAACACAGCGGGGAGCCGACCACCTGAGTCCCCGGGAGAGCCCAGAGGGTGACGGAGAGGCCGGACCGCCCACCGCCCGCGGTCGGTCGCGAACCGTTCATTTATTCGACCGCCGGTCGACGCCCCCGTATGGACCTGATCGAAGCCGCGCGCGGCGTCCTGTCGGAGGCCCACGTCCCCTACTCCGAGTACCGCGTCGGCGCCGCGCTCCGGACCGCCGACGGCACCGTCTACACCGGCTGTAACATCGAGAACGCGAACTACTCCAACAGCCTCCACGCCGAGGAGGTCGCGCTCGCCGAGGCGGTCAAAAACGGCCACCGCGAGTTCGATCGCATCGCCGTCACGTCGGGCGTCCGCGACGGCGTCACTCCCTGCGGGATGTGCCGGCAGTCGCTCGCGGAGTTCGCGACCGACGACCTCGTCGTCGTCTGCGACGAGGGCGACGGCGAGACCACCGAGTACACGCTCGGCGAACTGCTTCCGAACACCATCTCGGAGGGGACGCTCGACGACGCGAGAGGAGCCTGATCGCCGGGTCGGATCCGCGAGGCAAGAGACCGCGAGACGGAACTCCTTTTAAACGGCTCCGCGAACGTCGCGGACATGACCGAAGACAGCGAGGATCCCAACGACGAGATCCAGTACCACGTCGAGGTGGGTCCCGACGACGTCGCCGACGCCGTGCTCCTCCCCGGCAACCCCGAGCGCGTCGACAAGATCACCGCGCTGTGGGACGAGCACGACGAGGTCGCACATCACCGGGAGTACCGCACCGCGACCGGCAGCTACGACGGGACGCCGATATCGGTGACGTCGACGGGCATCGGCTCGCCGTCGGCCGCCATCGCCGTCGAGGAACTCGCCAGAGTGGGCGTGGACACGTTCATCCGGGTCGGCTCCTGTGGCGCGATCCAGCCCGAGATGGACGTCGGCGACCTGGTGATTACGACCGGGGCGGTCCGGCAAGAGGGAACGAGCGACGAGTACGTCCGCGAGGACTACCCGGCCGCCGCAGACGGGGAGGTCGTCTCGGCGCTCGTCGCCGCCGCAGAGCGGCTCGGGTACGACTACCACACCGGTGTGACGATGAGCGCCGACTCCTTCTACGCCGGGCAGGGACGGCCGGGATTCGAGGGGTTCGAGGCGGCCGGCTCCGACGAACTGGTGCGGGAACTCCAGGACGCGAACGTGAAGAACATCGAGATGGAGGCGTCGGCGATCCTGACGATCGCAAGCGTGTACGGCCTCCGCGCCGGTGCGATCTGCTCCGTCTACGCGAACCGCGTGACCGGCGAGTTCCGGACCGAGGGCGAGTCGCGGGCGGCCGAGACGGCGAGCCTCGCCGTGAAGCTTCTCGCGCGGATGGACGAGGTCAAGCGGGAGGCGGGCGTCGAGCGCTGGCACGCCGGACTCTCGCTGTAAGGCGGCGGCGCGTCGTCCGACTCGTCGCCAGTTCAATGGCGTTCCAAAGCGATTTTACCCGCGCACCGTGGAGTTGAGCGTATGGCAACACAGGTCGTCGTCGTCGGCTCCGGCTACGCCGGGGCAGGGGCGGTGAAGGCGTTCGAAGACGAGGTTGGCGACGGGGAGGCGGAGCTCACGTGGATCTCCGAGCACGACTACCACCTCGTGCTTCACGAGGTCCACCGTGCTATCCGCAATCCCACGGTCACGGACAAGATCACGATCCCCGTCGACGAGATCAAATCGGCCGATTCCGACTTCGTCGAGGGGCGCGTCGTGGACGTCGACACCGACGAACGCGTCGTCGAGACGGACGACGGGACGACCGTCGACTACGACTACCTGCTGCTCGGCGTCGGCTCCACGACGGCCTTCTTCGGTATCGACGGCCTGGAAGAGCACGCCCACCAGCTCAAGAGCCTCGACGACGCGAAGGCGATCCACGAGGACGTGCGATCGGCCGCGGCCGAGGCGACCCGGTCCGACCCCGTCGAGGTCATCGTCGGCGGCGCCGGACTCTCCGGCATTCAGACTGCGGGCGAGATCGCGGAGTACCGCGACAAACACCGCGCCCCCATCAACATCAAACTCGTCGAAGGCCTCGACGAGGTCTTCCCCGGAAACGACTCCCAGCTTCAGGGCGCGCTCCGCCAGCGCCTGGAGGACGCCGACGTTGAGATCCTCACCGGCGACTTCATCTCGGAGGCCGACGAGGACGCGGTCTACCTCGGCGGCGGCGAGGACGAGGAGCCCGAGGAACTCGCACACGACGTGTTGATCTGGACCGGTGGCATCACCGGCCAGCCCGAACTGGAGAGTGTGGAGGTCGAGAAGGACGAGCGCTCGCACCGCGTTCACGCCGATTCAGACTTCGTCACCAGCGACGACCGCGTCTTCGCCATCGGCGACACCGCCCTCATCGAGCAGGGCGACGACAACGTGGCGCCGCCGACCGCGCAGGCCGCCTGGCAGGCCGCCGAGGTCGCCGGCGAAAACCTCGCACGCGCCGCCCGCGGCGCCCCGCTCCAGTCGTGGACGCACAAGGACAAGGGGACGGTCATCTCGGTCGGCGAGGACGCCGTCGCCCACGACGTGATGGGAATGCCGATGAAGACGTTCGGCGGTACCCCGGCGAAGCTGCTGAAGAAGTCCATCGCGGTGCGGTGGATTGCGAAGGTCTCCTCGGTCGGGCGCGGCGTGAGCGCGTTCGGCGACATGTAACGCCGGCGACAGCGACGCTCCGACCGGCGGCGGAAACGACGCTCGATTCGGAGCGGATTTTTATCGAGAACGGTCAGCGGCAGTCAGTGTCGAAAAGCGACGGCGCTGCGGCTCTCGAGGCGTCGTGAAAAGCTGAAACGGTTCAAGCGGCGAACGCGATCAGTGCTCGGCGGGTTCGTCGGGCGCGCGCATGTCGTCGATCCGCAGGATGAGAATGTTGGCGGTGTCGTCCTTGCCGTCGACCGTTCCGTCGATGACGAGCTTCGAGAGCGGCGTCGGACCGACGGTGACCGAGTCGCCTTCGTGGAAGTCGCGAACGGACCCCTGGACGTGGATCTCGGCGCGGCAGAGTTCGGGGTGGTGGACGCTGGAGAGGTCGATCCCGTCAACGTTGACGCCCGGTACCTGCTCGCCCTCGTGGAAGATGGGGACGTCGGCGGGCTCGTCCATGCGCTGGATGTCGAGCGCCTCGTACGCGTTCGAGGTGGGCTTGTAGCCGCCCTTCGGGCCGGGGACGCCCTCGACCAGTTGGAGGGCCTTCAGGCTCTGCATCTGATTGCGGATCGTACCGGGGTTACGGTCGACTTCCTCGGCGATCGCCTCGCCCTTGACGGCGTCCTCCCGCTCCCCGTATAGGTTTATTAGGGCCGTCAGGATGCTTTTCTGACTTGACGTGAGCTCAATGGATGACATAGTCGCGAATAGACGACGGCACCGCTTAAATGCGATGGAAGCCCGTTATAAATGATCGTGCGGATTCTCACGATCCGTACTGCCGCCGATGGCGGAGGTACGCGATCGGACTGGAGAGCGCCACGACGACGCCGACGCCGATCAGCGCGAGGCCGAGATCGCTGACGAACAGGGAGATACCGGCCCCGACGAGACCGATCACAGCGCCCGTGAAGGCCACGGCGATCATGGCGCCGACGGGTCCGATGTCGCTGGCGCTGACGTCACCGTCATCGAACTCGTCGGGCGCCCCGTCGCCGTCGGCGGCGGCGTCCCCGCCGTCGGTGGCAGCGATGTCGTCGGAGTGGTTCCCGCCCGCGGAGCCGCTCATACCGTCCGAACGGTGTCGGGCAACTAAACCGTGTGCGATCGCGCGGAGCGGGTCGCCGGTCGCGAGACCCCCAGCATTCAAGCGTCGGGGCGTCGCCACGTTTCGTATGACCACCGTCAGGATCATCGGCGCACCGACTGACTACGGGGCGAACCGACGCGGCGTGGACATGGGGCCGTCGGCCATCCGATACGCCGGGCTCGCCGACCAACTCGCGAGCGCTGGCGTCTCGGTCGTCGACTCGGGCGACCTCGCAGTCCCGCGCGCGGAGGAGCGCGATCCGGACACCGACGCGCCGAGCAAGGGGAAAGCGAAGTTCCTCAGAGAGACGGCGGACGTCTGCCGGCGCCTCGCGGACACAGTCGAGCAGACGCTCGCCGACGGATCGGTTCCGCTCGCGCTCGGCGGCGACCACTCGATCGCGATCGGCTCGCTCGCGGGGGCCGCGCGCGACGCGGACATCGGTGCGGTGTGGTTCGACGCCCACGCCGATCTCAACACCCCCTCGACGACTCCCTCGGGGAACGTCCACGGGATGCCGCTCGCGGCCGCGCTCGGGCTCGACGAGTTTGCCGGGTCCGACTGGGCGACCGCTCGGGGGCTCACTCCCGAAAACGTCGCGCTCGTCGGGCTTCGATCCGTCGACGAAGCGGAGGTCGAGACCATCCGTGACCACGGGTTCACGACGTACACGATGTCGGACATCGACGAGCGCGGGATCACCGAGGTCACGGAGGAGGCGATGGCGACCGCCGGCGACGGCGTCGACGGCGTCCACGTCAGTCTCGACCTCGACTTCCTCGACCCGAAGGAGGCGCCCGGCGTCGGGACCCCGGTCCGGGGCGGCGTCACCTACCGGGAGGCCCACAGCGCAATGGAGATCGTCCAAGAGGCAGACAGCCTCCGATCGATGGAGCTCGTCGAGGTGAATCCGACGCTCGACCAGCACAACGAGACCGCGGAGCTCGCGACGGAGTTGGCGGCGAGCGCGTTCGGGAAGCGGGTGCTGTAGGAACGGTCGGCGGTACGGCTTCAGACGCCGCGGTCCAGCTCGTCGACGACGCGCTGGAGATCGACCTCCTGCTCGATTTCGCGTTTGATCTCCTCGCGGCGGCGGACGGCCGCAGAGTCGGCCTCGTACGCGCGCACGAACTCGGCGCGGGTGTGCTCGTCGAACGCGTGCCGGATCGCGAAGTAGCCGTCCGGAACGATTGTGCCGCACACCTTGCACTCGTGGCGCTGGTGGCCGTCGGTCTGGTGGACGATGGCCGACTCCACGTCGTCGAAGGCGGCGTCGCAACCGTCGATTCCGCACATCCAGCGAGGCATGTTCCACCGTGGCCCCCGCGAGGGATTAACCGTTTCCCCCTGTGGGCCGTCCCGCGGTCGACCAGACGCGTTGTCAGCGGAACCGAATCCGCTCGCCGTCGAACGATACGCCTTTGCTCGGGGACACACACGGTGCACTCGTGACCCGATCGAGAACGCGCGTCGACGCCCACGTGAAGGTGCTCGACGACGATGTCGTGGCCCTCGCGAAGGAGCGGGGGATCGACGCGCTCGTGTACGCGCCGCACTTCACGCGACTCACCACGGTCAGGGAGCGCGCGGCCCGATACGCCGACGACGATCTGACTATCGTCCCCGGCCGGGAGGTGTTCACCGGCGACTGGGGGAACCGTCGGCACCTCCTCGTTATCGGTCTCACCGATCCGGTCCCCGACTACATCACCTTCGAGGCCGCGATGGCCGAGTTCGAGCGACAGAACGCCGTGGTGCTCGTCCCGCACCCCGGCTTCGCGACCATCTCGCTCACGCGGCCGGAGATCGCGGCCCACCGCGAGCGACTCGCCGCGGTGGAGACGTACAACACCAAACTTCTCCCCCATCAGAACACGCGAACGCGGCGGATCGCGGAGGCGACCGACATGCCCGGCTTCGGCTCCTCGTACGCGCACCTCCCGGGCACCATCGGCGAGGCGTGGACCGAGTTCCCCGGCGACCTCGACGACGAGGACGCGGTCGTGGACGCCTTCCGTCAGGGCGGCCCGCGAACGGTGGTCCACCGCGGCGGGGTCCGCCACCAGCTCCGCGGGCTCTTGGAGTTCGCGCACCTCGGCTACGAGAACACCTGGGAGAAGCTGGACCGCCTGTTCCTCTCCGGCGACGAGCCGACCCTCCCGACCAACGTCGCCTACGAGGGACGGTTCAGGGACGTCAGCGTCTACTCCGGTGCGCTGTCGGACTACCGACCGAAGTAACGCGACCGCCGTATCGCGACGGAGCCGGACCGGAGCTTCTTAGATCCCGAGCACGGCCGCCGCCTCCGAAGCGGCCGCGGAGAGGTCGAGGTCGAGCGTCACGACGTAGGTGTGGAACGCCCAGAACGCCACCAGCTCCAGCGCCGTGATGATCACGGTGACCAGATCGGCGTACTTGCTGCTCGTCGTCACGCCGGAGGGGAGCCCGTACTCCGTATCGGAGAAGGGGTGGAACAGCGCGATACCGCGGCGACTCCCCACGATGTCGAGAAGGTAGTGCGTCAACACGCCGATCCAGACGTACTGGAGGTTGCCGAAGACGATCGGATACGCGACGAAGATGGCGAGCACCGGGAGGCTGTGGAGCGTCTTTCGATGCCGCCCGAAGTCGGTGTCGACGTCGGGGAACAGCGCCCCCAACACGATCGGCACGGTAATCTGGGCGGTGGTCCGCGCCGTGGCCATATCGAGCCCCGGCTCGATGACGAACCCGAGCCCGAGCGCGAGTAGGAGGGCGTTGAGAACGTGGCCGCGTTTGTTCATATCGCCGACTGGCCGGCGCGACAGGTGAAACCACCGAATCCGGACCGGCCGAAGTAAGGACGGCGTAACGCACGCTGAGTGGCAGCCGAAAGAGCCACGAAGGGCGCCGCCCAGCGGTTGGTATGGAGTACGAGGAGCCGAAGTTCTTCCACGTCATGCAGTACGCGGCGGCGGCCGACCGCGACGTCATCGACATGGTGAGCGGTAACCCCGACTGGGAGCCGCCGGCGGCGCTGCGGGAGGCGCTCCACGAGTACGCCGACCTCCCGCCCGACGCCTTCCAGTACCCGCCGAGCGAGGGGTTGTTGGAGCTTCGAGAGTCGATCGCCGAGCGTCGGAACGTCGACCCCGACCGCGTCGTCATCACGAACGGGACCGGCGAGGCGAACTACCTCGCGATGGCGCGCGCCTTCGCTCGCGACGCCGGCGACGAGGCGCTGTTGATGGACCCCGTCTATCCGTACTACCCCGGGAAGGTGAACATGCTCGGCGGGGAGTCGACGCTGGTCCCGACCGAGCGAGACGGGGGCCTCGGCGTCGCGGCTATCCGCGAGGCCGCGAGCGCCGACACCGCGCTGATCGTCTTGAACACGCCGAACAACCCCACGGGCGCCGTCTACGACATCGACGCGGTCCGCGAGGTCGTCGCGATCGCAGACGAGGTCGACGCTCTCGTCGTGGCCGACGAGGTGTACGACCACTTCGACCTGACCGGGTCGTTCGAGTCGGCGCTAACGCTGTCGTCCGACCGCGTGATCGTCACCAGCGGCTTCTCGAAGTCGATGGCGATAACGGGGTTCCGCGTGGGGTACGGTATCTTCCCCGAAAGACACGTCGCCGACGCGAAGACCCGACACATGCTCGTGAACGTCGCCGGGGCGCGTCCCTCGCAGTACGCGGTCCAGCACGCGCTCTCGGAGACGCCGCCCAGCTACTACGCGGAGGCCCGTGACCTGCTCGCGGAGCGGGTCGAGGCATTCACCGACGCGCTCGACGCGGCCGACGCCGAGTACAATCGCCCCGAGGGCGCCTTCTACGTGCTCGCACGCTTCGAGGGGTTCCCCGGGACGATGGCGAACGTGAAGCGGCTGGTCGACGAGGCCGGCGTCGCGGGAATGCCCGGCGACGCGTTCGGCACCGCGCGCGACGAGTGGATCCGGTTCGCCCTCGTGACGCCGCGCGCCGTCGACGCCGCGGAGCGGCTGGCGGATTACTTCGCCGACGGGACGCCCGACCCCCCGAGCGATTCTCGATAACCGGAGTGGCGACGTCCGCGACTCTTCAACCGTAGCTCGTCCCGCGACCCGCTCGACATCGAGGAGTGTATCGGACGAGCGACCGTCCTGACGACGCGTCGTGAGACCTCGATCAGGGCGAGTGACCCTCCGGGCCACCGCAAGCCGCGTCTATCCGAAGTTCTCGACCTTCGCGGCGTCGGCGTCCCCGCCGGCCGCCGCAATCGCGGCTTCGGCGTCGGCGACGAGGTCGGCGAAGCCGTAGACGAAGACGGTCTCGCCCTCGATTCCGGTCAGCGCCGCGGCGACCGCGTCGTCGAGTTCCTCGTCGTCGTCGAGGAGGTGGATCGCGGCGCCGCGCTCTTCCAGCCGGCTCAGCCGGTCCGCGTGCGATACGTCGTCGTCGCGGTACACGATCGCAGCCTCGGCGCCGTCGTCGAGCGCGCGCTCCGCGATGGCGACGGCCGGTCCGACGCCGGGACCACCCGAGATCACGACCGCGCGGGGCTCGCCGTCGTAATGCTGGTCGCCGAACGGACCCGAGAGCGTCATCTCGGTGCCCGCCTCGGCGTTGGCGAGGAACGCGGAGAACTCGCCGCCCGCCTCGGGATCGATCCCGACGGTGACCTCGAATGAGTCGCCGACCGTCGGCGACGAGAGCGTGTAGAACCGGGCGACCGACTCGCCGTCGATCTCGGTGCCGAGCTTCACGAACTGACCGGGTTCCGCGGTGAATCCGTCGGGCGCGTCGAACCGGAGGGCGTACGTGTCGCGGCCGACCGACTCGACCGCACTGATCGTCGCTGTCGTGTCCATGCATTCGCTCGGGTCGGGGGACACAAACGTGTTCCCGTCCGCGACGCCGCCGACCGCGCCGGGCGGGGCGAGTGCCGGCGAGAGCCGTTCGACGAACGTCGAAAGCGGATGCGTCGGAGTGGGTCGATCGTGAGAGATATGGAAAACACGCGTTCACTTATTCTCCGTGTAACTCACACCTGCTGGTTTATATTCGACAATATTCACGAGATGCTGAACGAATGTTTGGAAATACGCCGGTGGCTCCTTCCAGAAGTCTTTTTATGAGTCCGGCGAAAGCCCCGTCATAGCATGGCTGCGGACTTCAATTGGGCCGTCGGCGGAGAAGCCGGCGACGGCATCGACTCGACCGGGAAGATATTTGCGCAAGCGCTCTCTCGGGCGGGTCGACACGTGTTCACGTCGAAGGATTTCGCCTCACGGATCCGAGGCGGTTACACCGCGTATAAGGTGCGGACATCCGTCGACAAGGTACAGAGCGTCGTTGACCGGCTCGACGTACTCATCGCGCTGACTCCGCGGACCATCGATGAGAACCTCGCCGAACTCCACGAGGGGTCGGTGATCATCTACGACGGCGAGCGGACCACGATGCAGAACGTCGAGATTCCCGAGGAGATGGTCGGGATCGACGTCCCGCTCAAACGGCTCGCCGAGGAGGCGGGCGGGGCGATCATGCGGAACGTCGTCGCACTCGGTGCGGCCTGCGAGGTCGCGGATTTCCCGATCGAGAATCTTGACTCCGCGCTCGGAAAGCGGTTCAAAGACAAGGGTCAGAAGCTCGTCGACAACAACAAGGAGGCCGCCCGCGCGGGCCAGTCGTACGTCGACGAGGAGTACGACCACGAGTTCGACTACGACCTGGAGACCACCGACGAGGACTACGTGCTCCTCAACGGCGACGAGGCCATCGGTATGGGCGCCATCGCGGCCGGCTGTCGATTCTACGCCGGCTACCCGATCACGCCCGCGACCGACGTAATGACGTACCTCACGGGCCGAATCGACCGATACGGCGGTCACGTCGTGCAGGCCGAAGACGAGCTATCCGCGATCAACATGGCGCTCGGCGCCGCTCGCGGAGGTGCGCGGTCGATGACCGCCACGTCCGGCCCCGGGATCGACCTGATGACGGAGACGTTCGGTCTCATCGCGACTTCGGAGACGCCGCTCGTCATCTGTAACGTGATGCGCTCGGGTCCCTCCACCGGGATGCCGACGAAACAGGAGCAGGGCGACCTGAACCATATGCTGTACGGCGGCCACGGCGAGGTACCGCGGTTCGTGCTCGCGCCGACGACGATCTCGGAGTGCTTCTGGAAGACGGTCGAGGCGTTCAACCTCGCCGAGAAGTACCAGTTGCCCGTCTACCTCACCGCCGACCTCTCGATGGCGGTCACCGAGCAGACGTTCACGCCGGACACCTTCGACATGGACGAGGTCGAGATCGACCGCGGATTCGTCGTCAACGAGTCCGACATCGACGACCACATGAGCGACTCCGGCGGCTTCCAGCCCCACGAGATCACCGAAGACGGCATCTCGCCGCGAGCGTTCCCCGGCACCGCCGACGGCGCGCACATGTCGACCGGCCTCGAACACGACGAGCAGGGACGCCGGACAGAGGACACCCAGATGCGGATCGATCAGGTCGACAAGCGGAACCAGAAGGTCGAGACGGCCCGCGAGCGCGAGGATTGGAGCCCGCGCGAGTTCGGCGACGAAGACGCCGACACGCTCGTTATCACGTGGGGATCGAACGAGGGCGCGATCAACGAGGCGGTCGATCTGCTGTCGGAAGACGGCCACCACGTGCGCGTGCTTTCGGTGCCGTACATCTTCCCGCGGCCGGACCTCAGCGACGACGTGCAGAGCGCGGACAACGTCATCGTCGTCGAGTGCAACGAAACGGGACAGTTCGCCGACTTGGTCGAACACGACGTCTTAGAGCGCGTCGACCGAGTGAACAAGTACAACGGCGTGCGGTTCAAGGCGGACGAACTCGCAGATGAAATCAAGGCGGCCCTCTCGGAGGGGGTGGAGGCGTAACCAATGAGCTCAGACATTCGATTCACCGACTTCAAATCCGACAAGCAGCCGACGTGGTGCCCGGGATGCGGCGACTTCGGCACGATGAACGGCATGATGAAGGCCCTCGCGGAGACGGGCAACGACCCCGACAACACCTTCGTCGTCGCCGGCATCGGCTGTTCCGGAAAGATCGGCACGTACATGCACAGCTACGCGCTCCACGGCGTTCACGGACGCGCGCTCCCCGTCGGCACCGGCGTCAAGATGGCCCGGCCCGACATCGAAGTGATGGTCGCCGGCGGCGACGGTGACGGCTACTCCATCGGCGCGGGCCACTTCGTCCACGCCGTTCGACGGAACGTCGACATGACGTACGTCGTGATGGACAACCGTATCTACGGACTGACGAAGGGGCAGGCGTCGCCCACCTCCCGCGAGGACTTCGAGACGTCGACGAGTCCGGACGGGCCGAAACAGCCCCCGGTCAACCCGCACGCGCTGGCGCTGGCGTCGGGCGCGACGTTCATCGCGCAGTCGTTCTCGTCGGACGCGCTCCGTCACCAAGAGATCATCCAGAAGGCGGTCGAACACGACGGATTCGGCTTCGTGAACGTCTACTCGCCGTGCGTCACGTTCAACGACGTCGACACGTACGACTACTTCCGCGACTCGCTGATCGACCTGAAGGAGGCGGACCACGACCCGACCGACCGCGAGGACGCGAAGGACGTCATCCTCGACTCCGAGAAGGAGTACCAGGGCGTCATCTACCAGGACGAGGAGTCGGTGCCGTACCACGAGCAGCACGGCGTCGACGAGGACATGTCCGTGATTCCGGACGGCGCGCCCGAGGGCGCGACGGATCTCGTCCGCGAGTTCTACTGAGGCGGACGCGCGTTTCCACGGCGCAATTTTCCGAACCTGACGAGCGCGATCAGCGGCGCATTCCGACCTTATCGGGTAGTCAGAAATCCGGCGAACGAACCGGGTCAGGCCCTATTCGCGGCCGGTTTCAGCAAGCCTAATTACGTGGGTCCGAATTACATCGTATACATGGTTGATCGCTACGACGTCGCGGTCGTGGGCGCCGGACCAGCGGGGGCACAGTGCGCCCGCGACCTGGCGAGACGCGACTACGACGTCGTCGTTCTCGAAACGGAACCGGAGGCCGAATTCCCGCGACAGAGCAACAAGTCGACCGCAGGGACGTTCCCGTCGATGATGTCCGCGTTCGGGATTCCGGACGACGTCGTGATGTCGTACACCGACGACGTGGTGTTGGAGTCGCCGAACAGCTACTACGAGAGCTATCAGCCGGGCGCCGTCCTGGAGTTCGCCGACTTCAAGCGCTTCCTCGTGGCGGACGGTCGCGAGAACGGCGCGGAGTACTGGTTTGACGCACGCGTCTCCCGTCCGATCCTCGATGACGATGGCGTCATCGAGGGAGTTCGATACAACGGCGACGAGGAGGTGTACGCCGAAGTCGTGGTCGACGCGACCGGCCCGGCCGCACCGATCGCGACCGCGCTCGACGTCGTCGATCTGGAGCGCAAGAACCAGGCCATCGGCATCGAGTACGAGATGGAGGGCGTCGAGATGAATCATCCCGACTACGCCGATCTCCGGCGGTCGATGATGCTCAGGCTCGACCACGACATCGCGCCCGGCGGCTACTCGTGGATCTTCGCGACCGGCGAGGACACCGCGAAGGTCGGCATCTGTTACATCCAGAACGACCGCCACCGCGAGTTCGCCGCCGACGGAAAAACCGTCGACGGCTACCTCGACGACTGGATCAATCGAGACCCCCGGTTCGCGGACGCCGAACAGATCGGTGACACCGTCCACCGCGGCTCCGCGCACATTCAAATGCCTGGCGAGATGCACACCGACCGGTTCCTCGCCATCGGCGACACCGTCCCGACCATCGACCCGCTGTGGGGCGAGGGGATCCACAAGGGGATGAAGTCGGCTCGAGCGGCGGCGGCCACTATCGACCGGTGTCTCACCGACTCAGAGCGGTGCGTGGACGCGGAGAGCCTCGCCGTCTACAAGCGTCTCTGGCACCGCGACGTCGCTCCGCGAATGCGCGCCAGGCTGATGCTCACTCGACTGCTGTATCTCGCGCCGAACGAACGGTACGACCGGTTCATGGAAGACCTCCGCCGGACGGACGACAACACCTTAGAGAAGGCGAATCAGGGCGACAAGTCCGCGATGGCGAAGCTGCTCCACTTTGACGACCTGCCGCTGTTGGCGAAGTTCGCCCGCGAACGGCTCGGTTCGTAGCTCGCCCGCTTTTTAAACGCAAGCCGTCCGAAAAGGGTGCTCCGTCGCAGCCGAACGCCCGCTGGCCTATCGTTCGTCGACCGGGACAAACTCGGCGTTCTTGGCGCCGGTGTACCGAGCGCGCGGGCGGATAAGCCGGTTGTCGGCCTGATACTCGACCATGTGAGCGATCCAGCCGCCGGTGCGGCTCATCGCGAAGATGGGCGTGTACATGTCGACCGGAATCCCGAGCGAGTCGTAGACTGAGCCCGAGTAGAAGTCGACGTTCGGCGCGATTCCCTTGTCCAGCAGTCCCTCGTCGGTCAGGTACTCCTCGATGGCGCTGGTGTAGTCGAGCCACTTCGTGTCGCCCGACGACTCGGAGAGGTCCTGGAGCTTCTCCTGAAGGATTTTCGCGCGCGGGTCCTTCACCTTGTACACGCGGTGACCGAAGCCGGGGATACGCCGGCCGTCGTCGCGGGCGTCTTTCACCCACGCGACCGGGTCCTTCGACGAGTCGTCGATCTCGTGGAGGAGCTCCATCACGTCCTGATTCGCGCCACCGTGGAGCGGGCCGGAGAGCGCGCCGATCCCGCCGGTGACGCCGGAGTAGACGTCGGCCATCGTCGAGCTGATCACCATCGCCGTGAACGTCGAGGCGTTGAGCCCGTGGTCGGCGTGGAGCGTCAGGGCCATGTCGAACGTCTCCTCACTGACGGTGTCTGGATCGGTCCCGGTGAGCATGTAGAGGAAGTTCCCGGCGTACGAGAGCTCCGGGTCGGGTGAGACGGGGTCGTTGCCCTGCCGCGCTCGCTCGAAGGCCGCGAGGATCGTCGGGATCTTAGCCGTGATTCGGCGGCCTTGGCGGCGGGCCGTCTCAGTGACGTCGTCGTCGTCGTCGCCGTCGTCGAGCGCGTCGGGGTCGTACGCCGACAGCATGGAGGTAGCCGTCCGCAGGGCGGCCATCGGTCGCTCGCCGGCATCGGCAAGCGTTCGAACCGTGTCGATCACGTCGTCATCGACGGCCCGCTCCGCGGCTAGGTCCGCGGCGAACGCGTCGAGCTCCTCGCGCGTCGGCAGCGACCCGTGCCAGAGGAGGTACAGCACCTCTTCGTAGCTCGCTCCGCGGGCGAGGTCCTCGATGTCGTATCCACGGTAAACGAGTCTGCCGGCTTCGCCGTCGACATGACTCAGTTCCGACTCCGCGACGAGGACACCTTCGAGCCCGCGCTTTAACTCGTCTGACATGCTGTGATGTTCCGACCACCGCCAAAAAAGCGTTATCTTTCAGGAGGAATAGATTACGACGATCGACGAATGTACCGGAGTCGAACGACGGCAACTCCACCGGCTGGGACAGCGTCGTCGGTACCGATCGGGACAGCCTCGTCGTCGATCGCTCTCGTCACGCCGAAACGAGACGGACCGCTCGACGGATTACCGAGCCGGAACGACCGTCACGGTCCGCTTGCGGTCGATTGCGTCTTCCAACTCCTCTGCGATCGCGGACCCGCGAGACACCTGGACCTCTCCCCCGCGGCCGACGGTGGCGGTAAACAGGTACTCGCCGTCTGCGCGCACCTCGACTGTCTCGCCGACGCCGTCCTCGACGTCGATGACGACGTGCCGGGAGGTGATTTCGGGCTGGACGACGGTGCCGCGCTCCTCGCCGACCTGCCCGCCGCCCGCCTCGTTCGCGCCGCGACCGCCGCGGCCGCCGCTTCCCCCGGCGCCCGACGCATCCTTCGGCTTCTCGTCGTGGGTCCGGACGTCGATTTCGATGCCGAGCCGGTTCTCGATGTCGGCGATGCGACCGCCGCCCTTGCCGATCACGGTACCGATGTCGCCCTCGGAGACGTACACGATAGCCTTGTTGTTCCCCTTGAGTTCGACGTCGACGTGACCGTGCGCGACCGACCGGATCTCGCGCTCGATCTCCTGTTTGGCGATGCGACCGACGCCCGTCTCCTCGTTCTCGCCGTCCTCGTCGTTCAGCGGGACCGTGACGACCTGTCGGTTGAACGTGTAGATCTCGAACTCCGGGCGACCGGTCTCGAAGTTCGACACCTGAATCACCGGCCGCGCGAGGTCCTCGGCGGTGAGCCCGGCGGGCACCTTCACCTCCGTCGTCACGTCGTAGACCGTGTGGACCTCGCCGGCCTCGATGTACACGACGGTGTCGACGATCTGCGGGATCATCCCGAGTTCGACCCGACCGACGAGCCGCTGGAGCGCGTCGATCGCACGGGAGGCGTGGACGACGCCGACCATGCCGACGCCGGCCATCCGCATATCCGAGAACACCTCGAAGTCGTTCGTCTTCCGCACCTCGTCGTAGATGGTGTAGTCGGGCCGGACCAAGAGGAGGGAGTCGGCGGTTTTCTCCATCTCGCCGCCCAGCGCGCCGTACTGAGTGATCTCCGGGCCGACCTGCAGGTCGCGCGGCTTCTCCATCGTCTTCACCGCGTAGTCGTTGTCGTTGAGGAACTCAGCGACCGCCTGTGCGAACGTCGACTTCCCGGCGCCGGGCGATCCGGAGATAAGCACGCCCCGCTTCTGTTCGAGGAAGCGCTCGCGAAGCTCGTCTGCGAACTCGTAGTCGTCGAGTGTCGTCTTGGCGATCGGTCGGACCGCCGTGATCTCGATCCCGTCCGCAAAGGGTGGACGCGCGACCGCGATCCGGTAGTTCCGGAACTGAACGATGTCCATCCCGTCGTCGGAGAGCTCGATGAACCCCTCGTTGGACTGGCGCGCCAAGTCGACGATGGCGGTCGCCCACTCGTCCATCTGCGTCTCGCTCGTCGGCTCGTCCTCGATGACGACGTACCGCATCTCGCCGAGCGACCCGCGTTTCGCCTTCGGCTTCGTCCCCGTCTTGAGGTGGACCGACATCGTCTCCTCGGTGAAAAAGTCCTGAATCGGGAGCCCGTCGACGACGCCGCGAGCGACCGGCTCGACGTACTCGACGTCGATCCCCTTCGCGCGAGCGACCTCCGCCTGCACGATGTCGCTGGAGAGGAGCGTGGCGTCGTTGTCGTCGGCGACCTCGCGAATCAGCGCGTCGACGTCTCCCTCGTGGGCGTGCGAGCGGGCGTCACCGTCGGGGCGCTCGCCGACGTACTGTAAGTCGATCGTACCCTCGTCGGCGAGGTCGGCAAGTCGCTTGAGCTCGCTCAGCCCGTCCCAGCCGGACTCCAGCCCGTCGTTCGCCTGCGACTCCAGCTCGCCGACGACGGCCTCGGGGACGAGCACGGTCGCTCCCTCGTAGGTGCCGTCTGCGACGCGTTCGGACACGCGGCCGTCGATGACCGCACTGGTGTCCGGTACTACGTTCATACCGAGGTTCCGGGCGGGAACGGTATAAGCGTGTTCGACCCGACTGCGGTCCACATTCGCGGGACGGGCCCCGCGGCCGGCGTGGCGCGCTCAGTCGTCGGCGGCCGACGGCGACGCTCGGTCCGCACGCAGTCGTCGAGCGTACTCTGTGAAGTTGTCGAACAGTCCCTTCACCTCGCAGGCGGCGTCGTGTGCCTCGGGAGTGATATCGTTGAGGACGGCGTCTATCCGCGCGTCTCCGAGTCGCTCGCGTTTCCCGTCGGCGACCTCCCGTGCGGTCTCGATGTCGTACTCCGGGTGGAACTGCACGCCCCAGCAGTGGCCGTCGCGAAACGCGTGGACGCCGTGGTCGTTCTCGGCGATGAGCGTCGCGCTCGGCGGGAGTTCGACCACCTCGTCGCCGTGGGTGGTGAACGCCGTGAACTCCTCGCTGATCCCGTCGAACAGCGGATCGTCGGCGCGTCGGCGCACTGCGTTGTATCCGATCTCGAATTCGTCCATCCCCGCCACGCGCCCGCCGAGCGCCTCCGCGAGCACCTGATGGCCGTAACAGACGCCGAGAACGGGGACGTCGTCCGCCGCGGCGTCCGCGACGTAGTCGACGAGCGGGGGGATCCACGGCTCGTCCCAGTAAACGGACGAGCGCGAGCCGGTGACGACCACGCCGTCGAAGTCGGTGTGGTCTGGCAGATGTCCGGCGGTTGCATCGAACTCGACGAGGTCCGCGTCGAGCTCCCGCCGGAAGTTCCGACGGGTGTTCGCGTCGTTGTGAGCCGCGTTCAGCAGGGCGAACCGGAGCCGTGTCATTGACCGCACTCACGCGGGACGGACGCAAAACGGTTGCGACGACGGGAATCGTGGCCGGCGTCGAAGTTGGCGCCGAGCGCCGGCCAGGAGAGAAGCGACTACTCGGAGAGTGGGTCGGCGCCGTGTTCCGCGAGCCACCCGACCAGCGCGTCGTTGACCGCGGCCGACGCCTCGACGCCGACGAAGTGTCGCGCGCCCTCGACCGCGTGCAGTTCGCCGCGCGGGAGGCCCTCCGCGAGCGTCTCCGCCGCGGCCGTCGGGCAGACCGTATCGTCGGTCCCGTGAACGACGAGCGTCGGCGTCGTGACCTCATAGAGCCTGTCGGTGAGGTCGAACAACTCGACGGCCGCGCGGTGAGCCGCGAACGTCTCGCGATCGGCGTCCTCGGTGATCCGCCACTCGGTGATCCGCGAGAGCACGTCCGGATGCGTCTCGCGGAAGTCAGCGGAACACAGCCCGTGGAGCGACCCCTCCACCGCGGCGGGGTCCGCGGGGTCCGCCCATACGCCGTCGGGATTGTAACCGTCGCCCGACGGTGGCGTTCCGATCACTGCCAGGCTGGCGGGACGCGAGGAGGCGAGTGCGGCGGTGAGTGCGACCATCCCGCCGAGCCCGTAGCCGACGAGGTGGGCGTTCCGGACGCCCTCCGCGGCGCAGACCGCCTCGACGTCGGCGGCGAGCTCCTCGACCGTGTACGGGCCGGGCGGTGCGTCGGAACGACCGACGCCGCGCGTCTCCGGCGTGATCACCGTGTGTGGGCCCGCGAGCGCCGCGTGTTGCCACCCGAACTGCCACGCACCGAGGCCGACGTCGCCGCAGAACACGACCGCCTCGTCCGGATCGCCGGCGTCCGGGGCGTCGACCTCGTACCGGATCGAGACGCCGCCGTTGTTCGCGTGTGGCATTTGAGTTTGGAAGGGAGTTCAGGCCTCTTGCAGGCTCCGCAGGACGTCCGGGGCCGCCGCGAGCGCGTCGTCGAGGGCGTCCACGTCGGGACCGCCGCCCTGCGCGAAGTCCGGCGGCCCGCCGCCGCCGCCACCGACGCGACCGGCGAGCTCGGCGACGACCTGCCCGGCGTTGACCGCGACGCCGTCGGGGACACCGACGACGAAGCTCGCGGAGCCGTCCGCCCCGCTACCGACGACGGCCACCTTCCCGTCGTCGACGTGGGCGTTCGCGGTGGCGCGCAGTTCGTCGGCGTCGCCGTCGAGCCGCTGGATCACTGCCGTGGCGTCGCCTATGTCGACCTCTTCGGCGTCGGCGCCGCCGGAGGCCCTCGCCGCCGCGAGTTCCTCTTTCAGCGACTCGATCTCCTTGCCTCGCGCCTTCCACTCCTCGAAGAACCGTTCGGCGGCATCGGGAACGTCGAGCGGGTCGACGTCGAGCGCGTTCGCGGCGTCGTACAGCGCGTCTTCCGTGCGCTGCGTCGCATCGATCGCCGCACCACCGGCGGCGAACACGATACGCTCGACGCCGTCCTGAACTGGCTCCGTCTTCAACACCTTCACGGCGCCGATTTCGCCGGTCCGGTCGACGTGGGTACCCGCGCACGCCTGCACGTCCGCGTCGCCGACGTGGATCAGCCGCACGTTCGTTCCCGGCGGAACGCCGCCTTGGTACAGGTCGAAGCCGTGTTCGGCCTCGGCCTCGTTGCGGTCGGGCCACTCCTGCCGCACGAGCAGATCGTCGCGGACGAGTTCGTTCGCGACGTGCTCGATTCGTTTGACCTCCTCGCGGGTGATCCGCTCGTAGTGGCGGACGTCGAGCCGTGAGGAGTCGATCCCCTTCTGTGCGCCCGCCTGTCGGACGTGGTCGCCGAGCACCTGGCGGGCGGCGTGACCGATCAGGTGGGTCGCCGTGTGGTGCGCGCGGAGCCGAGTCCGCCGATCACCGTCGACTTGGCCCTTAACGAACTCGCCCTTGCCGGGGTCGGCGTCCGTCCGGTGGAGCACGACGCCGTTCACCTCCTGCACGTCGACGACGTCGACCGTCGTCTCGCCGACGGTGAGGTGACCGCGGTCGGCGGGCTGGCCTCCGCCCTCCGGATAGAACATCGTCTGGTCCAAGACCACGTCGTAGCCGTCCTCGCGCTCGAAGACGTCGAGGACGACCGCCTCGAACTCGGTGCGGCCCTGGTCGTCGTAGAACAGCGTTTCCGTCTCGGGGAGCTCACTGAGCCGTTCGTCGGCATCGTCGACCTGCTCGTCGGCGTCCGCTTCCTCGTGGCGGTCGGCGACGAGTGCGTAGAAGTCGTCGGGGACGTCCACCGTCGCGCCGCGCTCGGCCGCGATATCCGCGACCATGTCCGGCTGGATCCCGTGAGAGTCGTACAGCTCCAACAGCGTCTCGGTCGGGATCGGATCGCCGGTGCCGGCGTACTCGTCGGCGAGCGATTCCACCTTGCGCGACCCGCGTTCGAGCGTCTCGCGGTACTTCCGCTCTTCGGTGCGAACGATCTCGCGGATCGTGTCGCGGTTCTCGTAGCCGAGCCGCTCGGCCTGCATGTCGATGAGTTCGTCGAGCGGTGCATCGACATCGACCTCGTCAACCAGTCGCTTCGTCCGTCGGAGCACCATCCGAGCGAGGTAGCCCGTCCCCACGTTCGAGGGAACGATCCCGTCGCCGAACATGTACGCGAGCGTCCGCGAGTGGTCGGCGATCGCGTAGATCGATTCGAGGGGCTCGACGAGGTCACGAAGCCGGTCGACGTTGACGTTGAGCCGGTCTGCAATCTCGCCGCGTGCGGCCTCAACGTCGTCGACGTCGTCGATGTCGAGTCGCCCGGAGAGCTTCGCGGCGCGGTGGACGAGCGCCTGTTCTTCCTCGGTGTGTTCGATCCCCGCGTTCTCTTTCAGGAAGTCGATCGCGTCGGGGTAGATGGCCTCGTACACCGTCGCCGTCCCCTGACTCATCCACGTCCACCGCTCGAGGCCGTAGCCAGTGTCGACGATGTACGTGTCCATGAACGAGTACGTGTGCCCGTCCTTCATCTCGTACTCGCCGTCGGGGTCCCGCTCCATGCACATGAAAACGAGCGTCGCCAGCTCAGCGCCCTTATAAATGACTTCTATCGCTGGCCCCGCGTTGCCGCCGCCGACCCACGGATCCTCGATGTAGGTGATCTCCTCGAGGTCGGCGCCGAGACTCTCGAACAGCTCGTCGCAGTACTGGACCGTCTCGTCTTTCCAGTACACCTCGCCCTCGTAGGCGTACTCCTCTTCGGCGTCCGCCCGCGTGTTGAACGCGTGGTGCGCCATCATCTCGAACGCCATCGTGTGGCGGCCCGTCTTGCCGACGTTGTCGATGTCCTGCATCCGGATGCAGGGCTGGGAGATGGTGAGGGGATTCGCCGGGGGTGGCGTCTGTCCCGAGGTGACGAGGGGCTGGAAATCGTAGATCGACGCCTGCGTCAGGAGGACGTCGTCTCGCCAGCGGTTCGCCGCGACCGGATACGGGTCGATCCGCTCGTGCCCGTGATCCTCGAAGAACGAGAGGAACGCCTCCCGCATCTCCGACAGCGAGTACGGCTCGGGAAAGCCGGGGTCGTCGATGAAGCTGTAATCCTCACACGGCGGCTCGCCGCAGAGTTCGCGGTCGCCGTCGCGGGTCCAAAAGTGCGCGCCACAGGAGGAACACTCCTTCCGGACGAATCCCTCCTCCTCGAAGTAATCGAGACGGTACTCCGCTTCGAGATCGCTCATTACAGCAATGTGGCCCGTGTTCGTGCAAAAGGGTTCCGGGGTGGGCGCGGACGGAAGCGACGCCGTCCGCCCCGCATCGCAGAGGAGGAGCGTCGAGGGCGTCCGTGAGACGCTTCGGGCCGTAACGTGTTCCCGCGACGGAAACATGTCTGCTGGCGGCAGGAGGTATCAAAAGCCATAGTGGACACCGTGCCGAGCGAGAGTCCGATTGTCCTCGTCCTCACCGCGGATGATCGCCCCCGCCCGCCCTCCCCGATGGCGTGCCGAGCCGAGTCAGCACCCCCGCCGACGCTGACGCGTTCGCCGAGGCCCACGGCTGGGAGGTGCGCTCCCTGACCGGCGAGTCGGACGGAGCGCGGTTCGAGGTCCGGACGTTCTGAGCGCGGGTCCGAAACGACCTTAGGCCGCGCGCTCGCCTCTCCGGTATGGTCGAGAACGTCGTCTATCCCGCGTACTTCGACGCCGAGCGGTCGCGTTCAGAGGGCCGTCGCGTCCCGATGGGGCTCGCGATCACCGAACCGACCGTCGACGAGATAGCGAAGGCGGTCCAGCAGGTCGGCTACGACGCGGTGATCGAACGCGAAAAGACATACTCTCGCGAGTTCGAGTCGCGCGGCGCGGTCGTCGTGCAGGGCACCGAAGACACCGCGAAAAACGACCTCGTGCAGGCGATCGCCGCATACCTCGGCGTCCTCCGAGAGTGACGATGCAGCGCGTCGGCACCGTCGTCCGCACCGCCGGGGGACTCGCGATCGCCCGCGGCGAACACGGCGAAGAGCCACCCCGTATCGGCTCGGCCGTCGTCGACGAGTCGCTATCGACGGTCGGCCGCGTCGTGGACGTATTCGGCCCAGTCGATCGACCGTACGTGGCCGTCACGCCGAACGACGGGCTCGCGGCACTCGTCGGCGAAAAGCTGTACGCTCGCTGACTACGCCGTCTCGCCGCTATTCCGCTTCACCACGACCTCGCTCGCAGATTCGTCGTTCGTCTCGTCGACTGACTCGCTGTCGTGGTCCGCAGTTTCACCACTCTCTTCGGCGACCGCGTCGCCGTCGTCGGCACTCTTATCGACCCATTCGACGCTCTCTCCGCTCTCCTCGGCGATCGCCTCGTCGGCCTCGTCGCGCTCGCCGTCGTCGTTCGCCGCCGCTCCGTCGACCACTTTGAAGTCGTCGAGCGTCTTGGTCGAGCGGACGAGCCGCTCGGCGATCACGAGTTTCTCCGTGCGATCCAACCGATTCCAGTCGATCTCGGCCGGCGGCGATGCTTCGAACGCCTCGAACTGCTGGAACACCGCCTCGTTGATGAATCGCTCGAATGAACCGCAGTTCGGACACGTCACCGAGAGGTGAGACGTGTCGAACTCGCGCTCGATCGTGTGCTCGAGACAGTTCAGACAGCGGTACGCTCGGGTTCTACTCACAGTTTAGATAGGGCTCCCAGTCGGTAATAGCTGCGGGTACCGGTGGCTCTGCGCGATGACATCGCGAATCGAAAAGAGCCGACAGCCGGAAACGAAGTGGCGCCGGGTCGTCAGAACAGCGCCGACGCGGCCGCCTCGGCGGTCTCGATGACCGGACCGAAGCCGGGCAGGAGCAGCACCGTCGCGACCGCCGCGAATACGACCGCGGCGTACAGCGCCGTCGGCCGCACGTCGATCGTGTCCAGCGCGGTCGGCGACGCAGGGTCGTCGATGAACAGCGCCTTGACGACGCGACTGTAGTAGTACAGCGAGATGACGCTGTTGACGGCGCCGACCGCCGCCAGCCACAGGAAGCCGTTATCGATGGCGCCCATGAACAGGAAGTACTTCGAGAAGAATCCCGCGAACGGCGGGAGCCCGGCCAGCGAGAACATGAACACG
Source organism: Halorubrum wangae (assembly GCF_051194135.1). Classification (NCBI taxonomy): domain Archaea; kingdom Methanobacteriati; phylum Methanobacteriota; class Halobacteria; order Halobacteriales; family Haloferacaceae; genus Halorubrum; species Halorubrum wangae. The sequence continues at coordinate 293,795 of NZ_JBLZNH010000001.1, read as the reverse complement.
GCCATCGCCGTCGAGGCGACGGGTGCGCGCTTCGCGAGGCCGGCGTAGTCCTCGAAAGTCCGGCCGACGCCCCACCGCTCCACCATGGCGACGAAGAGGAAGGCCCCGGTGTTCATGAACCCGTAGACGAGCAGGTGCGCCATCGCCGCGCCCATCACGGCGCTGTTGCCGCTCCCGTCCGCCGAGAGCGCAGCGACGCCGATGAGCGCGTAGCCGGCGTGCCCGATCGAGGAGTACGCGAGCATCCGCTTGACCTCTTCCTGGACGGCCGCCGCAAAGTTACCGAGCGTCATCGTCACGGCCGCGAGGATACCGAAGGCGAGCACCCAGTTGATGTTCGCCGACAGCGACGCGCCCACCGGGAACGCCTCCGTGAACACGCGGAACGCGACCACGAAGCCGGCGGCCTTCGACGCCGACGAGAGGAACGCGCTCACGGGGGCCGGTGCCCCTTCGTACGCCTCCGGCGCCCAGAAGTGGAACGGGACGGAGGCCGTCTTGAACGCGACGCCGCCGAGGATCATCACGATCCCGAGGCCGGCGATCCCGCTGCGACTGTCGAGGCCGTCGGTGCCCGCGGCGATGTCGCCGAGGACGCCGGCCACGTCGCTGAGGATCAGCGACCCCGTGGCCGCGTACACCAGCGAGATGCCGAACAAGAAGATGGCCGAGGAGAGCGCCCCGACGAGGAAGTACTTCAGCCCCGCCTCGACGCTCCCGCGGTTCTGCTTGAGGAACGCGACGAGCACGTACGACGGCAGCGACACCATCTCCAGGGCGACGAACACGACCGCGAGCGAGTTCGCGACCGCGAGCAGCGACATGCCGGTCGCCGCGAACAGCGTCAGCGAGTAGAACGTCGCCGGGTTCGGGTGGTCGTGGAAGTAGTCGTGCGCCGCCACGACGACGAGCGAGGTCACGGACGCGAAGATGGCGGTGAAGAACAGCGCCATCGTGTCCACCTTGACCGCGTCGGCGAACAGTAGAATTGCGCCGCCGGTGTCAGTGCTACCGGTGCCGGAGGCCACGAACCAGACCGTCGCAGCGAGCGTGGACAGCGCACCGAGCGCGCTCACGACCGCCATCGAGGTGTTCGACCGCGTGTCGGGGCGGAGGGTGTCGACGAGCAGCAGCGCCAGCCCGGTGAAACCGAGTAGCAGTACGGGAAGCAGCGCCATCACCTGCGGGAGCGAGTTAACCATTGAGGCTCACCCCCTCGACCACGGGAAGGGCAGCGTCACGGATCATCTCGAAGAAGATGTCGGGCGCGACGCCGAGCACGATGATAGCCACCAGCAGCACCGCGAGCGGGGCGACGTCGTGGAACGGCGCGGGGCCGACCTCGTAGTCGGTCGCGAGTTCGTACGGACCGAACAGCGTGCTCTGCATCGCCGACAGCAGGTAGCCGGCGACGATAACGATGCCGAACATCGCGAGCGCGGTGAACACCGGGGCGTACGGGAGCGCCGGCGCGGAGAACGAGCCCACGAAGATGAAGAACTCACCGGCGAAGCCGGCCATCAGGGGCAGTCCCATGTAGCCGAACGCGCCGGCGACGAGGATGCCGACCGTGACCGGCATACGGTCCGCCATCCCGGCCATGTCGCCGACCATCCGCGTGTGCGTCGCGTTGTAGACGACGCCGACGGCCATGAACATCAGCCCCGAGATGAGGCCGTGCGCGACCATCTGGAACGTCGCGCCGCCGACGCCGTACTCGGTGAACACGACGAGCCCGAGGATGACGTACCCCATCGACGAGACGGAGGAGTAGGCGACGATGCGCTTGAGGTCCTTCTGTGCGAGCGCCAGCATCGCGCCGTAGATGACGCTGATGACGGCGATCGCCGCGATCGGAATCGCGAGCGCGGAGGCCTGGTCGGGGAGCATGGTGAAGTTGAACCGGAGCAGCGCGTACGTCCCCATCTTCAGGAGGACGCCCGCCAGGAGCACCGACACGGGGGTCGGCGCCTCGACGTGGGCGTCCGGGAGCCACGTGTGCACCGGCACGATCGGGACCTTCACCGCGAAGCCGGCGAACATCGCGAGGAACGCGCCCATCGCGATCAGGTCAGGGGAGATGCCGAACCACGTCCCCAGTCCGCCGTCGGCAATGGCGGCCGTGATCTCCGGGAGCGCGAACGAGCTCACGGAGTCGCCGAGCGAGAACGTCAGCGCCATGAACCCGATGAACATCAGCAGCGACGCCGCGTTCGTGTAGACGAAGAACTTGATCGCGGCGTACTTCCGCCGGGGGCCGCCCCAGACGCCGATGAGGAAGTACATCGGGACGAGGACGGCCTCCCAGAAGACGAACCAGAGGAAGAAGTCGAGCGCAGTGAACACGCCGAGGAGGTTCGCCTCCATGAACAGCATGAGCCCGTAGAACTGGGACTGACGAGTGTCGATCGGCGTCCACGCGCTGAGGATCGCCAGCGGGACGAGGAACGTCGTCAACACGACGAGCGGGAGGCTGATACCGTCGAGTCCGACGAACCACGAGACCGAGCGACCGCCGACTTCGAGCCATTCGATCTGGGTCTGATACGCGATATCGCCGCCCAGGAGGGCGTTTCCGGACCCGTCGAAGCCGGACCAGAGGTACAGCGACCCGACGAACGGGATCAGGCTCAGGGCGAACGCGAGCCGTCCGGCCCACTCGTTCGGCGAGAGGAGGACCAGCAGCGCGCTCAGGAAGGCGACCCCGATGAGCGCTTCGAGTATCACAGGAACCACCCCCCAGTGACGCCGAGGACGAGAATCAACGCGACCAGTCCCAGCGTGAGCAGCGCGGCGTACTGCGAGACGACGCCGCTCTGGATCTGACGGATCCGGTTACCGCCGATGAGACTCACCGAGGAGACGCCGTTGACGACGCCGTCGACGATCCCTTGATCGAAGGTGTCGGCGCCGCCGGCGATGTCCTCGGTGCGATACGCGAGCCATACCTGCAGTTCGTCGAGGTAGTAGTTGTTGTACAGCACGTCTTTAATTGCGCCGAGCTTCGCCGTGTGCTCCGTCGGAGACGGAACGTTGTAGAGCCGCCACGCAACGAGGAGTCCGGTCAACGCAAGGCCGAGCGAGACGGCCGCGCCGACGAGCACCGTGGCGACCTCGCCGCCGACGATGTACTCGCTACTGTACGGGCCGATGTCGCCGTAGTGGTGCGAGGAGAGTCCCTCGATGCCGCCCCACTCGTTGTCGAGCCAGAGATGGAGCAGGTCGATCCCTTCGAGGCCGAGGACCTTCTGGACCGGCACCATGTTGATGAAGCCGGTGACGACCGCGAGCGTTCCCAGCACGGCGAGCGGCCCCTTCACGTTCCACCGGACGGATTCGGGGTCTCGCGCGGTCGCGCTGCGGGGTTCGCCGTGGAAGGTCAGGAAGACCATCCGGAACGTGTAGAAGGCGGTGACGGGAACCGCGAGCAGCCCCATCAGGTAGCCGCCGAACAGCAGCGGTTCGCCGGGCGCGTGAACGAGCGCCTCGTAGAGGATCTCGTCTTTCGACCAGAAGCCGGCGAACGGGAAGATGCCCGCGAGCGCCAGCGACCCGGCCAGGAAGGTGTAGTAGGTGACGGGCATCTTGTCCTTCAACCCGCCCATGTCCCACATGTTCTCGTTGTGGTGCATCGCGATGATCACCGCGCCCGCGCCAAGGAACAGCAGCGCCTTGAAGAACGCGTGCGTCGTCAGGTGGAACACCGCGGCCACGTACCCGCCCGCACCCAGCGCGAGCATCATGTAGCCGTACTGCGAGATGGTGGAGTACGCGAGCACCTGCTTCAGTTCGTCTTTCACGACTCCCATCGTCGCCGCGAACAGTGCGGTGAAGCCGCCGATGAAGGCGATTACCGCGAGCGTCGTCGGCGTCAGCGCGTAGAAGCCGTACATCCGCGCGACGAGGTAGACGCCGGCCGCGACCATCGTCGCGGCGTGGATCAGCGCGGAGACGGGCGTCGGGCCCTCCATCGCATCGGGCAGCCACGTGTGCAGTGGGAACTGCGCCGATTTCCCGATGACCCCGCCGAGAATGAGCAGACCGACGACGGTGAACCACGTCATCAGGTCGAGTCCGCCGGGCGTCCACGCGACCGATCCGGAGTCGTTGAGCGCCGCGTCCGCGAGCGCCGGGAACGATTCCGGGCCGGCGAACTGCGCCGTGCCGAACGTCGCGATGACGGCGACGACGCCGATGAGGAAGAAGTAGTCACCGAAGCGGGTGACGAGGAACGCCTTCTTCGCCGCCGACGGCGGTCCGGGCTCCCGGAAGTGGAAGCCGATGAGCAGGTACGAGCAAAGCCCGACCAGCTCGAAGAACATGAACGCCATCAGCAGGTTGTCGGCGACGACGAACCCGAGCATCGACGCCGTGAACAGACCGAGTCCGGCGTAGTACCGCGGGAGCCCCGTCTCACCCTCGTCGTTCATGTACCCGAGCGAGAACACGTGCACGAGCAGCGCGACGAGCGTCACGATGACGAGCATGAGCGCCGACAGCGGATCGATCAGAATACCGAAGGAGAGCTCGATGTCGGTCGGACCGATTCCGCCGGCGCTCGCCCAGGTGTATATCGTGCGATTCGCCGCGCCCCCGCCCGCGACCGTCGCGAGCACCCACAGCGACAGCAGGAACGAGCCCGCCGTCGCCGCGATGCCGCCGAAGGCGCCTCCCTTGGGGAGGTACTTGCCGACGCCGAGCGCGATCAGGAACGAGAAGAACGGCAGGAGGACGATTGCCGGAACGTATGAGAACACGTCTATCATGTTACCACCTCATCTCCGTTGGAACGGTCACGTCTGTGACCCCGAAGTTGCGGTACAGCACCAGGATGATGCCGATGCCGATGGCGACTTCGGCGGCGGCGAGCGCGATAACGAACAACGCGAACACCTGCCCCGTGAGGTCGCCGTAGTACAGCGCGAACGCGACGAAGTTGATGTTCGCTGCGTTCATCATGAGCTCGACGCTCATCAGGAAGTACAGCGCGTCGCGCCGCGTGAGCACGCCGAACAGGCCGATACAGAACACGGCGGCCGAGAGCAGCAAGTACCACTCCGGCGGGATTGACGAGGCGACGGCGGTCATTGCCGTTCACCCCCGTCGGTGAACGCCTGTCCCACTGCGGTGATGATCGAGCCGCCCTCCTCGCGTTTCGCCAGGTAGACGGCGCCGTCGACGGCGACGTCGAGCGCGACGGCGGCGATCAGGAACGCCGCGAGGAACCCCTCGGAGGGGATCGTCGCGATGTCGTACGCGCCGAGGTTGAACAGGGCGTACCCGATGTTGTGAACGACCGACGCGTCGGCCGGGAACCCGGCCCCGTCCGCCGCGAAGTCGGCCGACAACGCCGTCAGGGCCATCGTTCCGAAGAGAAGCCCCACGGCGGCTGCGGGCACGATGCGCCCGCGACGCTCCGAGTTGTCGTCGCTCATGCGCTATTCACCTCCGTTTCAGTCTCCGATCGCGTGAGCATCACGCCGAACGTGACGAGTATCAGAACCCCGCCCACGTAGACGAGGATCTGCATGGCGGCGATGAACTCCGCCTGTAACATCACGTAGTGTACCGCGACGCTCGTCAGGGCTCCGCCCAGAAGCAGCGCGGCGTGGAACACGTCGCGCGCCAGGACGACCCCGAGGCCGAACGCCAGCGTGACGGCGGCGAACAGCCCGAACGCGATAGTAGCATAAACCATTGTGTTTGTCTCCTATGAGAACCCCTTTGAAGATTTCGAGACGCGCCCGCTACTGGTAGTCGACCTCGCCGTCGCCCTCCCCGATCCACGCGCCGCGATCGGGGTTCCGGGACTCCAGCGGGTCGATTCCCTTGTACCACGGGACGTTCTTGAGCTGTTCTTTGTTGAACACGAAGTCGTCCTTCGTGTCCGCGGTGAACTCGAAGTTCTGCGTCAGCAGGATGGCGTCGACGGGGCAGACCTCCTCGCAGAGCCGGCAGTAGATGCACTGCCCGATGTGAAGGTTGTACTGCTCGCCGTTGCGCTGGTCGTCCTGCACGATCTGGATCGTGTCGTTCGGACAGACGTTCTCACACTGTCGACACCAGATGCATCGCTCCTGGCTGAACTTGTGTACCCCGCGGAACCGGGGGCTCACCTCGGGCGCGTCCTCCGGGTATTCCACCGTGAACGTCTTCCCGTCCAGTGCGTGTTTCATCGTCGTCGCCATGGATTTCATGAGTCCGATCATGTTACGCGATCACCCCCACGATTACGGCCGTGAGCACCAGGTTCGCGAACGACAGCACCAGCATTCCCTTCCAGCCGATTTCGATTAGCTGGTCGATACGGACGCGCGGCATCGCGGAGCGGCACCACTGCGTGAACAGGAAGAAGCCCCAGATCTTCACCACGAACCAGATGAAGCCGATGCTCTCCGGGCCGGGCCCGGAGGCGCCGCCGAGGAACGTCACGGCGAGAATCGCCCCGCCGAGGAAGATGTGGACGAACTCGCCGAGGTAGAACAGGACGAAGTACGCGGAGGAGTATTCGGTCTGGTACCCGGCGACGATTTCGGTCGGTGCTTCCGGGATGTCGAACGGGTTCCGGCCGATCTCCGCCATGTTCGCGGTGAGGAACAGCACGAACGCGAACGGGTTGACGAACGCGTACCACGCCGGGATGTCGATGCCGGCGATCGACACCAGCGTCGTGGTCTGCGCGTCGACGATGCCGCTCATCTGAAGCGTGCCCGCGAACAGCACCACGGACATCGCCGTGACAATGAGCGGAATTTCGTACGCGAGATTCTGTGCGACGGCGCGGAGGCCGCCGAGCAGCGAGTACTTGTTGTTCGACGCGTAGCCGGCCATCACCAGCGACACGGAGGCGATGGAGGCGAACGCGAACACCAGCGCGAACCCGACTTCGGGGTCGGCGAGCTGGAAGTTGATGGGGCCGAGTCGGCCCATCGGGATCACGGAGAAGCCGAGCAGCGCCGACGCCGGCAGGATGACCGGCGCGATGTCCCACGCGGGGCGGTCGACGCCCTCGGGGACGATGAGCTCCTTCGCGAGCAGTTGGACGGCGGACGCCGGGATGATCAGGAGGCCGAACGGCCCGACCCGGTTGACCGCGATCCGGTCGGTGAACGCCGCCGTGATCTTCCGTTTGGCCCACGGACCGGCGACACCCGTGAACGCGAGGACGATGTTCCCGACGACGGCCGCCGCGATCAGCGCGGCGACGACCTCACCGAGGACGCCCGGCAGCCCGAACGTCTCGACGAGGAACTCCGGGAACAGCTGTGCGGGTGCCGTCCCCATCAGCGATCCACCTCCCCGAGTACGATGTCGAGGCTCCCGAGCGCCGCGATGACGTCGGGGATGTACTCGCCGTTAGCCATCTCGGGCAGCGTTTGCAGGTTCGAATAGCACGGCGACCGAATCTTGAACCGAGCCGGCTTGTCGGTGCCGTCGGAGCGGATGTAGATGCCGAGTTCGCCCTTCGCCCCCTCGACGGCCCGGTAGATCTCGGCGTCGTCGTCGGGGCGGAGCGTCCGGGGCACGTTCGCCTGAATCGTCCGCTCATCCTCAGGCCAGTCCTCGAGGAGGTCGACGCATTGCTCGATGATCTTCGCGGACTCTTCGACCTCGCGCATCCGCACCAGCAGGCGGCTGAAGTTGTCGCAGCCGTCTTCGGTGACGACGTCCCAGTCGAGTTCGTCGTAGTAGCCGTACGGGTCGTCGCGACGAAGGTCGTAATCGATCCCCGATCCGCGGGCGACCGGGCCGGTCGCGCCGTAGTCCTTCGCGACGTCCGGCGGCAGGATCCCGGTGTCGATCGTCCGCATCTGGAAGATCTCGTTGGAGGTGACGAGGTTGTGGTACTCCTCGACGGACTCCGGAAGCTGATCGAGGAAGTCGCGCGTCTTCGAGAAGAACTCGTCGCGCGGCTCCGGCAGGTCCCAGACGACGCCGCCGAGCCGGAAGTAGTTGAACATCAGCCGCTGACCCGTCAGGTCCTCCAGCAGGTCCTGCACGCGCTCACGGTCGTTGATCGCGTACATGAACGTCGCCGTGAAGTCACCGTTCACGTCGAGCGCGAACGTGGCGAGCGCGAGCATGTGCGCGGCGATCCGGCACATCTCGGCGCCCATCGTCCGGATGACCTGCGCGTACTCCGGCACCTCGATGTCGGCGAGGTCCTCGGCCGCGCGGGCGTACGCCCACTCGTTGAGCAGCCCCGCCGAGATGTAGTCCCAGCGGTCCGGGTACGGCATAATCTGGTGGCGGTACGTCCCGGACTGGGCCATCTGCTCCTCGCTCCGGTGGAGGTAGCCGATGTCGGGCTCGACGTCGACGACCTGCTCGCCGTCGAGGACGGTCTTCAGGTGGAGGACGCCGTGCGTCGCCGGGTGGTGCGGCCCGATGTTGAGGAACATCGTGTCGGACTCGTCGTCCTTGTGGTGTTCCTGCAGCGGGTTCGCGTGCTCCGGGAGGGTGGCGATCTGCGGCCGGTCCTTGTCGTAGTCCATCGACAGGGGGTGACCCTGCCACGTCTCGGGCAGGAGGATCCGGCGCAGGTCGGGGTGGTCGTCGTACTCGATGCCGATCAGGTCGTACGCCTCCCGCTCGTGCCAGTCGGCGGTGCGGAAGACGGGCTCGGCCGACTCGGAGACGGGGTCGTCCTTGTCGGCGGGGACGACGATGCTGACCTCCTGAGTCGGGTCGTCGAACTTCTTCAGGTGGTAGATCGACTCGTAGCGGTTCTCGTACTCCTGGGCGCTGACCACCGAGAGGTGGTCGTAACCCGCCTGCTCTTTCAGCAGCGAGAGCGTCTCCTGCACGGTGTCGGGGCGGATGACGAAACCGGGCGCGTTCAGGTGGTCGTCGCGTTTGACCACGAGGTCGCCCAACAGCGCCTCCAGCTCGTCCGGGGTGCGCTCGATCGCCGCGTCGTCGGGGGTGTCCTGTCGTTCGAGACTCATGGTGAATCAGCGAAGTTGTACCGCATGACGAGTTCGTCGTCGTCAATCTGGTCGGCGAGTTTGTCGACGAGCTCGTCGCGTTCGAGGTCGGAGAACTCCTCCAGCTCGTACGGCTTGACGGTCACAGGCGAGGCCTCGCCGTTGGCGACGCGTTCCTGTAGCTTCACGACGCCGTACACGAGCGCCTCGGGACGAGGCGGACAGCCGGGGACGTGGATGTCGATCGGAATGACTTCCTCGGCGCCCTTGATCACGTTGTACCCCTCCTGGAACGGGCCGCCGGAGATGGTACACGAGCCCATGCCGACGACGAACTTCGGCTCGGGCATCTGGTCGTAGACGCGCTTCATCCGCGGCGCGAACTTGGAGACGATCGTCCCGGGGACGATCATCACGTCGGCCTGTCGCGGCGACGCGCGGGGGACCCCGCTCCCGAACCGGTCGAGGTCGTGTTTCACCGCGTAGGTGTGCATCATCTCGATGCTGCAGCAGGCGATACCGAACTGCAGCATGAACATCGAGGAGCCGCGACACCAGTTAAGGAACTTGTCGAACTTGGTGAGGATGAACGGTGAGGAGCCGAACGCCTCACGAAGCCGAGAGTTGAACCGGTCCCCCTGCCCGGTCATTCGGGCGTCTCGGGTTTCGGTTACAACTTGCGATTCGTCGGTGATGAATGGTTGGTCGCTGCTCATTAGTTGAGGTCACGCTCCGTTTTTCTCCTGGACGCGCGGGGGCTCCGGGCCCAACTGATCGCTCCCGACCGCCACGCCCAGACGAGTCCGATCGCGAGGATCCCGACGAACGCCAACATCGGCCACAGGAGGGCAATCATCGGCACGCCGGCTTGAATCGCCGGGCGGTAGATGACGGCCCACGGGAACAGCAACACGGTCTCGATGTCGAACACGACGAACAACAGCGCGACCATGTAGTACTGGATGTTAAAGCGGATCTTCGTTCCGCCAGTCGGAGTCTCGCCGGACTCGTAGGTGGTGCTTTTACCGGTCTCAGGCACGCTCGGACGGAGCAACGCCGACACGGTCATCATCCCGATAGGGATGAGCAGGCCGACGGCCGCCAAGGCGCCGATCGCTATCCAATCGCTCATATAGGTCTCCGTAACGTGCTGGGGTTTGGACCGCCCCCTCATAAGCGTTGAGTCTTTGGAGCATCGCTCCGAGGCGGCCACAGACGGACGCGAGACAGCCGAACGGTCGATCCGTCAGCCGTCGATTCTCGCGGTGTCGCGGGTCGCTCGAAGGCTACTCCCCGCTTCGAGTGCGGAACCCGTCGATTCCGAGGTCGTGGAGGTCGGCGGAGACGTCGGCGACGCCGCCCTTGAGGTCCTCGTGATACGCCATCAGCCGCTCTTCGATCGAGTCGTGTTCGCGCGCGAGCACTTGCGCGGCGGAGAGGGCCGCGTTGAAGGACTTGCCGGCGTCGACCGCGACGATCGGTGCGCCGGTCGGCATCCCGATCACGGAGTCGACGGACTTCTCCTGGACCGGCACCCCGATGACGGGAAGCGGGTACGCGAGCGACGCGGTCATATTCGGGAGGTCGGCGGACTTCCCGCCCGCTCCGGCGATGATCACGTCGACGCCGCGAGCGCGGGCGGTCTCCCCGTACGCGTACATGAGCTCAGGCGTTCGGTGCGCGGAGACGACGTAGCTCTCGTAGGTGAACCGCGCGTCGGGCGCGTCGCGAAAGTCGGTCTGCTCCGCGAAGCCGAGCTCGTCGAGCGCCTCGTACGCGCCCTCCATGACGGGCAGGTCCGAGTCCGAACCCATGATGATCCCCACGTCGGGGGTGGTCTCCGGGTCGGCGTCGGCCGCCGCCTCAGATTCGAGTCGGTCGATGAGGTCCTGCACGGTTGGCATAGAGGGGCTTCGGCGGAGGGCTACAAGGAAGTCCCGGATGCGGCGACGCCGGGTCTCGAGGCGTCAGGCGTCTCGGAACGTCAGTCCGTCGCGTAGCTCCCGGGCTTGAGAGAGCAGAGCGTCACGGTCCGTGTCCGCCTCGTCACCGGACGTCACCGTCAGGTGCCCCATCTTCCGGAGGGGGCGAACGTCGGCCTTCCCGTACCAGTGGAGATCCGCGTCGGGGGCCGCGAGGACCGATCGGGCGCCGCGGAGAGTCGCCGGTCCCGTCTCGTCTACGTCGCCGAGCACGTTCGCCGTGACCGACGGCGTGACGAGGTCGGTCGGACCGAGCGGCCACCCGAGCACGGCCCGGACGTGGTTCTCGAACTGCGAGGTGCGCGCGCCCTCGATGGTCCAGTGGCCGGAGTTGTGGGGGCGCGGTGCGATCTCGTTGACCAGGACCTCGCCGTCGCGGGTCTCGAACAGCTCGATCCCGTAGACTCCGCGGCCGTCGAGGAACGACAGCACGTCGCCGGCGACCGACTCCGCCTCGGCGACGACCCCGTCGTCGGCGCGGGCGGGCGCGACGCTCTCGCGGAGGATCTCCTCGCGGTGGAGCGTCTCCGTGACGGGGTAGGTCCGCGTCTCGCCGTCGGCGCCTTTCAGCCCCATCACGGCGATCTCGCGCTCGAAGTCGAGGAGCTCTTCGGCCATCGCGTTCCCGCCGACTTCGTCAAGCGCGTCCGCGGCGTCCGCGGGGTCGGTGACGGGGACGTTCCCGCGGCCGTCGTAGCCGCCCTCGCGGGCCTTCAGCATGACGCCGCCGAACTCCTCGACGACGCGTTCGAGTCCCTCCGCGGTCGCGACCGCGACGAACTCCGGGACGGGGATCCCCGCGTCCGCGAGCGCCTCCTTCTGAACCAGTTTGTCCTGGATCGTCTCAAGGGTGGCGGGGTCCGGCTGGACTGGCACCTCGTGCTCCGCGCTCGCCTCGGCGAGCAGGTCCGGGTCGGCCAGTTCGATCTCGAATGTCAGCGCGTCGACGCGGCTCGCAAGCTCGTGGACGGCGTCCGGATCGTCGAAGTCGCCGAGGATCTGCTCGCTCGCGACGGGGGCGGCCGGACAGTTCGGCGTCGGGTCAAGCACGACGACTTCGACGCCGAGCCGCGCGACCGCCTCCCCGATCATCCGACCCAGTTGTCCGCCGCCGACGACGCCGAGCGTCGGTCCCGGCAGGGTGATCGACATACACGGCGCGTACCCGACGTTGCTGCATAAATATTCCCACATCGCCCGGATAGATACGCACGAACGTGGATAAACGTGGATAGTAGTGGGCGCGCACGGAGCCACGGAACGTGTTCCGTTCGGGGCCGTCAACGGGTCGGGAGGCCCGTGATCGCGGCGTCGAGCGAGACCTCGCTCAGAGATCGACGGTCGCGAGGTCGCTCTCCAAGTCGTCGACGAACTCGTTGTACGCCCCGACGAACCCGCGGAACGGCTCGGCGTACTCCCGGACGTCGGCCGCGGAGGGTGCCTCGTACTGCGAGAGGAGGTAGAGCCCGCCGGAGCCGCCGACGCGGAGGTACGAGACGGTCCCTTCGTCCCACTTCAGTTCCCATCGGTTACCGTCGACGCGGGCGGTGTAGGTGCCGTAGTCGTCCCCCTCGTACCGGTAGATCTCGCCGGCCATGACGGAGCAGGCCTCGCGGATCGCGTCCAGCACGCGGTCGCGTTCGGCGACGACCCCGTCGGTCGAGGTGGGCTCCGGGAAGTCGGCGCTCACGCCGTCGAGGACGCCCGACAGCGACGCGACGTACTCGTTCCACGCGCCGACGAGGTTCGCGTAGTCGCCGAGCGCGGCCGCGAGGTCGGACGGATCGGGCGGCTGTTTCGTCGAGACGACGTACACGTCCGAGCCGGACTTCGGCGAGAACAGCAGGAACTCAAGCTCTCCGGCCTCGTGTTTGACCGTCCACGCGCCGCCGGACGTCGACAGCTCCTGGCGACCGTAGTCGCCGCCCTGAAGCTTGGCGAGCTGGTAGGCGATCGTTCCGGCGTGGTCGCGGACCGCGGCGACGAGTTCGTCGCGCCGGTCGGCGACCGCGTCCGTGTCGCGCACGTCGAGGTCGAGGCCGAGGTCGGCGTGGGTAGTCACGACGGAGATGAGTGCCACGAGCGGTTAATCAGTTCGGGTAGAGAACGGGCCGATCCGTCGATACTCACGAGATCGACTCGCGGATCTCCCGAAGCCGCGCCGGCTCATCGATCCCCGAGCGCAACACCACGGCGTACACCGCCTCGGCGTCCGGGTCCGGAGCGTCCCCGCTCAGAACGGCGTCCGATCCGGTCTCCTCGGCGAGCCACCGCCGACCGTCAGCGATCGCCTGTCGGTTGAGCCAGGCCGGGGGTCCGCCGACGATGAGGAGAGTCCGGTCCGCGCGTCCCTCGGGGACCTCGAGCGTCGACTTCCCCCGCGTCGCCTTCCGGATCGTCGTCTCGACCACCGACACCGCGGCGCTGGTGTCGACCGCTGCGGGTTCGCTCGAACCGAACAGCCCGAGTCCGAACCGCGATCCCGACTCCGGCGGGTCGACGGCCTGTGTTGCGTGACCGACGGCCGCGATCGCCCCGTCGTCGCCCGCCGCGCGAGCGACGTCGCTCGCGTCCACGACCTGCTGGGGGGTCGACGCCGCGTCGGTCCCGTCGCCGGCCGCGAACAGTGCCGCGATCCGATCGGCGACCACACCGTTCAGTCGGTCCCGGGCGTCGAGGAGCGTCTCACCCGTGCGCAGCCACGCGTCGTTGTCGAAGGGGAACAGCGCCGCACAGTGGTCGGAGAGGGCGTCGAGCGTTCGGGCCGCGTTCTTCTCCGCGAGCGGGCGGTCAGGCTTGCGCTCGGCGGGGTCGGTCGCACTCCCGCGGACGGGGTCCACCTCGCTGGCGGCCGACTCCGCCGGCGTCGGGAGCAACCCGACGGCGTACACCGGGGCGTCGTAGAGCCGCGACACCTCTTCGGCGAGTGCCGGCGAGACCCCCGCGCCCGCGCCGCCGCCGAGGCCGACGACGAGCACGAACGCCTCCGAAGTCGACGGGTTCTCGTCGTCCATGACGCGACCGAGTTCGCTGGCGTGGGCGCCGCCGAGCCGCCGGCCCGCGTGGAGGTCGCCGGCGAGGCCGTCGCCGTCGGCCGCGTCGCCGAAGCGGTACCGGCGCGACTCGTCGAGCGACCGAAGCTCTCCGAGGGCCGCCGCGTCCGTATCGAACGCGTTGATCCCCTGCAGGAACCGGTTGTCGCCGTGGTCGGTCGCGAGCCGGTCGGCGATCCGGCCACCGGCGCCGCCCAGACCGATGACGTGAATTCGCATACGTCACCTCGGTCGGTCAGCGGGGGCTTATCTCTTCGGCTCGCCGCGCGCCCGGAGCCACCGTCGGTCAGAACTCGTCGAGCCGCCGCTGTCCGCGATCGACCGTTACGGAACCCCTGTCGTCGCCGATCTCGTCCGAGTCGCCGCCGAGCAGTTGGATCAGCGCCGTGTCAGCGAACGTGAGCGCCAACACCAGGACGATCGGCGCGAGGAACAGCCCGTGGAAACCGAAGACGACGGGCCCGAAGATGTACGCGAGCATGAGCAGTCCGACGTGGGTCGTCTTCCCGCTGAAGTACGGCCTGAGCACGAGATCGGGGATCGTGTCGACGACGACCGCGGCGACGACGAGGAAGCCGGCGACGTAGACGAGCAGCGCGAGGTCGTCGCCGAGGATGGTCGGCACGGAGCTCACGGCTGCCAGCGGGATGTACACGATCTTCATCCCGATCACCGGTATCAAGCTCGCGATCCCGGTGAGCGCGCCAGCGAGTGCCGGATACGGGACCTCGACCGGTGCGGGCGCGACCACGTTGTACGCGGTGTACGTGACGACCGCGATGATGGAGATGGCGATGACGTTGAGCAGGTTCCCGTACAGCACCGCCTCCAGTTCGGCGTCGGCGGTCTCGAGGTACTGCCGGACCATCGCGTCGTCGTCGAACGTGAGCAGCCACCCGTGGAATTTCGAGCCGTCCAGCAGCAGGTAGTACGTGACGACGACGACGATAAGGAGGTTGAGCACGAGCCCGGAGAGCGTGCTCGCCAACAGCGGCGCCTGCTCGGAGACGAACTCGATAAGTGGGTCGAGCTGCCCGGAACGGTACGCGGCGACGAGCCCGTCGAGGGTGGGGTTCGAAAGCTCGGCCAAGTCGCCGACCCAGGAGTTTTCCGCGCCGATCGTCTCGGCGACCGGATATTGCCCGATGAACCGTCGCGCCTCGATCAGCACCAACAGCACCGTGTACCCGAGGAGGGCGATCAGCGGGATTCCAATGAGTGAGAGGGAGACGGCGGCGCGGACGCTGGCGGGGAGGTGAAATCGATCGAGCCGGTAGAAGAGCCGGCGGGTGGAGTAGTAGAGGAACACCGCGACCGTGAGCGGGGCGATGAACCGATAGCCGATGAACCCGACGACAAGCGCCACTGCGAGACCGAAGAGGGCGATGACGAACCGCTTTTCGTCCATAGTCGTTGCTCTCCGCGTACCGACATAAACGATGTGCTCCGATCAACGGATAGAAGCGGGCTGTCGCCGGAGCGGCTCGCTTCGAGCGCTCAGTCGTCGCCGTCGGCCGAGCCGCGGAGCGTCTCCGTGTTTCCACTCCCCGCAGCGTCCTCGCTCCTCGCCGCGTCCTCGCTCCTCGCCGCTTCCTCGCTCCCCGCCGCGTTGTCGTCTTCGAACGCTCGCTCAAGCCGCGCCTCCTGCTCGCGGTGCAGCGAGAGGATCATGTCCGCGAGCACGCCGAATATTAGGAGTTGGATGCCGAGGATCGCCGCCCCGACGGCGCCGATGGCAATGACTTCGTGAGTCACGCGGAACGCGAACCACTCGTAGAGGACGTACGCGGTCATGACCCCGCCGGCCGCCGTCGACACCGCACCGAGGCTACCGAAGTAGAACAGCGGGTTGTTCGTCTTCGCCTTGCGGTACAGTTCGAGGAAGATCACGCCGCCGTCGCGGATCGGGTGGAGGTTCGTCGCCGAGCCGCCGGGGCGCTCGCGGTACGTGATCGGAACGACCGCGACCGGCACCTGATTTTTCACGCACTCGACGGCCATCTCCGTCTCGACACCGAAGCCGTCGGCGGTGAGGTGAAGCTTGAGGAACGACTCACGGGTGAACGCACGGTACCCCGAGAGAATGTCTCTGTACCTCTCGCCGTGGATCGTGTGGAACGCGAGATTGATGATGCGGTTCCCGGCCCGGTTCAGACGAGTCATTGCCCCCGGGCGCATGTCGGCGAACCGATTCCCGATGACGTGGTCGACCTCGCCGGCCAGCAGGGGATCGAGCATCGCGTCGGCGTCCGCCGCGTCGTACGTCGCGTCGGCGTCCGCCATCAAGATGTAGGAGGCGTCGATGTGGTCGCGCACTGCCTCGCGAACGGCCTGTCCCTTCCCTCGCCCCGACTGCTCGACCACGCGGGCGCCGGCATCGCGAGCGGCCGCCCGTGTCCCGTCGGTAGAGCCGCCGTCGATAACCAGGACGTCCTCGATACCGGCGTCGCGGAAGGCATCGACGACGTCTGCGACCGTCTCGACTTCGTCCATCGTGGGCAGCAGGACGCAGACGTCGTCGTAGTCGCTCATGGCGGGTCGACGGCGGGGGAGTCCCTAAACTCTGCCCTTCTGGCGCGGCGGAACGGAGCGAATGGGCGTCGGCGCAACCGACACTCGCGGTCGGGGAGGATGGTCCGGATTGTCGACCCTGCCGACGGAGAGTTCAACTCGACCTGTCGACATGTCGTCGGTCCTGCGGCCACCCACACGCTCATGTATCCGACCATAGATAATGGACATATGTCGAAGCCACCCGACTCTCATGTCGACGAACTACTCAGCGCGTCTCGGACGGCGATCGGCGACGAACTCCGAAGCCTCACGTACTTCACGGAGGATGACGTCACACAGTTGTACCTCCGCAGCGACCTAAGCCGGACCGCCGATCTGGTCGGATTCGCAGAGAATGAGCGGCAGGGGTTCCACTCGCAGTCGCTGTACGCCGACACGCAGCTCGGCGACTACCAGTTCACCGTTCGCGTGTTCGAGAACGGGTACCTCACACGGGTCATCGCCGGAGACCACGGCGTGTGGGTAACGACCGACTCGATGGAGATGGACCGGTTCGAGGAGCTTGCCAGCGCGCTCATGGCCATCCTGCGGTCGTTCGAAGCGGTGTGACAACACGCGTCGACGAGTACCCGATCGGTCATGACAACCGATCGGCCGCCGATCGGTATCCGAGGGCGGCTTACTGTGGAGGCGCCACCGAAGATACGTGTCCTACCACGCAACACAATCCCTTGTATATTCGACGAAGCATATAATCACCATAGGAACAAGGTTAAGGTGTATCCCGCGGTATCCTACGGCATGGAAACGCGGAAGGTTCAGCGGTTGGGTCCGTCGACGCTGGCGATGACGCTCCCGGCCGAGTGGGCACAGGAACACGGCGTCAACAAGGGCGACGAAGTCTCCTTGCGGATGGGCGGAAAGGGGACGCTCACGGTGCTCCCGGAGTCGGTGAGCACGGAGGAGTCGGAGGCGGTCATCAACGCCGACGGACTCGACGCCAGGTCGCTGGAGCGGGCTATCGTCGCGCAGTACGTGCTCGGGCGGCGCGTGATCCACGTCCGAAGCGAGGGGACGCTCGACAGCGAACACATCAACGCCGTATATAAAGCGGAGACGCAGCTGATGGGGCTCGGCGTCATCGAGGAGACGCCGGAAGACATCTCCATCCGCTGTTCGGTCGACCCGGAGGATTTCACCCTCGACAACCTGCTCGAACGGCTGGAGAACACGGGGTCGACGATGCGCGGCGAGGCCGTGAAGGCGCTCGCCCACGGCAACCCGGACCTCGCGCAGCGCGCGCTCAACCGAGAGCGACAGGCGAACAAGATATTCGTCCTCCTGCTCCGGCTCATCTTCACGGCGTACCAGAACCCGAACCTCGCCCGCGCGGTCGGCTTGGAAGAGGGGTTCCCCCTCATCGGCTACCGCTCCGTGGCGAAGAACCTGGAGCTCACTGCCGACAACGCGGAGGACATCGCCGACATCGTGATGGAGGCCGACGGCCACACTCTCGACGTCGACAGCGCGACGATGCGCCAGATCCGCGAGTTCACCGATCAGGTGGACGACCTGACCGCACTGGCGGTCAGGGCCGTCGTCGAACGCGACTACGACCTCACCGTCGAGTGCCGCGACATGTTCGCCCGGCTGGAGGACCGCGAACAGGAGATCCTCGGCGAGCTACCGAGCGACCTCGACAACGACACCCTGCTGATGACTCGCGAAGTGCTCGTCAGCCTCCAGCACACCGCCGAGTACGCGATGCGGAACGCCGAGATCGCCGCGAACCTCGCGCTCAACGAGGAGTCCGAGCACGTCGAGATTATCTGATCGCGGCGGTTTTGTGAGCCGAACTGTCGTCGCGCCCTTCGCATGAACTAAGTGGTCGCCCGCGAAGCGACAGGTATGACTGAGGGATCTATCGAGTCCGACATGGAGATCGGTGTGGCGCTCGCGCTGGGGGCCGTCGCGCTCGTCGGCGCGGCGCTGATGATCGGGTACCCGTCGCAGATCGGCCGCGCGTGGGGCTTCGCGGCGGCGCTGGTCTTCGGCCTCTGCGCGGTCGTCGCCGTGCAGGTGTTCGACTGAGCGAGCGTCAGACGAGAAACCGTTAAGGACGTCAGACGCTTACGTTCTCGGCATGAGCGAGTACACCGAGGAAGAGCAGCGTATCCTCGCGTACCTCACGGACAGCGTCACCCGTGGCGAGCGGTACGTCCGCTCGAAGACGATTGCCGAGGCCATCGGCCTCACGGCCAAGCAGGTCGGATCGCGGCTCCCTCGACTCGCAGAGAAGTCCGACGACGTCGACATCGAGAAGTGGGGGCGGGCCCGCTCGACGACGTGGCGAGTGACCCCCCAAGGCTGAGTCCACCGCCGTCGAACTCGCGTCTTTTTAACACCCGCGGCACCTACAACGAGGTATGACCGTCCGAGTATCCCGGACGTTCGAGTTCGACGCGCCACCGGAGGACGTGTGGGCGTTCATCTCGGACGCCGAGAAGCGCGCCGGAGCGATCAGCGTGGTCGACACCTTCGATGTCCACGGCGAGGGACGCGCGACCTGGCACGTCGCGCTTCCGATCCCGATAATCCGTTCGACAATCTCCGTCGAGACGGAAGAAGTCGAGCGCGACCCGCCGAACCGAGTGAAGTTCGTCGGGAAATCGAAGGCGTTCCGCGTGACGGGAGAACACGAGATCACCGAGACCGACGGAGGGTGCCGGCTGGCCAACGAGTTCGTCGTCGACGGTCGCCTCCCCGGCGTCGAGTCCTTCTTCGAGCGTAACTTCGACGCAGAGCTCGATAACCTCGAAGACGCACTCCGCGCCTCGCTCGGCCCGAACGCATGAACATAGCCTGCGTCCAACTCGGAGTCGAGGGCGGCGCCGTGGCGGCCAACGTCGAGAGCGCGATCGACCGAGTCCGGGCGGCCGCCGCCGACGGAGCGGACCTGGTGGTCCTCCCGGAGCTGTTCGACGTCGGGTACTTCGCGTTCGACTCGTACGCCCGCGCGGCGGAGAGCGTCGCCGGTGACCGGCTGTCGCGGTTCGCGGCGGTCGCGGCCGACACCGACGTCGCCCTGCTCGCGGGGACCGTCGTCGAGGACCTCGCGGCCTCGGCCGCAGACGGGGTCGACGTCCCGACAGCGGAGGGGCTCGCGAACACGGCCGTTCTCTTCGACCGCAACGGGGAGCGCCGACTGGTGTACCGGAAGCACCACCTCTTCGGGTACGGCTCCGAGGAGACCGACCGAATGGTGCCCGGCGAGGCCACCCCGGTCGTCGACGTGGCGGGCGTGCGGGTCGGCGTCACGACGTGTTACGACCTCCGCTTCCCGGAGCAGTTCCGCGAGATGGTCTCGGCCGGCGTCGAGTGCGTGTTGGTGCCGAGCGCGTGGCCGTATCCGCGCGTGGAGCACTGGCGGACGCTCGGGCGGGCGCGGGCCATCGAGAACCTCGCGTACGTCGCGACGGTCAACGGGAGCGGGGCGTTCGACGGTGACGCGCTCTGCGGACGGACGACGGTGTACGACCCGTGGGGAACCACGCTCGCGTCCGCCGGGGAAGAGCCGACGACGGTGACGGCCGAGGTCGATCCGGAGCGCGTCGCGGCGGTGCGCGACGAGTTCCCCGCGCTGCGAGACCGGCGCTGACCGGTCGTTGGGGCGGCCGCGTCGGAGGGACGACGGCCTCTGTGATCGTGCGGCACCCGTGATCGTGCGGCACCCGTGATCGTGCGGCACCCATGACCGAGCGACGTCGTCACGGACCGTCTGGTTTATACCAACGAAGCCATTAGGAGTCATTGCCGAAGTCCGACGCTTTTCTCGTTGGATTCGGCGACAACAACAAGCGCCCGTCCCGACCGCTTGGGCGGCGACGCCGACAGCCTGGGGGTCCGCTGTCCGGCTGCCGCCCACCCGCCTCCCGTCCACCTCGTCCACCCTTCCCTTTGCCGCGTTCTCTCACCGTTCTCAGACGTCACCCCGGTCCGTCGCACCGTCTCGGCTCTCCTTCACGTGCGCTCATCATCGACGAACCGGTCGCATCGAGCGGTCGGAGCACCCTACCGGGGCCGTAAAGTACTGGTTGCGATAATTCGAGCGGTAGCTTCTTACCGTACATCGGGCTGGTCGTAATCGCCGTGGACGAAACCGGCCGTCGAGTCGGGTTTCTGGCGGCTCGGCCGGGCACTCGCTTT
Organism: Halorubrum wangae; assembly: GCF_051194135.1. Taxonomy (NCBI): domain Archaea; kingdom Methanobacteriati; phylum Methanobacteriota; class Halobacteria; order Halobacteriales; family Haloferacaceae; genus Halorubrum; species Halorubrum wangae. The sequence goes on along the minus strand of NZ_JBLZNH010000001.1, from coordinate 273,113 downwards.
CAGCGTCTGTCGGCTCTCGGTTCGGGTCCAATCCGCTCCCACATCGTACCCGAACCCGTTCTGCGGCACGCGACGCTCCTCTCGATGAGCGGGGCGAAGCGCAAGGACGAAGCCCCCTGATTCCGAACTGTCGGTCGAATGTTCCCCCGCGAGTACCGCGGCGTCGCCTTCGTCGTCGGCCTGTTCCTCGCCGTCCAACTCGGCGCACTAGCCCTGGTCCCCGAGTTCGCCGAGAGTGGCTATCAAGCGGTCGAGAACCCGGACGATCCGACGAACAGCGTCGTGTACGTCCTCGCGATCCTCGTCATGACGGGCGTGATGCTCGCGGCGTTTAAGTACAACTTCGACGGCGCGATACGGCTCCTCATCGTCGGCACCTCGGCGTGGCTCTCCTGGTACGTCTTCTCCGCGGTGGTGTCGCCGCTGGCGGCGGCCGTGCCGGCGGCCGCGGTGGGCGTCGGGCTGCTCGTCTACCCGGAGTGGTACGTGATCGACACCGCGGGGGTGTTGATGGGAGCCGGTGCGGCCGGGCTGTTCGGCATCTCCTTCGGGCTGCTCCCCGCGCTGGTTCTCCTCGTGTTCCTCGCCGTCTACGACGCCATCTCGGTGTACGGCACCGAACACATGCTGTCACTCGCCGAGGGGGTGATGGACCTGAACATCCCCGTGGTCCTCGTGATCCCGCTGTCGCTGTCGTACTCGCTTCTCGACGGCGACGAGGACACTACGAGCGAGTCCGACGGGAACGACGGAACCGCTGTCGAGAACGACAACGAGAGTGACGCGGCGGACGACTCGGAGACCAACGTCGGCGATCCCACCCCGATCGAGGAGCGCGACGCGTTTTTCATCGGGCTCGGCGACGCCGTGATCCCGACCGTCCTGATCGCGAGCGCGGCGACGTTCTCCCCCGCGGCCGGGCTCGCGGTCCCGCTCGTCGGCGTCAATCTCCCCGCGCTGCTCGCGATGGTCGGGAGCCTCGCCGGGCTTCTCGTGCTGATGAGTTGGGTCATCGAAGGCCGCCCCCACGCCGGACTGCCGCTGTTGAACGGCGGCGCGATCGGTGGCTACCTGATCGGCTCAATCGTCGCCGGCGTCCCGCTCGCGGACGCGGTGGGCCTCGCCGCGTTCCTCTGAGCGTCGCCGGAAGAGGGTGCGGCGCGGTCGACGCGCCCGCCGGCCGACACGACTTTTAAATCGGCTGCCGTCGGTCGACGCGTGTCAGATCCGACTCCCCATCACGTCGGCGTCACCGTCTCCGACCTCGATCGCGCCGTCGCCTTTTATACCGAGACGTTTGACCTGCGCGTCTCGGCCGAGTTCGCTGTCGGCGGCGAGGCGTTCGCGGACGCCGTCGCCGTCGAGGACGCGACTGCCGACTTCGCGCACCTCGTCGCCGACGGCGACGAGACCGTCGTCGAACTGGTCGCGTACGATCCCGAGGGCGAACAGACCGACGACGCGGTGTTGAACCGACCGGGCGCGATCCATCTCGGCCTTTCCGTCGACGACGTGCCGGCGTTCTACCGAGGGCTCGACGACGACGTGGAGACGCTGAGCGAACCACGGACGACCGAGAGCGGCACGACGATTCTGTTCGTCAGGGACCCGGAGGGGAACCTGATCGAAGTGCTCGACGCGTAAACGGCGCAGAGCCGACGCCCGCTCTGTCCGCTTACTACCGGTTCGCCTCGCGCATCACGAGCAGCGACAGCGGGAAGATCGCGGCCACGGGCCGGTACGGCCCGTCTATCAGCGCCTCGACGCCGATCGCGGGAGCAAGCGGAGAGCCGCCGCGAAGGCGATCGGATCGACGGCGATCACGTACGCGATGAGTTGCTTCTCGAAGGACAGAATCTCGAACCAGCGGGGCAGGAGGGACGTGAGACGGATCGCGATTCGCTCGCCGGTCGGATACGGCTCTGTTAAAATACTCAACAGCTATCATATTCGCCCCGGTCGCGGCCAGTACAGAGAAAGATGGTTCGTCCAGCTATCGTCTTGGCGGCTGCTCTGAGACCGTCAGTCAGCCTAACTCGATCGTTTCGATGTATCGGAGAAAGGCCTCTAGCCCCTGATTCTCCGTGTAGTGGATCATCTCTGAGTCGGCGTCGTACCGGATGATTCCGGCCTCTCGGAGCATCGGAATGTGAACATGGACAAACTCGATCCGAACTTTCTCGCGTGACGGCGCATCGCGGATCGGCAGTGACCGATCGATACTGTGAACTCTTTCAACCAGTTGATCAAGCGAAATCTCCCCGGTCGGCTGGCTTTTCAGGTTGTACAACAGTGTGCGCCGGCGTGGGGACGACACCAGTTCCAGTACTGTATCGAAGGAGTACCGCATCGGCACCGTCTCGGGGCGATCCGGATCTGTCTTCGCTGCTCCGCCCGGCGGTGGCGTCGTCGAACGGAACGTCGGTGCCGTCGTCGTTCTCTCGTGCTCGGTTGGGATCCAGCCATCGTCCGGAGTGTGCTCGATCACCGCATCGTACAGCGGTCGAAGCGTCGTCACTGTCTCTTCGTCGTGTTCAGCCGGATCGACGTGGTGGTGAGCGATCGCGCCGAGACGCTCACAGAGATCGTTGAGGGAGGTGATCAGACTGATTACTCGCTCGGTGTCGTGGGCGGCAAGCAGCGCCGTTACTGAGTGGAGACACAGGACCGTCGTTTCGTCGGTGTTCTCCCACGCGCCGAGTTGACTGGCAATAGCGAGACCGATGTCGTAGAGATCCGCATTCTCACGAACCCCACGCACGGAGATCGACCCTGCTTCTGAGGTTGGGAGTTGGGCTTTCGTCATATCTCGTCTCGCGTCGACGATTGTCGCCCGTGCCGGAAGTTCGCTGCCAGCTTCGCGCTGCCAGACCGACAGTCGCTCTGCGGGAGACGCCGAGAGAGTGACGCTCAATACGTTGGTCTCTGTAGGCGCATTGCGAGTCAACAGATCGGTACAAGCACTGTCGTCGGGGGGTTCGCGTGAAGGGGCAAGGAGAAGAACGGACGACGACCTGCTAACATAATCTGTAATTGAGGAAGATGAGGGTGACACTACCACCGTTTAACATCTAAGACACATAACACTTATAATTTATTATACATATATCCGCACATGATAAATCATATCTAAGTTATGAATTATCGATCGAATTTTATGGAATAACCGGCTCTGTCGGAAGCCCCAACAAGGAACACATTCTGACTGGTTGCAGTCAATAGGATTTCAACAGAGCCTCAGATAACGCTTTGAGAAGCGCCGAAACGCCGGTGCTGATGACGGCGCCCACGCGATCGCGGACGCCATCGATCTCACCTTCCGTCCCGGTCACTTCCGCCTCACTTGACCTTCGTTCCCGGGCCGGCGTCCGCGTAGGTGGTGAGGAGGTCGGCCTCCTCGCCCGCGGCGAGCACCATCCCGTTCGACTCGACGCCGAACAGCTCCGCCTTCTCCATGTTGGCGAGCACGACGACCTTCGTCCCGGGCAGGTCGTCGACATCGTGGAGCTGTTTGAGCCCCGCGACGATGGTCCGGGTCTCGACGCCGAGGTCGACGCTGAGCTTCAGGAGGTCGTCGGCGCCCTCGATCCCCTCGGCGTCCTCGATCCGACCGATCCGGATGTCCAGTTCCTGGAAGTCGTCGAAGCTGATGCGGTCGTCGCTGATGGGTTCGATATCGGTCATGTCGGTGGTGGTGTCGTCGGTGTCGTCGGTGTCGTCCGCGGATTCGTCGGCCGCTGCGTCGCCCTCTTCGTCGTCTCCGTCGGCCGCCTCCGCCTCGGCGACCCGCTCCTCCAGCTTCTCGTTCAGCCCCTCGACGCGCTCGTCTTCGATCTGCTCGAACAGCTCGGTCGGCTCCGCGAGGTCCCCGGTGGGCCCCTCGCGGGCGGCGTCGACGGTGACCTCGTGGACCGAGCCGTCCTCGCCGAGCTGACCCCACAGGCGCTCGCACTTCTCGGGGGCGATGGGCTCGAAGAGGACCGCGATCGCCTTTGCGATCGCGACGCAGTCGTGGATCACCTGCGCGGCCTCGTCGGGCTCCTCGTCGACGAGTTTCCACGGCTCGTTTCGCTGGATGTACTCGTTTCCGAAGCGGGCGAGCCCGGTGACGGCGTCGCCGAGCGCGCGCACGGAGTAGTCGTTCACCGCGTCTTCGACGTCGGTGATCGCCGTCTCGATGCGCTCCCGGACCTCGTCGCTCGTCGCGTCCGCGATGGGCGCGTCGTCGTAGTTGCGATGTGCGAAGAGGAGCGAGCGGTAGAGGAAGTTCCCGACGGTCCCCACCAGTTCGGTGTTGACGCGGTCGCGGAACTTCTCCCACGAGAAGTCGACGTCCTGCTGGAAGCCGCCGTTGGTCGCGAGGTAGTAGCGCAGCGGGTCCGGGTGGAACCCCTCATCGAGGTACTCGTCGGCCCAGACGGCGCGGTCGCGGCTCGTCGAGAACCCCTTCCCACCGAGCGTGACGAAGCCACTCGCCATGACCGCGCGCGGTTCGGCGTGGCCCGTCGCCTCCAGCATCGCCGGCCAGAATATCGTGTGGTGCTGGATGATGTCGCGACCGATCACGTGAACGATTTCGCCGCCGTCGGGGTGGTCGTCGCTTGCGCCCTCCTTCCACGCGGCCTCCCAGTCGAAGGCGTCGGCACCGACGCGCTCGGAGTACTGCTTCGTCGAGGAGATGTACTCGATCGGCGCGTCGACCCAGACGTACAAGACGAGGTCCTGCGGGTTCTCGCCGGGGTAGTCGATCCCCCAGTCCATGTCTCGGGTGATACACCAGTCCTGAAGCCCCTGCTCGATCCACTCGCGGGGCTGGTTCCGGGCGTTCGAGGTGCCCTCCAGTCGGTCGAGGAAGCCGGAGAGGTACTCCGAGAACGCGGAGACCGCGAAGAACTTGTGGGTGCGCTCGCGGTACTCGGCGGGGTTGCCGGTGATCGTCGACACGGGGTCCTCGACCTCGCCGGGTTCGAGGTGGCGCTGACACCCTTCGTCGCACTCGTCGCCGCGGGCGTGCGCGCCGCAGTACGGACACGTGCCCTCGACGTAGCGGTCGGGGAGATACTGGTCGTCGACGGGGTCGTACGCGACCATGATCTCCTTCTCGTAGACGTGGCCCGCGTCTTCCAAGTCAGCGACGAGGTCCTGGGTGACCGCGGTGTTCGTCTCGTCGTGGGTGTGGCCGTAGTTGTCGAACTCGACGTTGAACTTCGGGAACGTCTCGGCGTAGCGCTCGTGCCAGTCCAGCGCGAACGCCTCGGGGGAGACGCCCTCCTGCTCGGCGTTGACCGCGACGGGCGTCCCGTGCATGTCCGAACCGGAGACGAACGCGGTCTCCTGGCCGAGTCGCTCGAGCGCGCGTCTGTACACGTCGCCGCCGACGTAGGTGCGCAGGTGACCGATGTGGAGGTCGCCGTTGGCGTACGGCAGTCCACAGGTCACCACGGCCGGGTCGTCCGTGGGGAAGTCCTCGTGGCTCATGTGGTGCGTGTATCGAGTTGTCGTGGATACGGACCTAAAGCCCGCTGGTTTTCGGGTGCGAGCGAGAGGGGTCAGCCACGCCGGCGGACAGTCGATACCGGCCGCTGGAACGGGAGGCGTGCGACCGCCCGGCGACGGTCTCGGCAGGGACCGCTCAGGGGCCCATCGGCCGTTCGACGCGGCTGGTGAGTCGGTCCGGATCGAGCCGGTAGAACTCGAACTGGATTTGGCTCGTCGGCTGGCCGAAGACGTCGACTATCGGTATCTGGTCAGTGCGTTCGAGCCCGGCGAGCGACTCCGTGGAGAGGGCGTCGTCGGTGGTCGACACCAACCGACCGCTCGCCACCACGCTCTTCCATCGCCCGTCGCGTTCCCCGTAGGTGACGAACGTGACGCCGCGATCGGTTGGATTCGCCTTTCCGCTCCCTTCGCCCACGGCGAGGCGGAAATAGAACGTCTCCTCGACCGGGTCGTATCCGTACGACACCGGGACCGAGTGGGGGGGATCGTCGCCGGCCGTCGACAGGGAGAGGACGCCCGTTCCCGACCGTCCGAGGAACTCGTCGCGCTCGTCGTCCGCCATCTGAACCGCGTCTGTGCCTTTCATACGTGATCTTGGGGCGGTACGGTAATGAATACCAGGCACGGATAGCGGGGGTGTGGGCGGCTTCGTGAGCGACCTCGACGAGTGACGTGTCGCGTCTCGCTACACGATATCGCGGACGATCGCGGCCGCCTCCGACGCCGTCGGGGCGAGCACGTACACGATCGGCTCGATGCCGACCGCGCCGGTCTGGTAGAGGACGAGCGTGTCGGTCGGCTCCGCATCGGCGACCGCGTCGGCGATTGCGTCGCGCGTCGGGCGTTCGGCGTCGAACTCGACGGTCGGGTGCGACTCGGCGAGCGTTTCGACGATGGCGGGGTCGTACCGGACGTTCACCGCGCCGCGAGCGAGCGACCCCGCCTCGCGGGCGGCGAGGAGGACCGTCGCGACGTGCTCGCTCACGCCGAATTCGGGCTCGCCGGGGACCATCGCGCGGCCCTTCACGTCGACGAGGCGACCGGGGACCGCGGCGACGTCGTCGATCGTTCGGGCACCGTCGAGGCACTCGGCGACGTTGGCGCCGACGTTCGGAATGAGCGCGGCGAACCCGGAGGCGTTCGTCAGGGTGCGGAGCCCGCGACGCACCGATCCGAGGACGCGCTCGCGCTCGCGGAGTCCGCTGTCCGGGTCGTGAACCGAGAACTCCACGTCGGCCTCGGCGAGCGCGGGCATCGCCTCCTCGTGGAGCTCCGCGAGAAGGTCGCCCTCCTCCAACTGCCGGATCAGCACCTCGATCTCGACGAGCGCGGCGACGGGGCTCAGATCGCCGGTGGCGAGCCCCTCTCCCACGCGGTCGACCAGTTCGCGGACGCGCTCGTCGCCGACGACCCGCTCGTGGCGCGCCACGTCGCCGTGGGCGTACTTCGAGACGGCCGACTGGGAGATTCCGAGGGCGTCAGCGACCTCCCGCTGTGTGAAGCCGCGGTCGCGGAGGTCCTCCGCGAGCATCGAACGGACCGTCGGGAGGAACTCGTCGACGACGACTTCCTCGACGAACCTCATGCGCGGTCCTCTCCCGCTCCGTCCGCGTCGGCGGCCGAGGGATTGTGGCTTCCGCGGTCGTCGTCAAACTCCGGATCGTCGCCGATACGGGACGCCTGCGGCCCGTCTTGGTCTTGGTACTTCGACCCGCGCTCCGCGCCGTACGGGCGGTCTGCGGGGGATTTCAGTTCGGTGAACGTGAGCTGTGAGACGCGCATCCCCGGCGTGAGCGCGACGGGCGCAGTGCCGAGGTTCGACAGTTCGAGCGTGATCTGTCCCTTATATCCGGGGTCGCAGAGCCCCGCGGTGGCGTGGACGACGATTGCGAGGCGCCCGAGCGACGAGCGCCCTTCGACGTGCGCGACGAGGTCGTCCGGTATCTCGACGCGCTCGGTCGTCGTGCCGAGCACGAAGTCGCCGGGGTGGAGGATGAACTCGTCGCCCTCCGCGACGGTCGTCTCCGTGACGTACTCGCCGACCTCGTCGGCCTCGGTCGGGTGAATACAGGGAATGTTGGTGCGCTGGAACTCCAGGAAACGCTCGCCGAGGCGCAGGTCGACACTTGCGGGCTGGACTTGCTGATCGACGTCACCGAGCGGCTCGACCACGAGGTCCCCGTCCGCGAGCCGGTCGAGGATGTCCGCGTCCGACAGGATCATGTCGGGAAACGGAGCGCGCGCGGCTTAAAAACTCCCGAATGCGACGGCGGGCTCCTCACCGGGGCCCCGGACATCCACGCCGCCGGCGACGAACGGACAACGGAGCGTCACCCGCGTTCGGTCTCGCCCTCGGCATCGCGTTCCTGAGCTTCTTCGCGAGAGACCCCTTCGGACTCCTTCCGGGCGCGGTCCGCCGCGAGCTCCCTGTCGATGTCGTCCTCGACGTATCCCATCGACTCCACGGTGACGACGTTTCCGCCGCCGGGGTCGACGACCATCACCTCCTCGCCCTCCTCGATGGCGCCCTCCATCGAGCGTGCGGAGTAGTACGGGTTGAACCCGCCGCCGGAGAGTTTCACCTCACCGCCGCCGGTCGTCACCGTCTCGGTGACGGTGCCGGTCTTTCCCCGCAGCGAACTGCTGTCGCTGGTCTGTTGTTGCCCCTTCCCGCCGTAGAGGTCGAACTCGTGGTAGCCGTAGAACGCGGCCGCGCCGAAGACGAGCGTCAGCAGCGCCATGACGATGGTGAGGGTCACACCGGCGAGGCCGAGCGACGCTAACAGGAGGCCGCCGAGCCCGGCACCGATCAGCGCGATGCCGACGACGATGAAGTTCGCGCCCGGAGCGAGCGCCTCCGCCATCGAGAGCAGCAGGCCGGCCGTCAACAGCAGGAGGGGGAGCGTGTCCGGTCCGAGAACTCCGGATTGGAGGAGCGCTCCGAACCCCGAGAGCAGATCCATGTCGGGACGTACGGCTGCGGCAGTATAAGTGGTTGTACGGGCAGCGGTGCGGGGGGCGGGCGGCGAGGCGGCCGAACCGGCGGTGGTTTAAAAGCCGAACAGCAGCACGCCGACCGTGATTGCGACGCCGAGCGCGACGAAGGCGGCGTTCACGGGGTCGATCGATCCGGGCTCGATCGGCTCGTCCTCGGGCGTGTGGGTATTCTCCGTGACGCCGCCCGGTCCGACGTCGTCGACGGCGAACCGCCACTGGCGTTCGTCCTCGTCGCCGGTGGTCCGGGTCTTGTTCGCCCGGCTCCGCGTGTTGCCGTCGGCGTCGTCCTCGCTGCGCATGTGTTCGATAGGCATGTCGTCGGTAAATGATTGGCGGGTGGAGAAAGAGAGCGCGGCGACCCGGAGTCGCCGCCGATTCGTGCGCCCGACTACCGCTCGCGCGCCGCCGCGATCACGTCGCCGTCGTAGACGATACCGCGCTCGCCGTCGAGCGTGATCACGGTCCCGTCGGCGACGTTCTCGGGGAGCGTCGCGCCGGAGACCATCGGCACACCGAGTTCGCGAGCGACGACGGCGGGGTAGCCGGTCATCCCTTCGCGTGCGTCGATGATCCCGGCGATCGCGTCGAGGTCGCCCGAGAACTCGCCGGCGAATTCGGGGCCGAGCGCGACGATAGACCCCTCCGGGACCGCACTCAGGTCGCCGTCGTCGGTCCGGTGAACGGGCGCGGCGATGTGCCCGGCGACGGTCGCTTTCCCGGTCACGAGCGTCTCGGCCGCGACGTGGACCTTCAGCGTGTTGGTGGTGTTCGTCCCCTCGAACTCGGTTAGCATCCCAGAGAGCACGACGAGGGTGTCGCCGGAGGAGGCGCCGCCCGTGTCGAGCGCGGCGTCGACCGCGTTATCGAGGATCGACTCCATGTCGTGGGCGTACTCCGTCAGTACGGGGCGCACGCCCCACGAGAGGGCGAGCTGTCGCCGAATCCGGTCGTCGGGCGTCGTCGCGACCACGGGGACGCCGGGGCGGAACATCGCCGTCTTCCGGGCCGTGAACCCTGACTCCGACACCGCGACCACGGTGGACGCGCCGATGTCGCGGGCGAGGTAGCGGGCCGAGCGCGCGAGCGCCTCGGTGCGCGAGCCTGCTGCGGCGGCCGGGACGCGCTGCTCGCGCGTCTCCGCGTACTCGTCACTGGACTCGATCTCTCGGACGATCCGGTCCATCGTCTCCACGACGTTGACGGGGTCGTCGCCGATCGCGGTCTCGCCGGAGAGCATCACCGCGTCGGTGCCGTCGAGGACCGCGTTGGCGACGTCCGAGGCCTCGGCACGGGTGGGGCGACGCGAGTGGACCATCGAGTCGAGCATCTCCGTCGCGGTGATGACGGGGACGCCCACGTTCATGCAGGTCCGGATGATCCGTTTCTGGATGACGGGCACGTCCTCCAGCGGACACTCCACGCCGAGGTCACCGCGCGCGACCATCACGCCGTCGGCCGCGTCCACGATGCCCTCGAGGTTCTCGACGGCGCCGGCCCGTTCGATCTTTGCGACGACGGGGATGTCGTCGCCGCCGCGCTCCTCCAGTTCGTCGGCGATCTCGTAGACGTCGTCCGCGTTGCGGACGAAGGAGGCCGCGACGAAGTCCGCGTTCGCCCGGACGGCGAGGTCCAGTTCGTCCTCGTCTTCGGGAGTTATCAGGTCGACGTCGATGGCGACGCCGGGGAGGTTGACCCCCTTCCGCGAGCTGAGTTTCCCGCCGGAGACGACGGTGGCGACGACCGACTCGCCGTCCACGCGCTCGACGCGACACTCGATCCGGCCGTCGTCGAGGAGGATCGTGTCTCCGGGGCCCGCGGCCGCGATGGAGTGGGTGAGCCCCACCCGCTCGGGAGTGGCGTCGTCACCCTCGACGAACGTCACCTCGGAGTCGGTCTCGAGCAAGACGGAGCCCTCGATGTCGGCGGTGCGGACCTCCGGTCCCTTCAGGTCGACCATCACCGCGAGCGGGCCGGCTATCTCGTCGTCGACCGCGCGGGCCCGCTTGATCACTTTCTCGCGGTGGGCCGTCGTCCCGTGGCTGGCGTTCAGCCGGACGACGGACATCCCCGCATCGGCAAGGGCGCGGATCGTGTCCCGGTCGTCCGACGCGGGACCGATCGTACAGACGATCTTTGCGTTGCGCATACCGCCGAGTTCGGCGTAGGGGCGCAAAAAGGCACACGATTGAGTCGGGAACGAGTGAACGTTCGTGAGGTTCGGCGGCGGCGTGGGGCGTGCGTGGTCATCACGCGTCGGCGCACCGGGTGGCGCTCCCGACTCGTAGCCTTTTTACCCGCGCTGGCGGTAGACGCACTCACTATGGCTGAGGACAAGGCACGAAGCACCGGTAGTGCGGGCCGATTCGGCGCTCGCTATGGCCGGGTCTCCCGCAAGCGGGTCCAGGACATCGAAGAGGAGATGCGCAACGCCACCGTCGACGGTGACGACGTTACGCGCAAGGGCACCGGCATTTGGGTGAACGAGGAGACGGGCGAGACGTTCACCGGCGGCGCGTACCGACCCGAGACGCCGGGCGGCCGCACCGTCCGCCGCTCCATCCGCGCCGCGCTCGCCGACGAGGAGTAGGACGATGAGCTACAAGTGCTCCCGCTGTAAGCGCGACGTCACCCTCGACGAGTACGGCGGCGTGCGCTGCCCGTACTGCGGCCACCGCGTCCTCCTGAAGGAGCGCGGCGGCGACGTGAAGGAAGTGAACGTCGAGTAGCCGTTCGGTCCCAACCGACCGTGATGGCGTCCCGCGCACACGAGACGGTCCTCTCGTTCACCTACCACTCGGAGCGGCGCGCACGGCTCGTCGCGGACGCGCTCGCGCCCGAGGTCGGCGAAATCGACGACGCGCGCTCGGCCGCGACCGTCTCACGCGATGGCGACGCCGTACGGGTGCGAGTCGAAGCCGACGACCTCGTCGCCCTCCGCGCCGGGATCAACAGTTGGTCCCGGCTCGTCGAGGTCGCGGAGCGCGTCGGGAGCCGGTGACGACGAGCGCGACTGACCCCCGAGCGGTCGCGACGCAAACCGTCGCCCCGTTCGGTCGCGGGCAGCCGGCGATCCGATTCGAGTATCGGCCGATTTTTGCCCGTATGCGCCCTCCGTCGGGCTTTCCCGACGACGAGGGAGAAGACGGGGGTTTTTCTGTCCGGGTCGCCTCGTTTCGCCTATGCAAGGGAACATGCCGCCCGAGGCACAAGAGAAGATCGAGGAGCTTCAGGAACTGCAGGAGACCGCACAGCAGGTCGCCGAGCAGAAGGAGCAGGCGCAGTCCGCGCTCAACGAGTCGAAGACCGCGCTCGACGCCCTCGAAGACATCGACGAGGACGCCGGAATGTACCGCGAGATCGGCGAGATCCTCGTCGAGACGGACTACGAGTCCGCCTACGACGACCTCGAGAACAAGGTCGACTCGCTCGAGGTCCGCGTCGAGCAGCTCCAGAAGCAGGAGGACCGCGTGGAAGAGCAGTTCGACGACCTGCAGGGCGAGCTCCAGCAGATGCTCCAGGGCGGCGCCGGCGGCGGTCCGATGGGCCCGGGCGGTCCGGGCGCGGGCGGCGCGTAAGCGGTCGATGAGCGACGAACCGACGGACGAAGAAGTGGTTCGCACCGCGGCCGAGGCCGCGGAGGGAGTCGTCTTCGCCCACTACGACCAGTCGGCGGTGACCGACCTCGACGTCACGGTGACGTTCGAGGAGGGCGTGCTCGACGTCGACGTCTACTTGAACGCCCCGGACGACCCCGACCCCGACGCGGTCGCCCGCGAGGCGGCCGAGGCCGCCGGCGAGGCGGTCGACGAGCTGTTCGCGGAGTAAGCGGCCGGCGTTTCCCGTTTTCTGCGGCCGAGAAATCAGACTCCGACCACCGATAACTATTAATCCCGCCCATGTGAACTGCTACCGCATGTCACTGAGCCACGGCGGCAGGTCGGCATTCGAACGGCTCCGCGCGCGGTTGGATGAGCGCGCGTACACCTGCGAGGCGTGCGGCTTCGTCGACGACGCGTGCGAGTGGGAGGCGGCCACCTCGGGCGCGACCGTCGAGTACCGTCGGGAGTGTCCGAGCTGCGGGACCGAGCACGTCCGCCGGTATCGGCTCTGAGGCGACTTTCGAGACGCCCTCGTGATGTACGATGAGATTCTCTGCCCGATAGACGGAAGCCCCGGAAGCGACACCGCGGTCGAACACGCGTGTTACATCGGCGAACTCGCGGACGCGCGGCTTCACGCGCTGTTCGTCGTCGACGAAACCATCGCGGGCGCCGACGCGTGGGACATGGTCGTGGAAGGCGAGGAGGAGCGCGGCGAACGCGCGCTCGACGCCGTCGCCGACACGGCCGCGGAGCGCGGGCTCCCCGTCGAGAAGCACTTACGGCGCGGTCGCCCGCACGAAGAGATCATCGACGCGGTGGCGGAGTACGACGCCGACCTCGTCGTGATGGGGACCCACGGCCGGACCGGCGTCGGTCGGTTCCTCGCGGCCGGATCGGTCGCCGAGCGGGTCGTGAGACACAGCGAGGTACCGGTGTTGACAGCGCGGATAGAAGAGTGAGCGGCGGTCGGGAGCGCGAGACGGGCGCTACGCCGACTCGCAGATTGCGAGGAAGTTCTCGAAGACCTCTTGACCGCGCTCGGTGTGGGCGACCTCCGGGTGCCACTGGACGCCGTACAGCCCCGCGTCGGGGTTCGACATCGCCTCGATGTCACAGACGTCGGAGGTCGCAGATCGGGTGAACCCCGGCGGAAGCGCCGTCACTTCGTCGGCGTGAGAGGCCCAGACGCGGGTCTTGGGCGCGAGCGACCCGACGAGTGGGTCCTCGTCGTCGACGATATCCACGTCCACGTCGGCGTACCCGCCGTAGTCGCCTCCGCCGACCTCACCGCCGAGTTCGGTCGCGATCAGTTGCATGCCGAGGCAGATACCGAGCACGGGAATGTCGAGTTCGAGGTAGTCGGGGGCGTTGCCGACACGGTCCATGTCGGGACCGCCGGAGAGGACGATGCCGTCGGCCTCGACCTCGTCGGCCGGCGTGTCCGCGGAGACGATTTCGGTGTCGACGCCGATGTCGCGGAGCGCCCGCCGCTCGAGGTGCGTGAACTGGCCGTGGAGGTCGATGACGACGATCCGGGTCATGGCCCCGATTGACGGCTCCCGCACAAAAACGGCTCGGAACGAAACGCAGTATCGTGGTGATCTACCCGTTCAAACAACCGATTTATACCATAAACGTGGATCGAACGGTGGTCGACGGGTCGCGAAGCGGGCGTCACGCTTCACTCACAGGTCGAGCGGACCGCTTTTCGTGAACTCCCGGAGCAGGACGGTCGCGTACGACCCGCTCGGGAGCGCGAACGATAACCGGGGGTCGCCGTCCGCAAACGACGCGTCGAGGTCGGTGCGCAGGAGAATCGCCCGCCGAGTCCCCGCGGAGTCGAAATCGCGGGGGAGCGCGAAGTCGGCCGGCTCTATCCCGGCGTCGGCGAGGACTTCGCGCTCGATTTCGCCGGGTTCGCCGTCGCCGAGTTCGGTCTCGGTGCCGACGAGCGGGGCGGTGACGAACGCCCGCCCGCGCTCGCAGTGCCGCGAGACGACCGAGACGCGGTCGGCGTCGACCCACTGGAGCCGGTCCGTGTCCGGCGCGTACAGCTCTTCGGGAGCGTCGCCGTCGGCGAAACAGACAACGTCGCCGGCGACGGGGGCGTCGAAGGGGAGCCCCCGGCGGAGTCGCTCGCTCAGGATCCGGTTGAAGAGGAACGACTGCGCGGCGTTGACGAACAGCCGCTGGAGGTTGGACGGCACCGCCTCCAGCGCGTGCCACCAGTCCTCGTCGTCGACCGAAGCGTCCGGGTCGGTGTCGCGGTCGGCGAGTCGGTGGACCATCGAGCGCTCGAACCTGAGCTTCCCGGGAATCGCGTCCAGGCAGTCGACCCAATCGCCGTCGCCGGTGCCGTCGGCGGCAGAGCGCTCGGGTTCGTCGACGTCCGCCCCGTCAGCGCCCTCGGTGTTCACTCCGAACGCCGCGTCGACGCGGTCGCGCGCGGCCCGAGTGTCGTCCGGCTCCGTCTCGGCGGGGTTGCCCGCGTACAGCCGGACCGCCTCGCGCGGGTCGTTCCGGGCGATTGCGAGCCCGACGACGTGGGTGACGGGCCGCCGGCTGCCGAAGCGCTGCTGACCGAAGTAGTTCGGAACCCCGACGGTCGCCTCGATGGGAGCCTCGTCAGCGTCGGTGGCGTCGGTGGCGTCGGTGGCGTCGGTGGCGTCGTCGTCACCGCCCGCGAACGCCCGGAGATCGCGGACCGTCTCAGCGACCCGCTCGGGGGCCTCCTCGACCACGTCGGCGACGCGGATCTCGAAGGCGTTGCCGGCGAGGTCGCCGAACGAGAGTCGCCGCCCCGCCCGCCCGAGCGGTTCGATCTCGGCGCCGCGGATCGTGGGGAGGTCCTCAGGGTCGATCTCGCGGAGCGTGAACAACTGCGTCGTGACGGCGCGTTTGTCCTTCGTGCCGGCCCACGAGACGCGCTCACGGCTGATCTGTAGCGCGTCGGAGATCCGTCGCACGAAGTCGTTTGTGTCCCAATCGCGCAGCGTGACGCGGACGACAAGCTCCGGGTAGCTCCCCGGGTCGGCCCCGAGCGGCTCCGCGTCGAACGCCTCCAACTCGCGGACGCGGAAGTCGTCGGGAGACGCGCGGAGGTGACCGCCGATCCCGTCGGCGTCGCTGACGTAGTACTCGATGCCGACCGCGCGCTCCGTGGGGTGCGCCTCGCGGAGGGCGTGTTCGGAGGTCATTTAAAGGAGTGAGAGGTCGCCGGTCACACGGTCGACGGTCTCGTCCCGGCCGGGCCCGACCGCAAGCGCGGTGACGGTCCCCGGCTCCAACTGGGTGTGGCCCGCGTCCCGAACGATGGCGTACGGGAGCCCCTCCCTTTCGGCCTTGTCGGCCAGTTCGAACAGCTGGCTCTCGGACGTTCCTTTTAAAACGATCTTCTTCTGTCCCTCGCCCTGCCACTTCTTCCGGGCGCGCCGCCCGGCGTCCTGGTACGCCGACAGCGACGCGTGCGCGACCTGCGCGGCGAGTTTCCCTTCGCCCATGCCGATGTCCGTTCGGGCGACGATGGCCTGCTTCATGTCCCGTTCCACCGCGGCCGCGGGTTTAGCGCTTTGCTCTCGGCCGGACCGGCGGCCGACCGAGCGGGCGGAGAAACGCGAAAAAGCGGGTTCGAACCGTGGCCAGCGTTCGCTGAATCGTTCGGCACACGAGTCCCCCAGCAGACGGGTCTCTCAGTTCAGCATTCACCGTAAGTACGAATATAAATTAAATATCAGTGACACGAACGAGGTGATATGGAGCATGAAATCTCCTTCGACCCGTCCTTCTCACTCTTGACCGTCACACTCGACCAAGGAGAGAGCATCCGCGCGGAGTCCGGTGCGATGGTCAGCCACGACACCAGCATCGACATGGAAACGAACGCCACCGGTGGATTCCTCAAATCCATCACGCGCTCGCTCGGTGGGGAGAGTTTCTTCCAGAACACCTTCCACGCGAGAGCCCCCGGCGAGATCCAGTTCGCGTCGGTACTCCCGGGCGACATCGTTCACAGAGAACTGGACAACGAGACCCTCTACGTTCAGTCTAGCTCCTACATCGCCGGTGATCCGAGCCTGGATATCGATTCGGATTTCGGCGGTGCGAAGTCGTTCCTCGGCGGCGAGGGGCTGATCCTCCTGAAAGCGGAGGGGAGCGGTCCGCTGTTCATCTCGAGTTACGGTGCCATCCAGGCCGTGGATCTGAGCGAGCGCGACGACTTCGTCATCGATACGGGCCACATCGTCGCCTTCGAGGACAGCCTCGATTTCACTGTCAAGCGCGTCGGTGGACTCAAATCGACTCTCACCAGCGGCGAGGGACTCGTCTGTCACTTTAGCGGCGAAGGGACCGTCTGGCTCCAGTCGCGAAGCCAGGGGGCCTTCCTCGCCTGGCTCATCCCCAAGATTCCGCAGCGCCCGAACTGAGTTCCGGATACGCGACCCTCCATAGCTGATCGTCGGAGTCAGCACAGTGCCCGGAATATCCGCCTTCTGTATGTAGCACGCCAATACGGTCGGTATCGAGGACTGTCGACAGAGCCAAGTGGCTTATTCGATTGATTCGAGGGCTACCTTCGTCGACGTCGGGTTGCCAATGTTGTCCCCGACAGGACACCGCTCCTCGACCTCCGCTCTCAGCGCCTCTAAGGTTTCCTCGTCGGCATCCGACTCAACGTCGATTTGCACCTGGATTTCTTGGTAACCTGCTCGGACGTCTTCGGCGGCGCCGAGGAACTTTCGTGGATCGAGGTCGCCTTGAATCTCGATGTCGACGCTGTCGAGGTCGATCTGACGCTCTTCGCTAACGGTATGCACGACGACATTGAGACAGCCGGCCCAGGCGCCGATGAGGTACTCGACGGGGTTGGGACCACTGTTCGAGCCGCCCAGTGCCGGAGGCTCATCGACGATGAATTCGAACTCCCGTGCCTCGACAACCGTCTTCGTCTCGCTCTCGCTTGTAGCCGAGACCGCGAACTGTTCGAGATGGTCTGCGTTGCTCATCACTTCGTGTGATGGGCCAGTCTCGTATCAAGCGAGCGTTCGTGGTCGAACCGACCGCTCTTCGTGACGCTCACGATTCGACTCGTGTCACCGGGAGGGACTCTCACGTGCTCGTTTTCCGCTCGTGTGGATGGGAGAGAGAGTCATCAGTGTCGGCAACTATCGCGCTCGAGAGTGACTCCGGAAACGAAGCCATCGGCTCCGTTGAGTTCCGTTGATCCGAATGATCCGAACACGCACTGCGTGCGGAAGACAGGTGGTCTCTGAGACGAGTGTCTCTCGATGCCCGGAGAACTCATATCCGAGCAGACGTAATGACCACCGACTCACTCATGGAGACGGACCCAGTATTTCGTGAAGTACAGCGGTTTCGCCAGCCGTGGATCTGGGTACTTCTCGGTGGCATCACGCTTCTCATGCTTGTGTTAGGGCCCATCTCGTGGGGCGGACTCGTCGTCGTCGGTGCGGTCGCTGGATTCGTCTACAGTCTTCGATTGCGGACGGAAGTGAGGACCGACGGCATCTACGTCAAAATGTGGCCCCTCCACTGGTCGTTCCGTCGAGTGTTGTGGTCTGATATCGAACGATACGAGGCCAAACGGTACCGGCCACTTCGTGAGTTCGGCGGCTGGGGAATTCGATGGGCACCCGGGAAAATCGCATACAACGTCAGTGGCAATCAAGGCGTCTGGATCGAACGGACGAACGGCCGTGCAGTTCTCGTCGGAACACAACGCGCCGAGGAGTTCGTCACGGCCATCGACGAGACGGTACAGTAGCGTTCTCTCGTGTTTCGTCGAGCACTCGTGGCGGCCCAGCGGCAGGTGTTCGACGCGGTCGACGACCCGTGACGCGAGGTCGATTCGAGTCGCCGGCGAGGAGGGGGAACCGATTCTCACGCGGTGGGGTGAACCGCGATATTAAAACGACTGAAACCCCGAATTCGGGTATGCACCGCAGACGGTTCCTCCGGCGGATCGGCGCGGCCGGAGTGAGCACCGGGGCGACCGCGTCTCTCGCCGGGTGCGCCGGCGTCGGTGGGGACCCCGGCTACGACGTCGGGATGGTCGCGTCCGGGTACCGACCCGCGGAACTGACTGTGTCCGTCGGCGACACCGTCGTCTGGGAGAACACGAGTTCGCGGAGACACACGGTGACCGCCTACGAGGGCGCGATTCCGGACGCCGCCGACTACTTCGCCTCCGGCGGCTACGAGGACGAGGAGACCGCCCGCGAGGCCTGGCAGTCCGACTTCGGCGGCGGCCTCGAGACCGGAGACCGGTTCTCGCACACCTTCGAAGTCGCCGGGCGCTACGACTACGTCTGCATCCCGCACGAGACGGGCGGGATGTACGCGACCGTCTTCGTGGAGGAGTGACGTGGGACGACGCCGACTCCAGCCGCGACGCCGCCCTCGACGAAACCCATTACCGCCCGGGATGCCAACTCGGGGTAACGGACACGCATGAACGTCTCGACGCTGCTGGGAACTGACGTCCTGCTGTTCCTCGCCATCGGGCTGCTCGGCGGCGCCCACTGTATCGGCATGTGCGGGCCGCTGGTCACGGTGTACGCCTCCCGGATGCGCGACGGGGACGGCCGGACCGACGGCGGGGGCACGACCGCCGGCGCGACCGCCGATCGGCGCGGGAGTCACCTCACGACGTACGAGGTTCGCCAGCACGCGCTGTTCAACCTCGGACGAGCGACCAGCTACACGGTCATCGGCGCGGCGCTCGGCGCGCTCGGCGGGGTCGTCCTCGTCACGACGGCGACGCTGACCGGTGCCGCAACGCTCGTCCGCGGCGTCGTCGGCCTCGGCGTGGGCGCGGCCGTGATCCTCGTTGGGGTCCGATACGCGCTCGGCGGCGCGACCGGCGGCGTCCACCTCCCGGGACTCGAACGGGTCACCGGCTGGCTCACCGGCCACGTCGACCGGCTCGCGAACGGTCCCGGTATCGTGGGGCTCGGCGCGGTCCACGGACTCCTCCCTTGCCCGATCCTCTACCCGGCGTACCTCTACGCGTTCGCCAGCGGCTCGGCCGTCAGCGGGGCGGTCGCGCTCGCGGCGCTCGGCGTCGGCACGATGCCCGCGGTGTTCCTCTACGGAACCGTAATAGAGAGCGTCGACGCCGTTCACCGGCGCCGGGTCCACCGGCTGCTCGGCGTGGTCTTCGTGGCGCTCGGCTACGTGCTGTTCGCGCACGGGCTGATGTCGATCGGGATCCACGTGCCGCACCCGCGGCTCCCGTTCTGGAACCCGCTCGACGCCGGCATGATGGGAGGGATGTGAGAATGAGCGACCCCGGCTGCACCCTCTGTGAGCTCTCGACCGACGGCGTCGACGTGGTCGACGACGCGGGCAACGAGTTCTGCTGTCCCGGCTGTCGGGACGTGTACGCGGCACTCGGCGACGTCGACGTCGACGCCGAAGCGGTGCGAGAGCGGCGTCACGCCGGCGGCGACGGCGGAGAGGGCGACGAGTCCCAAAACGAGGTTCCCGCGGGCCACGAGGCGACGTTCCTCGAGGTGGATGGGATGCACTGCGCGACCTGCGAGGCGTTCATCGAGACGGTGGCGACTCGGACCGAGGGCGTCAGCGCCGCGAGCGCCAGTTACGTCACGGACACCGTCCGGATCGACCACGACCCCGATTCGGTCTCGACCGACGACCTCTCGGAGGCGGTCAGCGGGCTCGGGTACAGCGCGTACCCGCGCGACGACGCCTTCGCGCGGCGGCAGGCGGACAACATGGCGACGGCGCGGGTCGCGGCCGGCGTGCTCGTCGGGATGGCCGTCATGCTGCAGTACATCGTCATTATCTACCCCACGTACTTCGCGTTCCCGTTCTACAACGAGCGCACGCTGGAGTACCTCAACCAGGCGATGTCGTCGACGTCGGGGACGTACTTCTTCATCGTGATCGCGGTCCTGACGACCATCGTCCTGCTGTTCACCGGCAAGCCGATACTGCGGGGAGCGTACGTCAGCGTGAAGACGCGGTCGCCGAACATGGACCTCCTCGTCGCCATCGCGGCCGTGAGCGCCTACGTCTACAGCACGCTGGCGGTGATCTTCGTCGAGTCGCCCTCCATCTACTACGACGTGACCATCGCGATCATCGTGATCGTCACCGTCGGCAACAGCTACGAGGACTCGATCAAGAAGCGGGCGACCGAGCTGCTCTCCGATCTCACGGCGGTGCAGGTCGACAGCGCCCGACGGATCGTCGACGGCGGAGCGGCCAGCGTCGGCGGGACCAAGGCGGGTCCGGAGCCGACCGCGACCGGCGAGACGGAGGAGGTCGCCCTCGACGCGCTCGAACCGGGCGATCTGCTGCTCGTGCGGGCCGGCGAGCGCATCCCGGTTGACGGCGAGGCGGTCGCGGGCGACGCGGCGGTCGACGAGTCGGTCATCACGGGTGAGTCGATGCCCGTCAGGAAGACGCCCGGCGACGGCGTGGTCGGCGGCTCAGTGGTCGCGGACGGGTCGCTCACGGTCGCGGTGGGGCCGGACGCGACCTCCAGCCTCGATCGCGTGGCGGAGCTCGTCTGGGACCTCCAGAGCGGCAATCACGGGGTCCAGAAGCTCGCCGACCGGCTCGCCACCGTCTTCGTGCCGGTCGTCCTTGCGCTCGCCGTCGTCGCCGCCGCGGCCAACCTCGCGCTCGGGAACGGCGTGACGGAGGCGATGCTCGTCGGGCTGACGGTGCTCATCGTCTCCTGTCCGTGCGCGCTCGGGCTCGCGACCCCGCTGGCAGTCGCCGCGGGGATCCGCGACGCGCTCGAACGCTCCATCGTGATCTTCGACGACACGGTGTTCGAGCGGGTCCGCGACGCGAAGACGGTCGTATTCGACAAGACGGGGACGCTCACGACCGGCGAGATGGAGGTCGTCTCGGCCGACGTCGACGACGATCTCCTCCGACTCGCCGCCGCCCTGGAGGAGCGCTCGGCGCACCCGGTCGGTCGTGCCATCGCCGCCGCGCGGGCAGGGGGGGATCCCCGGGGCGACGCCGGCTCATCGCCCGCCCCCACCGCGGTCGCTGACGGCGGGACGACCGAATCGGCGGCTTCCGAGGAGTCCGACCTGAAGGCCGAGGGAGCCGCGGACGACGCGCTCGCTGTCACCGACTTCGAGAGTCACGCCCGCGGGGTCTCGGGCGTCGTCGACGGTCACGAGCTTGTCGTGGGGCACCCCACCCTGTTCGACGAGCGCGGCTGGACCGTCCCCGACGCGATTCGGGACGCGGTCGCCGAGGCGCGCGACGTGGGGCGCGTCCCCGTCGCCGTGGGTCGCGACGGGGCCGCCGAGGGCGTCGTCGTGGTCGGGGACGAACTGCGCGAGGGGTGGGAGGAGACGGTGACCGCGCTGGACGAGTCCGGCGTCGACGTGGTCGTCCTGACGGGCGACGACGAGCGCGCGGCGACGGTCTTCCGCGAGCACGACGCGGTCACCTCCGTGTTCGCCGGCGTCCCGCCCGAGGGGAAGGCCCAGACGATCACGCGGCTGAAAGCGAGCGGCCTCACGGTGATGGTCGGCGACGGGACCAACGACGCGCCGGCGCTCGCCGCCGCGGACCTCGGGGTCGCGCTCGGCGGCGGCACGGCGATGGCGGCCGACGCGGCCGACGTGGCTATCGTCGACGACGACCTCGGCTCGGTCGCGACCGTCTTCGAGCTGTCGCGGGCGGCCGGCCGCCGGGTGAAGGGGAACATCGGCTGGGCGTTCTGCTACAACGCGGTGGCCATCCCGCTCGCGGTGACCGGGCTCTTGAATCCACTCTTCGCCGCGGTCGCGATGGGCGCGTCCAGCCTGCTGGTCGTGACGAACTCCTCGCGAGCGTTGCTGGACGACGAGTAGCGCCGAAGCGCCCGAGGCTCGGCAGAGACGCCGCGCTCGGAGACGACACCGCGCTCGCCGTCCCGTTCCGCCGCGACCGCAAGCGACTTTCCCGTTACGCGAGTACGATCGGCCATGTCACAGCGACAGCAGTCCTTCGACGTTCCGACTCACAGCGGAATGCCCGTGCTCGGGCTCGGTACGTGGGAGAACGAAGACCCCGCGCAGTGTGCCGCGTCGGTGACGACCGCGTTGGAGACAGGCTACCGCCACGTCGACACCGCACAGATATACGGCAACGAGGCCGCCGTCGGCGACGGGATCGCCACCGCGGACGTCGACCGCGACGACGTGTTCCTCGCGACGAAGGTGTGGATCAACCAGCTGGCACCCGAGGACGTGGTCGCGTCCACCCGCGAGAGCCTCGAGAAGCTCGGCACCGAGTACGTCGACCTGCTGTACGTCCACTGGCCGGCCGGCGCGTACGACCCCGCGGAGACACTGCCCGCGTTCGCCGAGCTCCGCGACGACGGGCTGGTCGACCGCATCGGCGTCTCGAACTTCGAGCCCGAACACATCGACGCCGCGACCGACGCCCTCGGCGAGGCACCGTTCGCGAACCAGGTGGAGATGCACCCGCTTCTCCAGCAGGAAGAACTCCGTGAGTACGCCGACGCGAACGACGTCGAACTCGTCGCCTACTCGCCGCTCGCCCGCGGGCACGTGTTCGACGTGCCCGAAATAACTGATATCGCCGAGAAACACGACGTCAGCGCGGCACAGGTGAGCCTCGCGTGGCTCCGCGAGAAGGGCGTCACCGCCATTCCGAAGGCGACGAGCGAGGCCCACATCGCCGACAACTGGGCGAGCCTCGGCCTCGAACTGGACGACGAGGACGTCGAGGCGATCGACGCCATCGACCGGACCGACCGCCGGGTGGACCCCGACTTCGGCCCGGACTGGTAAGCGCTCGGCACGCGGAGGCACGCCCCGAAAGGGCCGATCCAGCGCGTGGAGACCCCTTACTCTTCGCGGAAGTCCCGCTGTTGGATGCCGGTCCACTCTTCGATTTCGAACCGATACCCCTCGACGCCACGCGTCGGATGCGCGGCCGAGAAGATGTTCGGGTGCCACGCGTTCTCCATGGCGCTGCGGAGTTCGTCCCACTCCCCCTCCTCCACGGCCTCGATCCGACCGGTCATCGAGACGCTCTGCCAGTCGTACAGCGACCGGGCGCGGTACACTAGGAAGCGACCCCGTTTCGCCTCGTTTGCGAGCGTCTCCTTCCGGCTCTCCGACCCGAACAGGAGGAAGACGAAGTAGAGCGTCGCGTCCCCGTCGTACCCGAACGAGATGGGGAGGAGGTACGGCAGCGTCTCGCCCGGAAGACCGAGGGTCCCCACCCCTTCCGATTCGAGGAGTTCGCCCATCTGCTCGTCGCTCATCGGGTCCGCCGTGGACTCGGCGATGGCATCGATGCTCATGAGTTCTACTTGCTGTCAGTTGGGATAAATTTGCTGCGGGTCGGCGACTCGCTCGGGGACGCAGCGCGGGACGCCGCCTCAGACGTGTTCGGCGAGGAAGTCGACGATCCCGCGGTACGCCTCGATGCGGTTGTCCAGTTTCGCGAAGCCGTGGCCCTCGTCGTCGAAGATCAGCTTTCGGACGGGGACGCCCTGCTCGCGCGCCTTCTCGACTATCTGTTCGGCCTCGCCGACGGGCACTCGCGGGTCGTTCGCGCCGTGGAGGACGAACAGCGGCGAGGCGATGGCCTCGATGTTGTTGATCGGCGAGATGGACTCGAGGAACTCCCGGTCGTCCGCCAGGGTGCCGTACTCCGCCTCGCGGAGTTCGCGTCGCCACTCGCCGGTGTTCTCGAGGAAGGTGACGAAGTTCGCGATGCCGACGATGTCGACGCCGGCCGCCCACAGGTCGGGGTACTCGGTCATCGCCGCGAGCACCATGAACCCGCCGTAGGAGCCGCCCAGGGCGACGATTCGGTCGGGGTCGACCTCGGGGTGGTCGTGGAGCCACTCGACGCCGGCCCGGATGTCGGCGACCGAGTCCATCCGGTTCTCCACGTCGTCGAGCGCGGAGTAGGCCTTCCCGTAGCCGGAAGAGCCGCGGACGTTCGGCTCGAACACGGCGTAGCCGTTGTTCAGCAGGAACTGCGTGACCGAGGCGAACGAGGGGCGGCGCTGCGACTCCGGCCCGCCGTGGATGTCCACGACGACGGGATACCCGTCCTCGGGAGGCTCCGTCTCCGGCACGGAGAAGAACGCGGGGATCTCCAGGCCGTCGAACGTGGGGTAGTGGACGAGTTCGGGCTCGACGAACGTGTCCCGGGGGATTCCGGCGGTCGAAGCGGCGGTCCAGCGCTCGGTTTCGCCGGTCGTCGCCTCGACGACGTAGGCGTTCGCGTTGTGGGTGCTCCCGGTCGCGGTGATCGCGAAGCGGTCCCCGTCGGGGCCGAAGCTCACGCCGCCGGCGACGCCCTCGGGGAGGTCCGGGGCCGGGAAGGGGTCGATGCGGTCCGGCTCGACGAGTTCACCGACCGTGATGTCGGTGTAGCCGTCGACGTTGCGCGAGTAGACGACCCGTCGGGACTCCTCGTGAATCGCGACGCCGTCGACGTTCCAGCCGTCGTCCTCTCCCGGCTTCGCCGGGTCGTCGTCCGAATCGTCGTCGGACTCGTCTTCACCGGAGGCGACGAGCGAGAAGTCGCCCGTCTCGAGGTGCACCCGCTCCAACCGGAGCGTGTCGCTCTCGCGGTCGGTGACGAGATACAGCGACTCCCCGTTCGGCCCCCACTCCGGGCTGCCGTATCTGACGTTCCCCTCGTGTGGCGTGTGGTGGGTCAGATCGCCGGTCGCCACGTCGAGCGTGTACACGTCGTGGTCGAACGAGGAGTACGCCTCGTGGATGATCAGGCGGTCGTCGCTCGGCGACCAGCCCGCGACGGAGAGCCACCCGTCGCCCTCGTACACCAGTTCGGCCTCGTTGCCCGTCTCGTCGCGGCCCTGGACGTAGACGTCGAACACCGACTCGTCCCGCCGATTCGAGGCGAACGCGAAGCGGTCGCCCTCGCCGTCCCAACCGCCCCACCGATGCTTGGCGTCCGGCCGCTCGGTGAGGTCGGCGATTTCGCCGGACTCGTAGTTGAGTCGGTATAGCTGGGCGCGCTCGTTTCCGCCCTCGTCCATGCCGAAGACGGCCTCGGCACGCTCCGGCGAGGAGTCGACGAAGGAGACCGACTCCTCGAAGAACGTGTGCTGTTCCGGCCAGCCGAGCGGTTCGTCTAGCGACCACACCTGGCCGGTCCCGGTGGTGTTCAGCAGGAAGGAGAGCCGCCCGTCGGGACTGAGGTCCGCCCCGCCGGCGTTCCGCACGTTGAGGTACCGTTCGATGTCGTAGCGATGCATGGGGTCCGATTCCGGCCGCGGTCGGAAACCGTTTCGGGTGGCGGAACGGGCCGCGAGCCGGCTGGCGCGCCGTCTCCGCGCCGAGTGAGTGCCTCTCCGCTCGCTCCCCGCCGCGATGCCGTGTCTTTTTATTCGGCCCCGCCGTCCGGTCGGCGTATGCGCGTCGCGTTCGTCTCGCTTCTCACACCGGGCCACGGCAAGACGCCGGCCCGGACGCGAACGCGACGGATCGCCCGCGGGCTGGCCGACCGCGGCCACGACGTCGTGTGGCTCTGCGCGCGCTGGTGGGGCGGTGACCTCGACACGTTCGGAGAGGACGACATCGAGTACCGGTCGGTGACGGTGGACCCGTCGCCGACGGCGTTCGCGGCGCGACTCCCCGCCGCGCTCCGCCGCGTCGGTCCGGACGTCGTCCACGCGGTCAACAGCCCGCCGACGCCGGGGCTCGGCGCCACGGTTGCGGGGACGCTCTCGCGGACGCCGGTCGTCGTCGACTGGTGGCGGGACCACCCCGCGGACGCCGCTCGGCGCTACCGGCTTCTCGCCAAAGGCGCCGACAGGGTTACCACTCCCTCGCGGACGACCAAGACGCGGGTCCGCGAACACGGTGCCGACGGCGACGACGTCCGGGTCGTCCCCGAGAGCGTCGACTTCGACCTCGTCGAGTCGGCCGCCGTCGACGACCGGTTCGACGCGGTGTACGCCCGACGCTTGGACCGCCACGCCAACGTCGAGACGTTTCTGCTCGGGCTCGCGGAGCTCCGCGGGCGCGACTGGACCGCCGCGGTCATCGGCGACGGCCCCGAGCGCGAGCGGATCGAGTCGACGGCGAGCGACCTCCGGATCGACGACCGCGTGTCGTTCCTCGGCGACCTCCCGCGCCGCGAGCGCGTCGAGATTTTTAAGGGCACTCACGTGGTCGCCGCGACGGCGACCTGGGACACGTTTGCGACGGAGCTGCTGTGGGCGCTCGCGTGCGGCTGCGTCGCGCTCGTCGAGTATCAGGCAGATTCCAGTGCTCACGAGCTCGTCGAGGGACGCGAGCGCGGCCGCCTCGTCACGAGCCCGGCCGAGCTCGCAGACGAGTTCGTCGCGGTCGGCGACCTCGCGCGTCGGACCGTCGAACCCGACTTCGCGGAGTACGACCACGGCCCGGTGTTGGACCGGTACGCTCGCACGTATCGAGAGCTCATCGGCGAGTGAACAGCGGAGCCGACCGGATGAATCAAGGCCGCAAATCGAGGTGACCAGTTACAAAGGGAGCCGACGGCGACGTCGCCGGCGCTCCCGCGCGGCCACACCCGACCCGACTACTCGTCGTTGGTGATCGTGCCGCCGTACTTCATGAAGACGAACGCCAGCCCGAGGGTGCTCACCATCGCGATGAACGTCGCAACGCCGAGCGCGCGGGCGCCCTGCGGGACGAAGACAGCGTTCGAGCTCCCGCCCCCGCCGGTCGACTCCGTCTCGATGTCACCGCCGACGGCGAGGCCGCCGTGCATCCCGACTGCGGTGTGGGGGACGCAGTGGTAGTGGGTGATGCCGGCGTCTTCTTCCGTCACCTCGTACTCGTAGGTGTATCCCTCCTCGCCGACCGGGTCGCCGCTGTCGAGGCTCGCCGGACCGCCGCCCTCGACGGTCTGGACGTTGTGCGCGCCGCCGTTCCCCGTCCATTCAAACGTGATGGTCGTTCCCGGATCGACCCACAGGAGGGTCGGATCGAACGCGAGTCCGCTGTCGCCAGCGCCGACGGAGACGGTCACCTCGCCTTGACCGCGGGCGTCCTGATAGGATCCGACGTTTCCGCTGCTGGCCCCGCTGGGCCAGACCGGCTGTTCCTCCTGTGCCGCCGCGGTCCCCGCTGTCGCCGTGGCCGCCCCGGCGGCAACGGTCGCGCCGCCCGCGGTCCGCATGAACGCGCGCCGGGTGACGTCGTCCGAGCTCATACGACCCGGTTCGTGACGGGTTGTAGTGAATATGTTGATCCGACGCCGGTGGTGTCGGCAACGGGCGTATAAAAGCGGCGCCCGTAGACGAGCCATGAGCTACCCGGTCACCTACTACTGCCCGCACTGCGGGACGCTCGTCGAACTCGAGCGCGACGGCTACCTCGCGGACAAGGCGGTGACGCCGTACCCCCTCGAAGGGTGGTCGTACGTCTCGCCCGCGGAGCCGTTCGAGGAGCGAGACGACGTCGACGGCGTCAGGTTCGTCTGCGGCGAGAGCGGCGGCGTCAGGTGGGACCCGCTCGACGGCGTTCGCGGGACGGACGTCAGTGGTCGAGGCGCCGACACCGTCGAGGGCGACGAAGGAGGCGAGGGCGGCGAGAGCGGTCGAGACGACCCCGGCTGTGGCGAGCCGTTCTACCTCTCGTTCGTCCGGTACGAGGACGGCCGGGAGGTCGACCCCCGCGCCGAGACCGAACTGGTCGAGATCGATCCAGACCCGCGACCGAGCGGGCCGCGGGGGCCACGCGGACCGAGTGGTGTCGGTGACGCCGACGGCTCGGACGGCGGGTTCTGGTAGGCTGAGGTCGACAAACACCGCCGCGAGCCGAATGTCACGATCGACCGCAGTATTATCACTGCAAAGCGCAACAGGCCATGTATGCCGGACACGAAATCTGGGCGGGAGAAGCAGGCACGGAAGGAAGCGCGCCGACGGATCGAGCGCGACATCTCGGAGGCGCGCGAGCGCGGCGACGAGGCGGAACCGCCAGACGACACGCCGGTGGAGTGCTACCGACGCGGCTGTACCGAACCCGCCGCGTTCGAGGTCACGGAGCGGTACCAAGAGGAGACCGGGAAGGGCGCGGTGGAGGCGACCGCGCTCCTCTGTACGGACCACACGGTCGCGGAGGGGCCGTCGAACATCGACAGCGCGTACGACGACTACGTCTTTCGAATAGTCCCGGTCGCGGCCGGAAGCGACGACTGACCGCCAGGTCCGACGGCATCGCTCGTGAGGCAACCACACCGGACGGTCTCCTTGTACGAGGCGAGCCCAACAAACAAACCCCTTAACGCGAGAGGGAGAAAGACCTCGTATGGAAAGCATCAATCGGACCGCCATCGAGCTCGTCGACGAGGCGCTCGACTTCGCCGGGGAGCTCGACGTCGTCGGCTACGAACTGGAGAACGGTACCACGGTCGTCGACTTCGGGATCGACGCCGCCGGCGGCGTCGAGGCCGGACTCCTGCTCGCCGAGATTCAGACGGCCGGTCTCGCGAACCTCCGCACCAGCATGGGCGAGGTCGCGGGCGCACCGCGCCAGTACGTCGAACTGTCGACGGACCACCCCGCAATCGCGCTGCTCTGCTCGCAGAAGGCCGGCTGGGAACTCGACTTCGACTCGGGCTACGAAGGTCTCGGCTCCGGCCCCGCCCGCGCGCTCGTCGGACAGGAGGCGGAGTTCGAGCGCGTCGGCTACTACGACTCCTCGGAGTTCGCCACCCTCGCGGTGGAGTCGACCGCGCTTCCGACCGAGGAGGTCGCCGAACACGTCGCCGACCTCGCGGAGGTCGACCCCGAGGGCGTCTTCCTCCCGGCGTACGCCACCGGCTCGACCGCCGGCTCGGTCGCCACCGCGGCCCGCGCCGCGGAACTCGCCGTCTTCCGCCTGCTGGAACTCGGCTACGAGCCGACCGACGTGCTCCACGCCTCCGGCTCCGCGCCGATGGCACCCGTGACCCGTGACGAGAACCTCGCGATGGGCCGGACGAACGACGCCCTGGCGTACGGCGGCGAGGTCCACCTGCAGGTGGCGCGCGACGACGACCGCTTCGACCAGATCGTCTCGACCGCACGCGAGGAGTACGGTACCCCCTTCGTCGAGGTGTTCGAGGACGCGGGCTGGGACTTCTACGAGATAGACGAGCGCGTCTTCGCCCCCGCGAAGGTCACCGTCGACGTGGTCGACGGCCCCGTTTACACCGTGGGCGAGACGGACGAGGAGCTGCTCGCCGAATCGTTCGACTACCGCTGAGACGGACCCACCCCAACCCACGAGGACCACGTGCGACTCAAACCCGTTCCCGCTCCCCCGGCCGCCGTAGACGACCTCCGCGAACTCCAGCGAGCGGTGCCGCTCGTGCCCGGCAGCACCGACGACTGCTGCGCCCGCCTCCGCGACCGATGTGACCTCCCCGACCGACGGACCGCGAACGACTGGCTCGCGTTCCTCCGCGCGCTCGGACTCGTCCGGGAGACGTCCCGCGGGTTCGTCAGAACCGACGCCGAACCGACCCCCGAACTGGTCCGCGAGGGACTCCGCGAGGGCGTCCTGCTCGTGCCCGAGACGCTCGCGGCCCTGCGGGCGGCGACGCCGACGGACCCGCTCACGCCGGCCGGGCTGTTCGAGGCGACCCGCGAGTCGGTCCCGCGGCACGACCGCGCCCGCGACCCGGAGTGGGAGGCGACGTGGCGCGCTCGGGCGGCCCGGCTGTTGGAGTGGCTGGCGCTCGTCGACCTCGCCGAGCGCGTCGACGGGGAGGGATCCGGCGGGGGCGAGGCGTCGACGGCCTACGTCGCCGGCGACGCCGCCTGACCCGGACGAAAACCGGCGCGACGACCCCGTGACAAGCCTTTTACTCGGAGACGGAGTGAATGAGCGCATGGGACGATTCCATCGTCGGGACTCGCCGCTCTCGGTCCGGTACGAGCCGACGAGCGTGAAGGACCTGCTCGTGGAGATGAAGGACACCGCCGAGCTGCTGATAGACCTGTCGTACTCGGCGGTACTCCACGCGAGCCCGACGATCGCGGACGAAGTCGTCGCCCTTGAATACCGGATGGACGTCCTCCAGTTGCGCGCGCGGATGAGCCTCATGCTCGCGGCGCGGAGTCCGGACGAGGCCGAGACGCTCGCGCCGGTGCTCGGCGTGATCGGCGCGGCCGACAAGATATCCGACGCCGCGGGTGACATCGCGAAGATCGTCAGCGAGGAGATCGGTCTCCCCGACGCGATGCGCGGCGCGCTGGCGGAAGGCGTCGAGACGCTCGTCCGCGGCACCGTCGTGGCGGACTCGGCCTACGCGGGGCGCTCGCTCCAAGACATCGACTTAGAGTCGAAGACGGGCGTCCGGGTTATCGCGATCCGGCGCGACGACGACTGGATCTTCAATCCGGGGCCGAACACGCGGCTCAAGGCCGACGACGTGACGCTCCTGCGCGGCCCGGAGACGGGCGTCGGCGAAGCGTATCCCGAACTGACCGGCGAGCCTTTCCGGCCTGAGGAGCCGGTCGAGCCCGCGATCGACGACTTGGAGCGCGCGGTCGACTCCATCGTGCTGATGAAGGACCTCTCCGAGCTCGCGGTCGATCTGGCATACGGCTCGATCCTGTTCGACAACGAGGCGCTCGCGGAGGAGGTGGACAACCTGGAGGTCGAGGTCGACTCGCTCCAGTCGAGATTCGAGGTGTGGACCCTCAGGGCTGCGCGCGAAGCGGACGACCCCGTCTCCCTCCGCGGGCTGATCCACCTCGGGGTCGCCACCGAGGAGATATCCGACGCCGCGGTGAAGATCACCGAGGGCGTCACGCACGACCTCGGCGTTCACCGGGTCGTCGAGATGGCGGTGCAGGAATCGGACGAGATTATCACGCGGACCGTGATCCGAGAGGGGAGCGACCTCGCGGGCACGAGCGTCCGGAACGGGCTTCCGACGACCGACGTCTCGACGAGCGTGATCGCGATCCGCCGTCCGGACGAAGGGTGGCTGATCGGCCACGACATCGACACCGTCCTGCGGCCCGGCGACGCCGTGATCGCGAAGGGGACCCGCACCTCCGCCGAGGAGTTCGAGGCGCTCGCGTCGTGACGCCCTCGCCGGCCGCGGACCGCGAGGCGCTCGCTCGCGCCTACTACGACGCGCTCGACGCCGGCGACTACGAGCGGCTCAGCGGACTGCTCCACCCGGAGTTCGTCCAGCAGCGACCGGACCGCACCTTCGAGGGACGGGACCGCTTCGTGGCGTTCATGCGCGACGAGCGACCGATGACGGACACGACCCACGCCGTCGACGCTGTGTACCCGAGCGGTCCGGGGGTCGCCGTCCGCGGACGGCTGCTCGACGCCGACGGCGAGGAAGTGTTCGCGTTCGTCGACGTCTTCGACATCGCGGACGGCCGGCTCACAGCGCTGAAGACGTACGCGGCCGGCGAGGAATGACCGCGTCTCCAAGTGGGGAGTATCGACCGCAAGCGGGTCGATTCGGGACCCGATACTCGTCGTCGACCGGGACCGTCCCCAGTTCGACGTCGAGCAGTTCGGCGGCCATGTGAAAGGAGAAGTGGCCGCTCTTCAGGACGACGACGTGCACGTCACTTTCGGGGTGATGGAATCGGTACCACGGACGTCGTACCCGTTCCGTTTTCCGGTCTCACGGTCGGACGAGTGACGACGGCTGCCAGCGAATCGCGGCGGGGTTCAGCCCCGTCAGCGGACTGAATCCAAGAGGAGCCGCTGTTCGGTCCGTTTCACCTCGTGTTGCACATCGCGGACGGCGTCGATGTTGGCCGAAATAGACGAGATGCCCTCGTCGACGAGGAATTCGACCATCTCCGTCTTCGAGCCAGCCTGCCCGCAGATGCTCGTGTCGACGCCGAGTTCGCGGCACGTCTCGATCGTGTCGCCGATCAGCTTGAGCACGGCCGGGTGGAGCTCGTCGAAGCGGTCGGCGACGTGCTCGTTGTTGCGGTCGACCGCGAGCGTGTACTGCGTGAGGTCGTTCGTGCCGAAGGAGGCGAAGTCGATACCGGCGGCCGCCAGCTCCTCGATCTGCAGGGCGCTCGCAGGCGTCTCGATCATCACGCCCCAGCGACGCGTCTCGGGGTCGATGCCGGCCTCGCGCATGTGGCCCTTCACGCCCTCGATGTCGGCGGCGTCGTTGATAAGCGGGAACATCACCTCCAGGTTGTCGTACCCCATATCGAAGAGGCGCGCGAACGCCGCGAGCTCCTGGCGGAACGGGTCGGGCTTGTCGAGGCTCCGCCGAATGCCCCGCCAGCCGAGCATCGGGTTGTGTTCGACAGGCTCGCCGTCACCGCCCTCAAGTTCGCGGAACTCGTCGGTGGGTGCGTCGATGGTCCGCACGCGGACCGGCCGCGGGTAGAACTCGTCGGCGACGCGGCGGACGCCCTCGATCAGTTCATCCTGATACGCGCGGGCGCCGTGGTCGGCGATATACTTCTCGGGCGTCTTCCCGAGCGAGAGCACCATGTGCTCGATCCGGAGGAGCCCGACTCCGTCGGCGCCGGTCGCCGCCGCGCGTTCCCCGGCTTCGGGAATGGAGACGTTCACCTTCACCTCCGTCGCCGTCATCGGCTTCACCGGCGTCTCGGGGCGCGCCGCTTCAACGGGCTCGAACTCCTTGCCCGACTCGGCATTCTCGTCGATGCCGGCGCGGACGGTGCCCTTGTCGCCGTCGAGCGTGACCTGCTGGCCGTCTTCGAGGACCCGCGTGCCGTTCCCCGTCCCGACGACGGCCGGGACGCCGAGCTCGCGGGAGATGATCGCGGCGTGGCTCGTCATTCCGCCCTCGTCGGTGACGATGCCGGCCGCGCGTTTCATCGCCGGGACCATGTCCGGCATCGTCATCTCCGTGACCATCACGTCGCCCTCCTGGACCTGGTCGAGGTGGTCGAGCTTGTGGACGATCCGAACCGCACCGGAGACGATACCGGGGCTCGCGCCGAGTCCGTCGACGAGGACGTCCTCCTCTTCGCCACCGTTCGGGACGCTACCCGCACCGGGCTGGCCCGATGACGCATCTCCGGCGGTGGACTTCCGGGGGGTTTCGCCGCCGGTTCCGGCCGCATCCGCGTCGTCCACGCTCTCGCCCTCCTGAATCGTCGTGATCGGGCGCGACTGGAGCATGTATATCTCGCCCTCGTGGATCGCCCACTCGACGTCTTGGGGCGTCCCGTAGTGGTCCTCGACGCGCTCGCCGAGCGTGACCAGTTCCTCGATTTCCTCGTCGGAGAGCACCCGTGCAGTGCGGCGCTCCTCCTCGACATCGAGCTGAACGGTCTCGCCGGTCTCGGCGTCCTTCACCATCTCAACCTTCTTGTCCGCGACGGTCACGCTGTCGACGACGCCGCGACCGCGGTCGTACACGTAGTTGTCGGGCGAAACCGTGCCGGAGACGACCGCCTCACCGAGCCCCCACGCGGCCTCGATGGTTATCTGCGGCTCGCCGGTGGAGGGGTGGCTCGTGAACATCACGCCGGACTTCTCGGCGTCGACCATCCGCTGGACGACGACCGCGATGTCGACATCTGCGTGCGGGAACCCCCGCTGCTGTCGGTAGTAGATCGCTCGTTGGGTGAACAGCGAGGCCCAGCACTCTTTCACCCGCTGCAGGAGCGCTTCCTCGCGGACGTTGAGGAACGTCTCCTGCTGGCCGGCAAAGGAGGAATCCGGGAGGTCCTCCGCGGTCGCCGATGAGCGGACGGCGACGAACGCCTCGCCGTCCTCGTCGCCCATCGATCGATACCGCTCCAGTATCTCCTCGCGGACCGTCTCGGGAAGCGGGGTCTCGAGGATGAGTTCCTCCGCGCGCTCCTCGGCGGCGCGGAGCGCGGCGGAGTCTTCGGGGTCGACGTCGACGGCCGAGAACAGCTCCTCGTCGATCTCCGCCTCCTCGATGAACGTGCGGTACGTGCCGGCTGTGACGGCGAACCCCGGAGGTACCGGAAGTCCGGCACCGATGAGTTCACCGAGCGAAGCCGCCTTCCCACCGACGATCCCGACATCATCGGCGTCGACATCCTCCAGCCAAAGTACTGCCATTCGTATACTCGGAGGATCCGGGAGCCGACGTATGAAGCTTCCGGACGATACAACGCTGAATAAAAGATTACTCAGTCGCGAGTTACGGGTCCGTGTGACAGTGCGTCTGCGACCGCACGTCAGTCGCCGAGCCCGGCGCCGCGAGTTGAAGCCCGCTTCGGAGCCGTCGGTCGCGCGAAGAGAGGGCCGAAGTGTGCGGAGAGAGACGAACCGCCGGCCGGTTCGTACGCTGTGTTACGGCCGTCCGCAGTCTATACTTATCTGCGGACAGCCGAGTATACCCTTGTAACATGTTACAGGAGTTGTAACAGCCCCCGGTCGGCCGATCAAACCTCGGAGAGACGCTCTCGCTCCGCGCGGAGGAGGCGCTCCCAAAGATCGAACAGTCGACTGTCGAGGGCGTACCGGTCGTTCACTCGCCGGACCCACACGTCGTCGGCGAACAGGAGCCGTTGGAACCGGCGGACGGGCGACGAGAGCGACTCACGGTCGCCGCCGTAGTACGACAGCGACTCTTCGCGGGTCCGTTCGACGAGGTCAGGGGGTACGTCGATACCGTCGGCCGCCGCGGCGTGAACGAACCACTCCACGTGCAGCAGCGCGTCGGCCAACAAGAAGCGGTCGCGGAATCCCGAGACACCGGCGAGCGCCGGGCGACCGTCGACGGTCACGTCCTGGGGGCGAGAGAATCGCGGTGCGGTCACCGTCACGCCCGCGGCCTCGGCGATTTCCCCGGCGACGCGACGGAGGCGCCAGTCGCCGTAGCGCACCGGCGCGATCAGCGCGAGTTCGTACCACGTCGGGAGCCACTCGCAGTACGGTTCAGAGAAGGCACCATCGGCGAGCAACGTCGCCGCCACCGACCGCGCTTCCGGCGGCGACAGCGCCTCGTGACCGGTCCGGAGCCGGTCTGCGACGCGCGCGCCGTCGAGGGCGTCGGCGCCGTCGAACCCCATGCCGTCGGCGACGTGTCGGGTGTAGGCTCGGCTCGCCGCGTACCAATCGGCGAAGTCGGCCGGCGTCGTCAGCCCGAGGAGTCGGAGGACTGTGATGGGATTAGTACGGCTGCGAGCGACAAAACCGCTCCGTTCAGCGCCCCGCTCGGCGGTCGTCTCGATTCGCTCCACCGTCGTCGGTGCCGCCGTCGTCATCGCCTGCAACCGTCCGATCGGTGTCAACGTCGGCGCCGTCCGCGAGCGCCTCGTCGAGCCCCCACTCGTCGGCGCGCTCGGCCGCCTCCGTTCGCGCCTGCTCGCGGATCGCTTCGATCCGGTCGTCGTCCGCGAGAAACGCCGCGACGGCGTCGGTGTCGTCCGCCCCTGGGCCGGTCACGCGCTCGTCCGGTGCCGCCTCGCGGGTGCGGTCGGCCAGCGCCGGATCGTCGGCGAGTTCCGTCGCCGCCGCGCCCGGCGCGACGCGGAGCGCGTCCTCCTCGTGGGCCGCGGCGAGCCGGTCGTCGTCGACAGCGTACAGTTCGACGCGGTACGGACCGGGCACCGCTATCTCCGCGAGCGCGTCGGGACCGCCGCGGTCGGTCACCGTGTTGTACGCGAGCACGGGAACCCCGTCAGCGAAGGTGAGAACGCCGCGCGCGTCCCCCTCCAGCAACAGCGTCTCCTGCGGGACGAGCGTCGCGTACCCGGTAAGCCCGCGCTCTAGCGCCCGCGAGAGCGTGGTGGTCACGTCGGAGACGACCCGCGAGCGAAGGAGCGTTCCGCGGGGAATCCTGAGCGCCGGGGCGTCGCTCGCGGAATCCGGCTCCGTCCGCCCGTCGGCAGCGCCCGTCATGGCGTGTCGGGAACGACCGCACTCCGGAAGCGGTCCGCGACCGCGTCGCCGTCGCCGTCGCGCACGTCGAGCCGGCTCACCGCCCGTCGATAGCGG
Source organism: Halorubrum wangae (assembly GCF_051194135.1). NCBI lineage: Archaea > Methanobacteriati > Methanobacteriota > Halobacteria > Halobacteriales > Haloferacaceae > Halorubrum > Halorubrum wangae. Next base: position 237,073 of record NZ_JBLZNH010000001.1, on the reverse strand, counting down.
GCCGCCGCCTCGCTCTCCGGCGCGTGCGCCAGGAGCGGCTCGCCGGCGCGACGAGCCTCCCGGACCACGTCGCTGTCGGGAACGCGCGCAAGCACCGGGCCACCGAAGTGACGCTCGGCCTGCTCGGCCACGTCGGTCGCGTCGTCTCGAACCTTGTTGAACAGGACACCGGCGGTCTCCGTGCCGTACGACCGAGCGTACTCCTGCACCTTCAGCCCGTCCGAGAGCGCGGGGATGGTCGGCTCAACGACGACGACGACGCGGTCCGCGAGGACGACCGGGAGCACCGCCGACTTCGAGCCGAGCGCGGCCGGCGAGTCGAGCAGGAGCACGTCGGTGTCGCTCGCGAGGTCGGCGACCACGTCGCGGAGCCGCTCCGGTTCCGCGGCCTCGAAACCAGCGAGCGAGGTGCCGCAGGGGACCACGGAGAGCCCGAAGCGGTCGTACGTCGCGTCCGCGACGTCGGTCGCGGTCCCCTCGACGAGTAGGTCGTGGAGGGTGACCGTCGCGTCGTCGAGACCGGCGTGAAAGAGGAGGTTCGCCATCCCGGTGTCGGCGTCGACGACGGTGACGTCGTGCTCATCGGCCAGCGCCATCCCCAGCGCGAGCGTGCTCGTCGTCTTGCCCGTGCCGCCCTTGCCGCTGGCGACCGCGAACGCCTCGACCATGCCCCCACCTGACCGGGCGCTCAGGTAAAACCTGTCCATCGCGGGCGCCGGCGGACTCGAACGCGAGTCGGGGCGGACGCCGCCCGGAGACACCGGACAGTGTTTTGCCGTTCGGTGCCAATCACCACGTATGCCAACCGTCATCGACGCGGACGCGTTTCGCGACCGGATAGACGAACGCCGACGCGGCGAGCGGTCGTTCGCCCTCGTCGACACCCGACCGGACGAGAGCTACGAGAGCTGGCGGATCGCCGACTCGGTTCATTACTTCTACAAGCCGGCCCACGAGTTCGACATCGACGACTTCGAGGCAGAGACCGGGCTCGACGCGAGCGACGCGATCGTGACGACCTGCGCGAAGGGGAAGTCCTCGCTCGACTTCGCCGAGGAGCTCGAGGCGGCGGGCTACGACGACGTCACCGTCCTCGCTGACGGGATGCGCGGCTGGTCGGGCGTCTACGACCGGACCGCAGTCCCGCTTCCCGACGTCGGCGACGACGCGCTCGAGGTCGTCCAGATCCAGCGGCGCGCGAAGGGGTGTCTCGGCTATCTCGTCGTGGGCGGACGGGCGTCCGAGGGCGACTCCGGGCGAGAGAACTCCGACGACTCCGTCCGCGTCGCGGTCGCCGTCGACGTCTCCCGACACGGCGACGAGTGGCAGGAGGCGGCGGCCGCTCGCAACGCGTCCATCGCGGCGGTCCTTGACACCCACGTCCACGCCGACCACCTCTCCGGCGGCCGGGACCTCGCCGACGAACTCGACGTCCCGTATTACCTCCCGGCGGCGGCCGCCGAGCGCGACGTGGCGTACGCGTTCGAGTCGCTCGCGCGCAACGAGACGCTCGACGTCGGCGGCGTCGACGTGAAGGCGCTCGCGACGCCCGGCCACACCGACGACGGCGCGAGCTACCTCGTCGGGCGGTCGGCGCTTCTCACCGGCGACACGTTGTTCACCGACAGCGTCGGTCGGACGGAGCTCCAGTTCGCGGCCGGCGGAGAAGAGCACGAGTCCGCCGGCGCGGCCACCGGTGCCGAGCGACTCTACGACTCGCTCCACGGAACGCTGCTCGCGGAGCCCGACGGGGTCGTCGTCTGCCCCGGCCACTTCACGGTCGCGAACGACGGGACGACCGGGGACGTCACGCCCGGCGAGCCAGTGACGACGACGGTCGGCGCGGCGCGCCGGGGGCTCGGCGTGCTCGGTCTCGACCGCGAGGCGTTCGTGGAGCGGATCACGGCGACGCTGCCAGAGAAGCCGCCGAACTACGAGGACGTCATCGCGGCGAACCGTGGCGTCAAGTCGCCACCGAGCGAGACCGCGGCGATCGAGTTAGAGCTAGGTCCGAACCGGTGCGCGGCCGACACCGGGGCGAAGCCGGCCGCGGACGACGACTGAGGCGACCCGCGCCGGTCGCTCACGTCCCTCGCAAGCGGGGTTTCAGTCGTCGTGAATGAACACGAGCCGCTTCGTCTCGGTGTTACACAGGCAGAGGTCGATCCCGTCGCGGGTGGCGCCGATCTGCTGCCAGCCGTGGTCGCTGACGAACAGCGTCTGGAACACGCCGCGGTCGCAGTCCGGGTTCGGGCACCCGACGCCGGCGGCGTTTTTGTACACGGTCGTGCCCCCGCCGGAGCTCTGACGCACCAGCCCGTCGCGCAGTGAGCGAAACTCCTCGGCAGACATCGGTCCGTCCATCTCCTCTTCTCCCATACCGTCGCGTTTGCGGGCCAGCATATATAAATCGACGGTCCATGCCAAATCGCGTCACGATACGGGGGATCACCGGGCGCGCTAGCAGACCAGGCTCGTCGTGTCGGTCACTCGCGCTCGCGCTTCGCCAAATCGGCCGAGGCGTCCGCGATCCTGGTCGGTTCGGGGAGTTTGTAGCCCGCGCACAGCGCGTCGATCAGATCGACGGCCGTCTCGGCCGACACCCGGTGGCCGGGGCTCACGTACAGCGGGTTCACGCGCCGGCTGTTCGGGTACTGCCGGGACTGGAAGGCGTAGCCGATGACGGGTGCGTCGGCGTCCGACCGCGACGCGGCCGTCTCCACCGCGTCGTCGGCGCGGATCGGGGTCCGCCAGCCCTCTGGCCGTCCGTCGGTCGACGACGCGGGCTCGCCGCACAGGAGGCTCTTGGCGACGCCGACGCTCGGGACGTCCAGCAGCACGCCGACGTGCGTCGCGATCCCTGCCTCCCTGAAGTGGATCCGACCGGAGCCGTCGCACACGAGCAGGTCCGGTTCGGCGTCCAGCGCGTCGAGGGCAGCCAGCATCGGCTCCCCCTCGCGGAACGCGAGGAGACCCGGAACGTACGGGATCGACAGCGGGGTCGTCGCGCTTGCGTACTCGATCACGACCCCGTCCCGGATCGCGACCGCCGCGGAGACCGCCCGGTCCTCGCCGTCGTCGGGAGTCAAGAACGCCTGATCGACGCCGACGACGACGGGCGCGTCCGGGTTAGGACCGACCGAGAGTTTCGGGTCGATCCGCGTCTCGGTCTCGCCCGCGTTCGGCTGCGCTGGCGGGAGGCCGGCGGTGAGGTCGGTCGGATCGTCGATCGTCACCGCGCTCGGATCGAGGTCGTGGTCGTCCGCGAACGTCGCCGTCGCCGCCAGCTCGCGCTGGAGCGACTCCATCTCCCCCCGCGAGAGCGCGGGATCGGGGAGAAACGCTGGGCGCGCGACGGTGTCCGGGTTGATCGGCGGTGACATTTAAAAGCGTCCGCCGGGACCGCCCGGTCCACCCGGGCCGCCCGGTCCTCCGGGGCCGCGGACGCCGCCGCCCCCGATGCCGCCGAACCCGCCCGCGGACCGCGCGAGGCCCTCGTTGCGCTTCCCGAACGCGAGCCCGATCGCGAAGCCGATCAGGTGTGCGAGGTGCGCGATGCCCCCGACGCCGCCCGTGCCGCTTTGGATCACGAGCACCGCCGAGATCAGCGCGATCCCCCACGTCAGGTACTTGATCTTCATCGGGATGACGAAGAAGAGGAGCACCTGCATGTTCGGGCGCCACACCGTGAGTACGCCGAGGATAGCGAAGCCGGCGCCGCTGGCTCCGACCACGCCGGTCGTCGGCGCGTTCGTCGCGATCGCGAACAGGACGTGGCCGAGGCCGGCGAGGATCCCGGACCCGAAGAAGAACGCCACGAACCGGCGGGAGCCGACCGCCCGCTCGACGAGCGGCCCGAAGAACAGGATCACGATGCTGTTGCCGATGATGTGGAAGAGCTGGACCCTGGAGTGCGAGAGCACGGAGGTGAACCAGGTCCAGACGTTACCGATCGCGTCCGACCGGAGGACGAATATCTGACTGTGGGCGGCGTCGCCGAGGGTGAGCGTTACGACCCACTGCGCGAGGAAGGTGAGCCACATCGCCGCCAACAGGGCGTACGTCGCGTTCCCGCGGAAGTAGCTCACGAGCCCGCCGGTGCTCGTCTCGCGATCGATGCGGCGCTTGGCGCGGCCCACGACGCCAGCGGACGACTCGCCCGACCCGCCGGATCCGCCGACGTCGACGACGTCGTCGTAGCCGCTGTCGAACACTCCGCCCGGGTCGTTCCACTGCGAGAGCCCCGGGCAGTCGTGATTCTCCGGTAGCCGGTGCTCGCCGCAGAACGACTGGCCGCATCGCTTACACTGGTACGGGAGATTCTCGTACTCCCCGCACACGTCGCACGTCGCCATTGCAGTCCCTTACAGGGGCGCTCGTAAAGCGGTTTGGCTCTCGGAATTGGTGTATGCCGAAGCGGTCAGCAGTTTCGGTGATAGTTTACGACCGGTACTCGCAGTACCAGCGGTGAACACCGCCAACGCCCCAGCCGCTCGTTTATATACCGTTGGAGATCGATCGACGGAGAACACCGCCAACACCCTCGCGGCTGCCCCTTTGAGTCCCACCCCGACCGTACCGCGACCGCAGCCTCACGCCTCCCCAGCCTCGTCGCTCACTCCGTTCGCGACTCCCTCGCGCGCGCCGTTCGCGGCCTGACGGTCGCTCACGGGCGCGCGCCACCGCCGCACGTTCGCTTATAAATAGCTCACTCGTCCGACTCGCCCTCGCGCAATCCGTCGACGAGCCGACGGAGCGTCGCCAGCGGGTACTGTCCCGGCGCGGTCGCGTTCGCGGGGTCGACCGGCGCGTAGCCGATCTTCGAGCCGTAGACGGGCGTCACCGCTCGGGTGTGGCGGCCGGCTTCGCCCATACACATCGTCGCCACGCGGTAGCCGGCCGCGGTCGCCTCGTGGGTCGCCTCGATCATCGCGAGCGCGTCTGCAGGTGCGCTCGCCGTCGTCGCCAGCTTTCCCACGTCGCCCTCGCCGGCCGCGTCGGCCAGCAGGTCGACGAGGGCGTCAGTCTCCGGCGTCGACTCGAAGTCGTGGACCGAGACGACCACGCTCACGCCCGCCTCGCGGGCCGAGTCGCGGAGCGCGGTCGCGTGCGACTGTTCGCCCTCGGGAGCCGTCCCGCGGAGCGCGGCGAGTTCGATGTCGACTGCGGCGACCGCGTCGTATTCGAGCGCGGTCGAGAGCGCATCGTAGCGCCCGAGGTCGGCCGCCTCGCCGCCCTCCCACGACGCGCGGTTCGTGACGAGCAGCGGAAGCTCGCCATCGTAGGCGTCGAGTTGGGCGAGCGGGTCGCTCGCGAGGTCCATCCGGAACTCCACGGCGTCGGCGTCTTCGCGAGCGCGCGGCTCCTCCGAGAGGTCGGCCGTGCTCGCGGTCAGGACGAACTCCTCGAACATACGCGGGGGTTCCGGGGGCGGGGACTTAGCTGTGTGCGTCCCAGCCGTGCATTCGAACCGAAGTGGTATCGTCGGACGGAAAAGGGATCGAGGCGCCTACGCGACGAGGCCGTCCTCGGCCTCTAACAGCTCGTGGTACCGATTCCGGATGGTGACCTCGCTGATGTCGGCGACCTCGCTGACGGCGGCCTGCGTCGTCTTCTCGTTCGTGAGCAGCGCGGCGGCGTAGACGGCGGCCGCGGCGAGGCCGACCGGCGACTTGCCGGAGTGAACGCCCTTCTCCTTGGCGTTGCGGAGGAGGCTCTTCGCGCGCATCTCGGACTCCTCGGAGAGCTCAAGGTCGGAGGCGAACCGGGGAACGTACTGCTCGGGGTCGGCCGGCTTCACTTCGAGCTTGAGCTCGCGGACGACGTAGCGGTAGGTCCGGGCGATCTCGGCCTTCTCAACGCGGGAGACGTCCGCGATCTCGTCGAGCGAGCGGGGGACGCCGGCCATCCGCGCGGCGGCGTACACGCAGGAGGTGGAGACGCCCTCGATGGAGCGGCCGGGGAGCAGGTCCTCGTCGAGCGCGCGGCGGTAGATGACCGAGGCGGTCTCGCGGACGTTGTCCGGGAGGCCCTGCGCGCTGGCCATGCGGTCGATTTCGCCGAGCGCCTGCTTCAGGTTGCGCTCTTTGGAGTCGCGGGTGCGGAACCGCTCGTTCCATTTGCGGAGCCGCTGCATCTTCTGGCGCTGGCGCGCGCCGAGGGACCGGCCGTACGCGTCCTTGTCGCGCCAGTCGATGTTCGTCGAGAGCCCCTTGTCGTGCATCGTGTTGGTAGTCGGGGCACCGACGCGGCTCTTCTCGTCCTTCTCTCGGGAGTCGAAGGCGCGCCACTCCGGCCCGCGGTCGACCGAGTCGGCCTCGACGACGAGTCCGCAGTCGGCGCAGACGCTCTCGCCGTGCTCCTCGTCGTTGATGACGTTCCCGTCGCACTCGGGACAGCTAAGTGTCTCGTCGGTTCGTTCCGATTCTTCCTCGTCCGTCTCCGTTCGGGAGCGACTCCCCCGGGTGTGTAGTCGTTCACTCATGGCTAAACCCCCTCTCGGTAACTGAACACGGACCGAGAGCGATCTTACCCGGTAGAGGGCGGAACCGAACTTAAAACGACCGGAACGCGTCGCCGGAAACTCGGCCAAAGAACACGATCTATCACGGGTTTTTGCGGTTCCCGGCTCTGAACGCGAACTGGTGTATCCCGTTCTCGCGATCGCCACGAACCCGCCACGAACCCGCCACGAACTCACCACGAACTCACCACGGGAGCAGTCGGCGCCGTCTCCTCTCGGTTCATCGACTGTGGCATCGCTCTCTGGTGGCACTTCCTCAGCAGGGAGACAGTCTCCGGTACACCGGAAATCTCCGAGAGATGATCGATGTCAATAACTAAACACCGTATTATTAATTATTAATAATGAAGAATTCTGACAGGGTGAGACAGATGCTGCGTCGAGAGAGCGACTACCACATGTGGAGTCGTCGCCGCTATTTGGTCGCAACAGGTGGGCTTGCGGCGCTCAGTGGCTGCACTGGCGGGCCGGAAGACGACGGTACCGACGCGGAGTCACCTGACGGTGGGGATGACGCCGGTGACGAGGACGAAGACGAGGGAGAGGATGACGGCGACAGTGAGGGGCACGACGAGGAAAGACGCCCAGAGGGCGTCACACAGGAGGAGTTCGAGCGGGGCCCCGTCCCGGCGGTGTACTTGTCGGCCACGTCGCTCGGGGGCGAACAGCGAAACACGGGAAACCTCTTCGCGAAAGCCGATGTCGGGTTTTCCGAGTACGACGACGCCCTGCAACAGCCCGGTCATCGACCGGGCTACTGCTGTGCGAACTGTGCCGATTTCATTCCGGACAAGAACGGAGACACGTTCGGGGCCTGTGCGGAAGTTGAAGGCTACATCGACGGCGCGGACTGGTGTACGGTCTACGAGAGCCTCCCCGAACCGGAGGTGCCAGAGGGACTAACCGCGGACGAACTGGCGACGGCCGAGGTCCCGGACGAGTATCGTACGGCGACTTCCCAGGGGAATGAAGCGCGGACCCCGGACGACCTCTTCACCCAACGGCAGGTGAGCCTAACGGAGTCTGTCGAAGCCATCGCCGAGGGACCAGCAGCACCCGGACAGTCGTGTGGGAACTGTGCCGAGTTTATCCCCGATAAGAACGGTGACACGTGGGGCGCCTGTGCGAAGGTGGAAGGGTACATCGCCGTCGAGGACTGGTGTACGGTGTGGGAACACGTTAGCGAAGAGCTCTGATTCCGCTCGTCTCAGCGCGATTTGCGGACAGAGACGATCACCGCAGACTGGTACGCACAGCGTCTGTCTGCCGGAGCAGTGCGGACCGACGTTACCGCACGTATTCGGAATACCTCGGTGCCGCGTTCGCGAGCCTGAGGGAGCCAACGGTGCCGTCCGCGTCGCAACGAAACTCAACGCTTATCTATTCCTCGGGGATTCTTCAAGTATGACTCGAAGTGTATCGCGAGGCGAATCCGAGTCGGACGTGCTCCGCGACGCGGGGCAACGAACGCTCCGCATCGGGGAGGAGTCACCGATCCGGATCAGTTCGGGCCACCGAATCCTCCATCACGACGGGAAGTGCTCGCGCCCGCACGGCCACAATTACAGGATCACGGTCGAGGTGACCGGCGAACTCACTGACGAGGGGTGGGTCGTCGATAAAGGAGACGTCACGAGCGTCATCGACGCGTGGGACCACCGATTCCTCGTCGAGGCGGGCGATCCGCTCGTCGACGCGTTCGAGGCGTCGGGTGACGGCGACGCGCTCGTCGTCCTCGATCATCCACCGACGGCGGAGGTGATGAGCGTCCTGCTCGAAGAACGAATGCTCGACGCGTTCCCGGACACCGTGTCGGACGTGTCGGTGTCGGTGCGCGAGACCGGCGAGCTCTGTGCGAGTTACTGATGCCGGTCGCTAGCGATATCGAAGAGCCCTCGGCGGACGCTGACGCGGCCGGCGAGGGGCTCCCGATCAACGAGGTGTTCTACTCGTTACAGGGGGAAGGGATCCTCGCAGGCGTTCCCTCCGTGTTCGTGCGGACCTCTGGGTGTAACCTGCGGTGTTGGTTCTGCGATTCGTACCACACGTCGTGGGAGCCGACCGGCGCGTGGCGCGACGTCGATTCGATCGTCGAGGAGGTTCGCTCCCACGAGCAGGCGAATCACGTCGTGCTCACGGGTGGAGAACCCCTGATTCACGAGGAGTCGGTCGAACTCCTCGAACGACTGGCCGCCGCCGGGTATCACACGACGGTGGAGACGAACGGGACGATATACAGGGACGCGCCGATCGATCTGGCGAGTATCAGCCCGAAGCTGGCGAGCAGCACGCCGACACCGGATCGGGACCCGAAAGGCGACGGCGAGTGGGAGGAGAAACACGAGCAGAACCGGATCGACATGGGCGCGCTGTCCCGCCTGGTCGACGCGTACGAGACGCAGCTCAAGTTCGTCGTCACCGACGAGACGGACCTACCGGAGATCACCGACCTGGTTGCACGAGTGCGGTCGGCGACGGACGCAACGGTCGCGAACGACGACGTGTTGTTGATGCCGGAAGGCATGACGCGAGAGCAGCTCGACGGGACGCGCGGCCGCGTCGCGGAGCTGGCGATGGAGCACGGGTTCCGGTACACGCCGCGGCTCCACGTCGACCTGTGGAACGACGCGCCGGGGACGTGACCGCGATGGTCCGACAGGTTGGCGGAGACGGGAGAGTGTCGCGGGCGCGGTGGCGGCGCCGCGCTCGGCGCAACAGACAGGAGACGACCGATCCGAGGAGAGCGACAACACATGAGTAGTCACAGCGCGGTGGTTCTGGTATCGGGCGGGATGGACAGTGCGACGGCCGTGTACGAGGCGATGGAGCAGGGGTACGAACCGTACTTCCTGCACACGTCGTACGGGCAGCGCACCGAAGACAAGGAGTTCGAGTGCGCGCGGGCCCTCGCCGACGAGGTGGGCGCGGCCGACTTCCTCCACGTCGAAACCGGGCACCTCGCGCAGATCGGCGCGTCGAGCCTGACCGACGAGGGGATGGACGTGGCCGAGGCCGACCTCGAGAGCGACGAAATTCCGACGTCGTACGTCCCGTTCCGGAACGCGAACCTGCTGTCGATGGCGACCTCGTATGCGGAAGCGACCGACTCCGACGCGCTGTTCATCGGCGCGCACTCGGAGGACTTCTCCGGATACCCTGACTGCCGTCCGGCCTTTTTCGACGCGTTTCAGCAGGTGATCGACGTCGGCACGAAGCCGGAGACCGACATCGAACTGAAAGCGCCGTTCGTCGAGTGGTCGAAGACACAGATCGCCGAACGCGGCCTGGAACTGGGCGTGCCGTACGAGAGTACCTGGTCGTGCTACCGAGACGACGAACCGGCGTGCGGGACGTGCGACGCGTGCGCGTTCCGACTCGAGGCGTTTCGGAACGCCGGTTCGCGGGACCCGATCGAGTACGCGGAACGACCCGACTTCTCGCTGAACGGCGGGTGAGATACGGCCTCTGCATCGGGCGCCGCCCCGTGCCGGTCGCCGAATTGACACGCGGGCGTGCCGGGCGAGGTCGGCCCGGTCGGCGGTACGCTGATGAGACGCCGTTGCGAAGATCAGCGTATGCCGAAAGTCAGTGTCGAGATTCCGGGGGAGCTGCTCGCCGATCTCGACGAACACGTCGGTGACGACGGAAAGTTCGTCAACCGAAGCGACGCGATCCGTGCCTCGATCCGGAAGACGCTGGACGTGCTCGACGAGATCGATAAACGGCACGGACGAGTCGACGACGACGAGGGCGACTGAGCTCACTCGCCCCGCACGCCGTCGCGGGACAGGTAGCCTTTCGCCTGCTCGTCCGAGACCTGGTCGAACGACTCGTAGAACTGTCCGACCGCCTGGAAGTGCGGCGGCGTTTCGACGCAGATCACCTCGTCGGCTTCCCCCCGCAGTCGTTCGATCGTGTCGGGCGGGCCGACCGGCACGGCGAGGATAACGCGCTCCGCACCCGCACCTGTGACCTGTTTGAGACAGGCAATCGTGGTCGCACCCGTCGCGACGCCGTCATCGACAACGACGACCGTTTTGCCCTCGTAGTCCGTCGGCGAGCGGTCACCGAGATACCGTTCGACCGTCTCCGCAGCCGTTCGGCGCTCGGCATCGATCCGTTCGGCCAGCCACGCGTCTTCGACCGCGAGTTCGGTGATCAGCCGGTCGTTGAGCCAGACGGTGCCGTCAGACGCGACGGCACCGATGGCCAGCTCCGGGTTTCGTGGCGCTCCGAGCTTTCGAGCAACCACGATACCGAGCGGTACGCCGAGGCTGTCCGCGACGACCCGTCCGACGGGGAGTCCCCCTCTCGGGACTGCGACGACGACGTCCGCGCGGAGGTCGTGATCGTCGATCAGGTCTGCGAGCCGTCGGCCGGCGTCGGTTCTAGTTTTAAACATGGAACTGCGGTCCGTCCGGGCGAGTTCAGTTCGCCTATTCGAGAGACCGGTACACTGGTCCGGCTACTCTCCTTCGATTTCGATCGTGCGGGCTTCTTCGACGTCGAGTTTCGGGAGCGTAACCGTCAGGACGCCGTTGTTCATTTTCGCCGTGACCGCCGTTTTGTCGACGTCTTCCGGGAGCCGTAGTGACCGTTGGGTCGACTCGTGCCGGCGTTCGTGTCGGAGGTATTGCTCCGCTTCTTCGTCGAGGACTTCGTCGTGTTCGGCTTCGATCCGCAGCGTGTGATCCGTAATTCGAATATCGATGTCCTCGCGTTTGAATCCCGGAAGGTCGGCGGTCACGACGAACTCGTCGTCTCGATCGACGAGGTCGAGCGCCATCGACTCGCCGCTCGACGCCCACGGGGCGAACGGCCCCTGCGACTCCCACGTGTGAGACGCGTCGTCGAACTGCCGGCTCATCCGTTCGAAGAACCGTTCTAACTCCGCGAAGACATTCTCTCGGCTCGTCATAGCCGATCACCTTCCCGCTCGCCAGACGTGGAATCAGAACACAGTAGCGTACGAGTGAGTTCACGTGTCATACAGAGGTGTAGTCGCGGTACTGCCTCTTTGTTAGGTGGATAATAGGTCAGCGTCCGTTCGTGGGCGGATTGCGTGAGACGTGCGCCCGCTGATCGACGGACATCGTCTCGATTACGGGGATCGTCTCGATTGCTCCCCGACGAAACACGTGGCGAGACAACGTCGGCGAGACGGTTCGAAGCGCGGTCCGCGGCCACGTCGCCCGACGGCGTCTGAGCGCTCCCAGTACCGAGCGACGAGCGGACGGTGAGGCGCACGTCTCCGAATCGAGGTATCTAATACATAAATATTCAATAATATATTTAAATTGGATATGTTACGATCGTATTACAGCATGCCGACACCGATAGCGTCAATGTTCACCCTATCGAATGGTTGGTAACAGATCTCATGTCTGATTGGTACGATGGCGAGGTTGCGGGTGAGGGCGAAGCGGTGGATCCCCGGCTGGAGAAGTTCATACTGTATCATCCGGGCGAAAACGGCCGCAACGCAGTGTTTCTGGTCGGGGTCGCACATGATCACCCGTCGAGCGTCGCTCGGGTCGCACATCTCCTCGACGCCGTCGCGCCGGACGTTCTCGCGCTTGAGCTGCCCCCGCTTGCGATCCCGCTCTTCCGATTGTACGCCGCCGACGAGTACGTCCCGCCTCGATTGGGCGGCGAAATGAGTACCGCGATACAGAGGGCCGGGGACGCTCGAATTGTCGGTATTGACGGTCCGAACGCGGCGTATATCAAACTTCTCGTGCGACGAGTGATCGCGGACCGAGTCTCGGTGAGCGACGTCTCCGATATCGTCGGCGACTCCCTGAAAGGGGTGGGACACGCGCTCGCGTGCCGTTTCGGTGCCTCGATAGGTCGACTAACGTCGTGCGTTCCGAAGCTGTACACGCACATCGCGTACGACAGCGCGTCGTTCGACACGCCGTCGGCCCAGGCGAGACACGAGCAAAGTCACGTCACAGAGCGACAATCCTTTCTCCGCGTCGTGGAGTTGCCCCGGGCCACGTCCCTGATCGATGCGGTGCGCGAGGAAAGCATGGCGGTGCGGCTGACGGAACTGCGCTCGACGGGCGATGTCGTCGCAGTCGTCGGGATCGAACATCTCGAGGAGCTGTCGGAACAGCTCGGTAATACGGCGCGTTCAACGGGCGGAGCCGACCCGATCGGCAGTCCATAACTATTAATCATGAATACGTAGGGTGATTGAGGAGCGCACCATGAGACCGACCTATCAGCATCCGAACCGATTGCCTACGGTGAGGCGATAGCGATGCCCCGATCCGTCGGAATCGAGGATGAGGGCAAACAGATCATGAGCGCGGACGGCTCGGTCATCGGCTGGATCACAGTCGTCGAGGAGGACGGAACCGCGTACGTGCGACCGAAGCCGGGGCTGATGGAGGGGTGGAGTTCGTGGATTTGCGGCCCAGAGTGCTGTGAGGAGGCGTTTCCGCTCGATCGCGGTACTATCGTCGACGTGGACGACGAAGCCGTCGTCGTGGAGCCGAGACGAGCGCCGCTGTCCGCCGTGAACGAAAAATAATCACCAGGCCGTCGCAGACTCGTTATTCTTTGAACTCGTTATTCTTTGAGTCTGATCCCGTCATCGTCGATATCCTGGACGTTCGACTTCTGGATGGAGAACGTGTCTTGATCTTGTTCTGCCCAGCCGAGCCGTCGTCGGATGCTCTTCGATAGCCCGGAGTTGGGTTCCACGTGAAGCTCCGTCTTTGTCGCTTTCACGACCGTGCCGACGGTCTCACCGTCTTTGGTCATCACGGGCTTTCCTTTGTCTTCGGATGTGAAATTTCGTACCATTTGGGGTCACCGTGGAACTCGTGAGCTTGTCCTCACGACTCCACACTTGGTTTTCGATATCGTAGAGCATAAGCGATCACCGTGGTCACCGAAGTCGTTTATGTGGCTTCCAAATAGTATAAGATAGCAGATACGTACATTTATGTGCTATCTTTTCGATGTATATACTGTGCAAATTGTGCGTCGCGCTGACGCCGATGCCCGCGTGGTCGCACTCGCCAGCAGCGGCGAGCGTTGAGGACGGTGACGATGAGATACCGGTAACACACCGCCGAGTCCGGGTAACGCCCTGTCAAAAGATCAACGAGCGAATTCGCCTGTAATGTCTGTCCACGTGAACATCACGGTGCCGGCCGAACACTTCGCCTTCGAGTCGCTCCCGGAAGAGGTCCGGATCGAACTTGAGCGGTGCGTCCCCTTCGACGCCGAACTGTCCCCGTACCTGTGGCTCTCAGGCGCCGACGACTCGCGGTACGTCGGTGAAGCGACTGAACTGGCAGGCGTCGACCTGGTCGGGGAGGTTGACGGCGAACACCTGGTCCGCGCGCGGTGGCCGCCCGAGCGCCCCGACGTGTTCGGCGCTATCGCCGCGAGCGAGGCGATCTGTCTCGCGGGATTCAGAGACCGAGGGGTGTGGAACCTGACACTTCGGTTCCCGTCCACCGCGAGCGTCTCGGAGTGGTATCGGACGTGTCCGCGGTCCGGAGAGTCCGTCACGATTCGGCAGATCCAGACTGGTCCGGGCTGTCGAACCGACCGCGTGTCGAAGCTCACAGATCGGCAACGCGAAGCGCTTCGAGTCGCCCTGGAGACCGGGTACTTCGCGGTCCCGCGGGAAACCTCGCTCGAGGGAATCTCGACCCGGTTGAACATTTCGGACACGGCCGCCTCACAGCGACTGCGTCGAGGGATCGAGAACCTGATCATCGACCGCTTCGGCGACTTGCGTCCGTGAATCGCTCTCTGTGTGGTTCGATCGCGCCCCCAGAGTTACGCGCGAACACTATGCCCCGAGGGCGATCGGCAGCCACGCGTACGTGAGGACGACGATTGCGACGATTCCAAGCAGATTCAACCAAAGACCGATACGCGACATTTCCGGAATAGTCACGTACCCGCTCCCGAAGACGATGGCGTTCGGCGGTGTGGCGACCGGGAGCATGAATGCCATCGACGCACTCAGCGACACGACTGCCATCAGCGTGAGCGGAGGCGTTCCCGCGGTCAGTCCGAGAGAGACCACGATGGGCATGAACACCGTGGCCGTTGCCGTGTTCGACGTGACCTCCGTCAGAAACACGACGACCACGGCGATTGCAAGGACGAGAACGACTGCCGGAACACCTGCAATCCCGGCGAAACGCTCCGCGACGGCGGCGTCCAGCCCGCTCTCTCGGAAGGCATTCGCCAAGGAAAACCCCGATCCGAGGAGCAGGAGGACGCCCCACGGCACGCGGGTGGCGTCACGCCAGTCGAGGAGGAACTCGCGGTTTTTGTAATCGACGGGAACGACGAACAGGAGTACTCCTCCGACGATGGCGACGGTAGTGTCGGTGATCGCGGGAAATCGCGGCTGGAGGACGAACGGCCGAGAGATCCACCCGATTGCGACGAGAAGAAACACCGCCAACACCCGTCGCTCGCCACGGGACACCGGGCCGAGCGCATCGCGTTGGGCCTGAATCGCGGTCTCGGCACTCCCTTCGAGGGAGATATCCGGTCGGAGAAGCGTCACGAGCAACAGCCACGTGACGATCAGCAGCACGACGGAGAGCGGTCCCGCGAACACGAGCCAGTCGAGAAAGCTGATCTGAACGTTCAGCCGTGACTCTGCAACCCCGGCGAAGACGGCGTTCGGTGGGCTTCCGATCAGGGTCGCCGCACCGCCAATCGATGCGCTGTACGCGATCCCGAGCATCAGCGCGAGGGCAAATCCGTTCGACGGGCGCTCGTCCGATTCCGAGTGAACTCCCGTGACACTGGACGCCGCATCGTCTGCCGACCGATCTCGTTCGTGCTCGGTAGCGGTGCCGACAGAGACGATGATCGCGGTCCCAATCGGAACCATCAGCATCGCGGCCGCCGAGTTCGAGATCCACATCGAAAGGCCGGCAGTCGCAGCCATGAGCCCGAGGAGGAGCCTGTCTCCTCGACTTCCGACGAGGCTCACAACGGTGAGGGCCATTCGCCGGTGGAGGCCCCAGCGTTCGATCCCGACCGCGAGGAGGAAGCCACCCAAGAGGAGGAACACGACGGGATCAGCGTACGGGGCCGTGGCTGACTGGACGTCGACGACGCCCGTGAGAGGGAATAATACGACGGGGAGCAGACTCGTCGCTGGAATCGGAATCGCTTCTGTCACCCACCAGACGGCGATCCAGAGGGTGCCCGCGAGTGCCGCGTTTGCGGACGGGGAAATGTCGAACGGAGGACGGACAAGAACTCCGGCGAACAGCGCGGGCCCCAGAACGAATCCGATCTGCTGTGGAGTGGCGAACTCGTGGAGACGTCTGCGAGCGACCATCGAGGTATACTGAGCCACTGGACGAGCCCATATGAGTAGTCACACGATACACGACGAAACTCGCCGTGTACGGATAGGATAGAATCTCGCTCGCATAGTTCGTGTCGGGCGAGGCTCGGCGGGAACGTTTATCCAGTACCCTCAAGAACGGAGTATCCATGATCGATGCCGTCTTCTGGGTACTCGTCGGCGTGGCGACAGTTACCAGTGTGGGGACGGCCTGGACGCTCGGAGCGAACAGCAACTCTCCTCCCTTTGCTCCGGCCATCGGCGCCAACGCGGTCTCAACGATGCGCGCGGCGTTTCTCATCGGCATCCTCGCTGCGTTCGGCGCGCTCACGCAAGGCGGCAGCATCTCCGAAACGGTCGGCGCGGGACTCATCGACGGCGTCGCCATCACGTCGCTGGCGGCGACGGCGGGGTTGCTGACCGCGACGGGATTCATGGCGTTCGGCATTTACTCCGGCTATCCGGTGCCCGCGGCGTTCGCGACCACCGGCGCCATGATCGGCGTTGGACTCTCGCTCGGCGGGGACCCCGCTATCGACACGTATCGCCGTATCGCGACGTTCTGGGTACTGGTCCCGCCCGCCTCCGGCGGACTGGCGTATCTCACCGCGACGATGCTACGACACGACGATATCCCCGAAACGGTGGGCGTGCCGCTGCTCGCGGCGACCGTCGGTGCCATCGTCGCCAACATCCGGCTCGGCGTCATCCCGTCGCCGCCCGGTGCGAGCCAGAACTCCGTCGCCGGCTTCGCGGCCGGCTTCGTCACGGCTCCCGTCGTCGGAGGAGTCAACGCTGTGGTGGTCGTCGTGACGGCGCTCGCCGCGGCGGCGAGTTTCTGGTTCATCAGGCGTCGGGTCGAGGAGTCAATCGAGACGGGGATCCGGACGTTTCTGGTGATCCTCGGGAGCGTCGTCGCCTTCTCCAGCGGAGGGAGTCAGGTCGGGCTCGCGACCGGCCCGCTGGAGAATCTGTATACCACCGAACTCGGGTTGCCGGGAATCGTGCTGCTTGTGCTCGGGGCGACCGGCATCCTCGCCGGGGCGTGGATGGGCGCGCCGCGACTCCTCCAGGCGACCTCCCGCGAGTACGCACAGCTCGGGGTCAGGCGGTCGATCGCCGCCCTGGTGCCGGGGTTCATCATCGCGCAGTTGGCCATCGGGCTCGGGATCCCAATCTCGTTCAACAACATCATCATCTCGGGGATCATCGGCGGCGGTCTCGCGGGCGGATCCGCCGGGGTCTCCAACCGGAAGATCGGCGTGACGCTGGCGTTCTGGCTGATCACGCTCGTCTCGTCCGTCGCCATCGGGTTCGGCTTGTACCGCGCGCTTGCAGCCGTTCTCGGCGGGTAACGCGGCCATGCTGACGGTGGGGCGACGATCCGATCGACGGGACGGGTCGCCGCACAGCGATGCGATCCGCGCCGATCGAAACGCTTGGGACGCCGGCGCCCCGAGGTGTCGTTCATGACCGTACCCCGCGTCGTCTCGCTGGCTCCGAGCGCGACCGCGAGCGTGAGTGCCCTCGGTGCCGCCGACACCTTCGTCGGCGTCACCAGCCACTGCGATCCGTCTGCCGACGCGGGAGCGTCGCACGGCGAGGAGTTCCCGATCACCGTCGGCGGCTGGCTGACCCCCGATCTGGACCGCGTCGCCGACCTCGAACCCGATGTGGTGCTGACGAGCGACGGCCTCCAGGCAGATCTGGCCGACGAGTGTCGCGAGCGAGGGTTCGACGTCCGCCACCGCGAACCGTCGACGCTCGACGAGGCGGTCGAGACGTTCGCCGCTCGGGGTGCCGACGTCGGAGATCCCGCGGCCGGTCAGTGCCTTGCCGACGAGGCCCGCGAGCGACTCGATCGAGTTGCGGAAGCGGTCGCGGACCGCCCGCGGCCGACCGTCTACTGCGAGGAGTGGTCCGACCCGCCGATGGCCGCCGGGAACTGGGTGCCCGACGCGGTGCGCGCTGCCGGCGGGCACTACCCATTCGTCGAACCCGGCGAGCGCTCCCGCGAGGTTGAACTCTCGACCGTCGAGGCGGCCGGCCCCGACCACCTCGTCGTCCACGTCTGCGGTCACGGCGACCGGGTCGACCCCGCGACCGTCGCCGAGCGCGACTGGCGCGTCGACGCCCCCGTTCACGTGATCGACGACTCCCTGTTGAATCAACCGAGTCCCGCGCTCGTCGACGGTGTCGAGCGGCTGGCGGCGCTGTTTCACCCTGAGGCGTTCTCGACGCCGACTCAGTAACCGTGCGGGAGCGACCCGACGCCTATTCGTGCCCCGTCGTCTAACCGCCGGTATGCGAGTCGGGGTCGGCAGCGGCAATCCGGTGAAGCGGCGCGCGGTCGAACTGGCGTTCGAGTCGTCTCGGGGGGACGCCCTCGTCGACGGGCTTCCGGGCGATCCGACGACCGTCAGCATCGAATCGGTTCCCGTCCGGTCGGGAGTGAGCGAGCAGCCGACCGGCCACGCCGAGACGGTCGCCGGCGCGGAGAATCGATCCGAAGCGGTCCTCGGGACTGACGAGTACGACATCGGCGTCGGAATCGAAGGCGGCGTCGCCCGGTTCGACGGCACCGAGGGGCTCTTCCTCATCATGTGGGCGGCGGTCTCCGACGGGTCACGCACGGGTCGTGGGGCGGGTCCGAGCCTCGAGCTTCCGGCCGACATCGCCGCGCGAATCGACGCCGGAGAGGAACTCGGTCCGGTGATGGACGACGTCCTCGACACGACGGGGATCGCGAAGCGCGGCGGCGCCGCTGGGGCGCTCACGGGCGGACGCGTCGATCGCGCAGACGCGCTGGCCTCGGCGGTCGCGGGCGCGCTCGGCCCGTTCGTCTCCGAGCTATACTGATCCGAACCCACGAGATCGCGCCGACCGGCCGGCGATGGACTGACAATCGAGGCGAAACGCGGCGGTTCAGTGATCGTACCGCAATCGGGGTGCTGCCCGGTGTCCGGCGGGCGGTTCGTCCGTAAAATCGCCAGACTGCGGGGTGTTAACCGGACCTACCAACCCGTTTATGCACGGAGAAGACCTTTCGGTGGTATGAGCACAGTACAGCCGGAGGCGGTCGCCGCAGAGCCCGCCGCGCTCTCCGCGAAACAGGAGCGGATCCTCCGCTACCTGCGCGAGAATGCCGGCGAGCGGACGTATTTTAAGTCGCGACTGATCGCCGACGACCTCGACCTCTCCGCGAAGGAGGTCGGCGCGAACATGACCGCCGTCGCCGACGCGGCGGTCGACATCGACGTCGAGAAGTGGGGGTACTCCTCCGGCACGACGTGGATGGTCACGGCGTAGTCGCCGGAAAAAGGGGCCCCAACGTCGACGCTGACACGTGAGAGTACAGAGAGCGATCGCAGCCGTCTTCGACTACGGGTCGTACGCGACGAACGCGGCCGCGTCGTCGGCGAACGCGACGGCGTCGGCGTCGAACGAGTCGGCGTATCGAACTACGAGCGTGAGCAGCCGCTCCGGCTCGGTCAGCGCGTAGCCGTCGGTCCGGTCGAGCAGTCCGGCGTCGTCGAGCGCGGCGGCCGCGGCGCTGATCGTCGGTCGCGAGACGTCCAACGCGGCCGCAAGTTCCGCACCGGTCGCGTCCGGGTCACGAAGCAGCGCGAGCACCATTCCGCGAGGGGTGTCGCGCCGGAGGTAGCCCAGGGCGCGCTTGTCGAGGTCGTCGAACCGGCCCGCCGGGAAGTAGCGGCGGTAGTCGGCGTCCTTCGTCGATTCGATCTCCCCCATCGCTTCCAGCTTCCGGAGGTGGTACTGCGCCTCGCCCGTCCCGAGGCGGAGGTCGTCGCGGAGCTTCGAGAAGTGGGCGCCGGGGGTCGTCGGCACGTACCCGCGGATCGCCTCGCGGGTCTCGTTGGCGTCCTCCCCGTCGTTCGCGCTCGCGGTTCCGACGAACGGCGCGGCGGCTCCGATCGCGGCGAACCGTCGTAGCGTCTCGCGCTTCCGTCCGTCGAACCCCTCAGTCACGCGAGGTGATAGTCGACGGCGAGACAAAAGCACTTCGTTCGGGACAGAAACGGCACATTTGGCCGTCTCACGGGAGAGACGACCGGTTCGTTCCGTCGAGGACAGCCGATCAGGTTTCGCGCTCTACTTCGCCGTCGGTGGGTTCGTCGTCCATCTCTTCGATGACCTCGTCCGCGGACCTGATATCCGCGCCAGCGCTGCCGGCCTTGACGGCCTCTGCCTCTTTTTCGAGCTCCTCGACGTCCATCTCGGCCGCCTTGTCGATCTGGCCGAGGATCTCGTCGATGTTGTCGAGACCGAGCATCTTGCGGGTGTCGGCGTCGAACTCCTTGCCATCCAACCCTTCCATCTCTTGAACGTCGGAGCCGGAGAGGGCCTTGCCGTACCGGCCGACGAGGCTGGTCAGCTCCTGCGGCAGCACGAAGGTGGTGGACTCGCCCTGGCCGATCGCTTCGAGGGTCTCCATGCCGCGCTCGATGATGGCGCGCTCGCCCATCGATTCGGCCGAGCGCGCGCGGAGAACGGTCGAGATGGCGTCCCCCTGCGCTTCGAGGATCTGACTCTGTTTTTCACCCTGTGCGCGGATGATGTTCGACTGTTTGGCACCCTCCGCCTGTTCGACCGCGGAGCGGCGTTCCCCCTGCGCTTCGAGGATCATCGCGCGGCGACGACGCTCGGCGGAGGTCTGCTGCTCCATCGCCTGCTGGACGTCCTTCGAGGGATTGACCTCGCGGACCTCGACGCTCTCGACGCGGATCCCCCACTCGTCCGTCGGCTCGTCTAAATCCCTGCGGATCTTCGCGTTGATCTCTTGGCGCTTGTTCAGCGTGTCGTCGAGTTCCATGTCGCCGATGACGGCGCGGAGTGTGGTCTGGGCGAGATTCGAGACGGCGTTCTTGTAGTCGTCGACCTCCAGAAACGCCTTCTTCGCGTCCATCACCTTGATGTAGACGACCGCGTCGGCCGTCACCGGCGAGTTGTCACGCGTGATCGCCTCCTGTCGGGGGACGTCGAGCGTCTGCGTCCGCATGTCGAACGGGTACGTCCGAGAGACGAACGGCGGGATGATGTTGATACCCGGCTGCAACAGCTTTCGGTACTCGCCGAACACCGTGAGCGCCTCCTTCTCGTAGGCGTCGACGATGGCGAACGACTGCCAGAGGGTGACGACCACGAGCAAGAGGAAGAGCAGACCGACGCTCACCAAGCCGAAGCCGAAACCGAGCTGGAGGGAAATCGGATCCATACTCTGAGGTAGGGCCAAGTCGTTGTTAATACTTCGCCCGGAAAACCGCGAAACCCGCCGGTTTGCGGCGTCGTTGCCTCCTGAACCGATGTTGCCGGCCACCTCACTCCGAGGGGGTAGATCGCTCCTGTCCGCTCTCGAACCGTTCCGCCGCGTCCGTCAGCCTGGTCCCGCCGTCCGGAGGCTCGAAGGCCTGGTCGATGGTCCCAGTCAACCGGCAGTGGTGCTCGAACGTCATCCGCTCGTTTGGCTCGTGACCGTCTGGACGATGTCGCCGTCGACCCCCGCCATCCGGTCGGTGTACCCCAGGCGCTTCCCGCCGTTCGGGAGTCGCTCGACGACGCCGTACTCCGCGAGCCGAGTCAGCGGCGGTGATTCGGTGGCCGTCACGGCGACGGTGACGTCGCCGTTCGTCTCCGAGACGAGCCGGACCGACTCGCATCTTCCCTCACTCGTCGTCCGCGGCCCGACCGCTCGGCAGATAACAAACCCTAAAACCCGGCTCGTCGACCGATCCGGTATGCGTTTCCGGTTCGTCGGGCGACTCGGGCTCGCGGACGCCGTGACGGTGGCGAACGCCGCCGTCGGCTTTCTCGCCGCCATCGCGGCCACCGTCGACCTCGAGCTCGCGGCCCGACTGGTTCTGCTCGCCGCCGTCGCTGACGGTCTCGACGGCGTGGTCGCCCGGCACCGCGGCTCGACTGCGGCCGGACCGTTCCTCGACTCGCTGGCCGACGTGGCCTCCTTCGGCGTCGCGCCCGCGGCCATCGTCGCGTTCGTCGTCCTCGACGCGGTGTCGTTCGCGAGCGAGCCCGTCTTCGCCGGCGTCGGCGTGGGCGTCGCCGCGCTGTTCGTGTCGACGGCGGTCGCTCGCCTCGGACTGTACACGGCGTACGACAGCGACGCCCGCGAGACCGTCGGCGTGCCGACCACGCTGGCGGCGACGATCCTCGCGGCCGCGGTGATCGCCGGCTACACCGATCCCGCGCTGCTGGTCGCGGTGACCGGGGTGTTCGCGGTGCTCATGGGGACGACGATCACGTATCCGGACCTCCACGCGCAGGACGCGCTCGTGATGGGCGTCGTGCAGGCGGCCGTCATCCTCACGCCGGTCGGTCACATGGCCACCGGGGCACTCCCGTCGTGGATCGGCGAGGGGTTCGCGTTCGCGCTGCTGTTCCTCTCGTGCGGCTACCTCCTCCTCGGCCCGTGGTTCTACTGGGGCGACGGGATTCAGTCGGCCCCCGCCAACGTGGACGAGCGACGGGCCTGACGCCTCACGGTGACGCGAGCGAACGGCGCACAATTGCGTGACGACGTGAACAGGTAGCAGACGGGCTACGGGACGGAGACGGTCGAGACGAAAAACGGCGGTCGCGGAAGGTAGCGACGCCGGACTACAGCAGCTCGTCGAACTCTTTGTAGCGCGTGATGTCGACGCCGTCCTCGGTGACGACGGCGACGTTGATCCCGTTACCGGAGGCGAGGTCGCGCTCGACGGCGGACTGGATTGCCTTCGCGACGACGGTCTTCGCCTCGTCGAGGGTGAGTTCGTCGTGGTACTCCTGTTCGAGGACACCGAGCGCGTACTGGGAGCCGGATCCGGTGACGGTGTACTCTTCCTCGGTCGTGCCGCCGAGGGCGTCGATGGAGTAGATGTGGGCGCCCTCGTCGTCGACGCCGCCGAGAATCGGCTGGACGATGAAGAACGCGCCCGTCCGGAGCAGGTTCCCGGTGAGCGTCGACAGCGCCTCCATCGACATGTCCTTGCCGCGGCGAGTCTCGTAGAGGCTCGTCTCGGCCTTGAGCGTGGAGATGAGGTTCTGGGCGGCGGAGACGGAGCCGGCGATGGTCAGCGCGCCGCGGGGGTGGATCTCCTCAACCTTCTGGACGTCCTTCGAGGAGACCATGCCGCCGAGCGAGGCGCGCATGTCCGTCGCCATCACCACGCCGTCGGGGGTGCGGATGCCGACGGTCGTCGTCCCGGTCTTCATCTCGCCCTCGCCGTCGGCCTGCGCCGCGCGACGCTCGCTGTGTTCGAACTCGCCGAGTTCGGGTCCGAAGACGGGCTGGTCGCGGCCCAGGTCTTCAGCCGGCCCCTCGGAGAGGTTGCCAGTCGGTGTTCGCATTACGCCTTCGTTAGCCCGGCGCGCTGATAAAGGCAACCCTTCGAGGACCGACCGCCGGTTCCGACGGGCCTATTGGTCGCGGGCCGTCGGAGATCGGACGTCGCCGTCGCGTCGGGGGGTTCTCACGGGCGCGCTGCCAGTCCGAGCGACGCGTTGAAGCCGCGACTGGGCGCGGCTCCGGACGGACGCGACAGTTCGCGAATGAGCAGAATGAGCGGAATGAGAGTCTACTACGGGGGCGTCTACTCGTTCGTGTGCTCGTACACCTCAGCGGTGGTCTCGACGAGGCGGCCGATAGGGACGGTGACACCGAGGCGCTTGCGGGCGAAGATGGCCACCGGGAACAGCGAGATACCGATCGCGACGGTCGCTTGGTGAATCCCGAAGAGGGCAGCCGAGCGGATGCGGTCGAACATGGGTCTTCTGAGCGACCGGAGCCGTGGGGTATATAAATATCTTCTGGAGGCCGCGCTGGATTCACACCGGCGCAGTCATGCGTTTTTGAGTTATAAATTAACAATTATGAAATATAATCGGTATGCCGTCACGAACGGCATATCCACGGCTGTCTGAACCCGGCTCGTTTCCATAAGTTATGCGTATCCACCGCGCCTCGTGCGCCTCGCATCGAAGGCGTCGACGCCGCGTCCGGCCGCCTCGGAGACGGCGGTCCGGAGCCGTCACCGACGGAGACCGAACGGGATATATTCCGAGTGGTACGTACGGTGTGACGTGCAGAACGTTACGGACCGGACCCGCAATCCCTTCGGAATGCAGCCGGACTGTCAGTCGTTCGTTCCCGGCTATGGCGACGCCAACGCGGCCTTCCACGTCATCGGCGATCACCCCGGCGTCCACGGCGGCGTCGAGACCGGGGTCCCGTTCACCGGCGAGCCCTGGTCGGCGGCGTTCCTCTCGGCGCTGACCGACGCGGGCCTGCTCGCGGGGGTCGCCGAGGGCACAGCGCCGGATGGAACGAACGCGGCGGTGGCCGACGAGGCCGCGACGGCGACCGGCGAGGCCGCGGCAAACGGCGGGCGGCCTTCGGGGGAGTCAGAGCCGATCCTCACCGAGAACACGTACTTCTCGTACCTTCACATGTGCGTGCCCGACGACGAGCCGACCGCGGCGTCGTACGACGACATGGAGCGGTTCTTCGACGCGGAGCTCCGAGCGATCGCCGCACACGTCCTGCTCCCGGTTGGCGCCCGAGCGACCAAACATGTCCTCGAACAGTACACCGCGCGGGCGTGGAAGACCGAAATCGACATGGACGCGCTGCACGCCGAGGAACTCCTCGGCTCCGGGTGGCTCGTCCTCCCGATCAAGGACCCCGCCGAGTGGGAGGCGGGCGATGCCGACCGACTCGTCGACGCGCTCAAGGAACTGCAGTCGACCGACTTCCGCCGCGAGAGCGACCTCGGCCGCTTCATCGCGGGCAGCGACCCCTACCTCGTCCGGTGAGGATCCGAGGTGGCGCGTGCCGTCGGCCCCACCGACCGATCTACCGACTGGTCCAATGACGGCACGTCGACCGCTGGTCGGATGCTCGTGAGGTTTCGTCTCTCCTCGACGGCGTGAATCGGGACATCGGAATCGAATTTCAGGCGTCGGTACCAGATCGTCAGCAATAGCCGAGGCGAGCCAGTCATATTTGTCACTACTCCCCGTATTTTATACCGTTCCCCATCATTCTACACCAGACGCCCGACCGATCGGGCGTCGGCCGTAGGACTGGTACTCCATACGGCGGCTTGGTCAGCAGCGGCCCTCACGGGCCGTTTTCACGAACGTACGTCGACTCCGGAGCGACGGCACCGGAGTCGGGTCATTCGTCCGCCAGCAGATCGTCGAGATACTGGCCGACGTGGTCAGTCATCCGCCGCTTGAAGCCGGCCTGACGCGCGAGGCGGTCGAGTTCGCGCGAGACGTAGGTCCCGTACTGGACCGCCTTTTTGTCGGCCGTTCGGACCGGCTCGGGCACTCGCCCGGCCGCCGCGCGACGAAGCGCAATCTTCCGCTCTCCGTCGCTCGCGAGCAGTCCGCCCGGCAGCGCGAGCGCGCTCGCGACGATCCGGTCGTCGAGCAGCGGCGCGACCGGCTCCACCCCGGCCGCGCGGAGCGCCAGCACGTCACGTTCGAGTTGATCGGGGAGGGTCCGAACGGTCTCGGTCCGGGCGCCTCGGACCGTGTCGGCGTCGACACGGTCGTCGGTCGCCGGGTCGACGACCTTGCTGTACCCGCCGAACAATTCGTCGGCGCCTTGTCCGACCGCGAGCCGATCGTACCCGTCGATCGCGGCCGCCTCGGCCGCGAGGTACAGCGGCACCGCGATGGCGAGATCCATGGGGTTGCGACGCCCCGTCGCGGCGGCGACTGCACGGACCGCACGCAGGAGTTCCTCGTGAGTGATCTCGACGACGCGAAGCTCGCGATCCATCGCCGCAGCCGCCTCGCGGGCGGCCGCGACGTCGTGGCACCCGTCGAAGCCGGCGACGTAGCAGGGCGCGTCGGGAGCGCCGGCCGCGACGACCCCGGAGTCAACGCCGCCGGAGAAGGCGACCGCGAGTCCGTCGATAGCGCGTGCGAGTTCGTTGAGGGTCCCGTCCAGCGCGTCATCGACAGCCGCCTGGGCAGGCCCCGGGTCGGCCGGCGCTCCGTCGGGGAGCGTCCAGACTCGTTCGACCCCGGTTGCGGACGCGACGCTGCCGGCCGGAAGCGACGTCGGGTCGAAGAGAGCGGCGCGGTCGAACGCCCACGCGCCCGGGTCTGTCGGGGCACGGTCGGTCGTCGGGTCGGCGGCCGCGCGCTCGACGAACAGCGGCTGTCGGCCGAGGACGTCCCGAACGAGGACCGGTCCGTCTCGGGCGGGCGGGTCCGAGAGGCGCCCGGCGAAGCCGCGTCCCCCGGGGAGCGGGTCGCCGTCGCGGAGGGCATCGCGGACGCGGGCGGGAGCGGCTCCGCGAAGGTCCGTGTCCGGAGTCCCCGTCACGGTGATCGGCGCAGCGCGTCGAGCGCGCGGAGCGCGCGGCGTTTGGCGCCGCCACCGAACTGGCGGAGCGAGACGCGCCACGGGGTTCGTTTTCCGACGACGCTGGTTCGACCGTCGCGGATCGCGGAGAGGATGGCGTCCGCCGAGTGCTCGTCGGCGCCGACCTCGGTCACCGCCTGCCCGACCATCTCCGAGATGTGCGCGTCGCTGCCGGCGGTCATCGGCAGCCCGTGCTGGATCGCGAACTTCTCCGCCTGTCGGTTCGAGCGGCCGGTGAACAGCCGGGAGTTGTACACTTCGAGGGCGTCGGCGCTCGCCAGTTGCTCCTCGGTGATGTGAGCGGCGACGCCGTGCCGAGACTTCTGGAAGGGGTGGGGAACGACCGCGATCCCGCCCTGGTCGCGGATTCGGTCGAGCGTCTCGTCGAAGGGGAGGCCGCTCTCGACGCGCTCGTCGATACCGAACGCGAGCACGTGGCCGGCCGCGCAGGTCACCTCCATGCCGACGATACCGACGAGGCCGTAGTCGGGGGCCTTTCGGGCCGCTTCGACGCTGGCGTCGATTTCGTCGTGGTCGGTGACCGCGAGCGCGTCCAATCCGACCGCCGCCGCCTGCTCCAAGAGGAGGTCGATCGGGTCGCGCCCGTCGTAGGACAACGCGGAGTGCGCGTGGAGCTCGACCGATAACACGTGCGGTGATTCGATGCTCGTCTAAAAAAGCGCCCCGGTCCGGCGCGCGGCCGATCCACCACCCCCGTCTTCCTCGGCGCCGGTACGAGAGAAGTCGATCGCGCCCGGCCAAGCCGCGAGCCACAAGAACACGCTTAAGAACCCCGACGGCGACTTCTCGGACGGGAACAGCACAGCTGCAGATCCGACGCGCCGGGGCCTCTTCGCCCGCGGCTTGGGAATGTAGCAGTGCACCGACGCCTCCGGCGTCGTGGCTCCGTGACGGTCCGCTCGCGCGAACCGTCCACTCGGATCCGCTCGCTCGACGCGAGCCTCCGGGAGCCGCGCCGCGCGGAGTCGCGGTCACGTTGTGGTTGTGCCGTTCCAATTTCAGACAATGGCACGAATGCACACGCGCCGTCGCGGTTCGTCCGGTTCGGACAAACCGGCGACGGACGAGAACCCGGAGTGGAGTGACGTCGACGCAGAGGACATCGAGTCCCGCGTCGTCGAACTGGCGGAGCAGGGCCACGACCCCAGCGTCATCGGCCTCAAGCTGCGTGACGAGGGCGTCAAGGGCGTTCCGGTGCCCGACGTCAAGCTGGCGACCGGCAAGAAGCTCACCGAGATCCTCGAGGAGCACGACGCCGCAGCGGAGTACCCCGAGGATCTCCGCAAGCTGATGGAACGCGCCGTCCGCCTCCGCGAGCACATGGCGGAGAACGGTCAGGACTACCAGAACAAGCGCGCGCTCCAGAACACCGAGTCGAAGATCCGCCGCCTCGCGAACTACTACCGCGGCGACGAGATCGACGAGGAGTTCACGTACACGCACGAGCTCGCCGCCGAACTGATCGGCGACGAGTGACGCCGCCGGGACGAACAGACGCGTAACCGAAGACGACGCGACACGCAGACCACGCGACGAACCGCACCCGACCACACCACCCAACCCATGACCGAAGCGACGTCAACCACGCCCGCCCCCGACGCCCTCGCCGACGTCCTCGCCGACGCGCCGTTCGCCCGGCTCGTGGCGACCGACGACGGCGACGCGCTGGCAGCCGCGGGGCTGCTCGCTCGGGCGCTTCGAGCCGTCGGCACGCCGTTCCAGGTCCGGGTCTCGGCCGACCCGGTTCCCGACGACGACGGCGACGGCGTCGCGGTGACCGTCGGCGCTGCGCGCGGTCCGCACTCGATTTCCGGCACCGGACGCCCGGCGAGCGCGGACGCGTTCGCCGTGTCGCGCGCACTCGGCGTTGATCCGGATCCCGTCGTCGCCCTCGCGGGCGTCGTCGCGGCCGGCTCCGTTCCCGGAACGGACGGGTCGGGCGACGCGCTCGACGCCGCCGAGGCGTCGGACCGTGTTCGGCGACGGCCCGGCGTCGCGATTCCGACCGCGGACCTCGCGGACGGCCTCGCGGCCTCGACGCTCGTTCGGACGCCGTACTCCGGAGCGCCGGAGGCCGCGACCGCGGCGCTCGCGGAACTCGGGCTCCCGGCCGACCTCGACGACGACGCCCACCGACGCCTCGCGTCGCTGGTCGCCGTCGACGTCGCGGACGCGGACGGAGCGAGCACGCGGGCGGCCTCGGCGGTCGAGCGCGCGCTCCGCCCCTACGCGACGAACGGCCCGTTCGAGACGATCGGCGGCTACGCCGACGTCCTGGACGCGCTCGCACGCGAGGCCCCCGGAACGGGGGTCGCGCTGGCGCTCGACGCCGCCCCGAGCGACGACCTCAGGAGCGCCGCGCTCGACGCGTGGCGGCCGCACGGACTGGCGGCGCACCGCGCGCTCGACGACGCGACGACCGGCCGATACGACGGCTGTGTCGTCACCCGCGTCGACCTCGCGAGCGACGACGAGGACGGGACGGCCGCGCGCGACGCGGCCGCCCTCCTCCCGACCGTCGCCCGGCTCGTCCGCGACTTCCGGTCGCCCGAGCCGGTCGCTATCGCGGTCGACGAGTCGACCGGACGGCTCGCCGCCGCGGCGACGGAGCCCCTCGGGCTCGGCGACGCCTGCCGGTCGGTCGCGACCGAGTTCGGCGCTGACGGCTGGGGGGCCGCCGACCGCGGCGGACTGTCGGTCGGCACGGGTGACGACGGCGACATCACGAGCGCGCTCGCCGCGCTCAGGGAGGCACTATGAGCCGGGACGAGGGTCGCGGCGACGGGGCGACACGGACGGCGACCGTCCGGACGACCCACGCCGACGCGACCCTCGTCGCCGCCGCCCTCGCGCCGGACGAGACCGACTCGATGACCACCCGCGTCGACGGCGACACGATCGAGTGCGCCGTCGAGCGCCCGACCACCGGCGGGCTGCGGTCGACCGTGGACGACCACGTCGTGAACCTGCACGTCGCGGACAGAATCGTCGAGCGCGCGAGGACGCACCTCGCGGCCGACGACGGAGCGCGCCGCTCCGACACCAACGGCGACACAGACACCAACACATGAGCGAACGATCCGTATCCAAGAGCAGAGAACAGAAGCGCTGGTACACCGTGCTGGCGCCCGAACAGTTCGACCGGCAGGAGCTCGGCGAGACCCTCGCCGAGGAGCCCAGCCAAGTCGTCGGCCGCACGATCACGACGACGCTCGGCGAGCTCACCGGCGACTCCGGCGCGAACAACACGAAGCTGACGTTCAAGATCACCGACGTCGGCAGCGACACGGCGTACACCGAGTTCATCAAGTACGAGCTCACGCGGGACTACCTGCGCTCGCTCGTCCGCCGCGGCGCCTCGAAGGTCGAGGCGTCGATCACGGTGCTGACGACGGACGACTACCGCATCCGCGTCCAGCCCGTCGCGCTGACGACGAAGAAGGCCGACCGCTCGCAGGAGAAGGCGATCCGCCGCGTCATGATCGACAAGGTCCACGCGGCCGCCGAGGAACGCACCTTCGAGGCGTTCGTCGACGCCATCGTCGAGGGGAACCTCTCCTCGGCCATCTACGGCGAGGCGAAGCTGATCTACCCGCTCCGCCGCGTCGAGATCCAGAAGCTGACGCTGGAGGCGCGCCCGTCCGAGGTCGCCGCCGAGGAAGAGGTCTCCGTCGACGTCGACGCCGACGAAGTGGCAGTCGACGCCGACGAGTAACGCCTCGCCGCGCAGACGCGACTTCTCCGTTTATAAGCGAGGTAGCGGCGGCGCTGGCGCGCCCGACGCCGGGGGCGCGTGTGTCTCGATCAGTTCACGGGACGTGTCAGCTGCTCGCGGGCGTCGAGCGTCGCGCGCTCCATCAGTTGGTCGGTCGAGGCGGAAGGCGGTCTCCTCGGCGATCAGCTCCCCCTTGGGCCGATCGGCGAGGACGTGTCCGTCGACGCGCTCGGCGAGGTCGCGGTGATACGGAAGCCACAGCTCACCGGCGTACCGCGCCGCGGCGGCCCGGGTGGCCGGCAGTCGTCGGAGGCGCATACGCCGTCGATCGACGCCGTCGACATACGTGTTCGGGTCCCTCGTGGGTCGCGTGCGGGTCGCGTGCGGGTCGTCCGCATCCACCGATATCCGGGAGACGAAAGCTTGAAACGCCGCTCGCCCGACCTCACGAGTATGGAACTGCGGGTCATCGAGAAGACCGACACGGAACTCCGCATCGAGATCGCCGGCGAGGACCACACGTTCATGAACGTGCTAAAGGGCGTCCTCCTGGAGACGGACGGCGTCGCGGCCGCGACCTACGACATGAACCCCGAGCAGTCCGGCGGTCAGACGGAGCCGGTGTTGACGGTGAAGTCCGAGTCCGAAGACCCGCTCGACCTGCTCGCGGACGCCGCCGAGGCGATCACCCAGCGCACCGGCGCGCTGCGCGACGCGGTGCAGGCGGCCTGAATCGAGGCCGACGCCGACTACCGATCGTTCTTCCGTTTCCGTCGACTCTCCGAGCCGCGCGACCGTTCTGCCGGCTTGCGGGCCCGCCAGCCGCTCAGCTCTCTTGTCTCGTTTCGAACCTTCGAGCCGCTCGTCCGGGCGAACGAGGGGCATACCTAAGTGGCAACTCCAGAAACGGGAGAGTATGCCACCGAGCGTACTCATGCTGGGATGGGGGTACCCGCCGAACATCACCGGCGGGCTCGACGTCCACGTCGGCGAACTGTTCTCCGGGCTTCGCGACGAACTCGGGGTGGATGCCACCCTCGTGTTGCCCGCGGAGTTCGCCCCGGACGACGAGCCGGGTCTCGAACCGGTCGAAACGGGCGACGGGGACGTCGCGGCGCGAGTCGAGCGTCTCAGCGACCGGTTCGCGGAGTTGGCGCCCGACCACGACGTGATCCACACGCACGACTGGTTCGGCTACGCGCCGGGGCGGCAGGCAGCCCGTGCGTCGGACGCCACGTGGGTCTCGTCGTTCCACTCGCTGGCGAGCGACCGCAACATCGACCCGCCCAAACGCGAGGTCGAGACGGAGCGACGCCTCGCGAACGCCGCCGACACGAACATCGCCGTCAGCGAAATCGTCCGCGGGAACATCAAGGAACTGTACGGCGCCGACTCCCGCGTCGTGTACAACGGCTTCTCGACGCCGAAGTTCTCGGGGAAGGACGTCCGCGAGGACCTCGGCATCGACGGCGAGATGCTGTTCTTCGTCGGCAGACACACCGACCAGAAGGGGATCTCTCACCTGCTGTACGCGATGAAGAAGATCCGCGCCCGCGACGTCACCCTCGTCGTCGGCGGCTCGGGCCACCAGACCGAGCAGCTGAAGCGGTTCACCGAACTGCTCGGCATCGACGACCGCGTGAAGTTCGTCGGCTACGTCCCCGAGGCGGAGCTCGGCGACTACTACGCCGCCTCGGACGCGTTCGTCTCGCCCTCGTACGCGGAGCCGTTCGGCATCACCATCACGGAGGCGCTGGAGGCGGGGACGCAGGTCGTCGCGACGCCATCCGGCGTCGCCGAGGTGCTCCCCGAGGGCTGTCTCGTGGAGGTCGAGACGGACTCGGAGTCGATCGTCGACGGCCTCATCGAGGCGCTCAACCGCGAGCTGCCGCCGGAGTACGAACGCCGCGAGTGGCTGGAGGTAGCGGAGGACACGCTGGCGGTGTACGAGGACGTAGCGTAACGCAGCTCTCTTCGGTTCGGGAGGGACGCCTACTCCTCGTCGCCGCGATACACGTCGAACTCGGTCACCGGCTCGGGGTGACTGATCCGGAATCCCTCTGCGGTCTCGACGACGCCACGGGTGCTGGCGGTCTCGCCGCCGTACGGACTCTCCTCGCCGTCGACGCCGCTTCCGCCCTGGTACGGCGAGGTGTACGGGGTCCCCGACATGGGCTCGTCGAAGCTCTCCGGCGGGAGGTAGATACGCTCGCCGTCCGCCGAGCGGACGACGACCGCGACGTCGCGGGTTCCGGTAACGTCGATGACGGTTCGCTCTCCCGTCACGCGCGCGTCGATGTTGACTTCGTCCATATGCCACGTTGCGGACGGGGACGGTTTAGCCCTACCGGCCGTCGACGGATCGCGGCGCCCGGCGAGGCGGCCTGAGTGGGGGCGCGAACCGCTCGCCCCCGACGGCGCCCCGTGGTGAATCCTTTTGTGCGGTCGCGTCGAAGTCGGAGCCGATGGACGTCAACAGCCATGCCGAGGAACTCGCCTCCGACCTCGGTGTCGACAAAGAGGAGGTCAAAGCCGACCTGGAGAACCTACTGGAGTACAGCGTTCCGATCGACGAGGCGAAACAGAGCGTCCGCCGGAAGCACGGAGGCGGCGGCGGGGGCTCGACGCCGACCCCGGACGTCGTCGACGTCGGGGATATCACCACCGACCACAGCGGCGTGACCGTCACCGTCCGCGTGCTCACGCAGGGAACGCGGACGATCCGGTATCAGGGCGACGACCTCACGATCCGAGAGGGAGAGATTGCCGACGAGACGGGCGTCATCTCCTACACCGCCTGGCAGGACTTCGGGTTCGAGCCCGGCGACTCGCTGACTATCGGCAACGCCGGGGTCCGAGAGTGGGAGGGCGAGCCGGAGCTCAACCTCAACGACTCCACCACCGTCGCCATCGCCGACGAGCCTGTCGAGGTAGACCGCGAAGTCGGCGGCGATCGGAACCTCGTCGAGATCGCCGCGGGCGACCGCGGCCGTAACGTCGAGGTTCGCGTGCTGGAGGTCGACGAGAAGACGATCTCCGGGCGCGACGGCGAGACGGAGATCTTGGAGGGCGTCGTGGGCGACGCGACCGCGAAGCTTCCCTTCACCGACTGGCAGCCCCGCGCCGAGTTGGAGCCGGGTGCCGATCTCCGCATCGAGGATGTGTACGTGCGCGAGTTCCGCGGCGTCCCCTCGATCAACCTCACCGAGTTCTCGACGGTCACGCCTCTCCCAGACCCCGTCGAGGTCGCCGAGGACGCCCCGCGGCTCTCGATCGGCGAGGCGGTCGCCTCCGGCGGGATGTTCGACGTCGAGGTCGTCGGCAACGTCCTCGAGATCCGCGACGGCTCCGGGCTCATCGAGCGCTGTCCGGAGTGCAGTCGTGTCGTTCAGAACGGCCAGTGCCGGAGCCACGGCGACGTCGACGGCGAAGACGACCTTCGCGTGAAGGCGATTCTGGACGACGGTACCGACACCGTGACCGTCGTGCTCGACGCCGAACTCACGGCCGAGGTGTACGGCGGCGGGCTCGAGGACGCGCTCGACGCGGCGAAAGACGCCATGGACAAGGGCGTCGTCGCCGAGTCGATCGCCGACTCGCTGGTCGGACACGCGTACCGCGTGCGCGGGAACCTCTCCGTCGACGACTACGGGGCCAACCTCGACGCGAGCGAGTTCGAACTTGCGGACGAGGACCCGGCCGACACCGCCCGCGCAGCGCTCGCGGAGGTGGGCGAATGAGCGACGACGGGCCGGGCGCCCGCGAGGTCGCCCATCGACTGTTCGCCGCCGAGTTCGACGACGCCTCGCTGTCGTACTCGGAGAGCGACGAGGAGCGCGCCCCGAACTACGTCGTCACGCCGACCGGCGCGCGGGTGAACCGACTGTTCGTCGCCGGCGTGCTCACCGAGGTCGAGCGCGTGAACGACGAGACGCGCCGCGGGCGGGTCGTCGACCCCTCCGGCGCGTTCGTCACCTACGCCGGCCAGTACCAACCCGAGGCCCAGGCCTTCTTAGAGCGCGCCGAGCCGCCGTCGTTCGTCGCGCTCACGGGGAAGGCGCGCACCTTCGAGCCGGAAGACTCCGACCGGGTGTTCACCTCGGTCCGGCCGGAGAGTCTCAACGATGTCGACGCCGACACCCGAGACCGGTGGGTCGTCTCCGCCGCGGAGGCGACGCTCGACCGACTCGCCGTCTTCTCGGCCGCGCTGGACTCCGACCTCCGCGGGGCGGAGCTCCGTGCGGCCCTCGAATCCGGCGGCGCGCCCGCGCCGCTGGCGGCCGGTATCCCGAAGGCGATCGATCACTACGACACCTCGACGGCGTACGTGGAAGCCGTCCGCCGACTCGCCGTCGACGCGCTGGAACTGATCGCCGGGGACCGCGACGAGGTTCGCGCACTCGACCTCGCTCCCGACGCGGGCGGCGAGGCCGAGATCGGTCCCCTCCCGGCGACCGACGTGACAATCGAGGCGCCGACCGGTGCCGCGGCGCCGACCGATGCCGCCGACGCGACCGACGACACCGACGGGCCGAGCGACACCGTCACCGAGCCGGACACCGGTACCGAGGCGGCGGTCGAGTCCGACACCGAAGCGGCGGTCGAGTCCGACACCGAAGCGACAGCCGAGTCCGACGGCGACGCCGAGACGACCGCGGCGGTCGCGGCCGGGGACGGGTCGGAATCGACCGAATCGAGTGAGGCCGCCGCTGGTGCCGACGAGAGCGAAACGACCACCGCCGCAGATGGAAGCGAGACGACCTCTGCCGCCGAAGGGCGTGCGAGTGGTGATATCGACGACGACGCGAGTGAGGCGAGCGCCGACGCCGAGGATGCTACAGTCGAAACCGAATCCGGCGGGAGCGGCCTCGGCGACTTCGAGACCGGCGACGACGTCGACGAGACCTCGGAGGCCACCGAAGAGCCGCTTGATGGCGATGGCGACCTCGACGTCGAGACCGCGCCCGAGCCAGACGACGTCGATCCCGCGGGCGACGAGATGTACGAACTCGACGATGCGGAGCGCGAGGAGATCGAGTCCGAGTTCGGCACCGATTTCTCGACCGGTTCGGAGGTCGACGATCCGGGAGAGGCGGACATCGACGTCCCCGATCCCGAGGAGCTACGGGAGACGCCCGAGGACGCCGCGGCGGCCGACCTCGACGCTGGGTCGATCGAATCGTCGAGCGAGACCGACGAATCCGACGAATCGGATGCGGACGAGGAGTCGGCCGACGGCGACGCCGACGACGTCGACCTCGAGACCGCCGCCGTCGACGCCATGGGCGAACTCGACGACGGCGACGGTGCCGACCGCGAGGCGGTCGTCGAGCGTGTAGTCGACGAGTACGGCGTCGACGCCGACGACGTGGAGGACGCGATCCAGGAGGCGCTGATGAGCGGGAAGTGCTACGAGCCCGGCGACGGGGTGCTCAAGCCGATCTGATGCCGCGGGTCGAGCCGGTCGTCGGCGAACCGGCCGCCGTCGCCGACCTCGGCGAGGAGCGCGCACTGCTCGTCGCCGACGTCCACGCCGGCATCGAGGTCGGCCTCCGCTACGAGCGGGGGGTCGAACTCGATGACCGGGCGGCAGAGCGCCGCGAGCACC
This sequence comes from Halorubrum wangae, assembly GCF_051194135.1. Taxonomy (NCBI): domain Archaea; kingdom Methanobacteriati; phylum Methanobacteriota; class Halobacteria; order Halobacteriales; family Haloferacaceae; genus Halorubrum; species Halorubrum wangae. The sequence goes on along the minus strand of NZ_JBLZNH010000001.1, from coordinate 201,464 downwards.
TCTGTGACCTCCTCGCCGAGACCGGTGTCGACCGCCTCGTCGTCCTCGGCGACCTCGCCCACCGCATCGCGGCGCCGGAGGGCGAGGAGCGCGAGGAGCTGGAGACCCTGATCCGGGCGGTGACGGACCGCGTTCCGATGACGCTCGTCGAGGGGAATCACGACGCGGGCGTCGCGGAGGCGTTCGCCGCCGACCTCGACGTAATCGGGGCGGGGGGAGCCGTGATCGGTGAACGCGCCTCCGAGGAGGACGACGGGGACGGACGAACGGAGGGCGGCGTCGCCGTCCTCCACGGCCACACGTGGCCGGAGCCGGCGCTTTGTGACGCCGACGTGGTGTGTATGGGCCACGAACACCCGCAGGTGCGGCTGGAGGACTCGGTCGGTGGCTCGCGCGTCGAGCGCGCGTGGCTCCGCGGTCGGCTCGATCCGGCGGCGTTCGTCGAGGACGCCGCGAACCTAAGCGCCCCCGACGACCCGCCCGAACTCGTCGTCTTCCCGGCGTTCAACGAGCGATCTGGGGGGACGTGGGTCAACGTCGAGGGCCAGTCGTTTCTCGCGCCGTTCCTCCCCGACGCACTCCCGGTGGGCGACGCGTACCTCCTGAACGGGACGCGGCTCGGTGACTTCCGCCGGATCTGAGCACGATGTGGATAGTCTCGGGCCACCGCATCCCGCTGTTCTCCGGCGCGAGCGTTTTCTCTCGGGAGCCGAAACGGTCGGTATGGTCGCCGACCGCGCACCCACCGACATCGACGAGACGGGGTGGCACTGGCTCCGGGCCAAACACGTGACTGGATTTCCCCGGACCGCCCGCGATGGGTACTTTCCGAGACACGACGTGACGCGCCCGGCGGCGACGACGGAGTCCGACTTACCGCGGGTCGACGCTGCAGGAGCGACGTGCCCGGCCGACGCCGAGACCGTCGCTGACGCAGACCGACTGGCGCTCGAAACGACCTACCTGAGCGGAAAGTGGCTCGTCGAGCGCCCGCCGGAGACGGTAATCGATCTCTGGAAGGGGGTAGTCGACGACGTCGCGTCCGAGCGGTTCTGGGACGCGAAAGTCACCACGCGCTCCGGCCGCGAGGCGTTCGGTGAGACGGACCACGCGGTGCTCGTGTTCACGCCCAACTACTTCGACCGAGCGGACGTCGACCGGGTGCGACGCAGACTCAGGGAGGCGCACGGCGTGACCGAAGAGGTCCGGTACCGACCCGACGTGTACACGCTCGACGGCGTTCATCGGGAGACGCTCGGCGAACTCACCGACTCGGATGCGGCGCGGTTCAGAGTCTGAGAGAGCAATAGGGGGTGATGTAAGCGGGCCGCGTCGTTACTCGACCGGGCGGAACCGGAAGCCGTCCCACTCCTGACTCTCCGGCTCTCGGATCCCCGCGCCCGGCTCTCGGAGGTCGTCGGCGTAGACCGGTTCGACGCGGTCGCCGATGGCGACGTCGACATCGCCCGGGTCGCCGGCGCCGTCCGCGTCGCCGCGCGGTGCGACCTGTCCGAGCGCACGCACCGGAGGGCCGTCGTAATCGTCGCCCATCGCAAACTCGACGATGGCGAGCGTGTTGGGTTCGCGAACGCCCGGCGGGGTCGCCGTCGACGTGGTCCACGTGACGACCCGAGCCGCGTAGTCGCTGAGGTCAATCGTGTCGACACGCTCCGCGCCGTTCGGGCTCACGGTGTGGGGTGGGTAGGTCACCGTGCCGTCCGCGTACTCGGCCGCCTCGAAGGTTGGTTCGGCGCTCTCCCCGTCGATTTCGGTCGCGTCGTCGGTGTGGGTCGTGTCGTCGTCGCTCATTGGCTTCCCTCCAGAACCGCGGTGGTCACGCAATTCCCGAACCCGCCGACGTTGCAGGCGAGTCCTGTGTCGGCCTCAACCTGTCGAGGACCCGCGTTCCCGGTGACCTGCTGGTAGATCTCGTACACCTGTGCGACGCCGCTGGCCCCGAGCGGGTGGCCCTTCGATTTGAGCCCGCCGGAGGTGTTGATCGGGAGTTCGCCGTCTCGGTCGGTGACCCCTTCCTCGACCGCCTTCCACCCCTCGCCCTTCTCGAAGAAGCCGAGGTCCTCCGACTGGAGGAACTCGAGGATCGTGAACATGTCGTGAAGCTCCGCCACGTCGACGTCGTCCGGACCGATCCCGGCCATCTCATAGGCGATGTCCGAGGAGTCGGCGACGCCGCCCATCGTGGTCGGATCCGCGCGCTCGTGGACCACGTGGGTGTCGGTCGCGCCTCCGATTCCCGAAACGACGGCATACTCGTCGGCGGGGACGTACTCCTCGGCGACGGACTCGGGGCAGAACACGAGGGCCGCGGAGCCGTCGGTGATCGGACAGAAGTCGTACAGCCGGAGCGGGTCGGCGACGACCGGCGAGTCGAGGACCGTGTCGAGGTCGACCTCCTTCTGGAACTGTGCGTGAGGGTTGTCAACGCCGTTCTTGTGATTCTTCACCGCGACCTTGCCGAGGCTCTCGCGTGGCGCGTCGTACTCGTCGAGGTAGAGGCGCGCGGTGAGCCCCGCGAAGGAGGGGAGCGTGACGCCGTGTTTGTACTCGACCGGATGCGTGAGCGACGCGATCACATCGGTCGCTTCCGCGGTCGTCCGGTGAGTCATCTTCTCGCCGCCGACGAGCATGGTGAGATCGCTCGCACCGGAGGCGACCGACTGCCACGCGGCGTACACGCCCGCGCCGCCAGACGAGGAGGTCTGGTCGATCCGGGCGGTGTACGCCGGGGTCGCGGCCAGGTCGTGAGCCAGCGCGTTCGGAACGCCCGTCTGGCCCTCGAACTCGCCGCTGGCCATGTTCGAGACGTACAGGTGATCGAGGTCGTCGCCGTCGATCCCGGCGTCGTCAAGCGCCGCCGCGCCCGCCTCTGCTAACAGCGCTCGGACCCAGGCGTCGCGCTGCCCGAACCGTGTCATCGACGCGCCGATAATCGCTACGCGTTCCATACGCCTCGGTCCACGGCGCCCGCCTAAAACGTACCTCTCTGGGCCCCCGCGACTCGCGGTGTCCTCGACCGAGCCGCGGTCGTTACTCCGCGCGCCGCCCCGCGTGACCGGGGTAGTCGCGCTCGAACCGAGAGCCGATCTCCTCGCGGTCCAGGCGAATCACGACCGGCCGGCCGTGCGGGCACGCGTATGGGTTCTCGCAGGCGTCGAGGCGATCGAGCAGGTCGACGACCCGCCCCTCGGTCAACGACGTGTTCCCCGTCACCGAGGGGTAACACGCGAGGTCCGCGAGGAGTTCGTCGACCACGTCGGTCACCGGTTCGTCGCCCGCGGTGGCGTCGCCGACGAACGCCGAGAGGACGTCGCGGAGGAGGTCCGGATCGAGTGCGGCGTCGAAGACGGCCGGGACCGACTCGACGACCACCTCGCGATCGCCCGCGCGCTCGGCGCGGAACCCGATCGCGGCGAGGTCGGCGACGAAGTCGTCGAACAGCGCCGCCTCCCGCGCGGTGAGTTCGACGCGAACCGGCTCCGCGAGCGCCTGCGCGTCGGCGCCGTCGGAAAATTCGTCGCGAAGTCGCTCGTAGTTCACGCGCTCGTCGGCCGCGTGCTGGTCGATCAGCACGAGGCCGTCCGGCGCCTCGGCGACGACGTACGTCTCGTGAAGTTGCCCGAGCACCCGGAGCGACGGGAGCGAGTCGTACGTCCGCTCCGTCGCCTCGGTCGTCTCGCCAGCGAACGTTCGCTGGGCGGTCGCGGTCGGGCGCGACTCCGCCCCGGTCGTTCGCGGGGCGTCGGACGCTTCGGTGCCCTCATCGGGTGTGGAGTCCGAACGAGAATCCGGCGCCGGGTCGGACGTGTCGGCGACAGCGTCGATGTCGTCGTCGCCCGTCGCGTCATTTGTCGCGGCCTCGGCGGTCGGCTCCGATTGCCAGCTTCGCGGCGACGGTCGATCGCGAGTTGGTTCGGTGGAGTTGACGGGGTCTGTGGATTCTGTGGATTCTGTGGATTCGATGGTTTCAGTGGTTTCGGTAAAGCCGGTCGAACCCGCTGACCCATCGGTGTCGGCCGCGCCGTCGGCGACGGGAGCATCCGGGTCGGCGGCGGCATCGGTCCCCACGTCGCCGACCGCCCACGCGTCCTCGTGGCTCGGGTCGAGTTCCGTTGCACCAGCCGCGGACTCGGTGTCGTCCGAGTCTACTGCGTTCGCGGCGCCGGCGGCGCCCTCGCCGGCGTCACCCACGTCGTCGCGGTCGCGAAGCGCCGCCCGCTCGTGGTCGGTGCCGGCGCCGCCGATCGCCTCGCTCGGCGAGCCCTCGGGAGCTATCTCGGTCTGGTCGGGCGCCGACTGCCCGCGCGGTGCGGTCGAGCGAATCAGCCCGTGGTCGAGCAGCGCGCGCTCGACCGCCTCCTCGACGGCGGCGCGCACGGCCGGCTCCTCGTCGAACCGGACCTCCAGCTTCCGGGGGTGAACGTTCACGTCAACGTCTCCCGGCGGGACCTCGACGAACAGCACCGCGAACGGGTAACGGTCTGGCGCAAGCTGCCCGCCGTACGCCTCCAACACCGCCTCTCGGAGCGCGCTCGCGGTGACGTACCGGTCGTTGACGTACGTGGCGAGGTATTCGCGGGTTGAACGAGTCGTCTCCGGGTGCGAGACGAGGCCGCTGACGCGGCGGACCGGCGGGTCGTCCGGCGCCCCGGCGTCGGCCGAACCCTCGCCGGCCTCGCCCTCGGGTGTCCACTCGACGTCCACCATCGCCTCCGCGACCTCGCGGCCGTACACGGCCAGCACGGCCGACCGGAGGTCGCCGTTCCCCTCGGTCGCGAACGTCTCGCGGCCGTCGTGTTCCAGCGACACCGCGACGTCGGGGTTCGCGAGCGCGTAGCCGGTCACGACCGTGTTGATGCGGTCGAACTCGGTGGTCGTTCGCTTGAGAAACTTCTTTCGCGCGGGGGTGTTGTAAAACAGGTCCTCGACCTCGACGGTCGTCCCCTCGGGACAGCCCGCGGGGCGGACCTCGCCGACAGCGCCGCCGTCGACGCTGATCTCTGCGCCCGCCTCGGCGCCGCTGGGCCGCGAGCGGACGGTGAGCCGCGAGACGGCGCCGACGGTGTACAGTGCCTCGCCGCGAAACCCGAGGGTGCCGACCCCGTGGTCGAGGTCCTCGATGTCGCCGATCTTCGAGGTGGCGTGTTCCGCGACCGCCGCCTTCAGTTGGTCGGCGGAGATCCCCACACCGTCGTCGCGAACCCGGATGCCCTCCGTGCCGCCGGCCTCGACCGCGACCGCGACTCGACTCGCGCCCGCGTCGAGGCTGTTCTCGATCAGCTCTTTGACGACGCTCGCCGGGCGTTCGACGACCTCGCCGGCCGCGATGCGCTGGACGGTGCGCTCGTCCAATCGCTTGATGTTCGGCGGCTCCATTGCTACTCTCCGGTGGGGCGAGCGCGCACTTGAAGGCGTTGTCGGCGGGGGGGACGATGAGGCGGCTGAGCCGCGTGCATGTTTAAAAGCGAAATCGCCGAGCGCTCCCGCGAGCGCCTCAGTCGTCCGCGGTCGGCGTCGGCGCCTCGCCGCCGAGTTCGTCGCGGTCGTGGGGCGCCTCCCAGTCGAGGTCCGGGCCGCGCGCGATGATGCCCGAGGGCGTCACGTCCGGGTGGGTCGTGTAGTAGTGCTCCTTGATGTGGGCCATGTTCACCGTCTCGGCGACGCCCCCGGTCTGGTAGAGGTCACGGAGGTACGGCCAGAGGTTGTCGTACTGATGGACGAACTTCCTGTTGCACATGAAGTGAGTGTGGTACACCTGATCGAACCGGACCAGCGTGGTGAACATGCAGATGTCGGCCTCAGTGAGCGAGTCGCCGACGAGGTAGCGCTGGTCCGCGAGGTGGTCGTTCCAGTGATCCAGCGCGCCGAACAGGTCGTCTATCGCCTCGTCGTACGCCGCCTGCGACGTCGCGAAGCCGGCGCGGTAGACGCCGTTGTTGACCGGTTCGTATATCTCCGAGATCACCTCGTCGACGTCCGCGACGGTCGCCTCGTCGTCATCCCCGGGCAGCAGCGAGACGCCGTTCCCGAGGTCGTCGAAGGCAGTCGAGAGAGTCCGGAGAATCTCGCGGGACTCGTTGTTGACGATGGTCTCCTCCTCGGTGTCCCACAGCACGGGGACGGTCACTCGACAGGTGGCGTCGGGGTCGGCCGCGACGTACAGCTCTCGGAGGTAGTCGCTGTCGTGGAGGTGGTCCGGCGTACAGCCCGCCTTCTTGGGGGTGAACTTCCAGCCGTCCTCGCCTCGGTACGGGTCGACGACCGAGACGCCGATCGCGTCCTCAAGGCCGAGCAGCGACCGCGCGAGCAGGATACGGTGAGCCCACGGACAGGCGTAGGAGACGTACAGGTGATACCGACTCGCCTCGGGCTGGAACCGCTCGTCCGGCTCGGCGTCGACGTGGTCGGGTACGTCGCTGCCGGCGATCCAGTTTCGGAACGTCGTCTCACCGCGCTGGAACGATCCGTCCTCGCCCGTTGCCTCGTACGTGTCGGTTCGCCACTCGCCGTCGACGAGTTGGTTCATACCCAACGAACGCGCTTGACGCCCATAACGTGGGCGGGGACGTGCGTGTCACCCGGTCGGCGATCCGTCCGCGGGCGGCGCGCAGCGTCACCGTTAACACCCTCCCGTGGGAGGCGAAGTCATGACGCGATCCACACGAAGGGACCCGGACGATCCGCCCGCCGTCGCGATCGTTGGCGGCGGCGCCGTCGGCGTCACTTCGGCCACCGACCTCGCGGCCCGCGGCGCCGACGTGACGCTCTACGACCGCGGCGACCTCGCGGCCGAGAGCTCCGGCCGCGCCGCCGGCATCCTCTACGACGCGTATGCGGAGGACGTCGACGCCGCGCTGGCCGCTCGCGCGATGGAGCGCTTCCGGGCGTTCGACCGGTCACTTCCCGGATTCTCGTTCACGCCGTGTCCGTACGTGATCGCGGTCCGCGAAGGCGACTCGGACGCCGACGCCGTGCCGTCGATGGTCGACCGGATGCGCTCGCACGGCCGGGACGTCTCGGTCGTCGACCTCGCAGCGTTGGCCGAGCGGTTCCCGGTCGCTGTCGACGACCTCGCGGTCGCCGCGGTCGCCGAGGGCGCCGGCTGGTGTGACCCCGCGAGCTACGTCGCGGCGATGGGCGACCGGGCGCGCCGCGAGGGAGTCGCCGTCGAGACCGGGACCGCCGTCTCGCTGACCGAGGACGATGCGACCACCCTGCGCGTCGAGGCGGCGGACGGGAGCGGCACCGCCACCCGCGAGTTCGACGCAGTCGTCGTCGCCGCCGGCGCGCACACCGCCGAGGTCCTCGCGGACGCCGGCGCCACGGTCCCGGTCGTGCCCTACCGCGTGCAGGCGCTGACGAGCGACGTCGCCTACGACGGCCCGATGGTGTACGACGCGACCGCGGGCGTCTACCTCCGGCCGCACCCGACCGGCCTACTGGCCGGCGACGGTACCGAACCGTTCCCGGCCGACCCGGACGACTACGACCTCGAAGGTGACGACTGGTTCGTCGAGTCCGTCACGGCGACGGTGAGCGAGCGCGTCGACGCCGTCGGCGACGAGGGGCCAAGCGTGAAGCGGGCGTGGGCCGGACTCTGTACGGCGACACCCGACGGTGACCCGCTGGTGGGGCCGGTTCGCGGGGACTCCGACGCCGCCTGCGACGGCGCGAGCAGATTATTCGTGGCCGCAGGCTGGCAGGGGCACGGGTTCATGCGCGCGCCGGCGATGGGCGAGCACGTCGCGGAGGGCGTGTTGGCGTCGCTCGACGGCGTTGGGCCCGGAGCGGACGAGTCGCCGTGGATCGAGGCCTTCGATCCCGACCGCTTCGACGGGGACGAGTCGTTCGAGATTACGGAGGGGATGTCGGTGGAGGGGCGGTCCGGAGAGTAGCGTCGGCCGCGCGAAGGGAGTCGAATCGGGAGGAACGCGTCATCGGTCGCAGGTCGTAGGGGTCGCGTGTTTCAGAGATCGCGTGTCTTGGGGTCGGCGGCGGTCGGCGACCTCAGGCCTCGTCGGCGTCGTCTTCCTCGACGACCGCGACGTCCCGTGCCTTATCGTTCTTCGGAATCTCCACCTGAAGCGTCCCGTTGCGAGTCAGGGTGGCGTTCGCGCCTTCCGGCGTGACGTTCGCGTCGCGGGGGAGGTCCGCGCTCCCCGAGAGCGAGACCCCCCGGCCGGGGAACAGCATCTCGTAGCCGTCGTAGAAGTCGCGGAACCGGTCGAGTTCGACCTCGACGGTGTGATCGAGGAACGTCACGTTCAGGTCCTCGCCGCGGACACCCGGGGCGTCGAAGACGACGAGGTAGGCGTCGTCACTCTCGAGAAGGTCGTGCGAGAGCGGGCGGCGCTCTTGCATCTTGCTCCAGCCACGACCGACTCGCTCGAAGACGCGGCGGACAGCCGATCGGCCCGCCTCGACGAATCCGCTCACGGGTTACACCTCGATTTCGGCGAGGTCGCTCCCGCCGCAGTAGGGGCACGACAGGTCCCCGACGGCGTGGTCGTCGGGCACGTCGTACGTGTAGTGGTTCTCGAACATGTCGAGTTCGCAGTCGTCGCTCTCGCACTTGACTTCCATCGTCGATGGCATATACGACACTGTTGTGTCGGCGAGGGCTTAAACGGCGTGGCGGCGGTCGTCCGTGCATGGACCCCTCCCCCCCGGCCGGCGATCCGACCCGCGTGTACGGCGTCGACTTCAGCGCGGCGGCGGCCGACGCGGGACGGAAGACGTGGATCGCGAGCGGGTGGACGGACCCCGAATGCGGGGGGCTGCTCGTGACCGATCTCCGTTCGCTGACCGAGGTCACGGACGGCGACGCCACGCGCAGAGAAGACGCGCTGCCGGCGCTCGCAGACTGGCTCCGCGAGCGTGACGAGACGGCCGTGGTCGGGTTCGACTTCCCGTTCGGGCTGCCGCGGTTCATCGCCGAGGAGACCGGCAACGAGTCGTGGCGATCCCTTATAAGCGAGTTTCCGGAGTCGATCGGCGTCGACGACGGCCACACGGACGACCCGGTGCGCGCGTTCGCCGAGCGGTGCGTCGGGCTGACCGAGCGCCACGGCGAGGGGACGTACGACAAGCGCCGGACGGACGTCGCCCTCGGCGCGCGGTCGCCGTACGGCTTCGTCGCCGACACCATCGCCTTCCACGGCATGCGCGACGTGCTCGCACCCGTCCTCGAGGACGTCCGGTTCGCGCCGATGGACCGGACGGACGGAGGCTGGCGGCCCGAAGCGCCGACGGGCCCGACGGCAGTCGAGACGTATCCGGCCGCGGTGTTCGACCGGCTTGGCCTCCACCGCAGGAAGTACAAGGGCGGCGGCGACGCGGCGGCGGCGCGTCGCCGGGAGAACGCCGAGGGGCTGATCGAGGCGGCCGGCGTCACATATAAATCCGGCACCGGGGCGAGTGAGGCGATGGTCTCGAACGCGGGCGGCGACGCCCTCGACGCCGTCGCCGCCTGCCTCGGGGCGTTCGCGGCGTGGCAGCGGGGGTACGAGACGGCGGTCGATTCGTTCGACGACCCAGACGCGGTCGCGTTCGAAGGGTGCATCTACGCCTGAAAGGGCGTCTCCTACGCCTGAGAACAGAGTTTTCGGCCGTCCGTTTTCATAAACCCGTTCCGCGGAGCCGCTCCGGAACGACCGCGCGTTCGGCGACGGAGACGACTGCGGTGCCGAATGCGACGCCGGCGAGGAAGCCGGGACCGTACGGGTAATACGGGACCCCGAACGCGAGCGCGACGCCCAGCCCGACGGCGATCGCGAGGACCGCGGCGCCGAAGGCGACGTACGTCAGCGTCTCGTAGCGATCCGGCGAGAGTCGCTCGCGGCAGAGCCACGCGACCGGCCCGAGGGCGACGGCGGTCGCCGCGGCCCAGCCGACGGCGAGCCCCCACGGTCTGGGATCGGCTCCGTGGAACTGCACCGCGGCGAGCCCGCAGACCGCGGCGAGTGAGACGTAGTTTCCGACTCGCTGCCAGCGGGAGGACTCGTCGGCGGGGGGCGCGCCGTCGCCCGAGCGCGTCTCAGCGGTCGTGGGCGTCTCGGAGGGCATCCTCGACGCTTCCGCGCGTTCCGGCATAAGCGATCCGGCGTCCCCCGCCGTTCCGCACGCTTTTCCCGTCTCGGCCGACTACGGTGGGCTAAGATGACCGATTCGCCCGCGTCGGGCCGGGGGACGCTCCCGCCCGACCCGAACGACCTCTTCGTCACCATCGTCGACGGCTACGTCGACGAGCCGGCGCACTTCGGCGTGCCGCCGTACCTCTCGACGTACCCGCGGTACACGGCCGGCGCGCTCGTCGACGCCGGCGTCCCCGAGTCGGGGATCACCTACCATACGATCGACGAACTGCGCGACGACCGGCGCAAGCGCGCCGACGTCGCCGACGCCGATCTCATGGTGTACGTCGGCGGGATGACCGTGCCCGGCAAGTACGTCGGCGGGACCCCGGCCGAGCCCGACGAGGTCCGAGAGCTGGGGTGGACCGCGGACGGCGTCACCCTGCTCGGCGGGCCGGTGCGATTCGGGGTCGGCGAGGAGAACGCGGGCGCACAGGAGACCGAGCGCGACGACCTCGACTACGACTTCGTCGCCATGGGCGACGTGGAGGCGGCCGCCTACGACCTCGTCAGCGAGGGGTTAGAGGGGTTCGGCAACCGGATGCGCGACAACGCCGAGATCGACAGGTGGGCCGAGATGGGGGCGTTCATCGTCGAGCAACACCCCAACCACCCCGATTACCTCATCTGCGAGATGGAGACCTCCCGCGGCTGCGCCTACCGCTGCTCGTTCTGCACGGAGCCGCTGTACGGCAGCCCGGCGTTCCGCGAGGCGCGGTCGGTCGTCGACGAGGTCGACGCGCTCTCGAATCGCGGCGTCAAACACTTCCGGCTCGGTAGGCAGGCCGACATTCTCGCGTTCGGCGGCGACGGCGAGGCGCCGAACCCCGACGCGCTCCGAGAGCTGTACAGTGGGATCCGCGAGGTGGCGCCCGACCTCCGGACGCTCCACCTCGACAACATGAACCCGGTGACGATCACCGACTACCCCGAGGCCTCTCGTGAGGCGATCCGCGTCATCGCCGCGCACAACACGCCCGGCGACACCGCCGCGTTCGGGCTCGAGTCGGCCGACCCGGTCGTACAGGAGCAGAACAACCTGCTCGTCACGGCCGAGGAGTGCTTAGAAGCCGTCCGCGTCGTCAACGAGGAGGGCGGGTGGCGACCGGGCGATACCGCAGAGGCGACGCCCGGGCCCGACGACCGGGTGACCGGCCCCTCGACCGGGCCGGACGCCTCGCCGCGACTCCCGAAGCTCCTGCCCGGGATCAACCTCGTCCACGGGCTCACTGGCGAGCGCCCGGAGACGTACGAGCACAACAAGCGATTCCTCCAGACCGTCTACGACGAGGGGCTGATGCTCCGGCGTATCAACATCCGCCAGGTGATGGCGTTCGCCGGCACCGAGATGGCCGAGACGGGCGCGGATATCGCTCAGGCGCACAAAGACCAGTTCCAAGCGTACAAGCGCGAGGTCCGCGAGACGGTCGACAACCCGATGCTCGACCGGGTCGTCCCGCCGGGGACCGTACTCCCGGACGTGCATCTGGAGTACCACCAGGACGGGAAGACGTTCGGCCGCCAACTCGGCACGTACGCCCTCCTCGTCGCCGTGCCGGGTGAGCGAGAACTCGGCACCGCCATCGACGTGGCGATCACGGATCACGGCTACCGCTCGGTCACCGGCGTCCCGTATCCCCTCGACGTCAACGTAGCGTCGATGGCGGAGCTGACCGCGATCCCCGGGATCAACCAGAGCAAGGCCGGCGACATCGTCGTCGGACGCCCGTACGGCTCGGTCGAGGAGGTCGACGCCGGCGTCGCCGACCTCTCGCGGTTCGCCGTCGCCGACGACGTCGACGTGCCCATCCCCGGACGCGACCGCGCCGGCTCCGGTCCCGGGCCGGCAGCGCGCTCCCTCCTGGACCGGCGCGACGGCTCCTCTGTCGGCCGCGGCGACTGAAGATGCCCGCGACGGCCCCCGATACACCGGTCGCTCGCGTCCCGGTTCCGGTCGACACCCGCGCCCCCGGCGGGACGACGAACGCCTACGTCGCCGGCGGACTTCTCGTCGACCCGGCGGCTCGGACCGACTCGCTCGACGCCGCGGCCGGCGTTGGCGCTCCCGGCGACGGCGACGCCGTCACCGCGGTCGCGGTCACCCACACCCACCCAGACCACGTGGGGGCGGTCGCCGAGTACGCAGATCTCGCGAGCGCTCCGATCTTCGCGCACGCTGACCACATCGACCGGTTCGTCGCCGCGACCGGCGCGGATCCGGACGGGACGTTCGAGGGCGGGGAGACCGTGGGAGAGACGGACGTCCGCGCGGTCGACACGCCCGGCCACGCGCCGGATCACGTCGCCTTCGCGGTGGAATCGGGGCGTGAGGACGACGCCGGAGCACCCGTCCGCGCACTCCTCTGCGGCGATCTCGCCGTCGCGGAGGGCAGCGTCGTGGTCGGCGCCCCCGAGGGGAACCTCGGTGACTACCTCGACAGCCTCAAACGCGTCCGAGACGGCGGCTACGCTCGGCTTTACCCGGGGCACGGCCCCGTTATCGACGACCCCGAAGGCGTCTGCGACAGGCTGATTGACCACCGGCTGAACCGCGAACGGGCGGTCCTCGCGGCGATCGAAGCCGGCGCGGTCGACGTGGACGCGGTCGTCGACGCCGCGTACGAGAAGGACCTGAGCGGCGTCGCCGACCTCGCGCGAGCGACGGTCGTGGCGCACGTAGAGAAGCTTCTCGCGGACGGTCGGATAGGCGAGACGTGGGCGGACCGGCTCGCTCACGAGCGCGGAGAATAAGCGGGCAACAGCGAGAAGCACCGGGGTAGCGGACAATAGCGGGAGCAGCGGGGTCGGGGGGTCGATCTCCGGTCTCGGATCGAGCGGCCGCGTTACTGCTCGGCGCCGATCTCAGAGGCGACCGTCTCCAGCGGCGTCTCCGTTACGTCCACGAACCGACCGCCGACGTCCTCGACGCCGCCGTCGGTGGCGGGGTCGTCGCCGACGTGGATCAGCGTCTCGGGGGCGACACCGAGGGCTGCGGCCGCGGCCTCGAACGCCTTCGGATGCGGCTTCCGCCAGCCACAGCCGATGCTGGTCGTGACCGCGTCGAACTCGCCGCGGAGCCCGGCGCGGATCAGGGTCTTCGGGACGAGTTCCGGGACGGCGCAGTTCGAGAGCAGGCCGACGGGCCCGGTCTCGGCCGCGTCGCGGACGGCACGACGTGCGCCGTCGCGTCTGGTCACGTCCGGATCGAACGCCGCGACGACGGCGTGTCGGACGACGTTACCGGTCACGGTTACGCCGCGAGACGCGAGCGCGTGTGCGACGTGAGCCGGGAGCGGCACCTCTGCGCCCGCCGGGGCGTCCACGTGTCGCTCGCCGTACGCGACGTGCCAGTCGTCGGGGACGGCGACGTCGCGGGACTCCAACTCGCGCGCGACGGTCTCCGCGGGGTCGGACGGGTACTCGACGTCAACGAGCGTCCCGAACAGATCGAAGGTGACTGCCACGATACCACCTGTAGGGACAAAACGGGATTGAAGCTGTCGGTCGCGGAGGGGCGATTGCGCTCACAGAGCCGGTCCGACGTGGATCGAGTAGAACCGGTAGATCCCGGTCATCCACGCGCAGATCCAGAGGATCATGAATCCGGCCACGCCGACGCGGAGTCGCGAGCGCCAGTGGCCCATATCCTCGTGGAGTTCGTCGATGTCGACGTCGAGGTCGTCGTACGCATCGGCGTTGCGCTTGGCCTGAAAGATCCGAACGATGCCGGTGAGCGCGAACGCCAGCAGCGCGTACGCCTGCAGTCCGAGGAACGCGTGAATGACCGCGAGCCCGGTCAGCCGCTGGAGGACTCGGGGGATCATCCACCCGACGATCGGGACCGTCGTCAGCGTCAGCCCGACGCCGATATACCGCAGGTGGTGAGTGAGGACGTTCCAACTCACGGTCTCGGCGTCGATCATGATCCACGCCCCGTAGAGGAGGAAGGGAAAACTCGCGGTCACCGACAAGCCAGCGAGCGCCGCGAGGACCGACTCTTCTACCATCGATCGACGCTTGGAACTCCGGCGCGTAAAACTCCCCGATCCGTCCGTCGCGCCGGACGGCGCCTCGCCACCGTCGGTATGCCTCTCTCAGTACGATTTCCATCGGTTATTCTTTGGTATTCATTTATGCACCGCCGAAAATCGGGCCGCGACAGAATCCGCTTCACAAATTGCTATGACTGGGATTCTCTCACCCTTACGTTAACATTTCTTATCGGTACGACCACCAAAACGTAAGGCGGAATTGTGTCAATGTGATGACTTCGACGCCCAGCTGGATTCGCTGTTAGTATCCGTATCGGTCTTTCCGCGCTAGAACCGGCAGATACGTGCTCTTGTCGCCTCAAACTAGTAAATATCGACAAGGTCACCGAACAGAGAACATATCAGAATAGGTACACTCATTGGGGTTAGTAGGAGTTTACTAATCGAATGGATCCAGATCCAGATCGAACCGAGTCCGAACGGCTGAGCGGGCAGTCGAAGAGCGGCTTCCTCAACCGACGTAAGTGCCTTGCACTCGTGGCGGGAGTCGGAGCTATCGGTACCAGTTCCGGTTCCGCACTCGCTGCCTCGAGCAACTCCGTCGAACGTAACGGTATCACCTTCGATCGGGTCGTAAACGCGGATGACGACCTCGGGATATCCGACGGGGGCCGAGTAGACGACATCCTCGATGACGTCGCGGACGAGGGCGACACGCTCGTACAGTTCCCGCCGGGCGAGTATCTCGTCAGAGATTCGGTAACCCTCAACGAAAGCGACTTCGGAATCGAGAGTACGACGGGGGACCGCGAAGACGTCGTATTCAAGCCCGTATCCGATCGGTCGCCCGCTATGTTCATTGGGAAAAACGAGTCCGGGTTCTACGTCGGATCTATCACGCTCGACCGACGCGACGAGTGGGACAGCTCCCTAACGCTCATGAGAGGGGGCTTTTCGGACATGGTATACCTGAAAGACATTCTCGTCGAGGGATGGGCGCCGAAAGACGGCGAGAATCTACTCATCTTTGATATTACGGATTCTGATGGCTCTGCACTCGTCGAAGATCTCGAACGACGAGGACCGAGCGAGTTTGGTTCATCTCCAAGAGATACAGAAATAACTATCCTCAACACTAGCGGGACGAAAGGAGACATCACGTATCGGAACCTCGAGATTCACAACGCCACGGAGACCGGCCTGTACGCCGGAAAGGCGTACGGTGCCATCCGGGTCGAGGACAGTTATTTCAAGAACTGCGCGCACTCCGCCGTCCGCGTGACCGGGAACGATTCGTGGATCAAGAACACGACCATCGTCATGGACATCGGCGATCTCCATCCCGACGCGACTGTCGTCGATCCCGAGGGTATCCAACTGAACCGCGGTATCTGGGTCCAAAGCGCCGGCCACGAACACGGCGGACCGCTCATCGAGGACTGCGAGGTCATCATGAACGACGCCGGGAACGGATCCGCCGGTATCCTCAATCACGGTGACAGCGGCGGGATAGAGCTTCGCAACACGCGGATCGAATGCAATCAGGACGACATCCCCCCGATCCTCATCCAGGACGAATCGAACGGCAAGGCGGCAAAGCCGTACGAGGCGACCCTTGACGGCGTGTCGGTCACGGGCTCCGGAAGCGGGAAACCCGCAATCACCATCCGCGACCGCGACGGGACGTCGGTCAAGAACAGCTGTATCGAAATGCCCAACGCGGACGGGATAGAGTTTGAGGGCACCTCGGACGGGACGATCGAGGACACGAACATAAACGTGGGCGGAGAGGAGACGGTGTTCGAGAACGCGGACGTGGAGACGTCCAACCTCACTTCGGACGACAGCTGTCCGGCCCCGTCGCTCGGTTCCGAGAAAAACGATTAACGGGCCCGCGAGACAGGCAACGAGAACAGGACTGAGGGGCTAGTTCTATCGGGTGACGGAAACTCGCGTCAATCGGTGCTCGTGGCGGTAGCGTCGGTACTGCCGTGCGAACCCTCGGATAGAACGGTCGAGAGACTTCCGCGATCGGTCAGCGTTCCTCTTTCACGCAGACGCCGAGAATGCCGCCGACGAGGCCGGCCAAGGGGCCAACTTTCGCCCCCGTTTCTCCGGACCGCAGAGATCGTTATCTGAAACAGACTCCATTGCACGACCACTTATCAGAAACCGTTACCCTAAGGAGTGTGCCGTTCTTACTTCGAGCTAATGAGTAACTCCTCGGACGAGCAGGCGCACGAGCAGGAGGACCCCGAGGACTCGGACGAGCGCGAAGACGTAGAGACGCTGCGTAGACGCGTGGAAGAAAAGTACGACTTCGAAGACTTCGGCCCCTCGGACATGGCCCGGATGAGCGCCGAGGAGTGGGACGCCGCCTTCGACCCCGACTCGTGGATCACGGGCGACCGCCTGCTCGAACGCGCCGAAGCGGAGCTGAAATCACGAATCTCCCGACGCGAAGTGTTCGGCGTGTTGGAGCGCGTGCGCGCCGACGGGGAAGAACGAATTCTCGTCTACTCGGACGAGGGGTACGCGATCGTCCGGCCATCCGGCGAGGTGACTGGGCAGGGGACGGTGCTGCGTGACATCGAACCGATCGTCGCGCTGGCCGCGATGGAGGCGTACGACGTCCCGGAATCGCCGGACGACTGGTCGCTGCCGCACCCCGACACCGTTCCCGAGGGGTCCGGCGAGTTCGGGAACCTGATGGTCCAAGTGATCGCGATCGTACAGATCCTCGCCGGGACGGCGCTGTTGGCCGCCACGTTCCTGACGGATCTCAACACGATCGTGGCGCCGGTGATGGGGATCGTGTTCCTGCTCATCGGGCTCTTCCTGTTCGTGATGGTGGCGAACGCGCGGCTCTCCGATCGGTTCCGTTCGGAGGAGTATCGCGGGCGGCTACGGGCCCTCCGCGAAGCGAAGGAACGGCCCGACTTCGTGCCGGTCGAAGGGGGGGTCGTAAACGAGGACGAACTCGACGAGTAAAGCGCCGATTTCGAGGGGTAGAAGCGCTGTAAGCGCACCCGCGTCGACGGATTCAGTCGGTGGGTTTAAGCAGTCGCCGTCCTGAGTCAACCTGTATGAAAAGGCGGGAATTCGTGCGGACGGCCGGCGGTGCGACCGCCGCGGTCGCGGCCGGTGCCGGAGCGACCGGGACGGCCACCGCACAGGAGCAACAACCGGACTGGCCGAGCGGGGTGACGGGTGGGAACCTCGGGTCCTATCAGGACGCCCGCGGAGAGAGCGAGGTGACCGTTCAAGTCGGCGCGGGCGACACCGGACTCGCGTTCGATCCGACCCAGCTGTGGGTCGACACGGGCACGACGATCACGTTCGAGTGGACGGGAAGCGGCGGCGCGCACAACGTCCAGACCGTCGAGGGCGGCGGTCCGGCGAGCCTCGACAGCGGCGACCCGGTCGGCGAGGAGGGATACACCTACGAGTACGAGGTGACGGAAGAAGACGCCGGCATCACCCACTACCACTGCGTCCCCCACACCGCGGTCGGGATGCACGGCGGCCTCGCCGTCGGCGGCGACGTCCCGACCGTGGGGGCGGGCGGCGGTGGCTCGAACGGCTGGCCGGAGAACATCGCTCACGTCGGGGTGCCGCTCCACGCGCACTGGGTCGGGATCGCCGCGGTCCTGGGCATCTCGCTCACCTTTGTCTTCACCTTCTACATGCTGAAGTACGGTGAGTCGGCCCACACCGGCCACGGAGGGAACCAATGAGCTCCGGCGGCTCCTCGTACGGGGACATTCACCGGTACGAGCCGGCCCGTGAGAGCACGGCTGCGGCGATCGCCATCGTGCTCCTCACGGTCATCGAGGTCGTCTTCGTCGGGTTGTTCGTCTACGGGCTCATGTCCGCGTGGGCGTCAACGGAGTTCGGAAACATGTACACCGGCGCGCTGCTGGCGATGATCTTCATCGACCTCGCGTTCATCCTCCTGCTGTACCGCAAGGAGTTCCTGCCGGACGTGATGATCGTGAAGAAGCGCCGCCGCAAATGGGAGGACCTCTACGTCCGCGAGGAGGACAAGGACGGCATCGGGATAGACACCGGTGGGGCGATGGAGACGGTCAAACGGGCGGTCTACCCGTACTACAAGAAGTAACACAATGAGCCTCAAGAAACAAGACGAGATGGACCACAACGCGTGGCTCAAAAAGCAGGATCTGACGGTCATCGAGACCGCGTTCCTTACCACGCTCATCTGGCTGGACAAGCGGCTGCGCATCGTCGACTACCTCGAGCTGCTGGAGACGATGTACTACCGCGCGAACATGCAGATGCCGAAGAGCCACACGGAACAGTACGACCTCGACAACAAGTTCTGGTACTGGTACCCGTTGTACTCGCTCGGATCGCTGTCGATTCTCGCGTATCTGGTCGCAGCGGTCTCGGGCGCGCTGCTCGGGTTCTACTACTCTCCGTCGACCGCCGGCGCCGCCGCACAGGGCGACCCGACGGCCGCGTACGACTCCGTCGTGATGATCATGACGGACGTCCAGTTCGGATTCATGCTCCGCTCGATCCACAGCTGGGCGGCCCAGTTCATGGTCGCCGCGGTGTTCCTGCACATGCTCCGCGTGTACTTCACCGGGTCGTACAAGGAGCCCCGTGAGGTCAACTGGATCCTCGGGGTTATCCTCATCGGCCTGACGCTGCTGTTCGGTTTCTCCGGGTACGTGCTCCCGTGGAAGCAGCTGTCGTTCTGGGCCGCACAGATCGGCGTCGAGATGGCGCTCGCGACGCCCCTCGTGGGCGAGTGGGCGGCACAGCTCCTGTTCGGGGGCTTCACCCTCGGGCAGGCGACGCTCGTAAGAATGTACATCCTGCACGTCTTCGTGCTGCCGTTCGTGGTCACGGGCCTCATCGCCCTCCACGTCGGCATCGTGTGGGTGCAGGGCATCGCGGAGCCGCACTAATTCAATGACCGACGACACCACCCCCATGACGGACGGAGGCACCGACGAGGAGGCCCGCACGGACGGCGGGCCGCCGGCGACAGTCCCGCCGGACGACGAGACGCCGACCTGGACCGAACGCAAAGAGCACTCGAGCGGGCTCGCACAGCTCACTTACCAGTACTTCGAGCGTTCGCGGCGCGAAGACGAGGACCTCCGCGCGGAGTCGACGTACGTCGAGCGCGACGTGCTCGGCTTCCCGACCTGGCCCCACGAGACGATCCGGAACCTCGCTATCACGAGTTTCTTCATCGGGATCATAATCCTCATCGCGTCGCTCTTGCCGGCCCACTACGGCGAGCCGGCAAATCCGGGTGCGACGCCGGCGATCATCCTGCCGGACTGGTACCTCTACTGGTCGTTCGGGCTGCTGAAGCTCAACCCCCTCAACCCGAATCTGGCGGTGCTCGGCGGCAACATCGCAATCTCCAACGAGTTCCTCGGAATCACCGCTCACGGGATCGTCTTCGGTACCATCACGCTCGTGCCGTTCCTCAACAAGGGAGGCGCGCGGCGTCCCGTCGAGGAGCCGTTCTGGGCAGCCGTCGGCGTGACCGGCGTCGTCCTGTCGATCACGCTCGCGGCGCTCGCAATCCAGAACTTCTTCCCCATCTCGCTCGACCTGCTGCTCACGCTGACGTTCATGCTCCCGCTCGTCGGGGGAATCATCACCTACGCGGTGTTGAAGACGATGCGTGAAGGATACATGTACGACCTGAACCGGCGGTACTACATGCTGCGACCCCCGAAGTAACGACACAGAACCACACCCGCCGCCCGACCGTTTCCGCCTGTTTCCACTGTTTCTATGTCATCACCAACCGACCGCGACGACGCACAGGCGCTCGACGAGACGGGCGATCCCATCGCCGCCGACGAGCAAGAGGACCCTCGCAGCGAGCCGACAGGCCCGCGTATCGGGCCCGACGGACGCGAGGTGGTGGTCCCGTTCCGGCTGTACAAGGCCGTTACCGTCTTCTCGACGCTCGCGGCCGTGGTCGCGTACCTGATGGGGTTCATGCTCCTCGACGCTGCGACGCGCCAGATCAGCATCGTCCGGACGACGATCGTCTATCTCCTGAACAGCGCCGGCCTCTACCCCTCGGACGACACGCTGGTCGCCACGCTGGCGATCACGGGCATTGCGTTCATCATCGGGGGGACGGCGGTGTACGTGCTGGGGACGCGGTTCCGGGGCCAAGGGATGGGAAAGTCTCAAGACGACTCCGGCGAATCGTAAGTCAATGGCAGACGAGTTCATAAAGGGGTTCGTCCTGTTCGCTATCGGTGGCCTCGGCTGGCTCACCTTCGGCGGATGGTACCGGACGCCCTCGTACTACGACGTCGTGCAGCTGGTCAATCCCGCCGAAGGCGTTGATAGCGTCTACGGAGAGATCGGCCTCGTCGCCGGCGACGCGTTCTTCTGGGTGATGATCATCGGTGCGCTCACGTTTTGGGTGTTGATCCCGGTGAGCCGCGAACTGCGCGACATTCTCGACGACGACGCAGACGGCGACGCAGCGAACTAACGCCCGCCGGCGCGGTCACGCGTCGGATTTTGTTGTCCGCCGGCCGCAGTAAACGATGTCCGGCGGTCGCGTACTCTCTTTCACGCCGAGCCACGTCGCGTCCGTGATCGGCGCGCGCAGCTACTGACCGGCGTAACGGCGTCTACCGACCGATGAGCGGCCGGTACTCCACGCAATTCGACGACCGAAGACGAGCGCCAGCGTCGCGAGCGGAGCGGGGCACGGCGCCGTGCCTGCCGTGACGAGTGACGAGGCGCTCCTCGATGCGGACGTGACGAGTGCTCAGAACGGAGGGACAGGTCGGGAATGCACCGCGTTCCCGACCCGCGTGTTACGGGCCGAGGCTCACGCGACGACGAACTGGTTCCAGATCCCCGCCACGAGGAAGAACAGGGCGTAGTAGGCGGCGAACACCAGGACGAGCAGCGACGCGGCGATCGAACTCTTCGGGAGCTCGATCGTCATGTCGTTGCGCGCCTCGACGTTGCGCGCCTCCAGTTCGAAGAGGTCCGCGACCACCATCGTGATCACGAGCACCGAGAGTATCACGCCGCTCACCGGTGCGTCGAGGACGAACAGGAGGCTCAACAGGAGCACACCGATGTTCGTGAACGCGTGTGGCGTGTACGGCTCGACGCTGTCGCCATCGTTGCCCTGTTCGACGTGGCGGCGGTACGCGACGTGCCGCGTCGCGAGGTTCGCGACCGCCATCACGAGTATCGCGTACGGCAGCACCGGTCCAACGGCGGACAGCCAGCCGAGGGGGATGAGGAACTGCAGTGGGTCCATACTGACACATCCGGTCACGAGTTATTAGAGTGTTTCCGATCGTCGCGCTCGGCGCGCGCCGGAACGCGTCACGAGCGTCACCGAGTCGGCGGCCTCGATCGAGACGGGTCGGTGCGGCGTGACGGTCTCGCACTCCCGTCCGTCAACCACGAGCGCGACCGATTCGGTCTCGCGCTCGACCGAGAGCGAGAGCCCCTCGGCCGCGACCCACGCGTCCGTTCGGGTGCTGAACGGGGCGATCGACGCGACGGAGAGGCCCCCGCCCGGCTCCACGACCGGACCGCCGGCGGCGTTGGCGTACCCGTCGCTCCCGAGCGGTGTCGCGACGACGACCCCGTCGGCCCGGAACGCCGCCTCGTCGCCACCGACGAAATCGACCGCGAACTCGGAGATTCGGGCGGGCTCGGCCGTGACCAGTGCGACGTCGAAGACGGCTCGCCGCGGCTCACCGCTCCCGGAATCGACGGTGAGGATCGGGTGGGTGGTGCGCCGCACAGCGTCGTCGGGAGAGTCGCTGCCGCGCTCGTCATCGCGGAGCGCTCCGTCGAGCAGCCTTCGAACGCGTCGCTCCGCGTCGACGTCGTCGACCGCGATCCACCGCGATCCGACCGGGATCACCGGCACGTCGGGGACGTCGACGAGGACGTCGCGGAGCGCGTCGTCGCCAATTGCAACGATCGCGTCCGCGGCGGACCGCTCGGCGGCGCGGTACGGGAGGCTCGCGAGGGCGTCGCGGAGCGCCGTCGCCCGACCGCCGCCGACGACCGCGACGCGCCGTTCCGACGGTTCCATACGCGAGGGGTGCGGCCGGCGCGCGTGAAAACCTCCCGATTCGCGGCGGCGGTCACTTCGCGAACGGCCAGTCGCCCGTGATCTTCATTCCGGTCGCCTTTCCTTCGCGCTCCAGCGCCGCCGCGATCGCCTCGCGGTCCCGGCGCTCGGTGGTCACCGACTCGTCGGCGAGCTCGACGACGAGCTCGGTCAGCAGGATGGCCTGCTCGCGGAGGTTCCGAGACTCTAGCTTGTCGAGTGTGTCGGCCCCGGTGTGGCCCCACCCGCGGCCGCGGCCCTTCGTCTCGCCGGAGACCATGTATCCCGGAATCCCGCGCTCGACGAACGGCCAGTGGTCGCTGTGGGGCACTAACTCCTCGCCGAGCGAGACCGGGTGATCGAAGCGGTCGCTCACGCGCTCTGCAGCCGCTTCCAGCGCGTCGAAGCCGTGGTGGTCGAGCTTCAGCGTGCGGCCGAACACGTTGCTGTCGACGTTGACAACTGCCGCGACCCGGTCGGGGTCTACCTCGTCCGCGTATCGCGAGGAGCCGACGAGTCCGACCTCCTCGGCGCCGAAGGCGACGAACCGGACCCGGCGGTCGAGTTCGTCCTCGCGCGCGGCGAGCGCGTTCGCGATTTCGACGAGCGTGGCGGTTCCTGCGCCGTTGTCCATCGCGCCCTCGGCGATGTCGTGGGCGTCGACGTGCGAAGAGACGACGAGGAAGTCGTCGGTGTCGGGCCCGAGTTCGGCGACGGCGTTCCCGCTCGTCGCGTCCGGCGTCTCGCAGTCGACGGCAACGGTCAGGTTGTCGCCCTCGTGTCGACGGGCGAGTCGCGCGCCGACCTCCTTCGAGACGCCGATTGCGGGGATATCGCCAACGGGCGCGTCCGCCGTGCCGACGCTGCCGGTCGGGGGGAGCGTCCCCTCGACGTGGTTCGCGAACACGAAGGCGGCGGCGCCGGCCTCGACGGCGTGGTAGTACTTCTCGCGGCGGTGGATGAACCGGTCGACAGAGTCGGGGGTGTCCGAGGAGACCATCACGACGGTGCCGTCGAGGTCGGCCTCGAAGTCCTCGGGGACGCCGTAGCCGAGGTCGACGAACTCACCAGTCCCCTCGCCGCTCGGACTGCGGGGGAGCGCGATACAGGCGTTCATCCCGCGAGCGAGCGTCTCGTCGCCCCGTCGGAGCGCGCTATCGCCGCGCTCCCAGCCCTGAATCTCGAACTCCTCGATCCGGGCGTTCCGCGCGCCGGCGTCGGCGAGCGCGTCGCGCGCCAGTTCCAGCCCCTCGCGCTCGCCGTCAGTTCCGGCCATGCGGCTCCCGATGTCGACGAGGGCTTCGAGGTGGCTCCAGCCGGTGTCGCTCGTGAACGTCTCGCCGATCCAGTGGGTCATGGGTGAGGGTGCGGCGGCGACGGGTCAAACGTTTCGGTGGCGGCGGCCGGTGCCGGGGCGAGAAGGCAAGAACCGGGGCGAGAGCGGGGCCGTACAACCGGCGGTCGGCGCCGAGCGAGCGGAACGACCGGTCTAGAGCCCGGGTGTGAGCGGGAGCAGGACCGCGGCGGCCTCGGCGGCTTCGGCGGCCGCGAACGTCGAGTCGTACAGCTGGTTCAAGAGGAGATAGGTGACGACGCCGAGCACGAGCGACAGGATCCACGCGCTCGCGGCGATGCGCCCGACGCGGCGGTGCGGCGTCTCGGTTCGCAGTTCGTGCTCGGTATGCGTGAGTCCGAGCACTATCGCGTAGAGAACGACGGGCACGGAGACGACGGAGAGGACGATGTGGATCGCGAGCATGATCAGGTACGCCGGGTACACCCAGTCCCACAGCGGAACCCACGCGTACGCGGAGTCGAGCACGAACTCCTTCGTCCCGCCACCTGCGACCTTCGGAAGGTACATCCCGAGGAACACGAGGATCAGGGCGAAGGAGGTCGTCATTGCCGCAGCGTGCTTTTTCACCTCGTCGTTGCGGATCCAGTACCAGCCGAGCGAGAGCGTGACGACGGTGACGGTGTTGACCGCGGCGATGGCGTGCGCGAGCAGGTCGACGGTCCCGCGGGAAAGTGTCGGGAACAGCGCTTGGAATTCGGGGACGAGGAAGACGCCACCGACGGCCCCGTAGCCGACGATCGTGAGGAGCACGGTGATCGCGCCGACCCGCTGTTTCGCCCGGTCGCGAACGCTGGCGGTGGACATACACGGGGTTGTCACGGGACGGTTATTTCCCTTTCGAGGGCGGAACGGGTCGCCGGGTTTCGCGGGCGCGGAGCGATCTGCGCCGACCGCGGCTCATCGCTCGATGACGCCGGTGGCCGTCGCGACCTCGATCGCGGCCTCCTCGTTGATTCCGCCTTGGAGGATCGTGTATCGGTCGCGGATCTCGTGAGCGGTCGTCAGTGCGGCGATCAGCTCCTCGTCGTCGATGCCGAGCTCGGCCGCGGTCGTCGGGGCGTCGAGTTCGGCGAGCGCCTCACGGATCGCGCTCCACCGCCCGTTCTCGCCGCTGTGAAGGTACTCGGTCATGATCGAGGCGACACCGACCTGGTGGCCGTGGAGCGCCTTGCCGGGGGCGATCCGGTCGAGCTGGTGAGAGATGAGGTGTTCCGCGCCGGAGGCGGGCCGCGATGAGCCCGCGATCGACATCGCGACGCCGGAGGAGACGAGCGCCTTCACGACGACCCACGACGACTCTTCTAAGCCGGGGCGGATCATGTCGGCGTTCTCGACGAGCAGCTCCGCGGTCATCTCCGAGAGCGCGCCCGCGTACTCGCTGTACTGGACGTTCCGCAGTCGGTGGGCCAGCCGCCAGTCCTTCACGGCGGTGTAGTTGGAGATGATGTCGGCACAGCCCGCCGTGGTGAGCCGCCACGGGGCGTTCGCGAGCAGCGCCGTGTCCGCGACGACCGCCAGCGGCGGGTCGGCGGCGACCGAGTGGCGCGTGTCGCCCTCGGGGATCGACGAGCGTCCGGAGACGATCCCGTCGTGAGACGCGACCGTGGGGACGGAGACGAAGCCGACGTCGAGGTGGTCGGCCGCCATCTTCGCGATGTCGATCGGCTTCCCGCCGCCGAGCGCGATCAGGTAGCCGGGATCGATCGCCTCTGCGGTTTCGGTGAGTTTCTCGACCGCGTCGAAGGAGGCCTCCTCGACGACGGCGGTCGCGGGGTCGTCGAACTGCGCGCGCACGCGATCGCCGGCGATGGCGTTCGGCGTCGGACTCGTGACGATGAGCGGCCGTCCCGTGAGGTACAGCTCGCCGACCGCCGCGCCGAGGTCGTCGATCACGTCGTGACCGACGAGCACGTTGCGCGGGAGCTTGATCCACGTGGACTTGTCGAACATACCGGCCGGTCGCACTCGCGGGTCAAAGCCGTTGTCCATGCGGTTCGCGGGCTCGTCGTCATCGCGCGAAGCTCGCTCGCCGACCCTCGTCACCACATGAGGGCCGTCGTCGCGGCGTTGTACAGGAAGTAAAGGCCGAACCCGCCGAGGACGACTGCCGACCCGACGGCGATGACCGGACCGATCGCCTGAATGCGTTTCTCGGCCGCGACGAGGCTCACGGGAAACAGCGTCACCCAGCTCAACACGCCGAGGAAGAACCCGCCGAGCAGCGCCGGCGACCCGGTCTCAACGACGAGCGCGCCCGCGAGACCGTCGCCGACGACCGGAAGCGGCGCGAGGATGTCGAGCTCGCCGGGGCGTAACATCCCGATGCCGACGGTGAGCCAGAACAGCACCTGAAACGGGTTCGTCAGCGCCAGCACCAGCGCCTTTCGGAACCCCTTCCCCTCCTCGATCATGGGATCGGTGCCGGACGTGGGCCGGAAGGCGGTGCGCGCGTTCCGGGCCGTGCCGACCGCGAAGTAACACATCAGACCCCCGCCCACGGCGATCATGGCGGTCTGGAGCCGGGGCACCGACTGCACGAACGAGACCACGCCGAGGTACGCGAGCACGAAGAAGATCGCGTCGGCGGTGGCCGCGCCGAGCCCCGCCCGGACGCCGGCCACGCGGCCGCGCAACACAGACTCCTCTGCGATGACGGCGTTCATGGGCCCGGGTGGGGCCGCGAGCGCGAGGCCGAAGACGACCCCCGCCGCGAGCGACACGAGGAGATTCACACCGGTCGAAACGCCCGGTTTCGTGAAAAGATCCGCGAAGGAACCGTGAGCGTCAGGGTCCGGAAAGCGACACCGATGGGCGAAGGTGTACCCGGAGGGAGCCTCCGGGGCGGACCACGGCGCGGTCCGTATGACGACCCGGCCCAGACGACGACCCGGCTCAGACGACGACCCAGCCCGGACGCACTCAGTCCGCGTCCTTGACGCGGATCGACCGGGCGACCTCCGCCGGCAGGCTCTGCTCGCCCGACGGCGTCGCCACGGTGACCATCCCGAAGGGCGCGACGTCGAGGACCTCCAGTTCGGTCCCCGGAGTGATCCCGGCGTCGGCGAGGTAGTCGAGTTCGGCCTCGTCGCGGTCGGACACCCGCGCGACGACGACGCGGTCGCCCTCGGCGTGGTCGGAGAGCCGCGGCCCGCTCCCCTCGTCGACGGGTTCGAGATCGGCTCCCGGAATGGGGTCGCCGTGGGGGTCGACAGCGGGGTCGCCGAGCGCCTCAGCGACGCGTCGCTCGAACTCCTCGGAGATGTGGTGTTCCAGCGCGTCGGCCTCGTCGTGGACTTCGCTCCAGTCGTAGTCGAGCCTATCGGCGAGGAACGCCTCCAGCAGGCGGTGGTGGCGAACGACCTCCAGCGCGACGGCCTCGCCCTCCGCCGTGAGTTCCGCGCCCTGATACGGCTCGCGCTCGACGAGTCCGCGGTCCTCCAGTTTCCCCAGCATGTCCGTGACGGACGGGGGTGTCTTGTCGAGGTACTCCGCGATCGCGGACGTCGAGACGGGGGGTCCCCGCTCCGACTGAAGGACGTAGATCGCTTTCAGATAGTCCTCCATGACGTCGCTCAGCATTTATAAGAAGTGGCGGACGACGGCTCAAATACCTACCGGGAGTCGACGGCGCGCGAGACGTCGCTCCCTCGGGGACCGGCTCACTCGTCTTGGAGTCCCGCCTCGCGCAGCGCCTCGTTGAGGTCCTCGCGGACGCGCTCACCGGTTTCGCGGTCCATCGCGGTGGTCACGATCCGGTTTTCCTGCACGCTCGACCCGTCGCGGAGGAGTAGTCGGACGTTGCCGTTGGTCCCGGCGCGCGTCGCCTTCGCGCGGAGGCCGGTCCGCGATCCGGTGCCGCCGGCGTCGATTGGGCCCGGAACGATCTTCTTGACGTGCGGGTGTTGCGCAACCGTGCTCACCGCCTTCCGTCCCTTTCGGTCGCCGATCAGCGTCGAGTGGGAGCCGCCAATCTTCTCGCGCGGCGGCGTCTCGACGACCTCAAGCGCGCGGTCGCCGCGTCGGTCGAGCACCCACGAGACGACGGGTCTGCCCGCACCGCCCGCGCGGTTCGCGTTCGAGCCGCGTTCCGCGCTGGTCCGCGCGTCCGGCACGCGGTAGAACTCGTGGTGGACCTGCGCGCGCGTCTCCCGGAGCGGTTCTCGCTCGCCGGCGGCGTAGACGGTGTCGGGTCGCTTGCGGCGGATCTCGTCGGCGACGCGGCCGGCGAAGTTACGGAGCTGGATCTCGGTGAGCTGCTCGTCGCTCTCGGGGCGCGTCGTCACAGTGGTCTCGCCGACGACGTCATCCTCGTCGAGCATCGTCAGGTGGGCGCGATCTTCGGCGAACTCGACGACGACGGCGTCGGCGTTGGCGGTGTTGCAGGTGAGACAGTAGTCACCGGGCTTGCGAAGCGGGGTGCCGCACCGCCGACAGTTCATACCGGACGGAGGCGCGTGCCGGGTAAAAACGCGTCCGTTCACCCCCGGTCCGCGGAGCGACCCATATTAGTGGGAGCCCTCCCTTGGAGAAGTATATGGATACCGACCGACCCGCGTCCGACGTCTCTGGCGCGGGCTCCGAATCGACGTCGGACGCGGACCCGGAGACCGACGGCGACGGCGACGATCCGGGGGGGACCGGGCCGAACGTCGCGGACGGGGGAATCATCGAAGACCGGCTGGCACAGCTGTTTCGGAGCGGACGGACGAACGCACTGGTCGCGTGGGGAATGGTGGCGGTGCTCGCCTTGACCTTCGTCGAGAGCCTACTCGGATTCGACTGGCTCCCGATGATCCTCGTCGCCGCCATCACCGGCGTCGTGGTCGCGCCGATGATCGCGGCGCGGGACCCACAGGTGATGCTTCCGTGGGAGGTGCTCGGTCTGGCGCTGTTGCCGATCCTGGTCCGCACGCTCCTCGGCGGTGAGGTTGGGACATTCGCCGCGTACATGGCGCTCGCGGCGTTCGCGCTGATCATCACCGTCGAACTGCATATGTTCACCACGCTCCGAGTCACCCACTGGTTCGCCGTGCTGTTCGTCGTGTTGACGACGATGGCGTCGGCGGCCGCGTGGACCGTGTTGCGGTGGAACGCCGACCGACTGATCGGCACCGAGTACCTGACCACCAACGAGGCGCTGATGATCGAGTGGCTCTACGTCACCTTGGCCGGGGTCGCCGCCGGCGTCCTCTTCGACGCCTACTTCCGGCGACGCGGGAAGCGGCTGCGCCGCGCCATCCGGCGGGTGGTGCGCCGATGAGGTTTCGACGGCACCTCATCGCCCGTCCGTCGCTGCAGAACCAACGGCGACTCACCAGGGGGATGCAGATCCTGCTCGGCGCTATCGTCGTCTACGGCATCCTGTACGGCCAGCCGAAGGCGATAACCAACGGCGGCCTCGGGCTCTTCGTTACCTTCGTGCCGGCGCTGGTCGAGCGCAACTACGACATCCCCCTCGACCCGTGGCTCGGGGTGTGGATCACGAGCGCGGTGTTCCTCCACACGCTGGGATCGGCGTGGTTCTACGCGCAGATCATATGGTGGGACCATCTGACGCACGCGCTGTCCGCGTCGTTGATAGCTGGCGCGGGGTACACGACGCTGCGCGCTATCGACCTCCACAGCGACGAGATACAAATCCCGTCGCGGTTCGCGTTCGTCTTCATCTTCGTCGTCGTGCTCGCGTTCGGCGTCGTCTGGGAGCTGTTCGAGTTCGGGCTCGACATCGTCGCCGACGAGACGGGCATCTCGATGCCGCTGGCGCAGTACGGACTCGACGATACCGTCCTCGACCTGATGTACAACTCGGTGGGGGCGCTGATCGTGGCGACGTTCGGACAGGCGCACCTTTCGGGCGTCGCGGAGCGAGTCCGCGACGGGCTGTACGGAGCGATCGAGAAGGAGCACTAACGCAGACAGGCCGCCACGACCCGCAGCGCGTCTTCTCCGCGGACTTCGTTCGCGAGCAGCGGCACGCGCTTCACGTCGCGGCCGCGGAACAGCTCCGTGGCCCGCCGAAGTGCGGCCTGCTGGACCTCCCAGCGCCGAGCGCAGAACTCGCACGTTTCGGGGTTCGGCTCGACGATCCACGCTGGGTCGACGTCGGCCACGTCGCCGACGCCCTCCATTACGCGATTGATGACGAGCGTGTTCACCGGGATTCCGAACTCGTCGAGACGGGCGACCAGCCGTTCGGACTCGACGACGCTCATCTCCTCCGGAATCGTCACGACGCGGAAGTCGGTCTGTTCGGGGTCCCGAAGCACGGCCCGGAGACGCTCGATCCGCTGTCGGAGTTCGTCGAGGTCGGCGCTCGGGTCGGCGTCGTCGTCACCGCCGCCGAACATTCCTTTGAGCCCGTCCATCATCCCGGAGAAGCGGTTGCGGAGCTTCATCACGCGCCCGATCATCGAGTCCATGACCTCCGGAAGCTGGAGGAGTCGGAGCGTGTGCCCGGTCGGCGCGGTGTCGATGATCATCCGGTCGAAGCGCGGGTCGTCGAGGTACTCCAAGAGTTGGCGCATCGCGGCCGCCTCGTCGGCGCCGGGCATCGTCCCGCCGAGGAGGGAGCCGAGCCCTTCGCCCTCGTCGTCGGGGCCTCCTGTTCCGCCCATCTCGCCCATTTCACCCATACCGCCCAGTCCGCCCATCGCGTCGCTCATCTCGCCCAGCCCGCCGAGGGGATCGCCGTCGGCGCCGAACATCCCCTCCTCCATCGCGTCGTCGGGGTCGATTTCCGCGGCGTACAGCGGCATGTCTTCCCGAATTCGCGTCGGTTTGGCCGGGATATCGGTCTCGTAGGTGTCGGAGAGAGAGTGCGCCGGATCGGTCGAGACGACGAGCGTGTTGACGCCCCCCGCGGCCGATGAGAGGCCGGTCGCGGCCGCCATCGTCGTCTTGCCGACGCCCCCCTTCCCGCCGTAGAGGACGTACTCGGGGGCGTCGACGCCCGCGGGAAGGTCCGTGGCGGCGTCCGTCTCGGCCGGGACGTCGGTCTCCGGCCCGGAGTCGGTCGCGTGATCGTCGCTCTCGGGCTCCTCGACGCGATCCACGGGTTCGACGTCGATGTCGTCCATACCCGGTCGTGCGTGGGGCGCGTTTGTGTACTCGTCGGTATCACGAAGGGGAGTCGCGGGAATTCGGTCGTGAACGGAGACGAGCGGAGAGACCGTCCAGACCTCGTGGTTCGGGCTCACAGAGCGCGAACCGCCACCAGTCGATAGCTGAGTGTCGGGTTAAGGAGGCGGACGCGGGTCGTTCGGCTACTCGCTCGCGTCGTCGCGCTCGACAGCCATCCCGAGGTCGGCCATCGCGTCGAAGAAGTTCGGGAAGGAGACGTCGACGTGCTCACCGCCGCGGATCGTCGTGGTGCCCTCCGCGGCGAGTGCGGCCACGGCGAGCGACATCACGATCCGGTGATCGGCGCGACCGTCGACGGTGGCGCCCCGCAGGTCACTCTCCGAGCCGTGGATCGTGAGGACGTCCGGCTCTTCGGTCGTCTCGGCGCCCATCTTCGTCAACTCCTCCGCCATCGCAGCAACGCGGTCGGTCTCCTTGTACCGGACGTGCTCGCAGTTCGTGATCCGGGTGTCGCCGTCGGCGACCGCGCCGAGCGCGGCGATCGTGGGGAGTAGGTCGGGCGTGTCGCCAACGTCGACCTCGACGCCCGACAGGTCGGAGCGCCGGACGGTGATGACGCCCGCCTCGCGGTCCCACTCGACGTCGGTTCCCATGCGTTCTGCGATCTCGACGATCGCGGCGTCGCCCTGCGCGCTCGGACGAGCGCCCTCGATCCGGACCGCCTCGCCCGGGGCGGCGGCGACCGCACCGGCCGCAACGAGGTACGAGATGGAGGAGAAGTCGCCGGGGACGGCGTAGCTCCCGCCGGTCGGCGCGTACGACTGGCCGCCCTCGACGACGAACCCTGCCGCGCCGGCGGCGCCGTCGAGCGCATTGCCCTCGTCGTCGATCGGCGTCGCTTCGACCCCGAAGTCGGCGAGCAGTTCGAGCGTGATGTCGACGTACGGTGCCGACTTGAGCGGGGTCGTCAGCTCCACGTCGATCCCGTCCTCGGTGACCGCGCCGGCCATCAGCAGCGCGGTGACGTACTGCGAGGAGACGTCGCCGGGAATCGCGACGTCGCCGCCGTCGAGGGGGCCGGAGATCACCAAGGGCGCCTGCCCGTTGCCGCGGGTCGACTCCGCGCGAACGCCCAGATCGGCGAGTGCAGTTAAAAGGGGTCCCTGAGGGCGCGACCGGAGCGACCCGTCGCCGGTCAGCACCGTCGTGCCGTCGGCGAGCGCGGCCGCGGCCGTCACCAGCCGCATCGTCGTCCCCGAGTTGGCGCAATCGATCACGTCGTCGGGGACGCTCGGTCGGCCGTCGAATCCGTCGACGACGAGCGCGTCGGCGTCCGCGAACGCGGCTCCCGACGCCGGCTCGACCGCGCCGCCAAAGGCGGTCACGGCGCGGGCGGTCGCCCGGGTGTCAGCGGAGACGAGCGGAGAGCGGACGGTCGCGCCGTCGCTGTAGCCCGCGGCGAGCAGCGCGCGGTGCGTGTAGCTCTTCGAGGGGGGCGCGCGGGTCGTCCCCCGAACGGTCGAGTTGGTGACGTGGACGTCCATACTGTCCCTGCCGGCCCCGGCGACAAGTCGGTACCGGACGCGGCACGATTGAGCGAGCGGAGCGCCCGCGGAGGCTCACCCAATCGTGCCGCGGGAGCGCCCCGGCGCACCCTTTATACCACAGGGAGCGTTAGCGTCGCGTATGCCCCAGTGTGAGATGTGTGGCGCCGACCAGGCCTCGCTGACGACCACGAAGGTCGAAGGCGCGGAACTGGAGCTGTGTAGCTCGTGTACGGACTTCGGTACCGAGGTCCGCGACGAGTCGACCGGCTCCGGCGGCGGCAAGTACTCCACGAGTTCGAGCACCGGGAAGTCTTCCTCCTCGTCGTCCGGCTCGTCCGGCTCCGGCGGGTCCTCGGGCGGCTCGACGCGTCGGCGCGACATGTTCGACGACATGGAGGAGATCGCCACCGACTACGACGACCAGATCCGGAAGGCCCGCGAGTCCCGAGGCCTCAGTCAGGAAGAGCTGGCCGACCAGCTCAACGAGAAGGCCAGCCTCATTCGCAAGCTGGAACGCGGCGACACGCTCCCGACGGACGAGGTCCAGCGAAAGCTGGAGCGCGCGCTCGACATCTCGCTCGTCGAGGGCGAATCTGTCGAGGACGCCGACTGGGACAGCGGCGACTCGGGGACCATGACGCTCGGCGACGTAGTCAAGCGGAAGGACTGACGCCGGTCGCGCCCCGGACGGGCGTTACTCGCGACTCTCTTCGACGTCGTCCGTCGATTCGATTTTGGCGCCCGACGTGGCGTAGCGCTCGGTCAGATAGTCGATGATATAGTCGACCGTCTCGGGGTCGTAGCTCCAGAAGCCGAAGAACTCCCCCGGGGCGCGCTCCTCGGCGAGCAGCGCGCACTTCGCGTCGTCGTAGCCGCCGCCGTCGTACGCGACGAACCAGGTCTCGCGGAGCTCGGCGGTCTCTCCGACGTGAACGGTGTAGTGTTCCACGTCGGGCGGGTCGCCCCCGGCCGCGGCGTAGGCGTGGACGCTGAGTCGTTCCTTTTCGCCGAGCAGGTCGTAGGTGTCCGTCTCGCCGGTAAGCACGTCGAGCGTCTGGAACCCGGCGTGAAGCTCGCCGTCGCCAACCCGCCACGCGCGGTCCTCTATCTCCCGGGACGCGGCGACCATGTCGCCGCGGGAGTACGACGTGAACATCGTCTCGTCGAGGAGGTCGAGGATCGGCCCGCCGACCCGACGACCGCTTTCGCCCGAGCCGTCGCCGTCGGACGAACCGTCGGCGCCGGGGAGAATCTCGCCCACGGTGACGGCGGTGACGAACTCGCCGTCGCGCGAGAGGACGGCGTACGCCTCCGGCCCTCCCTCGGTCCGCTCCTCGACGATCCGAATGTTTCGGTCGGCGAAATGCTCGCGGAGCTCGCTCGTGACCGACGAATCGGCGTTGAAGACGGTCAGCGTGGCCTCGCTTGCCTCCACGCCGGTGATGAGCTCGATGAGGGACATTGCTCGTTCCGACCCACAGTACCGGGGTATAAGGTCGTTTATGCTCCCAACAGCGCGACGACCCCCACGCGGGCGTGTCACCCGCCGTCGAGCGGGGGAGAACCGCGTCCGATCGGTGGGAGTGTCGTCGAAGCATGAAACTATTTGCGCCCACGGACCTCGTGTGCTGGTATGTTCATTCTGGTGAACCTCAAGGCGTACCCGTGCGATCCGATCGAAGTGGCGACCGCCGCCCGCGACGTCGCCGAGGCGTCTGGCGCTCGGATCGCCGTCTCGCCGCAGGCCGCCGACCTCGCCCGCGTCGCGGACACCGGCGTCGAGACGTGGGCCCAACACGTGTCGCCGAACGACCACGGCTCGCACACCGGGTCGACGCTCGCCGAGGCCGTCGCCGACAACGGCGCGGAGGGGACCCTCGTCAACCACTCCGAGAAGCGGCTGAAACTCGCCGACATCGACGGCGCCGTCCGCGCCGCCGAGCGCGCCGATCTGGAGACGATCGTCTGCGCGAACAACCCCGCGCAGGTCGGTGCGGCCGCCGCGCTTGGTCCCGACGCGGTCGCCGTCGAACCGCCCGAACTCATCGGCGGCGACGTCTCCGTCTCGACGGCCGATCCCGGGATTGTCGAGGACGCGGTCGCGGCCGCCGGCGCCGTCGACGCCGACGTCGACGTGTTCTGCGGCGCCGGCGTGTCGACGGGCGAAGACGTGGCTGCGGCGGGTGACCTCGGCGCGTCCGGGATCCTGCTCGCCTCCGGCGTGGCGAAGGCCGACGACCCGCGGGCGGCGCTGGAAGACCTGGTCACCGGACTCTGAGTCATCACCGGGCTCTCAGCCGTCACCGAACTCTGAGTTGGGTTCGCGCCGGGAGAATCGAGGACGGATCCCGCCGGAGATGGACGCGGGTCCTGCGCTTGCGGATCTGTATAAATACATCGGTGCGAGCGGTTCACATGATCGCCGAAACCGCATGACTCCGCCGGGATCGGCTGATCGGTGAGATCGCGCCATCTAGTAACCTTTAACCGACACAAGACGCTAACTTTGGTTAAGATGGCGAGTAACAAAATCCTCGGTATCGACCTCGGTACCACCAACTCCGCGTTCGCGGTGATGGAGGGCGACGAGCCCGAGATCATCGCGAATGCGGAGGGCGACCGGACGACGCCCTCCGTCGTCGCCTTCGCCGACGACGGCGAGCGACTCGTCGGGAAGCCGGCGAAGAACCAGGCTGTTCAGAACCCCGACCGCACGATCCAGTCGATCAAGCGGCACATGGGTGAGGACAACTACACGGTCGAGATCGGGGACGACGAGTACACGCCCGAACAGGTCTCGGCGATGATCCTCCAGAAGATCAAACGGGACGCTGAGGAGTACCTCGGCGACGACGTCGAGAAGGCCGTGATCACCGTCCCCGCGTACTTCAAC
This sequence comes from Halorubrum wangae, assembly GCF_051194135.1. NCBI lineage: Archaea > Methanobacteriati > Methanobacteriota > Halobacteria > Halobacteriales > Haloferacaceae > Halorubrum > Halorubrum wangae. The sequence goes on along the minus strand of NZ_JBLZNH010000001.1, from coordinate 166,340 downwards.
GACAAGCAGCGCCAGGCGACGAAGGACGCCGGCGAGATCGCCGGCTTCGACGTCGAGCGCATCGTCAACGAGCCGACCGCCGCCTCCATGGCGTACGGCCTCGACGACGAGTCCGACCAGACCGTCCTCGTGTACGACCTCGGTGGCGGGACGTTCGACGTGAGCGTCCTCGACCTGGGCGGCGGCGTCTACGAGGTTGTCGCCACGAACGGGGACAACAGCCTCGGCGGCGACGACTGGGACGAGGCGGTCATCGACCACCTCGCCGACGAGTTCAAGAACAACCACGGGATCGACCTCCGCGAGGACCGACAGGCGCTCCAGCGGCTAAAAGACGCCGCCGAGGAGGCGAAGATCGAGCTGTCGAGCAAGAAGGAGACGACCGTCAACCTCCCCTTCATCACCGCGACCGACAGCGGTCCGGTCCACCTCGAACAGTCGATCACCCGCGCGACGTTCGAGAACCTCACCTCCGACCTGATCGAGCGCACCGTCGAGCCGACAGAGCAGGCGCTTTCCGACGCCGACTACGGCAAGAGCGACATCGACGAGGTCATCCTCGTCGGCGGGTCGACCCGGATGCCGCAAGTCCAGGAAAAGGTCGAGGAGCTCGTCGGTCAGGAGCCGAAGAAGAACGTCAACCCCGACGAGGCCGTCGCGCTCGGCGCGGCGGTCCAGGGCGGCGTGCTCTCCGGCGACGTCGACGACATCGTCCTGCTGGACGTCACCCCGCTCTCGCTCGGGATCGAGGTGAAGGGCGGACTCTTCGAGCGGCTCATCGAGAAGAACACCACCATCCCGACGGAGGAGTCGAAGGTGTTCACCACGGCCGCCGACAATCAGACCTCCGTCAACGTCCGCGTCTTCCAGGGCGAGCGTGAGATCGCCGACAAGAACGAGCTGCTCGGCGCGTTCCAGCTCTCCGGCATCCCGCCGGCCCCCGCGGGCACCCCGCAGATCGAGGTCTCGTTCAACATCGACGAGAACGGCATCGTCAACGTCGAGGCCGAAGACCAGGGCTCGGGTAACGCCGAGTCGATCACCATCGAGGGCGGCGTCGGCCTCTCCGACGAGGAGATCGACCAGATGCAGGAGGAGGCCGAGAAGCACGCCGAGGAGGACGAGGCCCGCCGCGAGCAGATCGAGGCCCGTAACGAGGCCGAGACGACGATCCAGCGCGCCGAGACCCTCTTGGAGGAGAACGAGGAGGACCTCGACGAGGACCTCATCGACGACATCGAGGCCGCCATCGAGGACGTCGAGGAGACGCTCGAGGACGAGGACGCCGACACCGACGAACTCGAGTCCGTCACCGAGGCGCTCACGGAGGAGCTCCAAGAGATCGGCAAGCAGATGTACGAAGGACAGGCCGCGCAGGCCGGTCCGGGCGGCGCTGGCGGCGCGGCCGGCGGTCCCGGCGGCATGGGCGGTGCGGCCGGTCCCGGCGGCGCGGCGGGCCCCGGCGGTGCGAACCCCGACGACGACGAGGAGTACGTCGACGCCGACTTCGAGGACGTCGACGACGAGGAGTAGCGCCGACCTCGTCGCCGCTTAGACGCGTCGCTTAACACGACCCAGCCACGAACGACCCAACAACGAACGTAACGCATGAGCGAAAATTTCTACGACGTCCTCGGCGTGTCACGGGACGCCAGCGAGGAGGAGATCAAAAAGGCGTACCGCAAGCAGGCCGCCGAACACCACCCCGACGTCAGCGACGACGACGACGCCGAGGAGCGGTTCAAGAATATACAGAAGGCCAAGGAGGTGCTCACCGACGAGGAGAAGCGCCGCCAGTACGACCAGCTCGGTCACGACCGCTTTACCGAGGCCGACAAGCGCGGCGCGACGGGCGGCGGCCCCGGCGGCGCGGGCGGGCCCTTCGGAGGCGCGGGCGGCGCAGGCGGCGCGGGCGGCTTCGAGGACATCTTCAACCAGTTCTTCGGCGGCGGTGGCGGGGGTCGCGGCGGCCCCGACAACCGACCGCGGCAGGGCCGGGACCTCCGCACCGGACTCACGATCGACCTCGAAGAGGCCTTCGAGGGAGCGACCAAAGAGGTCACGCTCACCCGACCGACCACCTGCGACACCTGCGACGGTGCGGGCCACCCGGCTGACGCCGACGTGGAGACCTGTCCGCAGTGTGACGGTCGCGGACAGGTCCAGCAGGTTCAACAGACGCCGCTCGGTCGGGTTCAGCAGACCTCGACGTGTCCCCGGTGCGAGGGCGAGGGAGAACTGTACAGCGAGGACTGCGCCGACTGCGGCGGCGACGGCGTCGTCCGAGAGGAGGCGACGCTCTCCGTGGAGATTCCGGCCGGGATTCGCTCCGGGCAGAGTCTCCGGATGGAGCGCGAGGGCGCCCCCGGCGAGAACGGCGGCCCCAACGGCGACCTGCTGATCGAGGTCGACGTCGACGTGGACGAGCGGTACGAGCGCGACGGCGACGAACTCCGCGTCAAGGAGGCGATATCCTTCCCGCAGGCCGTCTTCGGCGACACGATCGAGGTCGAGACGGTCGACGGCACCGTGGAGATGGACATCCCCGCCGGCACCCAGAGCGGCGAGACGTTCCGACTCAAAGGAAAGGGGATGCCTCGACTGCGACGGCGCGGCCGCGGCGACCTCTACGTGCAGGTCGGCGTCGTGATACCGGACTCGCTCAACGAGGAGCAGCGCGAGGCGCTGGAGGCGTTCGCCGAGGCCGGCGGCGAGGACATCGAAGTCGGCGGCGGCTTCTTCGAGCGACTGAAGAGCTCCTTCTAACGACGCCTGCGTTCCCCGACCCGTCGTTTTACCGGCCCGCGTCGCGTATCGTTGTTCATGGGCTACGACACCATCGCCTACGACGACGTCGAACCGCGCGCACCGGGGATGTACTTCCTCCGCGATGCGCTCAACTGCGAGAACCTCGGCGTGACCGTCGTGGAGGCCGACGCCGGCTGGGAGGGGATGGAACACGACCACGGCGACGCTGGTCACGAGGAGGTGTACGTGCTGCTCCAGGGCGGGGCGACGCTGACCGTCGACGGCGACGCGGTCGAACTCGCCCCCGGCGACGCCGTCCGGATCGATCCCGGCGTGACGCGCGACTTGGCGTTCACCGCCGACGGCTCGAAGATGATCATCGCCGGCGCGCCCTGACCTCGGCGCGCGATGGTCGACTCCTCGTTTTTAAGTCTCGGCCGCCCCGAGCCGCCGGTATGGATGTCGTCGGCGATCTGCTCGCGCGCGACCGCCGGAGTCGGGACGTCGCGCTCGTCACGCCCGACGGGCGCGAGCGCACGTACCGGGACCTGATCACCAACGGGTACAAGGCGGCGAACGTGCTCCGCTACCTCGGCGCGCGAGAGGGATCGACTGTCGCCGTCGATCCGGCACCCGGGTTCCACACGACGCTCGGGTTCCTCGGCGCGGCGGGACTGGGCGCGCCGGTCCGGTTCGACCCCGCAGCGGGGATCGAGCGCGGCGACCGTGTCGTGCTCGTCGACGTCGCCGACGAATCGACGACGGAGCCGGCGCCGGGCACCAGCCTCGCCGTGTTCGGCGGGCCGCCGGAGCGCCCCGAGACGACTCACTGGGAGCAGGAACTATGGAGCGAGAACCCCGGTATGCCGCCCAGTGCGGTGGGTCCGGACGACCCCGTTCTGCGCGGACCTGAATCGGATGGGCCAGACGGAGCCGGGGACATCTCCCATCGCTCACTCCTCGCTGCGGCCGAGTCGGTCGCCAACGAGCGGAACCTCGAACCGGGCGACAGGGTCGTCCTCCGCGGCGGCCTCGGGAACCCGCGAGCGCTGGCGGCCGGCGTCGTCGCGCCGCTCATGACCGGCGCGACCGCCGTGCTGGCGGGGGAGAGACCGGCGGACGGCGAACCGACCGTGACCGTCGAGAGAAACGACGGCGACCCGCGGCCCGTGTCGCTTCCGGCGATCGAGGACTGATAAATCGGACACCGCGAGCGAGAGCGTCCCGTCAGTCGTCGGCCGGGTTCGGCGGCGCCGGCTCCGCTCCCTCGTGGAGGAGACACGCCGACTCGTGGTCGGCGGCGTGGTTGGTTCGCTCCGGCGACGTCTCCTCGCAGGGCGTTATCACCCGCTTTGAGAGCGTCGCCGCCGCGCCCTCCAAGTCACCGTCCAACGCCTCGTCGAGCGCGCGGTCGAGAAGCGACTCGATATCGTCGGCGGACACCTCCGCCTCGAGGTCGAACTCCCGGCGAATCTGACCCTTCACCGCGTCCGAAGTGGCGTCCGCGTCGCTTCCGGTGCGGACGTTCTCTCGGATCTGTTCGACGTCCACGCTCTCGGCGGCGAGTGCGTCGCGGAGGTTCAACAGCCCCCGCCAGCGCTCCTGTTCGAGGGCGATGCCGTCCGGCTGGATCACCCTGTGACAGCGGGTGTGGAACCGACAGCCCGAGGGCGGGTTCGTCGGGCTGGGGACCGTCCCCGACAGCTCGATCCCCTCGGCTGGCGCGCGGGGATCCGGGGTCGGAATCGCCGAGAGCAGCGCCTCCGTGTACGGGTGCTGCGGGTCGGCGAAGATCCGCTCCGTCGGCCCGATCTCGACGATCTCGCCGAGGTACATGACGGCCACCCGGTCGCATATCTCCCTGATGACGGACATGTCGTGGCTGATGAACAGCAGCGAGAGGTCGAACTCCGCTTGGAGGTCCGAGATGAGGTCGAGGATCTCCGCCTGAATCGAGACGTCGAGCGCGGAGACTGGCTCGTCGGCGACGATGAGCTCCGGGTTCAACACCAGCGCACGCGCAAGCGCGATGCGCTGTTTCTGACCGCCGGAGAACTCGTGCGGGTACCGGTCGTAATCCTCCGGCGAGAGCCCGACGCGGTCGAGCAGATCCTCGACGATCGCCCGCCGTCGGTGACGGTCCGACATCCCGTGGATCTGGAGCATCTCCGCGACCGCGCTCCCGACCGACATCCGCGGGTCGAAGCTCGAGGAGGGGTCCTGGAAGATCATCTGCGCGTCGCGCCGGAACGCCTTCAGCTCGCGGTCGTCGAAGCGCGTCACGTCGTTTGGGTGCGTCCCGTCGGGGTTTCGAGTCGCACCGGCGCGCCCGCCGCCGTTGAAGATCACTTCGCCGCCCGTGGGGTCTTCCAGTCGGATGATGGAGGTCGCGGCGGTGGATTTCCCGCAACCGGACTCGCCGACGAGCCCGAGCGTCTCCCCGGGTGCGATGTCGAAGCTGATGCCGTCGACGGCGCGAGCGGCGCCGACCTGCCGGTTCAACAGCCCCTTCCGGATCGGGTAGTGCTTTTCGAGGTCCCGCACGGAGAGGAGCGGCTCCTCAGTCATCGGCGGTGCGCACCCCTTCCTCGTCTGCGTTCGCGTCCGAAGTCCCGCCACGGACGACCGAGTCGTCGCGGCCGGGGCGGTAGTGGACGCAGGAGGCGCGCTGTCCCGGGTTCACCTCGATCTCTTCCGGCTGGTCGCCGGTCACGCAGGCGTCGACCGCGTGCTCACAACGCGGGGCGAACCGGCACCCGTCCGGGGGGTCGAGGGGGTCGGGGAGCGTTCCGGGAATCCCTCCCTTCTTCCCGCCGATCTCGGGCAGGCAGTTGAGTAGCTGCTGGGTGTACGGGTGTGCGGGTCGCTCGAAGATGTCGAGGACGTCACCGCGCTCCATCACCTTGCCCGCGTACATCACGACGATGCGGTCGGCGATCTGGGCGACGACGCCCAGGTCGTGCGTGACGAAGAGAATCCCCATGTCGAACTCGTCTTGGAGGTCTTCGAGAAGCCGGAGGATCTGCGCCTGGACGGTCACGTCGAGCGCCGTCGTGGGTTCGTCGGCGATCAGCAGATCCGGGTCGCCGACGAGTGCCATCGCGATCATCACGCGCTGTTTCTGGCCGCCGGAGAACTCGTGGGGATAGTCGTCGAACCGCGAACTGGCGTTCGCGATCCCGACCTTATCCATCAGGTCTATCGCCTTCGCCCGCGCCTCCTCTTTGGAGACGTCGCGGTGGACCCGTAGCGCCTCGACGATCTGCCACCCGACGGTGTAACAGTGGTTCATCGCCTCCTGCGGGTTCTGGAAGATATGCGCGATCTCGTACCCGCGGATCTCGCGGAGCTCCGGCTCGCTCATCGCCAGCAGGTCGTGACCGTGGAACCGGACCGACCCCTCCACGTGGCCCGGCGGCTCCTTGATGATCCGCGTCACCGACTCCGTCGCGACCGTCTTTCCGGAGCCCGACTCGCCGACGATACAGACGGTCTCGCCCTCGTCGACCGAGAAGTCGATCCCGTCGACCGCCGTGAGCTCTCCGCTGTCGGTGCTGAACGTCGTCGTGAGGCCTTCGACCTCGAGCAGTGGGGCAGACATTATGCGCTCTCCGCCTCCGCTTCGGGGTTCAGGGCGTCCAGCAGCGCGTCGCCGATGAAGTTGAACGCCAGGATGGTCAAGAACAGCACGATACCGGGCGCGAGCACGATCCACGGGGCGAACGCGAGGTCGCTCCGACCGGCGGAGATCAGCTGTCCCCACGAGGGGACCGCCGAGTCACCGATCCCGAGGAACGCGAGCTGCGCCTCGGCGAGCAGGAAGCCGGGGATGAGCAGCGTGAGCTGCGTGATGATGCTGCTCGCCACGTTCGGAACGACGTGTTTCCGGACCACCCGGTACGTGCTCGCGCCGCTGATCCGGGTCGCCTTGATGAACTCCTCCTCGGAGACGGACAACGCCTTGCTGCGCACGTACCGCGCGGTGCCGCCCCACGCGAACGCGGAGAACACGAGGATGAACATCCCCAACCCGGCGCCGTAGATGTACAGGATGAGCAGGAACATCAGGAACGTCGGGAACGAGAGGATGATGTCGACGAACCGCATCATGACCTCGTCGACCCAGCCCCCCGCGTACGCGCTGACGGTGCCGAATGTGATGCCGATCGCCGCGACTATCGTCGTCGTGATGAAGGCGATCTGCATGCTTATCCTCATCCCGTAGACGATGCCGGCGAACACGTCTTTCCCGCCGCGAGTGGTCCCGAGCGGGTGCTGCCACGTCCCCTGACACCGCCCGTTCACCACGTCGCCGACGCAGGTCGCGACGTTCGCCTCGTTGATCGAGAGAAACACCGGCGGTTGGTGTCCGGTGAGGATGCTCTGTTCCGGCGCGTTGATCAGGAGCGGGCCGACGAGCCCGCCCACGAACACGACGCCCAGCCAGCCGAGGCTGACGACCGCGGGACGGTTCCGTCTGAACTCCTTCCAGTAGTACCGCGTCATCCGCGGGTGCTGGTACAGCGGCAAGAGCAGGTAGAAGAAGAACAGGAACAGCGTGAAGACGAAGGCGAAATCCAGCGGGTCGAGGTTCCTGCTGAGTCCGATCGCCTGGAAGGTCGCCTCGCGCTCGCCGACGAACTGATAGTCGTACAGCCAGAGGAGCGCCAGCGGGAGCGTCGCCACCAGCATCCCGATCGAGTTTATCGACAGGTCGAACCGTCCAGATTGGGAGAGTTCGCTCCAGTCGACACGGTCGAACTGCTCCGGTTTGTTCGTTGCCATTGTGTTATCTGTCGTCGTAGTTGATTCGCGGATCGAGCACGGTGAACACGAGGTCCTCCAGCAGGTTGCCGACGACGGCGACGAACGTGAACACGAGCGTCGACCCCAACACGAGGTTCGTGTCCTGCGAGATGAGCGCGTTGAACGTCAGTCTACCGAGCCCAGGGATGCCGAAGACGACCTCCACGAGCAGCGACGAACCGATGAACAGCGCCAACAGCTGGCCGACGAGCGTCGTCGACAGCGGCACCAGCGTCGGCCGCATCACGTGGTAGGCGTACGCGCGAAGCGGCGAGACGCCCTTCGCCTTCGCCGTCTTCATGAAGTCCGAGTTCTGGAACTCCGCGGATTCGTTGCGCGAGACGCGCATCGTCGCGCCGATGGAGCCCGTCACGAGGACGAACACCGGCATGATGAGTTGTCGCACGTTTTCGAGGCTGAACACCGGGACGCTGGTGTCGTACGAGATCGGTATCCACTCGAACCAGACCCCGAAGATCAACAGCAGGATGATCCCGAAGAAGAAGTTCGGGATCGCGTACCCGAAGAACGCGAACCCGGTCGCGACGTGGTCGCGCCAGCTGTACATGTTCGCGGCCGAGTAGACGCCGACGAGCGGCCCGAGGGTTATCGTGAGGACGGTCCACGGGATCGAGTACTGCGCGGTGTAGTAGAGCGCCTGGAGCAGCGCCTCGGTGACGGGCTGGCTACGGCTCTCCGACCAGCCCCAGTCGAGCGTGTAGACGCTCTGGATGAAGTCCATATACCGAACGGACAGCGGCTGGTTGAGGCCGCGTAGCTCGCGCTCGCGCTCGACCGCGGCCGCCGGATCGCCGCCCTGTAGTGCGGCCTGCGTCGCCGCTTCTCGGATCGCCGGGTTTGGCGCGGCCGCGAGCAGGAGGAACGTGACCGTGGTGATGATCAGCGAGACGACGACTGCCCACAGCACGCGTGCGCCGACGTACTTTCCGAATCCCATGATGATGACGTGGAGCTGTTATGGCGGGGTACTACTCGTATCTCCACGCCGGCAGGTTCCACCCGTTCGAGAAGTTCTCGATCGGACCTTCGAGCCCTTCACGGTAGCCGACCGTGCTGTCGGGGAACGCGAGCATGATGTACGGCTGTTCCTCCGCGAGGTTGGCGAACAGCTCGACGAGCGCGTCCGCCAGTTCCTCCTCGCTACTCGCCTGCTGCGCGTTGTCGAACAGCTCCTCCGCGTTGAAGCCGGGGTAGTAGCCGACCGGGTTGTAGAACGCGGTCGGCCCGTCGAAGAACGCGCTGTTGGTTAACGGGTTCCGCGGATAGGTGTTCAGGCCGAATACGATTTCCATGTCCCAGTCCTCGTTGGACGTGACGTTGCGCGGCCCGGGGTTCGTCGCGGTCGGGGCGGTCCACTCGACCTCCTCGCCGTTCACGGTGTCGACGAGCTCGTCGGGGACGTTGGTGACCTCGCCGTCCTCGTTCCGCTCGGGCGTCGGGAACTCGGTGGTGGTCCAGTACTCGTTGTTGAAGCGGGTGCCGTCGATGGCCTCGACGCTCACGTCGATTCCGAGGTTGTTGCCGAGCTCCTGCGCGATGAACTCGCCCATCAGCTGCTCGGTCTCCTGCCCGGCGCTGTGGTAGATACTCAGTTGAACCTGGTTGCCGTCGGGATCGACCATCGTTTGGCCGTCGAAGCCGTAGTCGTACTCCGACTGTCCGAAGGCCTCCTCCGCGAGGCCACGAGCGACCTCGCTCCCGTACTGGTCGCCGACGCCGAACTGCGGGATGTCCTCCTCCGGCGGGTAGAAGTTACTGAAGCGGGGCTGCCACGTGAAGTGCGTCTCCGCGAAATTTCGGAAGACGCCCTGAATCAGGCTCTGCTTGTCGATCGCGGCGGCCATCGCCTGCCGGAACTCCTTGTGTCGGAACATGTTTCCCGGGCCGGTCGTCCAGCCGTTATCCCGCATATTGAGCGAGATTTTCTCGTTGTACGGCTGCGGGATCCGGTTGACGTATATTTCGTCGTTGTTCCGGTACTCCTCGACGCGCTCCGGCGGGATGGCAGCGGAGTCCACCTCGCCCGTTTCCAGCGCGCCGAGCCGGGAGGCCTGCTCGCCGAGCACCTGTATCTCCGCGCCCTCGAAATACGGCACCTCGTTGAATACCTCGGGGAGGTCCTCGGCATCTTGCAGGTAGTAGTCGTCGTTGCGGCTGTACTGGGTGCCGCCGTCGCGCTGCCACTCGTCGAGCACGTACGGTCCGAGATTCCCCGCGAACTGCAGTTCGAGGAGCTCCTCGTTCTGCCGGAGGCCCTCGGTGTCCTGCTCCTCGACGAAGGGTTCGAGGAGCCCCTGCGGAATCGGGTACAGGAGCGGGTCGAAGCTCTCGGGCCAGAGGAGTTGCGGGCTCTCGAGGGTGGCCTGAAACCCGTACTCGCCGGTCTCCTCGACCGTGACGCCCTGCCAACTGGTCGTCGCCGCCGAGTTTGCCCAGCTGCTCTGGTGAATCTCCTGAATCAGGTAGACGAAGTCGCTCGCGGTCACCTCACCGTACGGGTCGCTAAACTGGAGCCCCTCGCGAATCTCGAACGTCCACACCTCGCCGTCTTCGGTGGACATGTCGTAGAGAAGCGGGACGTACTCGTTCTCCTCGTCGAACGTGTATCCCTGGTCGAGCGCGCGGGCGATAGCGTTCCCGGCGCCGTTCTCCGTGTTGTAGATCGGATTCAGCGTCGTGAAGGACGCCGACACCGCGGTCGAGTACGTCGACGTGTCGGTGCTGCTGTCGCCGCCGTCCATCCCGCCGGTGTCGTCCCCGTCGCTCCCATCGCCTCCGTCGCCCCCGTCGCCGCCAGAACACCCGGCGAGCGCTGTCGCGCCGCCGACGCCGAGCATGGAGAGCCATTGTCGACGTCCGAGACGCCGACCGTTGCTACCGCCGTCGTTTTTCCGCTGTGACATACCGACACACAATGAATGTACTCACTAAAAGCTTCAGATAGGTAGACGGAACGCGTATCGGGCCCCAATTCGGTTGGAGAACCGAGATAAACGCCCCACGCGAGTGGAGTTTATAAGCGAACGACCACGTCACGCCGTCGCCTGCCCGAGCGTGTCGGACCGACGTCGCTCGGGATCCCAAAGCCCCTAAGCCACGCCGGTGAACATCGGGGTATGACCGAGATTCACCCGCACCAGCGCGTCGCGGTGCTCGCCGACTCGCAGAACCTGTATCACTCCGCACAGAGCTTCTACTCGCAAAACATCGACTACTCCGGCTTGCTGGAGGCCGCGGTCAACGACCGGGCGCTGGTCCGCGCCATCGCGTACGTGATCCGCGCCGATTCGCCGGAGGAGGAGAGCTTCTTCGAGGCGCTCCGCGACATCGGCTTCGAGACGAAGATCAAGGAGATCAAGACGTTCGCCGACGGCTCGAAGAAAGCCGACTGGGACCTCGGGATGAGCCTCGACGCCGTCTCGCTCGCCAGTCACGTCGATACGGTCGTGCTCTGTACCGGCGATGGCGACTTCGCTCGACTCTGCTCGCACCTCCGCCACGAGGGCGTCCGCGTCGAGGCGATGGGGTTCGGCAACTCCGCCGCCGACGAACTGATCGAGGCCGCCGACGAGTTCGTCGACCTCGCCGAGGACGAAGAGACGTACCTCCTGTAAGCGCTCGTCGTCGCGAGCGGCGTCCGCCAGCGTTGCATATTCCGTTAGCACGACAGTAGCGCGACGTTAGTTCGACGTCTCCGCATCACCGAGCAGCGACGTCATCGACCGACGGACCACTTCGGCGGCGACCTCCACCTCGCGCACGCGAACGTACTCGCGCTCAGCGTGAGCGACCGCCCCCCCGTCGTCGGCGAGGTCGCCGGGACCGAACACGACCGTCGGCGCCGGCGCGAAGTACGACGCCTCCGTCGCCGCGCCGAACGGTCGGGCGGTCCCTCCGCGGTCGGCAGGCAGTCCGAGCGACGCGCCCGCCCTTCGGGCCGCGTCCGTGACCGTCGTCACCACCTCGTGGTCGGGGTCCGTCGAGAACGCCTCGAAGAAGGGCGACTCCCGGTCGGTCAGCGCGACGTCGACGCCGACGTCGTCGGGCGTGCGCGCCCGCACCGCGGCCGCGAGCGACGACCGGAAGCCCTCGGCGGTCTCCGGCGGGACGCTCCGCCGGTCGACCGTAATCGCGCAGTCGGCGGGCACCTGGTTCGTCGCCTCGCCGCCCTCGATGACCGTCGGCGTGAGTTTCGGCGGGCCGAGTTGCGGGTGTTCGTCGGCGTCGTCGTCGAACGTTCGGACCGCCGCGAGCGCGCCCTCGGCGGCCGCAATCGCGTTCGCACCGGCGAACTCCGCGGCGTGAGCGGCGACCCCCGACAGCTCGACGGTGCCCTGGAATCTCCCCTTCGCGGCGGTGCAGGCGTCGAGGCCGGTCGGCTCGCCGACCAGGAACAGGTCGCCGTCGAGCCGGTCTTCGGTCCCCGGCGAGCGACCGGTGAGCGCCGCCGCGCCGAGCGACAGCGTCTCCTCGTCGGGCGTGAGCGCGAGGGTGAGCCGGCCGTGTTCCGGGTCAGCGTCGAGGAATCCCGCTAGTAATGCCGCGAGCGGTCCCTTCGCGTCGCAGGCGCCCCGACCGCGGATCACGTCGGCGGGTGGCGCGCCGTCCGGCTCTGACCCAAGGCGCTCGTCCTCGCGGGCCTCGCCCCGCTCGAACGGGACGTGCGGCCTCACCGTGTCGAGATGGGTGTTCGCCACGAGGTGCGGCCCTGCCTCCGGCGCGGGCGAACGTTTCTCTGCGAGCACGCAGCCCCCGGCGACGGCCCGGCTCTCGACGTCGAACCGTCCCAGCGTCTCCACGACGAGGTCGCGCATCTCGTCGACTGACTCGTGAGAAGGCGTCTGTACGGCGCGTTCGAGGAAAGAGACGGGGTCGAACGACGGGGCGGTCATCGAGGGTCGGCGGGCAGCGTTCCGGAGAACTCATGGGCGACGGGGCCTGTCAGCGTCGCGTGGCCCGCATCGGGCACCGTGATCGCCAGCTCTCCGCCCGGCGGGCGACTCACGGCCGACTCGCCCTCGATCAGGCCGAGCCGACGCGCGGCGGCGACGATGGCGACCGCACCGGTGCCGCAGGAGAGCGTCTCGCCCTCGACGCCGCGCTCGAAGGTACGCTGGTCGAAAACGGCTGGCCCGTCGCCGCTTCCGTCGTCAACCATCGCGGCGAGGTTCACGTTCGCGCCGTCAGGGAAGACGTCGGCGTTGCGGACCGGCGGGGCGACGGCGTCGAGGTCGACCGTGTCGATGCCATCAGGGGCGTCGCGGCCGCCGTCGACGAACGCGACCGCGTGCGGGACGCCCGTGTTCACGGCCGTGACGGTCAGTCCAGCGACCGGTTCGTCGATCAGCGGTTCGTCGCGGGCGACCGGGACCCAGCGCGGGTCGAACGTCGGCTCGCCCATCTCGATGGTCGCCGCGGTCGCGTCCGCGTTCACCGAGGCGCGTCGCGTGCCGGCCTGCGTGTCGATCATAAACTCGTTGTCGCCGGTTTGCTCGTGGGCCCACAGGGCGACGACGCGAGCGCCGTTCCCGCACATCGTCGCGGTCGAGCCGTCGGGCTGGACGAGCGTCATCACGACGCGGGTCGGGGCAAACCGCTTCTCGATACTTAAAAAGAGGACGCCGTCGGCGCCGCGTCGACCGGTCTGTCCGTCGTGTTCGGTTCCGCTGTCGCGCTCGGTGTCGGCGTCGAACTCGGTCCCGTCGGCGCCCGTCTCGCGGTCGCAGTGCGCTCGCGCGAACGCCGCGCGGTCGCCGACGTTCTGTTCGCTTGCGTCGACGACGAGGAAGTCGTTGCCCGTGCCGTGGTACTTCTCGACCGGAACGGCGTGGGTGCTCATCGGTCTCCCCCCGTCGGTCCGGCCGGTGTCTCCGCCTCCCGTTCGACCGTCGTCAGGTCCGCTAGCGTCTCGCGGCGTCGAACGACCGTCGCTGTCCCGTCGTCGAGCGCGACCTCCGCCGGCCGCGGTCGTGAGTTGTATTGGCTCGCCATTTCGTATCCGTAGGCGCCCGCAATGCCGACCGCGAGGAGGTCCCCGCGTGCCGGGTCGGCGAGCGCTCGGTTCCTACACAGTGTATCGCCGGTCTCACAGATAGGTCCGGCGACCGTGACAGGGGTTGCCTGCCGCTCGTCGGGGGACAGCGCGTCGGCCGCGCCGCCGAGATTCAGAATCGGGTGGTACGCGTCGTACATCGCCGGCCGCAGCAGGTCGGTCATCCCGGCGTCGACGCCAACGACGCGCTCCTCCGGCGTCTGCTTCACCGTGTTCACCCGCGTCAGGAGGACGCCCGCGTCAGCGACGACATACCGACCGGGCTCGATCGCGAGGTCGACGCCGGCGGGCAGCGGCGCGACGGCCTCGCGGGTCGCAGCCGCGACCGCCGAGAGGTCGAGTGGCGGCTCGTCCTCCTCGTAGGGAACACCGAAGCCACCGCCGACGTCGACGTATTCGAGGTCGAGCGGGACGGCGTCGTCGCCGTCCGGGTCGGTCAGCTCCCGGACCAGATCGCCCATCCGCGCAACCATCTCGCGGTGGCTGTCCAGTTGCTCCGGGTCGATGCCGGAGCCGGCGTGGGCGTGAATCCCGACCACGTCGAAGCGTTCGGTGGCCTCGCGAGCGACCGCCGCGGCGCGGTCGGACGGGATCCCGAACTTCGCCGCACCGCCGGTCCGGACCTTCTCGTGGTGGCCGGCACCCACGCCGGGATTCACCCGGACGCAGACGCGGCCGTCGTAGCCGCGCTCGGCGAGCCGATCGAAGGTGTCGACCGCGCCGACCGTCACCGTGAGGGCTGGCTCCGCCTCGGCGACGCCGCCGACGTAGTCGAGGTCGCGGGCCGGCGGGTTGACCGCGGTGTAGTGGAGTCGATCACCGCCGAAGCCGGCTGCGAGCGCGCGGTCGAGCTCACCAGCCGAGGCGCACTCGGCGTCGAGCCCCGCCTCGCGGACCGCCCGCAGCACGGCCTGCCCCGTGTGAGCCTTCACGGCGTATCTGACGTCGGCGTCGGGGAACGCGCCGCGCAGGCGCTCGCAGTTCTCGCGCACCCGGTCGAGGTCCTGGACGTATAGCGGGGTGTCGTGCTCGGCCGCAAGCGCGGCGAGTCCGTCGGCATTCCAGTCGCTCACGCGTCGGATCGAGGGGCCGCTCATTCGCGGAGGGCGTCCTCGCGCCGCGTCGCCTCCAAGGTGTCCTCCTCGACGTGAGTCGCGACCACGGCCGGCTTGTACGCGCCGCCGTCGAACAGTTCGTGGTCGCCCACGGACGACTCCACCATCCGGGTGAACGCCCGGCGGTTGGCCGGGAGGTGGCCGTAGATGACCTCTTCGTCCACGAGGTCGTAGACCGGGATACGCGGCGTCAGGAGGGTGTTTTCGCCGACGATGCTGTTCTCGCCGACGCGGAAGCCCGAGGTGACCCGGCAGCCGGCGCCGAGGGAGACGCCGTCCTCGACGACGACGGGCGCGTCTTCGACGGGTTCGAGGACGCCGCCGATCAGCGTGTTGGCGCCGAGCTTGACGTTCTCGCCGAGCTGTGCGCAGGAACCGACCGTGTCACAGGAGTCGACGAGGGTGCCGTCGCCGACGTATGCGCCCATGTTGACGAACGAGGGGCTCATCATGATGCAGTCGCTCCCGAGGTAGGCGCCGCGGCGGATGACGGTGCCGTCGGGGGTGTTGCGCGTGCCGCGCTCGGCGAGGTCGGCGGTGTCGCGCAGCGGGAGCACGTCGTAGTAGGTGACGCCGCCGTGCTCGCGGGGCTCCGTCTCGCGCAGGCCGAAGTTCAGGAGGATACCCCGCTTGACCCACTCGTTGGCCTCCCACGTGGTCACGTCGTCGCCGGTCTTCTCGGCGGCGCGGACCTCGCCGGCCTCCAGCGCGGAGAGGAACGTTTCGAGGACCTCGGCGTCCTCGCTCGTCGCGTCGGCGGCGGTGAGTCCCTCCTGATAGCGGTCCCACAGATCGGATACGTCAGATTCGAGCGTCATTTCGTTGTGTTTGGATGAGTGTCGGTATTTATTCGTCGATACACAGGGATTCCCAAGTCAGTCACCGCCGGCGTCCAGCACGTCGTCGAAGCCGTACCGGCCGGGGTCGCGGCCGGCGAGCCACGCGGCCGCATCGAGGGCACCCTCGGCGAACACCCCGCGGTCGCCGGCGCGGTGCGTGAGCGAGAGCGTCTCGCGGTTCCCGGCGAGGAGCACCTCGTGTTCGCCGGTGACGTCGCCCGCACGCCGGGCATGGACCCCGATTTCGCCGGCCTCGCGCGGCGCGTCGCCCTCGCGGCCGTGGACGCGCCGGTCGAGGTCGTCGCGAACCGACTCCACGTCGTCAAGGATCGACTTCGCGGTGCCGGAGGGAGCGTCGCGCTTCCCGTTGTGGTGCGTCTCGGTTAGCTCCACGTCGTAGCCGGGGAGCGCGGCCGCGGCCTCGCGGACCGCGCGGCGGAGCGCGGCGACGCCCCGTGCGAAGTTCGACGCCTTGAGCACCGGTACCGCGTCGCTCGCAGCTTGGAGGTCATCGAGTTGGGCGTCGTCGAAGCCCGTGGTTCCGGTAACCAAGGGGACGCCCGCGTCGACGCAGGCCGCGGCGTACGCGACCGCCGACTCGGGACCGGTGAAGTCGACGAGGACGTCGGGCGACTCGGCCGCGAGCAGTTCGCCGAGGCGGTCAGCGTCGGCGACCTCGACGCCCGCGACGGGCTCGGTCGCGGTGCGGTTGACCGCGACGGTGACGGCAACGCCCTCGCGGTCGGCGGCGGCCTCGATCACCTCGCGGCCCATCCGGCCGCCTGCACCGGTGACGGCGACGGAGAGCGGCTCGCCGCTCATTCCGCGCCTCCCGTCGACAGCTCACTCGCCTCCGGATCGACGGTTCCGGGCACGCCCTCGTCGTACTCGGCCAGCAGGTCGCGCAGGGACGCGCGACGCTCCTCGGAGAGCCGCGAGAGCGGCGAACGCACGAACGGCTCGCCCCGGCCGCGGATGTGCATCGCCTCCTTCACCGGGATGGGGTTGGTCTCGGCGAACAGTTCGCGAACGAGCGGCGAGAGCTCGTGGTGGAGCGCGCGGGCGCGGTCGTAGTCGCCAGAGAGTGCGGCGCCGACCATCGCGCAGGAGCGCTCCGGCTCGACGTTGGCGACGACGCTGATGGTGCCGGTGCCGCCGATTGAGAGCACCGGAAGCGTGAGGCCGTCGTCGCC
The DNA here is from genome assembly GCF_051194135.1 of Halorubrum wangae. Classification (NCBI taxonomy): domain Archaea; kingdom Methanobacteriati; phylum Methanobacteriota; class Halobacteria; order Halobacteriales; family Haloferacaceae; genus Halorubrum; species Halorubrum wangae. The sequence goes on along the minus strand of NZ_JBLZNH010000001.1, from coordinate 149,566 downwards.
GGAGAGCACGGAGAACGTCTCGTCGCGGGTGCGCTCTATCACCTCGCTGATGAGGTTGAGGTCGCCGGAGGCCGCCTTGTACCCCTGGATGTTCGGGTGTTGCGCGAGTTCGACGGTGACGTCGACGGGGATCGACTGGCCGGTCCTGCTCGGGACGTTGTAGACGATCTGCGGGATGTCGACGGCGTCGGCGATGGTCCGGTAGTGGTTCAGGAAGCCCTGCGGCTCCGGCTTGTTGTAGTACGGGGAGATGAGGAGGATGCCGTCGGCACCCGCGTCGGCGGCGCGCTCGGAGAGCGAGAGCGCCTCAGCGGTGTTGTTCGAGCCCGTGCCAGCGATAACCGGGATGTCGTCGAGCGCGTCGCGGACCGTCTCGATTACGTCGATGTGCTCGTCGTGGGTCATCGTCGCCGACTCGCCGGTCGAGCCGACGGGGACGACGCCGTCGACCCCCGCGCGCTCGAGGTAGCGGGCGTTGTCGGCCAACTGCGCGTGGTCGACCTCGTCGTCGTCGGTGAAGGGGGTCGTCATGGCGGGATACACCCCCTCGAAGGGTTCGTCGGTCTGTTCTCGGTTCGCGGCGTCTCTCGGTCCGTAGGGCGTCGTTGTCGTGGTGTCTGTCATTGGTGGTTGATCGGGGTGCGTCGTCGGTCAGCGGACGGTGCGCGCGAGTCGAGGGTCGTCCGGGACGGGGTCGCCACTCCCGCCGACGGACGGATCACGCGCGTTTTTTCGAGAAAAGTCGCGTCGCTGGCGGCAGCAGCGGGCCGCGTCGGGACGCGAAGCGGTTCACACCTGTAATGGGACCTTCCGTCGCTTATAGATTTTGTCTCGGGTCGAAACTGCCAGCGAGAGCGGGACGCGGACCCCGTCGGCACCAGACGACCCCCGAGACGCGGACCGTGACGGCCGTCGGTGAGGTTGCGACGGCGACGGAGACGGTGTCGCCGGCAGCGGCTCGGAGCACGCCTTTTTAACTGACCGAGGCGTCTTCACCGATCTCATGAGCGATCCTGCAGAGTCACCGACCGATCCCACCGAATCCGACCCGACCGACGGGGACGCGCCGCCCGAAGTCGACCTCGAAGCGGACACCGACGCCGACCGCCACGAGTACGATCCGGACGCCGAACACACATTCCCGGACGGCCGGCTCAACGAGGTCCTCGAGCGGATCGAGTCGGACGAGGAGATCACCACGTATCTGGAGGCCCAGAACGTCAACCCCGTGGACCGGAAGGGGTACAACGATCACGGCGCGAAACACGTCGAGATCGTCAGAGACCGAGCGCTCCGGCTGTACGACCTGCTGAAAGCGGGGGGCGTCGAGTTTAACGGCGCTCGCCAACAGGGGCTCGACGAGGCCGACGAGCCGGTGATCATCGCGCTCGCGGCGACGCTCCACGACATCGGACACGTCGTCCACCGCCACGACCACCCGTACTACTCGATCCCGCTCGCCGCCGACCTCCTCGACCGCTTCCTGCCCTTGCTGTACGACGTCGCCGAGCAGGTTCGGGTGAAGGCGGAGGTCCTCCACGCAATCCTCTGTCACCACACCGAGGAGCAGCCGCTCACGCTGGAAGCCGGGGTCGTCCGGATCGCCGACGGACTCGACATGGAGCGCGGGCGGTCGCGGGTCCCCTACGAGGAGGGCGGCCGCGGGATCAACACCGTCTCCTCACAGGCGATCGAGCGCGTCTCGCTCCAGAAGGGGGAAAAGACGCCCGTGCAGATCGTGATACGGATGAACAACGCCGCGGGCGTCTACCAGGTCGACTCGCTGCTGAAGGCGAAGATCGAGGGCTCGATGCTGGAGGACCGGATTCGGACGATCGCGATCAACACCCACAACAACGGCGACGGGTCGGACTCGATCGTGGACCGGGTCGAGCTCTGACTGGCGGGCACCGACGCCGTTCGTAACGGCTTTGCGCGTGGCCGGGACAGTGCGGGTATGACCGACGCCGACGCCCTCGCGGACCTGCGGACCGGCGCCGACTACCAGTTCGGCGCCGGGGCGGGCCGCGCCCTGTTTCCCCCCGACGAACCGCTGACCCTCCGCCGGTCGAGCGGCGGCCGCCCGCGGCAGGTGATCGTCGGGGACGTGGACGACACCCCCGGCAGCTCAGAGGGTGATCGCCTCGTCTCGTACGGCACCGACGGGCGCTTCACACTCGGCGTGGCCGGCGGCCGGCGGCTGCGCGAGGCGTTCGCCGCGCCGCTGCACCGGGTCGTCGTCGGCGAGGAGAGCGAACCGTTCGTCCGCGAGGGGCGCAACGCCTTCGCGAAGTTCGTGACCGCGGCCGACGACGGGATCCGCCCCGGCGATGAGGTGCTCGTCGTCAACGAGGCCGACACGCTGTTCGCGGTCGGTCGCGCGGAGCTCTCGGGCGCGGAGGCCGAGGCGTTCGCGAGCGGCGTCGCGGTCAAGGTGCGAAACGGCGTCGGCGACGCGGAGTAGCCGACCGAAACGATCATTCCTCGCCCGCGAGAGACACGGGTATGCACGTCGTCGTCAACGCCGCCCAGAGCGTCGACGGGAAACTCGCCACGCGGCGTCGAGAGCAACTTCGCATTTCGGGACCGGAGGACTTCGACCGGGTCGACCGCGTCAGGGCCGCCGCGGACGCGGTGCTGGTGGGCGTCGGAACGGTGCTCGCCGACGACCCGCACCTCACGCTCGACGAGGAGGACCGCCGCGTCCAGCGCCTGCGGAACGGACGCCCCGGACACCCCGCGCGCGTCGTCGTCGACTCGAAAGGGAGGACGCCGACCGACGCCCGGATCCTCGACGACGCGGCGACGACGTACCTGCTCGTCTCGGACGCGACCACCGAGGCGCGCCGCCGGGAATTGACCGCGGCCGGCGCGGAGGTCATTGTCGCCGGTAGCGGAGCGGGACGTGAGAACGACGCGGGAGGTGACGGCGAAGCGAACGGGCGCGTCGACCTCGCGGCGGGGTTCGACGAACTGGCCGACCGCGGCGTCGAGCGCCTGATGGTCGAGGGGGGCGGCGAGGTCATCTACTCGTGTTTCGCGGCCGGGGTCGTCGACGAGCTCCACGTCTACGTGGGGTCGATGGTTATCGGCGGCCGCGACGCGCCGACACTCGCCGACGGCGAGGGGTTCACGGAGGAGTTCCCCCGACTCGAACTCGTCGACACGGAGCGGCTCGACGACGGGATCGTGCTCTCGTATGAGGTTCTCGGCGACGCATCATAGCGCGACACTCGTCAGAGTATCTCCCGCACGGACCCCTCGGAATGACGGGTAACGAATGGGTGACGAAGACGGTTCATAAATAGCGAGAGGTGTGTGACCGTTCAGCACGGATCGGCGGGTATACGGCCCCTGCTACCGGGTTACGCCCGAATCACCGAAGTATTTATATGTCGGCCTGTGATAGGATCTGGTACCAGAACGCCTCCGGCGCTGGTGGGATCGCACGCTGAAATGAACGGGAGCTCTTGTGAACGGCCCAACGCACGACAGCGAGCGACTGCTACCCCCGGAGCGGTGATGGAGAGATAAAAAATGGTAACGAAAGACGAAGTCATCGAGCAGTACGAGATCGAACCGATGGACGAAGCGGACAATGTGGACCTTTCCGAGGACGACCTCGAGAACGGGTCGAAAGGACAGCTCATCAAGCGAGCCGGTCAGCTACGAGACCGACGCAACGAGCTGAACCAGATGGCCTCCGAGCGCGCCTCCAAGCGCGACGACCTCAACGCGAAGACGCGCGAGAAGGTCGACGAGGCCCAGGAACACCGCGAGAAGCGCGACGAGCTCAACGAGCAGGTTCAAGAGCACAAGGACAAGCGGAACGAGCTCAACGCCGACGCCAACGAGCTGTTCGACGAGGTCGAGGACCTCAAACAGGACATGGAGCTCGGCTCCGGCAAGTCCATCGAGGAGCTCAAAGAGGAGATCGAAGACCTCGAGTTCCGACAGCAGACCGAGGTGCTCGACGCGGAAGACGAGCGAGAGCTTATCGAGAAGATCGACGAGAAGCGCGAGAACCTCGCCGAGAAGAAGGAGAAGGTCGACGACACCAGCGAGCTCGACGAACTGGTCGAGGAGGCCGAGGAGGTCCGGTCCGAGGCGTCCCAGCACCACCAGAAGGTGACGGAGCTCGCGGACAAGGCCCAGGAGCACCACAACCAGATGATCGAGGCCTACCGCGAGGCCGACGACATCCGCGACGAGGCCGACGAGATGCACGAGCTGTTCGTCGAGGCCCAGGAGGCCGCCGACCAGCACCACGAGGACTTCGTGCGCGTCCAGAAGCGCCTGCGCGAGCTCGACAAGGAAGAGGAGCGCGAGCGCAAGGACGAGCGTGCCGAGAAGCGCGAGGAGGAGAAGGAGGAGGCCGAGGAGATCTACCAGAAGTTCAAGGAGGGCGAGACGCTCGACACCGAGGACCTGATGAAGCTCCAGAAGACCGGTCTGCTGTAGATCGGTTACCGATTTTTCCGGAGGCGCATTTTTATACGACCGACACAGCGACGGCGCCACGACCCTGGATCGACGAGCGCGGGACGTGAACCGGTGCCAACCGCCGACCCTCAGGTCAGCGTATCGACGGACGTCGACGCCGATCCCCGCAGCGATAGCATATAAACCGCCAGACCTCCAATCGGCCCTATGGAAAGCGATACGCGGTCGAACGGGCGAACCCTCCTCGCGGCTGCCGTGGTCGGCGCGACGGCGACGGTGGCGGGGCGACGGATCGTCTCGCGGCTCACCCGCGGACGATTCGGCGAGAGCGAGGAGTACAACGTCGCGAAGGTACGGGTCTCCGGACCGATTCGGCGGAACAGCGGTCGACCCTCGCCGCTGACGGGACCCGGAGGCACGACGGCCGACGCCATCGTCGAGCAGATCGAGGCGGCGGACGAGGACGAGAACGTCGACGCGCTCCTCGTCGAACTCAACACGCCGGGCGGCGAGGTGCTCCCGAGCGACGACATCCGTCGGGCGGCCGTCGAGTTCGACGGCCCGACGGTCGCGCACGCGACCGACACCTGCGCGTCCGGTGGCTACTGGATCGCGAGCGGCTGTGACGAACTGTGGGCGCACGACGCGAGCCTCGTCGGTTCGATCGGCGTCGTCGGCTCCCGACCGAACGCGGCAGGGCTCGCCGACAAGCTCGGGATCACCTACGAGCAGTTCACCGCCGGCGAGTACAAGGACGCCGGCGTCCCGCTCCGCGAGGTCGAGGAGGATGAGCGAGAGTATCTTCAGGGAATAATCGACGGCTACTACGAGCAGTTCGTCGAGACCGTCAGCGAGGGGCGCGACATGGACCCGGCGGCCATCCGAGAGACGGAGGCGCGGGTGTACCTCGGCACCGACGCGCTCGAGATCGGTCTCGTCGACGAGCTCGGTACCGAAGATGACGTCGAAGAGCGGCTCGCAACGCTGATCGACGCTGAGCCGGAGATTCGCGAGTTCACGCCCGAGCGGGGGCTCGCGGAGCGGCTCGGCCTCGGGGCGGAGCGCGTCGCGTTCGCCGCCGGCAACGGGGTCGCGAGCGTGTTCTCGAACGAGGGCGGCGACGTGGACGTCGAGCTTCGGTAGGCAGCGGACCGACTCCGGCGATCCGCCCGCCGACGGGGAGCTTTTTATCCGGGCGGATCGAGAGTCGATGCGTGACGACGCTGGTCATCTGTATCGACCGCTCCGGGGCGATCGGTCGGGCCACGAACGTCCCCATGCCGGTCGCCGGCTGGGAAGCGGTCCGGTCGCTCGTCACCGACGCCGGGCTCAGCGACCCGGAGGACGCCAGCGTCAACTGCTTGCTCGAATCGCTGCGGGTCGCGCGCGACCTTCGAGATGAACGTGAGGAGTCGGTGGTCGCCGTCGTCTCGGCGGAGAGCGACACCGCGGTCGGCGCCGATCGATCGATCGCGTCCCAGCTCGACGACCTCGTGGACCGGTACGACCCGCGCGCCGCGGTCGTCGTCGTCGACTCCGCCGAGGACGAGCAGGTGCTGCCGATCGTGGAGTCGCGGATCCCGGTCGATTCCGTCGACCGCGTCGTCGTCCGACAGGCCCGCGACATCGAGTCGACGTACTACCTGCTCAAACAGTTCCTCGCCGACGAGCAGCTGCGCTCGACGATCCTCGTGCCGTTCGGCGTCGCCCTCCTGTTGCTGCCGGCGCTGTTCTACTGGTTCTCTCCCGCCGAGGCGGTCGCCGGCGTCGCGGGGCTGCTCGGCGCCGCGCTACTTTATAAGGGGCTCGCGATCGACCGGTTCGTCGCGGGGATGCCGGAGCGGGTCCGCGAGGCGCTGTACGCGGGTCAGGTGTCGATCGTCACCTACGTCGTCGCCGCCGGACTCGCGTTGGTCGGAGGCTTCTTCGGCGTGCTGTCGGCGTCGGACCTCGATAGCGCGACGCGGATCGTGGGGGCGATGGAATTCACCTACGCCGCCGTTCCGTGGTTCGCGGTCGCGGGCGTGACGGCGGCCGTCGGTCGGCTCCTCGACGAACTGATCCGCGACGAGGGGATCCGGACGCCCTACCTCAACCTCCCGTTCGTCATCGTCGCCGTCTCGCTCGTCGTCCGCGGGTTCGCCGGCTACTTCCTCGCGCAGGAGGCGGTGATCGACCCGTTCGACCCGATCGGCGTCGGCGTGACCCCTGTCCAGGGGCTCGCGGGGTTCATCGTCGCGGGAATCATCGTCTCGCTCCTCGGCGTCAAGCTTGCGAGCGACGTGGGGACGGAGACGCTGGAGGACGTCATCGACACCGACCGGGAGACGGACGGGAAGTGAGGGCGTTCGGACGCGCGGTCTCCGCACCCCGACCGCGCCTCTTCCCGCGGTCTTCCCGAGTCGACCGCGCCTCTTCCCGCGGTCTTCCCGAGTCGACCGCGCCTCTTCCCGCGGTCTTCCCGAGTCGACCGCGCCTCTTCCCGCGGTCTTCCCGAGTCGACCGCGCCTCTTCCCGCGGTCTTCCCGAGTCGACCGCGCCTCTTCCCGCGGTCTTCCCGAGTCGACCGCGCCTCTTTTGTCGGTCGCGTCCGCGTGAGCGCCCATGGACGTGTACGGACTGATCGGGAACCCGGTCGAGCACTCGCTGTCGCCGCCGCTCCACGAGGCCGGCTACGAGGCGCTCGGAATCGACGCGCGCTACGTGACCTTCGAGCCGGACGCCGACGCCGCGACCGCCGCGGTCGCGGGCGCCGCCGACCTCGGCGTGGCCGGACTCAACGTGACAGTGCCGTTCAAGCGAGACGTACTCGACGCGGTCGACGCCGCACCTCTCGCCGAGCGAATCGGCGCGGTCAACACGATCGACTTCGGTCCGGTGCACGCGGGCGAGGCCGACCGGCCCCGCGGCTACAACACCGACGCGGCTGGCGTCACGCGGGCGTTCGCGCGCCACAACGTCGAACTCGACGGGAGAGACGCGGTCGTCGTCGGCGCGGGCGGCGCCGGCCGGGCCGCCGCGTTCGCGCTGGCCGACGCCGGCGCGAACGTCCATGTGGCGAACCGCACCGCGGAGCGCGCCGTCGCGCTGGCCGAGGCCGTCCCGGGCGCCACCGGCGGCGGACTCGACGACCTCGGGGACCGAGTCGCCGGCGCGGACGTGCTGGTCAACGCGACCAGCGTCGGGATGGAGGCCCCCGAGGAGACGCCGGTCCCCGCGAGCCACCTCCACGGCGACCTCGCCGTCCTCGACGCGGTGTACGCTCCGATAGAGACGCGGCTCCTCCGGGAGGCGGCCGACGCGGGCGCGACGACGGTCGACGGGACGTGGATGCTGCTGTTCCAGGGCGTCGAGGCGTTCGAGATCTGGACCGGTCGAGAGGCCCCAGTCGAGGAGATGAGCGCGGCGCTGCGGGCCGAGTTGGAGTAGTTATCGGTCGAACGAACGGGTTAGCCCTTAAATAGCGCCAGGCGTCGCCAGCAGCCCGGCGATGACGACGAGCACCGCGGAGAGCCCGGCGGCGCCGTAGAGAAACGGCTTCGCGTCGCGGGCCGGCGCGCGGAGCTTACCGGCGTCGAGGCCGTCGGCCAGCTTCCCGCTCGCGATCTCGACGAGCCCGGTGATCAAGAACCAGAGCGCGATCATCGTCAGCACGAGGTGGCCGCGGCCGGTCCCAGTGAGCGACTCGAACGTGTACAGCGTCCCGGCCATGTGACCGCCGGTGGCGAGGAAGGCGAGCGCACCGATGCGGGTGATCCACCGGAGCCGACCGACGATCGATCCGAGGGCGCCCGCGTCGATATCGCCGCGAAGCGCCGGCGGAAGCACGGCGAGGGTGACGAACAGCACGCTGCCGGTCCAGAGGATCGCGAAACCGACGTGGAGCGACCACATGACCGGGTTAAGGATGTCCATACCCGTCGGATGAACCGACACCACTTATAAACCAGCGAGACCGGTTCGCCCGAGGGCGGCCCGGCCGCGAGCGGAGAGAGGCCGGCGCCGCCGGAGCGGGTTGAGGAGGAACGACGACAGCTACGGGGGTCGGAAGCGTCTGACGGCGAGGACTTTTAAATATCCGACGAGCATAGGGTTCATTAATGGCCTTACTGAAGAAGATCAAAGAGAAGCTCGGGTTCGGAACCGGTGACACCGAGCGGGACAGCGCAGAGACAGAAGTGACCGTCGAGAACGAGCCCGCGACCGAGGAGGGCACGACGTCCGACGACGAGGGGGCGGAGCCCGCCGCCGCCGGAAGCGAGGCCGCGGCCTCCACGGGATCGCTGGTCGACGAGGAGTCGGCCGACGAGGAGGACGTCGAGGAAGAATCGGCCGACGAAACCGAAGACGACGCCGTCGACGACGAGGGCGACGCCGACGTGACGGATGGGGCGTCCGAAACGGAGCCGGAAGACGAGGAGGCGGACGCCGCGGCCGATGACGAGGCCGAGGACGGATCGGACGACGAGGAGGCGGCGACCACTGACGACGCGGAGCCGACCGACACCGCGGCTGAACCGGCCGAGGCGGCCGACGACGAGACGGACGACGTGGCCGTCGACGCGGACGACATCGGCGCCGACCTCGAGGAGATCAGGGGCATCGGCCCGGCCTACGCCGAGCGACTCGCAGAGATCGGTATCGGCAGCATCGAGGACCTCGCGAACGCCGACGCCGCGGCGGTCGCTGAGGGGACCAGCGTAGGCGAAAAGCGCGCCGCAACCTGGATCGACCGGGCGAAAGAGTTCTGAAACCGCCGACCGCAACTGTTTCGTCGCGCCCGGCGAACCGGATGACATGCAGCGATCGGTACACACCGACCGGGACCGCTTCCGCGAGGTCGCCGCCGCGGCGCCCGCGGGGGCCAGGGTCCCGGTCGAGCGCCGGGTCGACGTCGACGACCCCTTCGCCGCCTACCGACGGGCCCGCGACGGCCCCGGCGGGTTCTGCTACGAGACCACCGGCGGGCAGTCCGGCTGGGGCTACTTCGGCGTCGAGCCCGTCGAACGGCTGACCGTCTCGGCCGAGGCGGTCGTCGCGGAGGGGGCCGACGGCGACGACGAGTGCGGAAATACCCGAAGCCCGGCCGGCGACTACCGGCGCCCGAGCCCGACGCTCGCGGCGCTTCAGGGGCTCCTCGACGGGGAGACCCTCGCGCGCGGCGACTGCGAGGTGCCGTACCCCTGCGGTGCGTTCGGCTGGCTCTCCTACGACGTCGCCCGGGAACTGGAGTCGTTCCCGGCGCCCGCGCCGACGGGCCCCGGCGCCGTCGACGACCGCGGGCTCCCGCGGCTCCAGATCGGCGTCTTCGACCGAGTCGCGGCGTGGGAGTGCCCGGTCTCCGAGGGGGCCGAAGGCGCCGACGACGACCCCGCCGTCACGCTCCGCGTGACCGCCTGCCCGCGCGTCCCCGCCGGCCTCGACGATCCGACCGCCGACCGCGACGCCCTCGACGCGCTGTTCGACGAGGGGATTGCGCGGGCGGGCGACCTGATCGACCGGATCGAGACCGGCGACCCGGCCGTCGGCCCCGCACCAGACCGCGACGCGTCGACGGCGACGTTCGAGAGCGACGTGGGACGCGAAGGATACGCCGAGGCAGTCCGACGCGTGAAAGCGTACGTCCGCGAGGGCGACACCTTTCAGGCGAACGTCTCGCAGCGGCTCCGGGCCCCGGCGGCGGTCCACCCGGTCGAGGCGTACGACGCGCTTCGCGCGGTGAACCCAGCGCCGTACTCGGGGCTGGTCGAGTTCTCGCGAGCGGCGGAGACCGGACCGGACGGTGAGGCGGCGAAACTCCCCCGATCGGGGGTGGACCTCGTGAGCGCGAGCCCCGAACTCCTGTTGGAGCGGGTGCCGACCGACGACCCCGAGCGCGGCGCCCGCCTCGTGACAGAGCCAATCGCCGGGACGCGGCCGCGCGGGGCGACGTCCGCGGACGACGACGCGCTCGAATCGGAACTGACCGGCGACGAGAAGGAGCGCGCGGAACACGCGATGCTCGTCGACTTGGAGCGTAACGACCTCGGGAAGGTGTCCCGGTTCGGCACGGTCGACGTCGCGGAGTATCGCCGCGTGGACCGGTACAGCGAGGTGATGCACCTCGTGAGCCTCGTCGAGGGCGAGGCGTACCCGGACGTGGGGCTCGCGGACGCGATCGCGGCGTGCTTCCCCGGCGGAACTATCACTGGCGCGCCGAAGCCGCGGACGATGGCGATCATCGACGAGTTAGAGGAGACGCGTCGAGGGCCGTACACCGGCTCGATGCTCGCCGCGGGCTTCGACGGCCGCGCGACGCTGAACATCGTTATCCGGACTCTGGTCCGCCACGCCGCGGAGTATCACCTTCGCGTCGGAGCGGGCATCGTCCACGACTCCGAGCCCGACGCGGAGTACGAGGAGACGCTCGCGAAGGCGCGTGCGCTGGTGACTGCGACGGACGAGGCGCTCGCGGCCGGTGGGATGGCGGTGAACGGATCCGGGAGCGCGAGCGACGCGAGGGAACCGGGGGCCGACGATGACTGACGGGTCGGCACTCGGAAGCGACGCCCCCGACGCCCCAGACGCCGCCGGCTGGCGACCCGGCGCCGGCGAGTCGGACGCTCGGGTGCTGGTCATCGACAACTACGACTCGTTCGCGTACAACCTCGTCCAGTACGTCGGCGAGGTCGCCGGCGCGGTCGCGGTCCGGCGGAACGACGCGGTCGATCTGGCCGGAATCCGCGCGCTCGACCCCGACGGCGTCGTCGTCTCGCCGGGGCCGGGCACCCCCGCCGAGGCGGGCGTCTCGACCGCGGTCTTCGACCTCGCGCGCCCCGTGCTCGGCGTTTGCCTCGGCCACCAGGCGCTGTGCGCGAACCACGGCAGCCGCGTGGGACACGCGCCGGAGGTCGTCCACGGGAAGCCGTCGACGATCACTCACGACGGGTTCGGCGTGTTCGCGGGGCTCCCCGACCGACTCCGCGTCGGGCGGTATCACTCGCTGGCCGTCGAGCGGGCCGACCTGCCGGACGACCTGATCGAGACCGCGCAGACGGAGGACGAGCGCGAGGTCGTGATGGGCGTGCGCCACCGCGAGAAGCCGCACGTCGGCGTGCAGTTCCACCCCGAGAGCATCCTCACGCCGCGGGGGAAGGCGATGGTGGCGAACTTCGTGGAGGTGTGCGAGACGCATGGGTGAGAAATCGAGGGACGACGGCACGGACGAGGAACTCCGTTACCACGTCGACGGCGGACTCGTGCCCGCGAGCGAGGCGACCGTCTCGGTCGAGGACCGCGGGTTCGCCTACGGCGACGCCGCCTTCGAGACGATGCGCGCCTACGGCGGCGAGGTGTTCCGGTGGGCCGACCACGCGGCGCGGCTCGACGACACCTGCGAGACGCTCGGGCTCGACCACGGCCTCGCCGAGTCGGACCTGAAGGCGCGGATCGACGAGACGCTCGCCGCGAACGACCTCGCGGACGCGTACGTGAAGCTCTCGATCACCCGCGGCGTCCAGCCGGGCACGCTCGACCCGAAGCCCGCGGTCGACCCGACCGTCGTCGTGATCACGAAGCCGCTCCCCCGAGGCGGGGTGGACTCGGAGCCGGCCCACGACGGACCGGCCGCGCTCCAGACGACGAAGACTCGCAAGCCGTCCTCGCGCGCGCTCCCCGCCGACGCGAAGACGCACAACTACCTCAACGGGATCTTGGCCCGCCTCGAACTCCGAGTCACGGGCGCCGACGAGGCGCTCATGCTCGACCCCGACGGCAACGTCGCGGAGGGGGCGACCGCGAACCTGTTCTTCGCCGACGGGACGTCGCTTAAGACCCCCTCACTCGACGGGCCGATCCTCCCCGGCGTCACCCGGCGGACCGTGATCGAAATCGCCGAGGACGAAGGGATTCCGGTCGAAGAGGGAACGTACGCGCCCGACGCGGTCCGCGAGGCCGACGAGGTGTTCCTCACCAACTCGACGTGGGAGATCCGGCCGGTCGAGACGGTCGACGGCCTCGCGGTCGACGGGGAGGGCGACGGCGTCGAGGGACCCCTCACCACGCTCCTCTCGCGGCTGTTCGACCGGCGCGTGGAGGAGCGACACTACGACGGCGCGCGGTCGTGAGGAGAACGCGCAATTCGAGATTCGGCGGGGCGGGGTCGTACTCGACCATAGCGCTATCCGGCTCGAGCACGTAGCCTGCTGACGTGGCAGACAACAAAAACGGCCGCGATAAACAGGCCCACGACGAGGAGCGACGGCAGCGCGAACGCGAGATCGCCGCGGAGGTGGAGCGCGGCGACGAGACCGAACCGCCGGTCGACACCGCAGATCTCGCGTACTTCGAGACGGCGCTCGACGCGCTGTCGTTCCCGGCGACCGGTTCGGAGATCGTCTCCACGGTCGGCGACCACGAGATCGAATCGACCGTCGGCACGTACGCAGTCGCGGATCTGGTTCCCGACGTTGACAGGGAGACGTTCGGCTCGCCCGCGGCGGTCAGAGTCCGAATACAGCGACCCACCATCGCGGTGGCAATGAGGCGGATCGTCGAGGCGAGCGCTCCGCTGCCCGACGAAGAGCTGAGCGAGTCGCAACGCGACGCCTACGAGCGGACGTTCCGGACGCTCGAAGCGATAGACGGTGACGATGAGAACGAGGGAATCAGAGTCGTCGCCGACTGGATCGTCGAGCAGATCCGGGAGAAGGAAGCGATCCCGGGATCGAGAGACGTGCGACGGCGGGCCGCGAAGTTCTGCCGGTCGAACGGCTACGAGATCCGGGACGACGAGTGGCTCGGGGTGTAGTCGAGGACACCGCCGAACTGATTTGAGGCAAGTCGAGGGACGCCGGTAAGCGAGCCGAGCCGAGCCGAAAGCAGGCGAGAGTCAGCGCCGTCGGGGTCCGTCAGAGCCGTCTGAATCCGTCCCCGTCGCGGGCGACGTTCAGGGTCGACGGTCGCATCAACCGACGGCCGCCGCGTCATCGGTCGGGACGCACAACGTTCAAACCGGCCGCAGGCCACGAACGGGTATGGACGCGGACCGCCGGATCGCCGCCGTCAAGGAGGTTCCCGAGGACAGCACGCTGCTCGTGACGCTACGACCCGTCGACGCCGACGACGTCGACGACGGCGAGGGCGACATCGGCGAGGCCGAGGACGGCACCCCCGAGGCGGAGGCGATCCTCACCCGTGCGGCCGGTGAGGTGCGCGCGTTCCGCAACTACTGCCAACACTGGACCGACGTGCGCCTCGACAAGGACGACGGGGCGTTCGTCCGGAACGGCGAGGTGTTCTGTCAGAAACACGGCGCCACCTTCGAGGCCGACGGCGGCTACTGCAACTTCGGCCCCTGCGAGGGAGCCGTGTTAGAGAGCGTCGACATCGCCGTCGAGGGCGACGACGTGTTCCTCGCGGACGACGCCTACGAGTTCGTCCGGATCGGCCACTCGAACCGCGACGGCGACAGCGGCGACTCGCGGATCGATTTCACCGGTAACTGAGAGGGCTCGATCAGATCCGAACAGCCCACGGGCGCGTGTCGAGCGTCGCACCGGAGCGCGCTCGTCAGAGACTACAGCGGCTCTTTGGGTAACACGGACGCATTTATTTCGCCCCGACGAAGCACCTGTATGAGTGACATGAAACCCTCCCGCCGGCGGCTCCTCTCCGGAGGACTCGCCGCGGCGATCGGCGCGGTGAGCGGGTGTCTCGGCGGATCGGTGACAGGCGGCCCCAGCGACGACGAGCGCGACCGCGTCTTGCGGCTCGTCCTCGACGACGCCGGGGAGACCCTCAGTGAAAACGCCGTCGTCGATCCCGACGAGACGTCGCCTCGGTGGGACGAGGCGGCGTTCGAGGCCGTGCGCGCGGGCGACTCCTACACCGTCCAGTATCGGAAGCCGTTCTTCTCGACCGACGAGGATCCGACACACGCCGTCCACGACGGAACGTACTACCGATTGGACTCAGTCGTCGTCGACGAGGCGGAGACGACTCGCCCGGTCCTACGACTGTTCGGCGTCGACGAGATCGGCGCCGAGGACGCCGGAGAGAACGATACCGATGCCACCGGGGAGAGCGACATCGAGGTCGTCGACGCGGAGACGCTCCCGACGGGCGATCGACGCGCCGTCGAGATCGCCTACTTCGCGGCGCGGGCGCGGGGCAACGTCGGCGGAATTCCGGTCGGACTCGTCGAACGCGGCGGCTACGTCTACCGGAACGAGAACGCGGTCGAGGCGAGCGCGTTGCTCGCCGAAGACGGGCCGACCCGCGTCGTGTATCGGGACACGACGTATCGGGTCGCGATCGATCGGGAGCGGTTCTACGAGCCCGTGTACCGCGCCACGAGCGAGGTGGTCGCGGAGTCGCCCGAGCGGATGGAGGCGATCCTCCGCGCGCTCAAGGTCGGCCCGCGCGTCGACGAAGAAGCCCTCTCCGCCGACGCCCGCGAGGTGCTCGAGCGGGCCATGTACGACGGATACGAGGAGTCGCACCCGTACTCCGACGCCTACGCGGAGGTCCTCAGATCCCTGCACGAACGGCCGTACCTCGACGGCAACGTCCGGAAGGACGCGGCTCCTCAATGGACCGACTCCGAGATGGTCCGATACGAGGGTCGGTACTACGACTACCGATTGGTGTTCAAGCCGGCCGACGGCGACGAGTAACTCCGAGTCGACCGCCGCGTGCGGAACCGTCCCGACGAAACGCCCTTAAAAACGCGTGCGACCGCTCGCTCCGCTGGCGCTGTCGCGACCGAGCGCCTTTTTTAAGAAGCTCATCCAGCGCTTGCGGTCGGCCGCCTCATGGCGCTGTTCTTCCGTCTCCGGGCCGGGGGCGTTGAGTCCCTCCAGCGCTTCGAGCGCGCGGTCGATACCGATGATCGACGCCGCGAGTTCCTCCCCGCGCTCGTAGCTCACCTCGTTCTCCTCGATGGGTTCGAGTCGCTCGATCCGTTCGCGTCGGAGGTTCCGCTTCGCCTGCTCGACGCGGTCGCGCTCGCCGGACGGAACCGAATCCCGTCGCTTGATCTCGAAGACGAACGACTGCAGTTCGATCGGCTCCCCCTGCACTTCGATCTCCTCGGGGATGTCCGCGCCCACGGTCGCGGCCTCGCGGCTCACCCGTTCGAGGAGCCCCTTCCGTTCGTACTCCTTCACGCCGCACGGGTAGGGGGCGGTCGCACTTCGCTCCTTCGGCGCGAGCGAGAGTCCGCCGCCGACCCGGAGAGGGACGAGGTTAACTCGCCCGCGCCGCAAGCACACCCATGGAATCGCTCGAAGCCGAGCTTTCGCGGGCCCGCGAGCTCGCCGTCGACGACCTGGCCGACGCCATCGAGGCGATGGGCTTCGAGTGCACGCGCTGCGGCGGTTGCTGTACCGGCTACGCGCCCGACGAACCGGGGGGCGCACCGGCGGGAGCGGGGCGCGGAGAGGGTGAGGAAGACGCCGACGATGGCGACTGTCACGGCGCCAGCGACGCCGCTGACCGGGAGCCGCACACGGCCACCGTCTTCCCGGACGAGGTCCGTGAGGTCGCCGCCGCGGCCGAGGCGCACTCGCGCAAGTCGTACGACTGGCGCGACGTGGCCCGCCCGATGCCGTTCGGCCTCGACGAGGGCGACGACGGCGAACGACGCGGCGAGACGTTCGAGTGGGCGCTCGCGACCGACGACTGCGGCGACTGCACGTTCTACGAGGAGACGGACGGGCAGGGGGCCTGCGCCGTCCACGACTCGCGGCCGCTCATCTGTCGGACCTACCCGTTCAGCGTCGCGCTCGACGGAACGAGCCAGCCGATGGGCGAGGCCGTCGACGAAGAAGGGATCGTCCGCGCCCACGAGTGTGAGGGGCTGGGTCGCGACATCTCGCGTGGCGACGCCGAGGCGCTGGCCGCGTCGCTCAAAGAGCGCGCGGTCCGCGAACTGGAGGAGGCGATCGGGGTTCGAGACGGCTACGACCCGGCGGCCGCCGAGCGCGCCGCCGGCGACGTCGTCGTCTTCGACTCGGAAGGGCCGAAGGAGGCCGACGGGACGCCGATCGGCGGAGAGTGAGGCCGCGACCCGATCGCCGGCCGGCGCGCCTCACACGACGTCGAGCGCCGCGTCCACGTCAGCGGCGATCGCTTCGCGGGCCGCGTCGTCTGGGAGCGTGAGCGGCGGGCGGACTCGCGGGTCCGGGATGAAGCCGCGATGCGCGGCCGCGACCTTCGCGACGGGCGCGAACCCGTGGTCGCCACAGCGGTCGAACAGCGGGACGATCGCCCGGCGGTGAAGCGCCAGCGCGCGGTCGTCGTCGCCCTCGCGAAGCGCCACGCCGAGCGCGACGAACACCTCCGGGATAGCCTGTGAGAGCGCGTGAATCCCGCCGTCGACGCCGAGCGACGCGCTCGGGTATAACAGGGCGTCGACGCCCTGAAACACCGTGAACTCGTCGGGCGTCAGGTCGACCGCGGCGTCGACCGCGGAGATGTCCCCGCTGGTGTCTTTCAGCCCGACGACCGATTCGTGCTCCGCCACGGCGGCGAGGACGCCGGGATCGATCGACTCCCCGACCGTCGACGGGATGTCGTAGAGGAAGACGGGAAGGGGCGCGTCGGCGGCGACCGCGTCGAGGAACGCCCGCTGGCCGGCCGGGTCCGTCGAGCCGTGGTAGTACGGGAGCGTGACCAGTCCTGCGTCCGCGCCGGCCGCCTCTGCGGCCCGGAGTCGGTCGAGGACGCCCGAAACGGTCGTGTCCGCCGCGCCAGCGATCACCGGAACTCGGCCGTCGGCCGCCTCAACCGTCCTCTCGACGACCGCGCGGCGTTCCGCGTCGGTGAGGCTGGCGAACTCGCCGGTGGTTCCGCAGGGCACCATCCCGTCGAGGCCGGCGTCGACGAGGGTCGAGACGTGGCTCGCGAGCGCCTCCGTGTCGACGTCGCCGTCGGCGTCGAAGGGCGTGGCTATCGGGGGCGAGACGGCGCCGTACGGAAAGTCGAAGTCGGTCATGCGAGTCGGTTCGGCGGGGCGCGACAAAGGTGTTCGTCCCGTGACGGTGACTGCCGGAAGCGGACGGCGTCGTCAGTCCGCGCCGACGGCCCCTCGGTCGGGGACGCGTTGGGAGCGGCGGCCGCGGTACCGGTCGAACAGCCCGACGCCGAACGCCCCGAGCCCCAACAGGAGCACGATGAGGTCGACGAGGCCGCCGATCCACGGAACGAAACCGATCGCGGCCACCGCGAGGACCCCGAGGAGGAGCGCGACCCACCGATTCGACCGGTCGAGCCGGTCGAGGAGCCACGATCCGAGAGCGTACCGGCCGTAGACGGAACCGATCCAAAGCGCGACGGCGTACGCGACGGCCCCGACGAGCGCGAGCGGGATACCGATCAGCGTAATCGCCACGAGAACGAGCAGTATCGGAGTTCCGATCAGCACGGCCGCGCCCACGACGCCGCTGACGAGCGCGTCGCTGCCGGCGCGGTCGGCGACGTCCCGCGAGAAGCGGGGGAACACGAGCAGGAGGACCGCGCCCAACGCGAGGTTGACCACCACGCCGTACGCGGAGCCGACCCACGCCGGCACGGCGGCGGGGCCGAACGTGATGCCCGTGTCCCCGCGAAGACCGGGGTCCTCGACGACGCCGCCGGCGACCGTCGCGTCGGGACTCTGCGTGAACGTCCCGGCGTCGTACCGGAACTCGCCGCCGACGTCCGCGTTCGGGCCGATCACGATCGAATCGGCGCCCGCCCGAACGTCGCCGCCGACCGCGCCGTCGATGTTGATCGAGCCGCCGCCGACGTCGAGAGAGCCGCCGATCCGCCCGGAGTCCGTCAACTCGAACGAGCCGGCACCGGCCTCGACGCTCCCGCCGACCGTACCGTCGATGCCGAGCGTTCCCGCGGCGGCCTGGATATTGCCGGCGACGCGACCGCTCTCGGTGACGTGGATCGACCCGGCCGCGCCGGAGAGGTCGCCGTCGACGGTGCCGCGGACGATGATCGTCCCGGCCACGCCCTCGATCCCGTTGACCGTCTCCCCCTCGTCGACGATTATCGCTCCGGACGCGCCCTGCACCGACTGGGCCGTTGTGACCCCCGTCGCGAGCGGGAAGAGCAGCGCGACGACGGCGAGGACGGCGACAGTTCGACGGATGCGATCCGCGCTGAGTGTGGAAGACATAACGATCAAATCAATGTCGAGTAATATATATTTAATTATTAACTAGATCGGTGGTTGGGCGTGATCCGGCGGTTCGCGGCTTCGGGATCGATCGGTTCGACCGGCGGTCGCGATCCGCCGCCGGGGTGCGGTCTACGGACCCGCGGTAGCGGTACAACTATACAGGTTCGTTGCCACGTACGTATGGAATCTACTATGGAGATCTCAGAGAAACTCCTCTGTCTGTTCAGCGCCGACGTTCGCGAGGAAAACGGTGAGTACGTGGTCGACGTTCCGGACCGCGAGATCGAGACCGGCTCGCTGGAGCCGGGCGAAACGTACCGAGTAGCCCTCATTTCGCGGTCGTCGACCGACTCGACACCCGAATCCGACGGCAGCGCCGACATCTCCGCCTCGCGGGCGGACGACGGTCCCCAACCGCCGGTCGAACCGGGCGAGATGCGATACGTCGAGATCGAGGATCTCGGCAAGCAAGGAGATGGCATCGCCCGCGTCGAACGCGGCTACGTGATCATCGTTCCGGGCACCGAGGTGGGCGAGCGCGTGAAGATCGAGATCACGGAGGTCAAGTCCAACTTCGCCGTCGCCGAAGTCGTCGAGGAGTCGCCGTAGCAGCGCCGCCGATAGCGAGGGAATCGGAGAATCGGACCGGTGGATCGATCCGGGCCTGACTCACGGGCGGCGGGTCGCGCGGTTCGGTACCGGACGCGCGGAGCGCGCCGCCGTCGACGGGACGGTCAGTCGCCGCCGTCGACGCGAGTGTCCCAGTAGGAGACGGACGCTACGTAGTCACCGGGAACCGTACTGCCGATGAGTTCGTCGAGTGCCCGGAACGGCTTCGCCACGGGGCCGGGAAGTTCGCGATAGAAGCCGTACGGGAGCACGAAGTCGTGCTCCTCGCCGGCGAGCGTGAGGTCGGCCGCTCGGAGCATGCCGACGACCTGCCGCTCGGAGTAGAGCCGCGACCCCATCGGAAGCAGCCACGTGTACAGCGTCCGAAGGCTGCGTCTGTTGAACGTGTCAAAGAACACCTGATCGGCGCTCACGCGTCGCAGTTCGCGCGCGAACGGCACCGGGTCGTCCATCAGGTGGAAAAAGCGCATCGCCACCACCGAATCGAAGTGATCGTCCGGGAACGGAAGCCGCGAGGCGTCGCCACGGACGAACTGCACGCTGTCGGAGACTCCCGCGTCGGCCGCGTTCTCGCGTCCCTGTTCGAGCATCTCTCGGGAGATGTCGATCCCGACGATGTCCGCGCCCTGATCCGCGAGCATCGTGGTGAATCGGCCGGTGCCGCAGGCGACCTCCAACACGCGGTGGCCGTCTTCGATCGGCCCAAGCGCGGAGAGCACCGCTTCCTTCTCGCGCCGGTCGATGAGCTCTCCCCCGCCCGAGAACCGGACGTCCTCGTACTCCTCCGCGACCTCGTCGGCCTGGTACCAGTCCTGTCCCTTCACGTTGTCCGTACTGCACACCCGACCGACAAAACCGTACTGGATGCGGTCGGGGGACGGCGTCGCCGTCGGGCGCGCGTGACGAGGGACGCTCCTCGCCGCTCGACCCGAGGTTCTCGGCCGTCGAGACGTGATATTAACACATTATATTATTCCAATCAGATTGCCCAATATGTAGCTAACCTTTACCAATAAGCGAGGGGTTTCAGTGACCATGAGTACCAGTCCAGCGGAGACCGCCGAGCAAGACCGTCTTTCCGAGAGCGAGTATCGCGAACGCTTACGCGAACTTCCCCCCAGTGCAAAACTCGTCGCGAAGGTACTGGAAGGCGACTCTCCCCTCTCGCAGGGCGGACTCGCCGAGGAGTCGCTCCTGCCCGACCGGACCGTCCGCTACGCGCTCAACCGTCTAGAAGAGGAGGGGCTCGTCGACTCACGGTATAGCTTCAAGGACGCGCGCAAGCAAGTGTACTACCTGACCGTCTGACTGGTCCGGCTACCTGACCGTCTGACCGGGTCACTCGGCGCGACCGCACGGAGTCCTTTTTAATCCCTCGTCTCGATACCCCGGTGTATGGAACTCTCGGTCGTCGTACCGACCCTCAACGGTCGAGACCGGCTGGCCGCCTGTCTCGACGCGCTGGCGGCGCACGCGCCTGATGCCGAGGTGATCGTCGCCAACGGCCCATCCGCGGACGGGACGACCGGCATGGTACGCGACCGCGACGACGTCGACGTGCTCGTGGAGATATCCGACCGCACGGTCAACGTCGCCCGCAACGCCGGCATCGAAGTCGCGACCGGGGACGCAATCGCGCTGGTCGACTACGACAACCGAATCGGAGAGGGCTGGCTGGACGCCGTCCGAGACGGACTCGCCGACGCCGACGCCGTGACGGGACCGGTGACCCCGATAGCACCGTCTGTCGGCGGCGGAGTAGACGAGCGCAGCGCCCCCGGCACGACCGCGTCGACGGGAGGCGCAGACGACTCGTCCCCGGAAGCGGCAGACGCGGACGAGGCGGGCGAGACCAGCGAGACCGAACCCGAACGGCGGACGATCGCGGGCCGCGAGGTGACCTACTTCGAGGGCGGAAACGTCGCCTTCCGGCGGGAGACGCTCCGGGACCTCGACGGCTTCGACGAGTACCTTCGGACCGGCGGCGCGCGCGACGCCGCGCACCGGCTCGCGCGAATGGACCGTCGGGTCGCGTGGCGAGACGACCTCGCCGTGACGAAGGAGCTACCGAGCCCGACCGCCGCCGACGGCGGTCGCAGCGCCCGCGAGTGGGGCTGGAAGTACCGAGCGCTCGCGTACCGCCTGCTGAAGAACTACGGCGTTCGACCGACGGTGCTGGCGCGGATGGGCTCGCACGCTGCGACGGACGCGCTCGCCGCGGCCGGCGACGTGGTCCGTGGCGAGTCGACCCCCTCGCGTTGGGCCGCGACCGGACGCGACGTGCTGCTCGGGCTCACCGGCGGAACGTCCGACGGGCTCGTCGCCCGCAGTCGCGACCGGAGCCCGGCTCGAAATCCGAACGGGATCGAGGAGCGCGCCGACCGCGCCGTGGCGAAGTACGACCGTCGCGAGCGCGACGAGTAAAGAACCGGCGGACGTGAAGCACCGGCGGACGTCGACCGACGAACAGCCCAGAGCGACCGCGGAGACATCCTCGCACGCCGGTCCCCGCGCCTTTTAACCACCACCGTCGTCTACGGGCGGTAACGAATGGGACTCACGAAGCGGATCATCCCCTGTATCGACGTCGACCTCGACGACGACGGGGACGCGGCGGTGTACACGGGCGTCAACTTCGAGAACTTGGAGTACACCGGCGACCCGGTTGAGCTGGCGAAGAAGTACAATGCCGCGGGCGCCGACGAGTTCGTCTTCCTCGACATCACGGCGAGCGCGGAGGGGCGGGAGACGATGCTCGACGTGGTGAACGCGGTCGCCGACGAGTGTTTCATTCCGCTGACCGTCGGTGGCGGAATCCGCACAAAGGCCGACATCAAGGAGACGCTCCGCGCGGGCGCGGACAAGGTGTCTATCACGACCGGCGCCCTGGAGCGACCGGCCCTCATCGAGGAGGGCGCGGCAGCGTTCGGCAGCCAGTGTATCGTCATCTCCGTCGACGCGCGACGCCGGTACGACGACGCCGGCGAGCACTTCTACGAGGACGACGACGGCGAGACCGTCTGGTTCGAGTGCACGAAGAAGGGCGGCCGCGAGGGCACCGGCATCGACGCCGTCTCGTGGGCGAAGGAGGCCGAGGAGCGCGGGGCCGGCGAACTGTTCGTCAACTCCATCGACATGGACGGGACGAAGGACGGCTACGACATCCCGCTGATGACGGCGGTGTGCGACGCCGTCTCCACGCCCGTCATCGCCTCGTCCGGGTGCGGAAGCCCCGAGGACATGTACGAGGTGTTCACCGAGGCGAACGCCGACGCGGGGCTGGCCGCCTCCATCTTCCACTTCGGCGACTACTCCATCGAGGAGACGAAGAAGTACCTCGACGAGCGCGGCGTCCCAGTTCGACTATAGGGGCCCGTTCGGCCGTGTTATTCACGGCTGAAATAATATCCGTCCACAACTGGCGTTGTTTCCACTACTGTCGATCGAAATCAACAGCTATTATGTGACGGTGGCCGAATTATGACGTATGTCCACCTCATCAACGCGTGTCCGTTCCGAGCACTCCGAGCTCGTCTGCAAACGGACCGACGACGGCTCTGGAGACGGGGAGGTGACGTTCTTCGAACGGGACCGCGACCCCGACGAGCGGACGACGCGGTGGATCACGGTTCGTGAGGCCGACTGCGTGCCGCGCGACGAGTGGCGATAGAACGGTCGCGGCGGTCAGTTTTTATCTGAGTACTCGGTGAGACGGCGCCCCTCCGCGTCAGTCGTCGGCGGCGATCGGGTCCGGCGAGAGCAGCTCTTCGCTGTCGAGCAGGGCGACCGTCGCCAGTCTGATGGCGTGCGGCCAGCCGAGCGGAGTCGCGCTGTCGGGCGTCCCGTCGTCGAAGAACTGCTCGGGGAGGTAGCTCGTCGGCTCGCACAGCGATCCGCCGGGCGACACGTGCGCGAGGAGCTCTCGGGCGCGCTCCGCCAGCCGGTCGGCCCGCGGGTCGTCGCGAGCCGAGAGGAGCACCGCGAGTTCGGCGCAGGCGTTCGCGCCCCACGCCGTCGAGACGGTCCACACCTTCTCCGAGAGCTGCCCGGCCTGCCGCCACCCGTCGCCCTCGTACCGGATCAGCCCCGAAATCTCGTCGCTCTCGTGGGCGAGTCCGTCGACGACCGTCTCCACGTGTGAGACGAGCCGGTCGAGCCGCTCGTCGTCGACGCGAGCGAGCCCGTCGAACGACCGGTGGGCGGCCGCCAGCGATAGCGTCGAGGAGTCGAGCCGGTCGTCGATCGCACCGTGAGGCGTCTCGCGGAGCGCGTAACAGCCGCGCTCGGGCACCCACAGGTCGTCGAGCGCCTCGTACACCCGGGTCGCCTGATCGCGGGCGTGAGCGGCGAGGTCGTCCGGGAGATCGTCGGCGTCGAGCTCTTGTCCGGGAGCGTCGGGGTCGGTAACATCTGCGTCGCCGGCGAGGGCATCGGCGTCAAGCCCCTGCCCGTGGAGCGCGAGTTCGCTGTACGCTTCCAAGAACGTCGCCGCGGTGTGTGCGAACCGGCCGGCGCTGTCTTCCCAGGCGTTCTGACAAACGACCGGGCGGCCGTCGTCCGCCATCGTCTCGTCGAGTCCGGCGAGCGCGGCGACCAGCGTAGCGTCGAGGTCAGCGACGTCCGCGCCGGCCGCTCGCGCTTGCGCGAGATAAGAGATGACGCTGCCTGTCTGGTCTGCCTGGTAATCCACGTCTGGACCGTCCTCGATGCGGGCGTTCGCCCAGCCGGGCGCCAGCGCGCCGTTCCGCGGCCAGACGCGGTGGGGCCACGATCCGTCCGGCCGCTGCGTGGCGACGTACATCTCCGCCGAGCGGGCGTGCCAGTCGCCGATCCCGAGCCCGAGTCGGTCGTCGGCATTGAGCAGGAAGGTCGATATCTCCGCGTCGTCGCGGAACCACGTGTAGCCGTACCCGCCGGAGGTCGCGTAGAAGGGGTCGAAGTCGGGACCGGCCATTCGGAGCCCCGATTTGGCCGAGAGCAACGAGAGCACGCGAAGGTCGGCGACCACCGAGTCGCGGGCCGGCACCGATGCGGCGGCCGAGGGAGTCGTCTCGCCAGCGGCCGCGGCGAGCGCCTCGACGTCGTCGAGATCGGCGAAGAGGTCGGCGAGCCGGCCGCGGGCCGCCTCACGCGTCGTCTCGGCCCGGTCGGTCAACAGCGACCCCACCGTCGCGACGCCGTCCTCGAACGGGACGTGCGCGATGACCTCACCGGAGAGCCGCTCCTCCTCGTAGCGGTCGCTGTCGCGGGTCCGGGGGAGGTCCGTCGGCGCCTCGTCGAGCAGTTCGGGGAACGTCGCGGGGAGCTGCCCGCGGAGGTCGGTAAACCCGGTGTCGCTCGCGAGGAAGTCGTGCTCGTCGGCGTGGTACACCTCGACGGCGTCGTCGTACCGAAGCTGGCCGACGCGGTTGTCTCGGCCGTCGGGCGCGAACCGGGCGTACACGACGAGCGAGAGGTCGGCGGGGTCGGTGGTTGCGTCGCCATCAGTCCCCGCGTCGACCGTCACGCGAGTGAGGTGCGCGTCGCCGAGCGTGGCGTCGTGGCAGGTCACGGTCGCGACCGGGGTCTCGTGGACCGTCTCGATCAGGGTCGTGTCTCCGACGTACCGCTGCTCGGTGGGCACCTCGTCGAGCCAGGTGACGTCGTCGCCGACCGCGATTCCGACCCGAGAGCGAACCAGTCCGGTCCGGCCGGTGAGCGGGTAGCCGAAGTCGCGGAGTTCGCCGTCCTCGCCGACGTGGACCAACCGACCGTCGCCGCCGGAGAACCGTCCGGCGACCGTCCGGCGCTCTCCGGGAAACCGGGTCTCGTGCCCGGTGTTCCGCTTGTAATCGTCGAGCGCGTCGCGTAGTTGCATTGGGCGGAAACACGCCCTCTCCGCGTATGAAGTTTTGGTGTAATTATTATTCGTGGGTTTGGAAAACGGAAACTCTCAAGCCGAGGGGCGACCGGATACCCCCATGCACGAACCCGGGCCACCGCGGACGACGAGCGTCGGCGAGTCGGTGGAGCTGGCGCCGCGGTCACCGGATCCGGAGGGGACGTACGAGTGGACGGTCCGCGACGCGCCCGCCGGGAGCGCCCTCGTTGCGGGTGACGAGCCGGAGCCGCGAACGGGGCGGGCAAAGGAAGATGCCGACCCGGTCCTCGCTCGCGGCGCGACGGGCCGGTCGGACGCCCCGGTCGTTCACCTCCGGCCGGACGCGCCGGGGACGTACACCCTGACCCTCGACGCGCCCGACGGGACCCACCGCCAGCGCGTGCGCGTCTTCCCCGACGAGCGTCGGGAGGTCGAACTCCGCGTCCCAACCACAGACCTCCCACTCCCCGACGCCGACGTCGACCGCGTCTCGGTCATGTGGGCGCATAACGAGCGCCGTCTCGCCCGCGACCGTCCCGAGCGCGACGGCGACGACTGGGTGTTCGAGACCCGCGTGCCGCCGGGCCGGCACGGGTTCAGCTTCGTGGCCAACGACGATCCGGGCAACGGCCACGGCGACGGCGTCGAGGTCCCCGGACCCGGACGCCCTCGGCTCTCGCTCGACGCGCGCGTCGTAGAGGGGGACGGCGGCGGAGACGCGGACGACGACGGGCCCGCGGTCGTCCTGACGGCCGACGCCACCGCGCCGCCCGCGGCTGACGGGGACGTGGACACGCAAGCAGGAAGCGACGTCGCCGACCGCGACGCCCCCGTCGACGTCGAGTTCCTCGTCGATGACCGCGACGCCGATCCGGAGGCGGTCGCTCGGATCGAGTCGCTCGCGGACGGCGTCACCCTCTCGATTCCGTTCGACGAGATTCCAGATGACGTGCTCGACGGCGGTGGGCTTCGGATTCACGCGGTTCCGCACGCCGAGCGTTACGGGACGAGCGAGACGGTTCTGATCGAGCGCGCGGTCGCGGGGAACGGCACCGGCAACGGCGAGGACGGCTCGCTGGGCGTCACCGACCCTCACGCGCGCCCCGAGTGGGCCGCGTCGCCGACGATATACGAGGTCTTCGTCAGGTCGTTCGCGGGCGACACCCTGCCGACGACGTTCCGCGAGATAGAGCGGCGGGTGCCGTACCTGGAGAGCCTGCACGTCGACGCGCTTTGGCTGACGCCGGTGCTCGCCTCGCCGACGGAGCACGGCTACCACGTCACCGACTACTACGAGACCGCGAGCGACCTCGGCTCGCGGGCGGCGTTCGAGTCCCTCGTCGAGACCTGCCACGACGCCGGGATACGCGTGATATTCGATCTGGTGATCAACCACACCTCCCGCGACCATCCCGCGTTCCAGTTGCACGCCGCCGGCGTCGAGGAGTACGCCGATCACTACAGGCGAACGAACGGCGACTTCGACGTGACCGGGACGGACTGGGCGGAACTCGCTGCCGGCGACATGCCGGAGTACTACTTCAACTGGCGGCGGATCCCCAACCTCAACTTCGACAGCCCGACCGTCCGGGCGTGGCTGCTGGACGTGGTCGACGAGTGGGCCGCCGTCGTCGACGGCTTCCGCGCCGACGTGGCGTGGGGCGTCCCGCACGGCTTCTGGAAGGAGGTCGCCGACCGCGTCCCCGACGACTGCCTCCTCCTCGACGAGACGCTCCCGCATGATCCCTTCTACGGCGAGGGGGAATTCGACCTCCACTATGACACCTCGCTCTACGGAGTCCTCCGCGACGTCGGCGCGGGCGCGGTCCCCGCGAGCGCGGTCGCCGACGCGTTCGACCGCGCCGTGTGGCTCGGGTTCGACGACCCGAGCGTGCAGATGCGCTACGTCGAGAATCACGACGAGGAGCGGTACCTCGCGGAGTACGGCCGCGACGCCCTCAAGGCCGCCGCCGCGACCGTCTTCACGCTCCCGGGCGCGCCGATGATCTACGCCGGGCAGGAGCGCGGAAACGAGACGTACCGCGGGCCGATCCGCTGGCACGACGGCGACAACGACCTCACCGCCTTCCACCGGCGACTCGCCGCCTTCCGAGCGCGAGAGCCGCTCCTGCATGAGGGGCACGTCGCGTTCGACGACCCGGCGGCCGACGTGACCGTCGTCGATGGCGACCCCGAGCGGGTAACCGCGTACCGCCGTTCGATGGGGGACGGCGACGGTGAAACGGGTCGTGACGAGGACACCCTCCTCGTCGTCGTCAACTTCGCGAGCGCGCCGGCGGTCGTCACGGTCCCCGAGTGGGCCGACACGGACCTGTTCGCAGACCGCGCGGTGGACGATGAAACCGAGGTCGACGCGGTCGCCGTATTTCGATGACTGGGCGGCGACCCAGGCAGATGGAGGGCCCGTCTCGCGGTCGAGCGATCTCGCGTCGTCGGCCCACCTCGGAAGGGGCGGCGCTCCGACCGGTATAAGTGGGCGTCTCGTCCTCTGTTCGGTATGGACGACCGGACGCTGAACGATCTCCTCCGCCGATTCGGGCTCTCGGACAAGGAGATTGACACGTATCTCAGTCTCTTGGAGCACGGCGAGGCGAAGGCGAGCACGATTGCGGACGCCGCGGGCGTGTCGAAGCGCTACGTCTACAGCGTGAGCGAGTCGCTCGCGGACCGCGGCTTCGCGGAGGTGAACGACCACGTCGTGCCGACGATGATCCGCGCGAACCCCCCGGACGAGGTCATCGACCGGCTTCGCGCGGACGTCGACGCGATCCGGCCCGGCTTGGACGAACGCTTCTCGCGGGTCGAGCGCCGGGCCGAACAGTTCGAGGTGATCAAGTCCCGCGTCACCGTCATCAAGCGAATTCGGTCGCTGCTCGACGACGCGGAGTCGGAGGTGACGCTGTCGATCACGGCCTCACACCTCCCAGAGATCCGGGAGTCGCTGGCGGCCGCCGTCGACCGGGGCGTGCTCGTGCTCCTCGTCGTCTCCGACGCCGGGGACGATAGCGCCGACGAGGGACTCGACGACGGTGCACTCGACGGGGTCGCCAGCGTCGTCCGGACGTGGAGCGAGGCAATTCCCACGCTGCTCACCGTCGACTCCGCAGCGGGCGTGGTCGCGCCGCCCGAGCTGCTCCGGCGCTCGGACACCGATCGACAGGCGATTCGCTTCTCACAAGAGCAGATCGCGCCCGTCATCGTCGGCTCCTTCCTCGGGAACTACTGGCCGGCCGCGAGCGAGGTCGCGGCCGCCGATCCGGTCGCCCTACCGGCAGAGTACGCGAACTTCCGGCACGCCGTCCTCCAAGTGACCCTCCACCGCCGAGCCGGAACGACGCCCCGCGTGACCGTCGCCGGTCGGTGGACGGAGAGCGGCGAGGCCGCCGACCTCGTCGGCGAGGTGATCGAGGCGAAACAGGGGATGGTGGAGCCAACGAACAACGAGTTTCCGGTCCAGCACTCGCTCGTCGTGGAGACCGACGAGGGCGCCGTCAGCGTGGGTGGAACGGGCGCGTTCGTGGAGGACGTTGAGGCCGACCTCGTTCGGATCGAGGCCGGCGAGACGGATTCGCCCGCCGCGACTGACGAATAGCGACCGAACCGCGGGACGATCGCTCCGTCCGGCAAGTCCGAATGACTCGCTACTCCGTCTCCTGGTCCCGTTGCACACTCGACCCGCTCTGACGGTTCGATTCCGCCTGCCTCGAGAGGGGCAACAGGCTCGACGCGAGCAAGGTAATGAGGACGAACAGGACGAGAACGACCAGCACGCTCCGCTGCGCGGTCACCATCGAGGTCTGTACGATCTCGGCGATCTGTCGTTGGATGTCGGGTGAGAGCCCGTTCACGAACGCTTCCTGTTGGGCCTGAGTCGTCGTTTCGCGAGCGTCTTCGAGTCGGACGGCCAGCCGTCGCCGTTCCTCGCCGGTGACGCTCGTTCCGGTCGCGAGCAGGCTCACCTCGCCGACGAAGTCCCCGTAGAACTGAGCCAGGAGGACCGAGCCAGCGACCGCCGTCCCGAACGCGTAGGCGAGTTGACTCAGCGAGTTGATGATCCCCGAGGAGATGTCCGAGAACGACTCCGGAACGGCGGACATCGTCAGGTCGACTATCTGGCCGGTGAACAACCCGAGTCCGAGACCGACGACCGTCATCGGTACCGCCAGTTCGGCGATGGTCACCCCGACGGCGACGGCATCCATCAACAGCAGCATGCCGACGCCGATCAGGACGAGTCCCCCCTGAATGAGGCGCTTTTGGGCGACGTACGCCCGCCAGCCGGTCGAGGTCACCGCCACCGCGAGCGTGGCAGCCGAGAACGGCAACAGTGCGACGCCGCTGTCGAACGCCGAGTAGCCGAGCGCTGACTGGAGAAACACCGGTATGGTGAACATGAATCCTGCCAGAAACAACGACTCGCTTCCGAAGGTGAGAATGCCCGCCGCAAACGTGGGGTTTCGTAAGACGGCCGCCGGGACCAGTGTCGGCTTCCCGATCCGTTCCTGTCGGAACTCCCACTGAACGAAGCCGGCGAGCAGCGCGACCCCCAACGCGATACACCAGACGGCCGGCGAGAGCCCGAGCGGTTGGACGAGTACCCCGCCGACGGAGAACGGCCGAATCGGACGGATCCAACCGTACGTCCCCGCGAGCAGGGACCCGCCGATGACCGCGACGACGGCCAGTATCGAGAGCATCGTGCCGACGACGTCGAGTTCTATCCGGGCGTCAGCGGGTCGCGAGGGGAGATAGCGAAGGGTCAGCCCGACGATCACGAGGACGACGAGAAACTCGCCGAGGAACCCCCAGCGCCAGCTCGCGTACGTCGTGAGCGTGCCCCCAAGTATTGGCCCGACCGCGACGCCCACGGCGGTCACGCCGCCGATCGCTCCGAAGGCTCGCGCCCGGTCGGCACCGGTGTAGTTCTCCACGATGATCGAGTACGTGATCGGCAACAGGAGGGCGCCGGCGAGCCCCTCGACGATCGACCAACTGACGAAGAGCATCGTCATGCTCCAGCTGAGCCCCGCGAGCAGCGTCCCGACGCTGTAGACGGCGAGCGTTCCGATAAGCAGCCGCTTGGTGTCGACGGCGGCTCTGAGCGCCCCTCCCGGGATGATGAACGCGGCCATCACCATCGAGTACGCGGCGATAGCCGCCTGCATCGAGGCGACCGTCGTATTCAGGTCCCGAACGATCGACGGGACGGCGACGTTCATCATCGACGTGTCGAGGACGCCGAGAAAGAGGCTCAATGCGGCGATGACCGCCGCCGCCCAGTACGCGAGTCCCACCTCTTCGTCTCTCGCTGGGGTCGGGGTCTCGTCGGTGCGGTCGTCGGGGGATTCCATCGGATGGGGAAGCGCGATCAGACGACTAATTTAGTCGGTGATTATTCGGCGATCGAGCCGGGTTCGGCGGAGGTGGCGCCGTCACTCGGACGGAGTCGACTCCGCGGCGTCCGACCCGCTCGGCCGGTCTGTTCGGTTCGGTGAGGGGTCGATGACGGTCTCGGCGGGGAGCTCTGACCGTCGCTTCGGCGCGGGAGTGAGGAATCGCTGGAGGAGCGTCTCGTCGCTCGGATCAGCTTTGTCTATCGTCTCGTACTTGACGCTCACGCCGCCGTCATCGGACGGTGAGATCCGGAAGTAGTTGAGTTGGTACGACGAGTAGTACACGGGCGGGACGATTCCCAGACGCGCCTCGACTCGCCGTAACCGCTTCAGCCACGTTCCCGTGTTGAGGACGAGTCGGTCCCCGACTGCCGTGACCGCGGAGCGGTGCGTGTGCCCGTAGACGTAGACGGCGACGGCGGGGTTCGCCGTGAACACCGTTTCAGCCCTGTCGAGATACTTCTGGGCCGGGGCCTCGCCCTCGTCGCTGCCGGAGCGGACGAGTCCGAACCGGCTGAGCGTCTTTCGTACGTCTCTGGCGAACACATAGAGCGGGATCGAAATCGCCAGCAGCAGCACGATCAGGACGAGATTCGCCGTGAAGACGAGGTCGACCAGCCGTCCGACCGGCCCGAATCGGGCAAGCACGCCCTGAACGAGAGTCATGGGGAACGACCAGACGCCAAATCGGTCGAGCGCGTAGATGCCGACGTACCACAGTCCGAGGTTGAACAGTAGGAGAAACGGGACAACCGCGAACCTGAGCCACGCGCTCATCTCCCGGTAGAAGTAGTTCGAGATCAGCCAGTCGGGGATCTGCGTCATCGGCGTCACCGCCTGGATATCCTTGAGCCAGTTGTACTTGCCTCGACCGGAGAGCTGGCCCGCCCGGCTCGTGATCTGTCGGTTGACGAAGTAGCCCGGCGGGTTGGCGTGCGGGTTGCCGAAGTCCGGGACCCGGTTGTTCGGATCTTCTTGCATGCCGTGCTCGACGTGGACGAGGTGATCACCGACCGGTCGTTCGAGCGAGACCACCTGCTCGAGCGAGACGTTGTACTCCGCGAGTCGGTCGGCGTACTCGTCGTAGCACGCGAGTTCGTAGTCGTGATTGCCGGGGATGAACGTGATCGGAACCGCCGCTCCGGTAGCCCGTAACTGGTCGAACAGCTCCGGGTACTGATCGAGCAGGGCGTCGAACTTCGCGGGGCCCTCGACTTCGGTGAACTCCCAAAGCCCGAACGCGTCGCCGGCGACGATCAGTTCGGCGTCCTCGTCGGTCGTCTCCAGGTCGCGGAGAAACTCGAGCAGTTCCGCGAGGAAATCGACGTGTCGCAGTTGCTCGTCCCCGCCGATATGAAGGTCGCTGATGAGGTAGTACGTGTCTGCCATCGTTCTCTCAGCCCGCCGTCGTTTGGACCGAACGGGACGCTGACAACCCAGGACACGACTGACCGGTCCCTGCTTTGATCCCAATCGGCGCTCGCCGACTCGCGCCTCGCTTGCTCGGGGCCGAGTACCCCACTGCGGACCGTGCGTTCATCCTCCGAGATTCGTCGTGTCAACGCATAATACTTTTTGAGTGTTACTTGTCACGTGCGACGGGGAGAAGGCGCCGTGGAGACCGGTCGGGCCCGCAACCGCAAGCGGTTCGATCGCAATCACTCGCCCTGTCGTGCTGGCGGGAACGTCCACACCCGACCGGGGTAAGTTCGGATTATCGGTCGCACGGCACTCCATTACTTTCATAACAGGCGTTTGATGGGAATTCATGAGTTCCCTCGTGGTGCTTGCATTCGACGACGTAAACGGCGCCGAGCGGATGCGCGACAAGATGTACGATTTCCAGAAGCGAGAGCTGATCAAGTTAGAGGACGCCGCGGTCGTCGTCCGTGACGAGAAGGGTCACGCGAAGGTCAAACAGGCCCACAGCCTCGTCGGTGCCGGAGCACTCGGCGGCGCGTTCTGGGGAATGCTCATCGGGCTCCTCTTTCTGGCCCCGTGGGCTGGCCTGATCGCCGGCAGCGCCGCTGGTGCCCTCTCGGGGAAGTTCGGAGACATCGGCATCGACGATTCATTCATCAAAAACGTGAGCGAGGCGATAGAGCCGGGTGATTCCGCGCTGTTCCTCCTCGCTCGCGAAGCCCGGCTGGAGCGTATCCGAGAGGACCTCGACGGCGTGGAGTTCGAGATCATCGAGACGAATCTCTCGCCCGAGGAAGAAGATCAGCTTCGCGAGACCTTCGCCGCCGAGGAGATTGCGGGGTGAGACCGCTGCCGGTCGCGATCGATCGACTCGCCGACGGACAGCCGCATCGCATCCCGAACGCCCGACCGTGACCCAGTAATGCGACTCGTTCAACTACTCATTCCGAAAGGAAACCGCTCGTCGGTGCTCGAAGCCCTCGACGGACAGGGCGTCGACTACGCGGTCTTCGACGAGGTCGGCCGGGGCGACTTCGAGGCGATGGTGCAGTTCCCCGTTCCGCCGAGTGGCGTCGAACCGATCATGGAAGAACTGGTCACGGCGGGGATCCGCGAAGACGCGTACACGATCGTGTTACCGACCGAGACGGTCGTCTCGAAGCGCCTCTCTGCGTTAGAAGAGCGGTTCCCCGGACTCCGCATCTCTCGCGACGAACTGTACGCGCGAGCCGACGACCTCGCGCCGGCGAACTCCACCTTCTTCGCCTTCCTCATTTTGAGTACTGTGATCGCCACGACCGGGCTGCTGCTCGACTCGGCGGCAACGATCATCGGTGCGATGGTCGTCGCGCCGCTGATGGGACCTGCGGTGTCGGCGTCGGTCGGTACCGTCCTCGATGACCGACAGATGACGCGACGCGGCGTCGTGTTGCAGGTTACCGGACTGCTGGCTGCGATCGCGACGGCGGCGGTCATGGGGGTCCTGCTCCAGCAGACGATTCTCATCCCACCGGAGTTGGACATCCTCTCGATCGCACAGGTCGCCGAGCGAACCAGCCCGAATTTCCTCTCGCTGTTCCTCGCGCTCGGGTCGGGAATCGCCGGGTCCCTCAGCATCATGCGCGGGTCGGGATCGACGCTCGTCGGCGTGGCTATCGCCGTCGCGCTCGTCCCCCCGGCCGCGACCTCTGGACTCGGCCTCGCGTTCGGACTCCCCGGAATCGCGATCGCCGCGGCCGTGCTCGTCGTGGTCAACCTGCTCGCTATCAACGTCTCTGCGCTCGTGCTGTTCTACTTCGCGGGGTTCAAGCCGCTCGATGCCGGGCGGTTCCAAGGCGTTCGCGCCTCGCTCGTCTCGCGCGTCGTCATCCTCGTGGTCGCCATCGCCGTCCTCTCGGTCGCGCTCGGCGCCGTCACCTGGGCCACATTCCAGACCCAGTCGGTCGAGCAACAGGCGCAGGACACGCTCGAACGGGAAGTTGCAGAAGCCGGAATCGAGGGCGTGGAACTCGTCTCGGTCACCGTCGACTACGAGCCGGCCGATCTCCTGCTCGGCGACCGACCGCAGGTGAACGTTCTCATCGGGATACCGAGGGACGCAGCGGCGCCGCCGGATCTCGCCCAGCGGTGGGACGCGTTGCTGACCGAGGAACTCGGTCGCGAGGTGACCGTGCGCGTCGGCTTCGTCGAGGCGCAGTTCTCCGACAGCGGCCCCGACGACTCGGCGTCGATGAGCGTGCAAAATCCCCGGGCGGGCGTCGTCGCGCCGCCCGAACCGCTCCGGCGATCGGACATCGACCGGCAGGCGATCCGCTTTTCGCAGGAGCCGCTCGCGCCCGTCGTCGGCGGCTGACGCGAGCGCTACCGACGAAAGAGAAGGCCCGAGAGGGCCACACCGGCCAGCGCGCTACTCATTCAGGCTCGGATGCGTCTCCTGAGGGGCGGGGTGCGGCTCTGCAAATCGCTCGCGAGTCGCCTCCAGCGCGGCGGCCTCGCGTTCGCGACGCTCGGCGTCATCAATCTCCTCACAGCCCGGCGGCACCTCGCGGCCGCGGTCGGTGAAGTACCCCTCGGGCGCCACCCAGTCGTGGTAGAAGGGGGCGTCGTCGTCCTCCAGCAGCGTGATCGCGACCTCGGCGCCGTGGCCGGCGCACACCGCGGCTTGATGCGGCTTCTCCGCGAGCCGTCCCGCCGCGTACAGGCCGTCGACGCCGGTCCGGCCGCGCTCGTCGATATCGACGTACGCCTTCCCGCGTTCGACGATCCCGACGCCGTCGACGCCGTCGAGGTAGCCGACCTCGTTCTTCGTCGCCGCGACGACGTACCGCGTCCGGACTCGGTCGCCGCCGTCAGTGGTAACGACGAATCGGGTGTCGTCGGACCCGGCGACCGCGACCCTCGTCACCCGCGCGTCAAGCCGGTCCGCACCGGCGTTCTCGGCCTGATCGCCGAGGAGGTCGAGCAGTTGCCGGGCGTTGACGCCGAGCGGGAACCCCGGAAAATTCTCCAGATGCGCGTTCCGCCGGAGGATCGACTCTCCGGAGTCGATCACCAGCGTGTCGATCCCCTGTCTGGCCGTGAAGACGGCGGCCGAGAGGCCGGCGACGCCCCCGCCGACCACGACGACGTCGCGCGGGGGGGTTCGTTCGTCGGTCATCGGTCGATCACCCGTCCGCTCCGTCGGTCGCGGTTCGCAGTCCGTCCGTGATTCGGATCCATACCGGTCGACACGGGCGAGACGGGGTAGGGGCTTCGGTCCCGCCGGTCGGTCGAGGCGCGCGACCGAACGGCCGGCGGCGCCCCCGTCACCGCCGCACCCGAACCGGATTGGCGGCGGCGATGAACGGCTCGTCGCCGTCGGCCGCCGCGAACGCGAGGTCGCCGGCGTCGCCGCGCTCGACCCGCCACGCCGGCAGCGCCGGCACGTCGTAGTCGGTCGGGTCGCCGTACGTCGCCGCGACGCTCCACTCGCGGGCGCGCATCTACAGGTCCCCGTTGATCGCGTCCGCGACGCGCTCGCGGTCGAACAGGCGCTCTCCGTCCGGGATCTCCGGGTACGGGCCCTCCTCGTATCGCGGCCACTCGCCGAACTCGTCGGGATAGAGCTGCTTGGCCGTCATCTCTAACTGGAAGAGGTTGAGGACCGGCCCCTGGTACCGGGCGCCCTGCGGGTAGAAGCGGTCGTTCCGCACGGCGGCGATCTCCGAGCCGACGGCGTCCTCCTCGAAGGCGGCCCGCCGCCCGGCCATGTCCGTCCCCGGCTCCATGCCGCCGAGGTAGAGGATGACGTCGGGGTCGGCCTCGAGCATCGTCTCGAAGTCGACGACCGTGCCGGACTCGACGCTCCCCTTGAACGCGTCGCGCGGGCCGAGCGGGCGCGTGTGCGACGTGAGGAAGCCGGGGTTGCTCAGCGTGTACGCGTAGATGCTCTCGATGTCGGCGGCGGCGACCATGATCGCGGTCGGGCGCTCCTCCTCCGGCGGTAGCCGGTCCTCGATCGTCGACAGGAGGTCGTCGTGGACGGCCGCGAGCGCCTCGTAGCGCTCGCGCTCGCGGAACGCGTCGGCGACGATCTCGAACTGCTCCCAGAGCCCGTAGTACTGGTACCCGTCGGCCCACTCCGCAGGCGGCTCCTGGTGGCGGTCGCTGAGGGAGTTGCCGAACCACGGCGAGACGTTCTCGGCGATCTCGTCGATGTCGTCGCGGTCCCAGGCGTCCTGCCGGGTGATCCACGCCGGGTCCGCGAGGTGGACGTCGCTGTCGAGCTCGTAGAGCTTCTCCTTGTCCGGCTGCCACGAGGAGTAGCGCCCGGACCAGTCGAGCGAGACGCCGGGCAGCCGCTCGACGAACTGGTTCCACACCCCGTCGTAGTAGTCGGGCGCGTGCAGCGCGGTGACGTCGTTCCCCCGCCCGAGCGCGAACGCCATGCCCGCGTGGTGGGTGAGCCGCGTGAACACCGTCTCCGGCGGCGACTCAAAGGTCACCTCGCCCATCGGCGAGATCGACGCCGCGTAGCGCTCGTCGGTGTCGCCCCCGGAGTCCGCCGAGTCGCCGCCGTCGCTCGACCCCGAACCCGTCTCGTTGCCCTCGGGCGAACCGGAATCGCCGCCGTCGCCGCCGGTACAGCCGGCGAGCAGCCCGCCGAGCGCGACGGTGCCGCCGTACTTCGCGAACGCCCTGCGGGTCGGTTCTCCGCGCACCGCGTCGTCTTTGGGCATATTTTTAGGCTAGCCTAAAACAATATAACCGCTTCGATCTTTAGGTCGCCCTAAATCTGTGCGAAGGACGGGCGAACCGAGCTACTCCGCTCCCTCGTGCCGCGCGCGCAGCGGCGTGACGCGGGGCCCTTTTTCAGTCTCGACGACCTCCGCGTCGACGCGAAACACGTCGGCGAGCAGCTCCTCGGTGACGACGTCTTCCGGGGCCCCGCGGGCCCGGATCTCGCCCTCCTTGAGCGCGACCATTCGGTCGGCGAGCCGCGCGGCCTGCTCGATGTCGTGGAGCACGACGACGACGGTGACCTCGCTCTCGTCGCGCAGCGTCTCGATGATCTCCATCACTTCCATCTGGTGGTGTAAGTCGAGGAACGTCGTCGGCTCATCGAGGAGGAGCACGTCGGTGTCCTGCGCTAAGACCAATGCGATCCACGCCAGCTGCTTCTGGCCGCCGCTGAGGCTTCCAACCTCGCGGTCGCGCAGGTGGCCGCACCCCGCCAGCTCGACCGCGCGGTCGACCGCGCGAACGTCCTCGTCGGTCGTCCGCTCGAAGAACCCCCGGTGCGGGTAGCGGCCGTGGTGGACGAGCTCCTCGACGGTGATGCCGTCCGGCGACGTGCTCTCCTGTGACAGCAGCCCGAGCTTCCGGGCGAGCGCCTTCGTATCCATCGAGTGCACGTCGCGCCCGTCCAGCAGCACCGAGCCGTCCTCGGGCGCGATCTGGTTCGCCAGCCCCTTCAGCAGGGTGCTCTTGCCCGACCCGTTCGGGCCGACGAGGGCGGTGACCGCGCCCGGATCGGCCGCGATCGACGCGCCGTCGATGATCGGTTCCGGAGCGGTCGGGTAGCTCAACACGAGATCCTCGGCGTCGAGATCGCTCGCGCCGGCCGCGTCGACCGCCGCGCGCGCCTCGTCCCCGCCGGTCGCTCCGGGCAGTTCGTCCGTGTCGTTCGGTTCGTCCGTCTCTGTCGCGCTCGCGTGTTCGATGGACATTCAGAGCTCACCCATGTTCTGCCGTCGCCGCATCAGGTACAGGAAGTACGGCCCGCCGACGAGCCCGGTGACGATCCCCACGGGAATCTGCGCGTCCGCGTCGGTGATCACGCTCATCCCGAGGCGGGCGCCGACGTCGGCGGCGACCATCAGCGCGGGGCCGACGAACAGACACCCGATGATCAGCTTCTTGTAGTCGCTCCCGACGAGGTTCCGCACCATGTGGGGGACGATCAGCCCCACGAAGCTGACGATGCCGGCCACCGCGATGCTCGCGGCCGCGGCGAGCACCGCCACGCCCGACAGCGCGAACCGCACCTTCTCGATCGACATCCCGAGCGACTTCGCGGTCTGTTCGCCCAGAAGCAGGAGGTTCAGCTGGCGTGACCCGGCGATCGACAGCAGCACCGCGACGACCGTCCACGGCAGCGCCAGCCGCACCTGCGCCCAGTCCGTCCCGGTCAGCGACCCCGTGGTCCACTGGATCGCCGACTGGACGACGCCGATGTCGTCCGCGAAGAAGAACAGGGCCGTCTGGAGGCTTCCGAAGACGGTCCCGACGATCACGCCCGCGAGCACGAGCCGGACGGGGCTCGTCCCGTTCTTCCACGCGATGGCGTACACGACCAGGAACGCGACCGCGCCGCCCAGCGCCGCGATCAGCGGGAGGAACGCCGAGAGCCCCCCGAACACGACCAGCGTCAGCAGGATCATCAGCCCGGCGCCCGAGGAGACGCCGAGGATGAACGGGCTCGCGAGCTCGTTCCTGGTGACCGCCTGGAAGATGGCGCCCGAGACGCCGAGGTTCATCCCGACGATGACCGCGACGAGCACCCGCGGCAGGCGGATGTTCCAGACGATCAGCGTCTCGTGTGACAGCTCGGGGAGCTCCCCCTGAAATCCCGTGATCGCTCGCATCAGCTCCTCGCCGACGAGGAAGTTGAGCAGCCACCGCGGGTCGAGCAGGACGGCGGGATCGATGACGGCGCGCCAGGCCTCGCCGACCGTCATCGAGTAGGTGCCGAAGCTCACCTGCACGAACCCAGCGGCGACGATCACCGCGAGGCTCCCCAGCGCGACCGTGACGAGCTTCGGGTCGAGCAGCCAGCCGAACCGGCTCGCCTCGGCCGAGCGCCGGGTCGCGGTCTCGCCGCCGACGGAGGGGCGCTCGCGGCTCATCGCGTCCCTCCGGCGGTTCCGGCGTCAGCGGCCCCCTCGGCGTCCGCGGAGCCCTCGCCCGCGTACGCCGCGATCGCCTCGTCGTCCATCGCGTCGAGCAGCGCGTCGGCGCCGTGGGCGTCGACGACCGCGTCCGGGTCGAGGCGTTCGGCGAGGGCGCGCTCTCCGGCGGCCGCCCGCGACTCGGCCTCGTCAGCGTCGACGTACGACGCCAGCGACGCGTCGATCGCGGCCTCGCGGACGCGCGCGAACCGCTCGGAGTCCGGGTCGACCGGGCCGTCGGCGTGCTCCGCGTCGAACCACTCGACCCACCGGTCGCGGTCGGTCCACTCGTCGTCGAGCTCGGCCTCGCGACGCAGCCAGTCGACGCCCTCGGCGGCGGCGGGCCACCAGCCGTCGTCGATCCGCGCGTCGGCGACGACCCGCTTCCCGACGCGGGCGCCGCGACCGGCCGCCGTGATCGCCTGCCGGTCGGCGTCGGAGGGGGACGCGACGTAGAGTCCCTCGACCGGCGTCGTCCCGTCGCGGTCAGCGTACTCCCGGTCGAAGTGCTCGTGACTCTCGTCGCCGTGTTCGTGAACCGCGAACATCGCCTCGTCGTCGTCGAGCCCGCGGAGGTACTCGCCGTCGTACCGCGTCGCCGCGACCACGCGGCGGGCGGTGACC
This sequence comes from Halorubrum wangae, assembly GCF_051194135.1. Lineage (NCBI taxonomy): Archaea > Methanobacteriati > Methanobacteriota > Halobacteria > Halobacteriales > Haloferacaceae > Halorubrum > Halorubrum wangae. The sequence goes on along the minus strand of NZ_JBLZNH010000001.1, from coordinate 110,092 downwards.
GGCTCGCCCTCCTGCGGGGTGACGCGGAACCCGGCGGCGGTTCCGTCGACGCCGCCCGCCTCGACGTCCGCCCGTTCGACGGACTCGACGAGGTCCGCGACGACCGAACAGCCCGCGCGCTCCGCGTGAGCGCGCAGCAGGTCGGCGAACGTCTCGACGTCGATGCCGGCCGGGAACCCGGGGTAGTTCTCCAGGTGCGCGCAGCGCGCGAGCGACGACCGGCCGCGGTCGAAGACGGCGACGTCGAGCCCCTCGCGCGCGGCGAACACCGCCGCCGAGCAGCCCGCGGGGCCACCGCCGACCACGACGACGTCGTGATCGACGGAGGGGCTCATTCGGTCCCTCCGGCGGTGATGTCGGCGACTTCCCCGCGGTCGAACAGCCGTTCGCCCTCCGGGATGTCGGGGTAGTCGTCGCCGTGCTCGTAGCCCGGCCACTCGCCGAACCGCTCCGGGAACAGCTGTTTGGCGGTCATCTCCAGCTGGAACAGGTTCATGATCGGCCCCTGCACCGGGGTACCGGAGGGGTAGAAGCGGTCGTTCTCGACCGCCGAGAGCTCCCCCGCGACCGGGTGGTCCGCGAGCTCCTCGCGGATCGCGCCGACGTCGTAGTAGGAGGCGATGCCGTACTGGTGTAAGATGATGTCGGGGTCGACCTCCAGCAGCCGCTCGTGGTCGTAGGCCGTCTCGTAGGTGACGTCGTCCGCGGCGAAGGCGTCGGGGACATCGAACGGACGCACGTGCGCGTTCGCGAACCCCGGTTCGTCGGTCCGAGAGGGGTAGTACGTCCCGTCCATATAGATGAGCGCGGCGACCGTCGGGCGCTCCTCGGCGGGCGGGAGGTCGCTCCGGATCGCCTCGATCAGGTCCTCGCGGACCGAGTCGAGCGCGGCGAAGCGCTCCTCCTCGCGGAACGCGCCGGCGACGCGCTCGCCGATCTCGGGCAGGGTGTAGTACGCGTAGTCGTCGCGGCACGGCTCGGGGGGCCGGGAGTGGCGGCGGCTGTAGGCGTTCCCGAACCACGGCGCGACGTTGTCGCGGACCTCGGCCACGTCGTCCGCGCTCCACCCGTCGAAGGACATGAACAGGCACGGGTCCGCGAGGTGGAGGTCGGAGTCGAGCTCGTAGAGGAGTTCGCGGTCCACGGAGATCCCGCCCGAGCCCGTGTTGAGCTGCGAGAGCCCCTCCCGATCGAAGTCGACGCCGTCGAGGGCGGCGTAGTAGGCGTCGAGCGTGTTCCCGCCCGCGTCCGCGTCGAACCCGAGCGAGTTCACTGCGTCGCCGTGGCCGAGCGCGACGGCCAGGTCGGCGTACAGCAGGCTGTACACCATGACATCCTCCGGGACCGCGTCGAACTCGACCTCGTCGGCCGGCGCCATCTCGGCCGCGTACGAGCTCGTGCCCGCGTCCTCGCTCCCCGAGCCGTCGCCCGCCGAGCCGTCGTCGCCAGCGGACCCGTCCGGCGCCGAGCCGGTCCCGGCGCACCCGGCGAGCAATCCCGCGCCGGCGACGGCGCCGCAGTACCTGATCGCGTCGCGTCGCGTCGAAGCGGCTCGGTCCGCGTCCGGTTCCATATTGTTTAGGCCACCCTAAAGGATTAAAGCGGTTTCGAATTTTAGGCCCGCCTAAACGATCGCCACGGCGACGGGTTCGAAGTCGGACCGTCGCAGACGGCGTGAGCGGGCGGCCCGGTGAGCGAACTCGATCGACCACGGATCGTCCGTCGGTGTCACTCGGATACTCAACACACAGCTTAGCTTCAATTTCTCGATATTACAACCGTCTCCCGCCCCATCGTCGCGTATGGACTCAAACTCCACAGCCGACGGAATCGTGTCGAGCCTCCGGGACGCCGACCTCGCGTCGCGGCGCTCGTTCCTGCGACGGTCGGCGGCCGCCGGCGCCGGGGCACTCGCGCTGGCAGCCGGGAGTTCCAACGCGGTGCTCGCCCACGAGACGGCCGAGGACCAGAGCGACGTGGACGTGTTGAACTTCGCGCTGACGCTCGAGCATCTGGAGTACGCCTTCTACCGGGACGGCCTCGAACGGTTCGACGCCTCGGACTTCAGGAAGGCGAACACGCTGAACGGATTCGCAAACCGCGTCAAGGGCGACGTGCGGTCGAACCTCGAAGTGATCCGCGACCACGAGGAGACCCACGTCGACACGCTGACGTCCGTCATCGAGTCCCTCGGAGGGACGCCCGTCGAAGAGGCGGGCTACGAGTTCGGGCTCGACGACGCCGACGACTTGCTCGCGGTCGCCGCCGTGCTCGAGAACACCGGCGTGTCGGCCTACGACGGCGCCATCGGCCTCATCGAAAGCGCCGACCTCCTGACGGCCGGGGCGACGATAGCCACGGTCGAGGCCCGCCACGCGTCGTACCTGAACCTGCTCAACGGCGACTCGCCGTTCCCGGCCGCCTTCGACGAGGCCGCGAGCATGGAGGAGACCCTCGACGCCGCCGGCGGGTTCATCGTCGACTGCTGACCGCTCGGCTCTCTCTCGTTTTTTCGACCGCTCCCGCGTCCGATCTCGTGTGCGAGTGCGCAGGTCGAATTCCGTATCGTCGTATGCAGTTTATTCGGCCGCGAATGCCCGAATCGACTCGAACGATCCGTCGGCGATAGCAGCACCGATACCCTCGATATCGGCGTCTCGCGGAACCTCGTGGGGGTACTTCCGGCTGAAGTACCGCAAGAGGTTCGCGACGTCGCGTTCGAGGAACTCGCGGGCGTTCTCGTGGTCGACGGGAACGGCCTGCGGCCAGTCGAAGATCGTGACCCCGCTCTCAGCGACCGCGACGTTGTGCTCGGACATGTCGGCGTGGACCCAGCCGAGGTCGTAGGCAGTCACGAGCTCGCGGAGGATCAAATCGAGAACGCCGACGGCCTGCTCGGGGTCGAGTCTCGTGCGCGCGAGTTCTGCACCATCGAACTTGTCCATCACGATGGCGTGTCGGTTGTGATCGACGGGCCGGGGTACGCTCACGTCGGGATACATCGTCTCCATCGCCTCGTACTCGCGTTCGGCCGCCTTGCGCGCGGTGTACATCCAGGAGACGTGGTCGCGATCGGCGGTGTACTCTCGCTCGCGGTTCACCTCGCGGAAGTTGGTGTACCCCTCGCGGTGGTACTTCAGGGCGAGCGGCTTGAACGACTGGGCCTCGTACACGTCTCCTTCCTTGCCGAATCCCAGGGGTGAGCCCACGCCATCGATGGTCTCGCGCTCCGAAAAGGTGCGGAGCGCCAACGCGTCGTACCCCTCGAAGGTGAGTTGATACCCCTCGTACTGGATCGTCTTCCGCTGGATCAGCTCGCGGTCGAGACACCGGTCGATCCGGTAGTCGACCTCCTCGCGTGTCAGGTTGGCGTAATCCGGGAGCTTGTCTCGGCGAACCCACTCCGAGAACCGCATCCCCTGCTCGACGCCCGAGAGGAGATAGAAGTCCTCGGGCTCGAGCTCCGCCATTTCGCCGGCGACGTTTCGGACCATACGCCCTCTACTCCGGCGATTCCTAAAAGGGGAGCGCGTTCGACGAGGACGCCGTATAAATCGTATTCTGCGATAGCAAATCTATCTCCGGCGCTTGCGCCGCCCGAGCGCAACCGCTTTGCGGACGGCCGGCGGACGGGGTGACATGACCGCGCCAACGGGCGACTGGCGACTTATCCGAGAAGAGGCGCGCTCGGGACCGATGCAGATGGCGCTCGACGAGGTCGCGGCGGAGACGGCGGCGGCGGGCGGCCCGGCGACGGTCCGGACGTATCGCTGGGACCCGAGTTGTCTCACCCTTGGCTACCGACAGGACCCGGAGACGGTCGACTGGGCGTTCTGCGAGCGCGAGGGGATCGACGTGACGCGCAGACAGACCGGCGGTGGCGGGATATACCACGACTCGCACGGCGACATCGCCTACTCGATCGCGGTGCCGGCAGCGCAGGTACCCGGAGAGCTCCTCGACTGTTACCACCTGCTCTGTGAACCGATCCTCGACGCGTTCGACCGCCTCGGGATCGAGGCGGACTACGTCGCGGAGTCGGTGCCGGAGCTGTACCACCCCGCCTGCTACCTGCGAGAGCTTCACCCGGCACACGACGTGGTGGCGACCGAGTCGGCGGGGGGTGACGGCGAGGGAACGGACGCTCGAAAGATCGCCGGCAACGCGCAGTACCGAAAGCGCGACGCCGTGATCCAACACGGGTCGCTGACGTTCTCCGTGAACGCGGCGCGCCACCTCGGAGTCTTCGCCGACCCGCCGGTCTCGACGGCCGGCCTCCGTGAGCGCGTCGTCGGGATGGACGAACTGGGGAGCTTCGACCGGACCGAGGCAGTAGCGGCCGTCGAGGCGGCGCTCGTCGCGTGGGTGATCGGCGCGGGGGACGGAGACACCACCGAGCGGGAGCGCGACTCGGTCACCCTCGACCGCGATGGATCGTGGTCGAGCGCGGAACTGGCTCGGGCCGAGGAACTGGTCGAAAAGAAGTACCGGGACGACGGGTGGGTTCGAACGCGACCCGGTGTCAGTTCGTAGCCGGACCGAACTCGGACGGGACGGCCGGTGCACTCAGGACCCGAACCCGAACCCCTCCGGCTCGTCCACGTCGATCCGCTCTCGGACCGCCTCGTATATCTCGCCCACGGGTGGCATGTCACGAGTCGGATCGGACCACTGCTGGCTGAGCCAGCGGTACCAGACGGTCCGGTCCGAATCGATCAGGAAACACGACCGTCGCGACCGCTTCGCGAGCCGAGCACTCGATACACGACGTCGAAGGCCTCGGCCATCGCGAGGTCATGATCCGCAAACACGCCCGGCGATCAAAAAAGCCGCGCGGTTTCCGAAGGTGATTTTTCAGTCGGTCGCGTGGTGATGGTAGTATGAGTCTCAAGGTCGGCGCCCACGTCTCGATCTCCGGGTCGAGAGCGTCCAACGATCCCGAAACCCCGCCGTACGGAAACATCGCGAACGCGGTGTTCAGACAGAAGCTGTTCGGCGGCAACTGCGGACAGATATTCACGCACTCCCCGCAGGTGTGGCAGGACCCGGACATCGGCGACGAGGAGGCCGAACAGTTCCGCGAGGGGACCAAACGCGATCTGGAGGGGCCGTGGGTGATCCACACCTCCTACCTCGTCAACCTCTGTACGCCGAAAGACGGGCTCCGCGAGAAGACGCTCGGTTCGATGCAGAAGGAGGTCGACGCGGCCGAAGCGCTCGACATCCCGTACGTCAACGTCCACCTCGGCGCGCACACGGGCGCGGGCGTCGACGGGGGGCTCGACAACGCCGCCTCGGTGATCGACGACATCGACGTGCCGGACGGCGTGACGATACTTATCGAGAGCGACGCGGGGGCGGGGACGAAACTCGGCGGCGATTTCGAACACCTCGCCGGGATTATCGACCGCACCGAGACCGATATCGACGTCTGCGTCGACACGGCCCACGCGTTCGCGGCCGGGTACGACCTCTCGACGCCCGAAGCAGTCGATCAGACGGTCGCGGAGTTCGACGACGTGGTCGGCTTGGAGCACCTCAAGTACATCCACCTCAACGACTCGAAGCACGCCTGCGGCACGAACAAGGACGAGCACGCCCACATCGGCGAGGGGCATATCGGTGAGGCGGGGATGGAACGGATCATCAACCACCCGGAATTGGCGGACGTGCCGCTGGCGCTGGAGACGCCGACGGAGGACGGGAAGAGCTTCGCGTGGAACATCGAACGCGTCCGTGAGCTTCGGGTCGACTGAGCCGTTTCGGGGCGCGAAAGAGCGTCGTTTCCTCGATTACTTAAAAACGTCCGACGCGCATTTATATACTCTGCGTCATGATCCACGGCTATGACTACCACGGAGGCGCTCCTCATCGGTCGTCGTCGCCGGTTGGCCCTCACGATGGTCGGCGGATTCACCGCGCTCGTGGCGCTCTCGCTCGCGGTCGCGATCGTCGCTGAACGCGCGGAGATCGCCTCGGCGGCAGCGCTGACCGACCGGATCGTGCCGCTCCTGGTGTTTTACGCACCGGCCCCGATCGCTGCCGTGGGCGGGTACGCCCGCTGTGGCGGCCCGGCGTGTCTCGCAGTGGGCGTGGTGCCCGCGGTCGTCCTCACCGCGCTCGTCGTCGTCGGGACCGTCTTGGGCGTGCCGGGCGTGGGCGGCGACGCCCCGTTCGGGGGAGCGACGGTCGCGTTCGCGGCGATCGGACTGAGCGGCGCGTTCGTCGGGTATTGCGCCGGCGTCACCGCCGCGCTCCTCGTCGACCTCGCCGGGGACGGGAGCGGCGGTATGGACGAGAACGACCCGAGCTGAAGCCGTTTCCGGGCTGGACGGACGCGCCTCGCCTCGGCGGCGGTCTCGGCCCCGGTGAACGAGTTCCCTACGTTTAATTCGTCCCGCGCCGAACGCGGGACCGTGCGACGCTTCTCCGCGGAGTACCTCGAACACACCCGGCAGGGGATGTGGGCCGACGACCGGGCTGCCCTCGCGGACCTCGCGCTGTCGAGCCGCCGGCGCGTCCTCGACGTCGGCTGCGGCACCGGGGAGCTCACCCGCGTCCTCGACGCGGAGGCGGCCCCGGACGCGACCGTGATCGGCGTCGACGCCGACCCCGACCTATTGGCGGTCGCGTGCGATGAGACCGGGCTCCCATACGTCGCGGGCGACGCGACGCGACTCCCGCTCCCGGACGACGCCGTCGACCTCGTCGTCTGTCAGGCCCTCCTGATAAATCTCCCCGACCCGACCGCCGCGGTCCGAGAGTTCGCGCGCGTCTCCTCTGACCTCGTGGCCGCCATCGAACCGAACAACGCCGACGTGACGGTGCGCTCCACCGTTCCCGCCGAAGAGCGGCTGGAACGGGAGGCCCGCGAGGCGTACCTGACGGGCGTCGGTACCGACGTCGCCCTCGGCGACCGCGTGCGGGAGGCGTTCGCCGACGCCGGGGTGACCGACGTTCGGACGCGGCGGTACGTCCACGAGAAGCGGACCGCGGCGCCGTACGCAAAGCCGGCGCTCGAATCGGCCGCGCGGAAGGCCTCCGGCGCCGGGCTTGCCGACCATCGCGAGGAGTTGGTGGCGGCGACCTCCGTGGACGCCTACGACGACCTCCGCCGGCGCTGGCGAGAGATGGGCCGCGAGGTGGTCGACGCCATCGGCGACGGAGAGTACGAGCGCGTCGAACGAGTCCCCTTCGACGTGACCGTGGGTCGGGTGGCGTAGCCGACCGACGCGGCGACTTCGCGACCGTCGACGCCGGAGACGCCGAAGACGCCAGAGACGCCGGCAAAAGGGAGCGGACGAAGCGCGCGACCGTCGCGGTGTTCGAGATGACCATCGAGAGCAGGGCCGTTATCGAGCGTGAGGAGCATGATGATCATCGCCAAGAGCCTCGCAGTGCCGTAGACGAGGACGTTGCGCCGCTCGGCGACGAACAGGGCGAATTCATCGAACATCGTCCCCCTGGTCCGTCGTTCCCCTCGGCCGGTCGGAATCCTCTCGACCGCGCAGGTCGGCACCTGTTCGGTCCCGTGCGGTCCGGCGTCTGCGGGTCGAGCGGCGGACGTACCACGCGACGCCGAGGAACCCGGGAAGGGCGACGGCGAGCGACGCGAAGAGCAGCCGCCAGTCGCCGGAGCCCAGCGGAACCGTTCCGAAGTACCGGTTCAGCGGCGTGTACAGCACCGACAGATGGAGCGCGAACGAAGCGAGGACGGCGCCCGCCAGCCAGCGGTTCGTCAGCAGCGGCGTTCCGCGGGACCAGCGCACCACGTACAGTTTGGCGAGTTCGAAGACGACCAACCCGGTGAACACCATCGTCATGACGTACGGCGTCACTGCGGGCGCGCCGTCGAGCGTGAGGAACATCACGGCGAGGAGGACGGCGGTGGTCGTCAGAGCGACGCCGCCCATGAGCGTCGTCATCGATCGGTCGATGATGCCGTGGGTGCCGTCGCGCGGCTCCCGGCGCATCACGTCGCCGGAGGCGGGGTCGGCCCCGAGTGCGAGTGCGGGGAGGCCGTCGGTCAAGAGGTTGACCCAGAGCAGTTGGACGGCGGGGAGGACGAGATAGCCGAAGAGGGACGCAACGAACACGATCAGTACCTCCGCGAGATTGGCCGACAGGAGGTAGGCGACGAACTTCCACACGTTGTCGAGGATGGTCCGCCCGCGTCGGATAGCGTTCTTGATGGTCGCGTAGTTGTCGTCGAGGAGGACGATATCGCTGGCCTGCTTGGCGACGTCCGTCCCCCGAACGCCCATCGCGATACCGACGTCGGCGTTCTTGAGCGCGGGAGCGTCGTTGACGCCGTCGCCCGTCATCGCGACCGTCCGGCCGCCGTGCTGGAGCGCGCGCAGGATGCGCACCTTGTGACCGGGCGTCGCCCGAGCGTAGATGTCCACGTCTTCGACGCGACCGCGAAGTTCCGCGTCGTCCATCGCGTCCAACTCGGAGCCGGTCAGGACGTCGGAGTCGATGCCGACCTCACGGCCGATCGCCCTCGCAGTCCGTCGGTTGTCGCCCGTGATCATCTTCACGTCGATGCCCGCGAGTCGGGTTTCGGCGATCGCGTCTGCGACCTCGGGTCGGGCCGGATCGATGAGTCCCTGGAGGCCGACGAACACCAAGTTCTCCTCGGGGTCGCCGCCCTCGTCGATCGGCTTGTCGGCGAACGCGAGGACGCGCAGCGCGTCGTCGGCGAATGTTTTTATCTGCTCTCGAATCCGCCGTCGAGTCGCGTCGTCCAACGCTTCGACGCCGTCCGCGGTCAAGACGCGCGTCGACCGCTCCAAGACGACTTCGGGAGCCCCCTTCACGCGGATGCGGTCGGGGTGAACGGTCGCCATCCGCTTGCGCTCCGACGAGAAGGGAATTTCGTCCTCGCGGGGCGCGTCCGTCCGGAGCGCGTCGACGTCGATTCCCGCGTCGACGGCGGCCTGACGCAGCGCCCGTTCGGTCGGCTCGCCGCGCTCGTCGTCGGCGTCGTTACACAGCGCCCCGACTCGGAGCAGCGTTCCGACGCGCTCGTCCCCGGGGTCGAACGCCCCGGTGATCACCTCGTCGTGGACCCAGAGGTGAGTGACGTGCATCTTCCCCTCGGTGAGCGTCCCGGTCTTGTCGGTACAGACGACGTCCACGGAGCCGAGCGACTCGACGGCCGGGAGCGTGCGGACGAGCGCGTTCTCGTCGGCCATCCGTTGAACGCCCAGCGCCAGTGTCAGCGTGATGACCGCAGGCAGGCCCTCCGGGATAGCGGCGACGGCCAGCGAGATGGCCGTCAACGCCGCGGATAACAGGGTAGTACCGCCGAACACCAAGAAAGGCACCACGAACACCGAGAGAACGAGGACGCCGACCCCCATCCACCGACCGAGGCGATCCAGATCGCGCTGAAGCGGCGTCCGGCGCGTCTCGGCCGTCGCGAGTTCGGTCGCGATGGCTCCCATCTCCGTGGCCATACCGGTCTCGACGACGACCGCCTCACCCCGGCCACGAGTGACGGTCGTCCCTCGGTAGACCATGTTCTCGCGCTCGGCCAGCGGCGTCTGACTGCCGAGCGCGTCCGGAGATTTCTCGACGGGAAGGCTCTCGCCGGTCAGGGGTGCCTCGTCGATCTGCAGACTCGACGACTCGATGAGCCGGGCGTCCGCCGGGACGGCGCTCCCCTGTGTGAGCACCAGTACGTCTCCGGGAACGACGTCGGTGATATCGATCTCTCGGTGCGTGCCGTCGCGGTAGACCGTCACGCTCGGGGCGGACAGTCCCCGAAGCGCCTCGAGGCTCCGTTCGGCGCGGTACTCCTGGACGAACCCGAAGACGCCGTTGGCGAGCAGGATGACCGCGATGAGGGCGGCGTCGACGACGTGTCCGACGACGACCGAGACCGCCGCGGCGCCAACGAGAACGAGCACCAACCCACTGGTGAACTGGGCGACGAGGATTTCCAGAGCGCCGCGGCCCTCGTCGCTGGCGATCTCGTTGACGCCGGCGGCCGCCAACCGACGCGCTGCCTCGTCGGTCGAGAGGCCGTCGGCGTCGCTGTCGACGGCCTCGAACACTCCGTCGATGGGTCGGTCGTGCCAGGGCATACTCAGCCGGGGAGGACGATGTTCAGTAGTGCGACGACGATACCCGCCAGACCCATGCGGGCGCCGGCCACGAGCCAGCCCTGTTCGGAAATGTCCGCGAGGTACGCGCCGAACGCGAAGAGGATGGAGACGGCGACGCCGATGGAGACCATCGTGGCGTCGCGCATCCCCCAAACCGAGCCCTCGAAGAGGAACGGTATCATCGGAAACACGACGCCGATGATCGGACCGATACCGCTCATCAGCGCGTTCACCTGACGGGCGCCGGCCTTCTGACGCTGGATCCGGGTCTCGTCGAGGTCGGTCAACATGGCGCGCTCGATGCGCTTGAGCTCGGCCCGCTTTTCCGCACGTTCGATCTCCCAGACGCTCCAGACGCCGGACGTGCCGAGCCCGATCGCGGCGCCGATACCGATCTTAAAAACCGTCAGGCCGTCGGGGATGCCAGAGAGGTACGAGCCGACGGCGACGCCCACGCTGGTGAGCGCGCCGTCGAAGCCGTTCGAGATGAAGTACCGCCGGGAGATGGAGCGAACGTCGTCGCGCTCCAGCGCGCCCAGCAGCCGTGTCAGACGAGATCTCATGGCGTGCTCAGTCCTGTGGCGTTTTGCTTTCCTCGACGATGCTCTCCCCGCAGATCACCTCGTCGATAGAGTGCACCGTTCCGCCGAGATCATCGACGGCGTCGTGGACGACGTCCACTGGGATGGCGTCTCCTTCGAGCGTCATCTTCACGTTTTGGACCTCCTTATCGGTCTCCATCAGCACGACGTTGACGCCGGCGACGCCCTCACAATCGGCCAGCGTTTCGGCGAACGCAACGACATCTGGGTCGTGCGGTTTCAACAGATCCAGCACGAGCCGACGTACATTGACCATTGGTGAGTGATTACTCAGCTAACAAATTAATGTCTGGGTCGAGAGCCCCTCGATACGCACGGACGAGACTGTGGATCCCGACAGAGCGGGTCGTGCTAACCGACGCAACTCCGACGAAGGATCTCGATACCCCGGCCTCAGTACTCCGCAAGCCCGGCCTGGATCCGGTCGAACCCCTCGTGGAGCCGGTCGACGGAGTTGGCGAACGAGAGCCGGAGCCGCCCGGGCGCCGTGTCGCCGAAGCCGTCGCCGGGCGCGAGCACGACGCCGTGTTCGTTCAGTAGGTACGTCGCGATGTCGAGAGCGTCGGCGTCGATGCCGGGGTCGAGAAAGGCGTAGAACGCGCCCTCAGGGCGGGGACACGAGAGCCCGTCGATATCGGCGACTCGGTCGACGACGAGGTCGCGTCGCTCCTCGAACGCCCGGTACATCTCCTCGAAGGGCTCTTGCGGGCCGGTGAGAGCGGCGATGGCGGCGTGCTGGGCCACGCTCGACGCGCAAGCGGTAGTCGACTCGTGGATCGTCACCACGTCGTCGATCACGTCGCGGTCGCCGGCGAGCCAGCCGAGTCGCCAACCGGTCATGGCGTACCGCTTCGAGCAGGAGCCGACCGTCAGCACGTGGTCCGGGTGACCGGTGTAGGCAGCGATTCCTCGGGCGGGACCGTCGTAGGTGAGTCCGAGGTACACCTCGTCGGCGATGACGTAGGCGTCGTGGTCGGCCGCGGCCTCGACGACCGCCCGGCACTCGTCGGGGTCGAAGACGCGGCCGGTCGGGTTCGACGGCGTCGTAAGTACGACCGCCGCGGTGTCGTCGCTCATCGCGTCGACGACGCGGTCCGCGTCGAGGGCGAACCCCGTCTCGGCGGGCATCGGGACCTCGCGGAAGGTCCCGTCCGCGAGCGTCGCCTGCGTCTCGTAGTTCGGCCACGTCGGCCCGGGGACGAGCAGCTCCTCGCCCGGCGACACCGTGGCGAGGACCGCGAGGTGGAGGGCCTCCATCCCGCCGACGGTGACGACGACCTCGTCGGGGTCGTGCTCGACGCTGTACTCGGCCGCGAGCGTGTCGCTGATCGCGCGCCGGCACTCGGGCAGCCCCGCGTTCGAGGTGTAGTGGGTCGCGCCGCCGCGGGCGGCGCTCGCGGCCGCGTCGATCACGTGTTCTGGCGTGTCGAAATCGGGCTCGCCGACCTCCAGTCTGACGAGGTCGCCGTCGTGACGCTGTGCGAGGTCGAACATCACCCGGATACTCGAGTGCTCCGCGCGACGAACGCGGTCGGTCGGCGTTGGCATACCGTCCACACGGCGAACCGTGCAAAAAGGGGTCCGGTGATCGGCTTCCGACGAAAAACCCAGAACCGGACCGGATGACGTTCGAGCGCGGAGGATCCGTTGAACCTCAGCGAGCGACGAAAGCGGAGTGCCGCAGACAGCCAAGACGTTCGGCAGAGGTGTGCCTGCCGGAGACTGTGGGACTCGACCATACCCGCTTCCAAGCGACCACCCGGAAGGGCGAAATTACTCTCGCACAGCTTTCACGCCCGGCATGCTACACAAAATCACACAATCGAGAACGATCAGCGACAGCCGATTTCGACCGGACCGGATACGCTTAATACGTCACCTATCCTATATGCTACCGTAAGGAGCTGAACAACTATGCAAAAAAACGTGGGTGGATACGATAGGACCGCGCGGTTCGTGCTCGGCCCGATACTGATACTCGTGGGCGTCGCCGCGTTCGCCGGACTCGTCACGCTGGCGGGAGGGACGCTCGGACTCGTCCTCGCCGGTGCGGCGTTCGTGGTCGGGGCGGTACTCACGACCACCGCCACGACCCAGAAGTGTCCGATCAACGCTGCCATCGGCATAAACACGTACAAGGAACACGGGAGCAGCCAGTCGTCGCCCGAAGAGACGAAGCCCAGCGCGAAGTAAGTCAATTCAGGTGACGCCCGCGTCCCGGTCGTCGGTGACCGAGAGGCATTCCCCAGCCAGCATTTTACTAACCCAGCCAGTAGCGACCCAGCAGAGTCTACCGGACGGCCGTGAGGGGTCGTCGCTGAACGACGACGCACCGGAGGAAGCGCGACAGTGCGGGGGCGTGCGCTCCGGCACGAGGTTCGAACGTCGTCGTCGGACCCGAATCGCACCGATGCGAGCGGCTGCGACGTACAGACGGACGGAGAGCGCGGCGGACAGCTATTACACCATGTCGCCGCGCACCGACGGGCCCTCCTGTTCCGCACGCTCCCGTCTGAGCACGTCCGCTGCCTCGCGGGCCACGTCCTCGTCGGCCCCGAGCATCCCGAGCGCAGCCGGGAGGGTCGGCATGGCGAGTGAGGCGTCCCGTAGGCGGTCGAACGCCTCCGCGTCGCGGGCACCGTCGACCCACAGGCAGACCCCGCGGGGGTCGAGCACCGTCTCGTACGCCTCGCGGGCCAACGCCCCCTTCAGGCGCTGGCGCACGTTATCCTCGAAGCTCGCGTTACACACTTCGAGGTGGATCGGCTCGTCATCGTCGACCAGTTCGGCCGCGAGACACTTCTCCGGGGCGGCGTACCCGTTGTCGCTCGTGCGCACGCGGTCCGGGTTCGCCTCGGCCCACTCGGCGCGGACGGAGGTCCCGACGCCCTTCACGCCGTACTCGGCCTCGAAGGCGGCGGCCGCGTCGGCGTCGCCGCCCATGATCACGTCCTTCGTGAGGTAGACGTCGAGGCGCTCGACGGGGTCGAGCCCGAGCGCAACGTCGCCGAACGCCCACACCTCGCGGACGGGGACCGGCATCGTCTCCTCCTCGACGCGGTCGACGAGAGTCTCCAGCCGGTCGACCGCCTGTTCGCGGTTCATTGACGTGTCGTAGGCGGGTCGCGGGCAAACCGGTTACGCTCGGGGCGGCTTTTCGACGGTTCCGACCGCGTCCTCGCCGGCGGGTTCCGTTCTGACGCCTTCGAGTGGGTCATGACCATGACCATGGCGTTCCTATTCCCGGTCGCGCCGCTATCGGTCACTCGTGGTGTGTTGATCGGCAACTCGACACTCGATCTGGAGTATAAAAACTCAGACGGGCGGCTCAGTCGGCGGTCGTTCACAGGTCGGCTCGGATCGACTCGGCCGCCGCGTGGAGTCCATCACGTTCGTGATCGGGCAGGTCCCACTCGAGGATCCGGTCGACTCCGTGTCGACAGATCTCCACCGGCACGCTCAAGCAGACGTCCTCAATCCCGTACTCGCCGTCGAGCGGGACGGACAGGGCGATCGGGTCGCCGCCGAACCCACCGTCGGTGACCCCGGAGATGAGCCGGGCGACTCCCTGACCGGTTACCCACCGAGAGGTCTCTTCGGCCCCCCGGAGGTCGAGCACGTCGTAGGGGACGTCCCTGATGTAGTCCGTGACTGTCGTCCGCTCCGCCTCCGTGAGTGCCACCGACTCGCCGCCGATACGGAGCCGTGAGAAGAGCGGCACAGCGTGCTCGCCGTGTTCGCCCGCTATCGGACAGTAGACTTCGTTCGCGGGGGCGTCGCGGAGCGACGCGATCCGATCCGCGGCCCGTGCGGTCTCCGAGAGCGAGTACCCCATGACGTACGATCGGTCCCATCCGGTCTCCCGCCAGATCCGGTAGGCGATCCGGTCTACCGGGTTGCTCACGGCGACGATGGGGATCGGGTCGTGTTCGCGCAACGCCGCAGCGATCGTGCTCGCGAGTTCGAGATTCCGGTCGAGGAACGCGGCTCGCCCCCCTCGCTTCGCGGAGTCGGCGGGACGGGGAACGCTGGCCGTCACGACCGCGAGATCGGCATCTGACAGGGACGCGCTCTCTGACGGGCCGGCCGTGACCGACCCCATCGGTCCGGGGCGGCCGAACTGCGAGAGGCGGTCGAGCGTCCGAGCGTGCCGGATGTCGATGGAGTGGCCCCGCGCCCCGTCCTCGTCGACGTCGAGGAGCGAGACGTCGATCTCCGGGCGCTGGACTGCCAGCGTGTACGCCGTCGTGCTCCCGATCGTTCCGGCCCCACCGATGATCGCGACATGCATGGGCTGGGAACGGCGTGGCGCTCTGTTAAACATGCGGGTGGGCGGAATATCTAGCGGGCCTATCGACGGTGGGTCGTAGAGCAGTGTCGGAAGGTGCCGTGAAACCGGTCGGAGAAGTGTACCACCGTCGGTGCGGAGTAGATGCCGTCTACGAACCCGGTGCGGCACCACAGCGGACATCCCTACCGACGTTTGTGTTCGGCCTGGTCGAGGTCTGACCCGATGCGATCCCGAACGGCGGTCGTCCGCTGGACGGGGAGCCGGTGACCCCCCGAGAAGCTGCACGCGTGTGCCGTGGACGGTCGGTTCGGCGTCACCCTCGTCGTTCGCGACCCGCGAAACGCTTATCGCCTGGTGGAAAGGTCTCTCCGGACGAGATGAGACGCAACGTGTCGGTCATCGGTGCCGGTAACATGGGAGGGGGGTTCGCCGTCCACTTCGCGATCCACGGACACGACGTGACGCTCGTCGACCACCGCGAGGCGAACCTAGAGGACGCGGTCAAGCGGATCGAAGCCACCGTGACCGAGCTCAACGAGGGTGATATCACCGACCGATCCCCGGACGCAGTCCTCGATCGGATAACGCTCACCACGGCCCAAGAGGAGGGCGTCGCCGACGCGGACATCGTCCTCGAGACCGTCCCCGAGGACCTCGAGATCAAACAAGCAGTCTTCGAGGCCGTGGGGGAGGCCGCCCCCGAGGATGCCGTCCTCGCGTCCAACACATCGGGCATTCCGATCACGGAGATTCAGTCGGCCGTCCCCGACCATGCCGACCGGGTCGTCGGCTGTCATTGGTGGTTCCCCCCGTACCTGCTCGAGCCGGTCGAAATCGTCCGCGGTTCCCAGACGTCCGACCGGACGATGGACCGGATCCGCGAGTTCGTCGAGTCGGTCGATCGGCGTCCGATTCTCGTCCGAAAGGACGTCCCTGGCTTTGTGTGGAATCGGATCCAGAACGCGGTGATAAGGGAGTGTCTCCACCTGCTCGAGGAAGACGTGGCGTCGATCGAGGATATCAACGCAGCGGTCCGCGACGGTTACGCCAGGCGGACGTCAGTCATCGGACCGTTCGAAACGATGGACGTGGCCGGCGTTGAGCAGTTTCGAACGGTGGCCGAACACCTGTACCCGCACCTCAGTACCACGAAAACGGTTCACGGGACGTTCGACGAGCTCCTGGCGGAGGGTCGAACGGGGATCGACGCCGGGGCGGGGTTCCTCGAGTACGACGACCCGGGTGAGGCGATCGTTCGGCGGCGCGATGCACGCCTCTCGGCGCTCGCTCGGTGTTTCGACTCCTTCGACTCTCCTGCTTCCGCGGAGTCGTCGGACTCCGTCGCGGAGTGAGCGTACGGGTCAGCGTTCGCGGGACGCCTCGACGACCCCGTGCTCGTGTTCGACTCCGATCCCGTCGAGGTGCCGGAACGTCGCCTCGATCTCAGGACTCAAGGGGACGTCAATTGTTCCCCCGTGAGTGTGCCCGCCGGCTTGACTCCTAACTCGGCGGTGATAGCCGCCGTCAGTCGTCGAGGAATATCCGGAGATCGTCGAGTGAGCGGGCGTTGAGCACGTCGGCGGTTTCGGCCCAGCCGCGCCGCGCGGTGTGGACGCCGTACCGGGCGTTGTCGAGTTCGCGTGGCGTGTGCGCGTCCGTGTTCACGGCGATCGCCGCGCCCGCGTCGACCGCGGCGCGCACGGCGTCGCCGTCGGCGTCGAGTCGGGCGGGGTTCGCGTTCACCTCGATCGCGGTGCCCGCGTCGGCCGCGGCGGCGACGACAGCCTCGATATCGGGCGTGATCCCGGGGCGCCTGTTGATGAGCCGGCCGGTCGGGTGACCCAAGACGTCGACGTGAGGGTGTTCGACCGCGCGGATCAGTCTCTCGGTGGCGGCCTCGCCGTCCTGGTCCAGCGCGGAGTGTGGCGAGGCGATGACGATGTCGAGCCCGGCGAGCGTCTCGTCGGCGGTGGTGATCGCGCCCTCGGCGTCGATGTTCGCCTCGATCCCGTGGAGCACCGCGACGTCGGCGTCGGCGCTCTCGCCCGCTAGCGCGGCGCCCTCTACCTCACTCACCGCGTCCGCGACCGCCTCGGACTGCTCGGCGATCGCGGCCTCGTCGAGCCCGGTGTTCCCGAAGATTCCCGGCCCGGCGGCGTGGTCGCTGACGACGTGGTAGTCGTAGCCGCGCTCGGCCGCCGCGTCGATCATTTCCGCGATCGTAAACCCGCCGTCCGACCAGTCGGTGTGGGTGTGGAGGTCGCCGCGAAGCTCGGCCGTCTCGACGAGGGCGGGAAGCTCGTCCGCCGCGGCCGCCTCCACCTCGCCAGCGTCCTCGCGGAGCTCGGGCGGGACGAACGCCATGTCGAGCGCCTCGTAGACGCCGACCTCGGTCGCCCCGGCGACGCGCTCGCCGACGCGCCGGGAATCGACCTCTGCGTCGTCGTCGGCCGCGGTGTCCGCATCGTCGACGTCGCTCACGTCGAACAGCCCGTACTCGTTGAGCTTGAGGTTGCGGTCGATAGCTCGGTTGCGCACCGCGACGTTGTGGGCGCGAGAGCCGGTGAAGTACTGCAGCGCGGCGCCAAACTCCTCACCGTCCACGATCCGGAGGTCGACTCGGGTCCCACTTGCGCGGACGCTCGCCTTCCCGGTGCCCGCCTCGATCGTCTCGTCGGCCTCCGGCCACTCGGTGAACGCCTCGACGATCGGCTCGCGCGCCTCGCTCGCGACGAGCAGGTCGATGTCGCCGATGGTGGCCATCCAGCGCCGGATCGAACCGCACACCTCGACCGACTCGACCGCGTCGAGGTCGCCGAGGTACGCGAGCGCTTCGTCGGCGACGGGCCGCGCGTCGCCGAGCCGGGTCCGCTTCCGGGCCTCGCGGGCGAACGGGATGTTGTCGAGGATGTTCTGCTCGGTCTTCGCACCGAACCCGGACACCTCTTGGATCTCGCCGGCCTCCGCGGCCGCCTCCAACTCGTCGAGCGTGGTGACGCCGAGCGCCTCGTAGAGACTCCCCACCGTCTTCGGGCCGACGCCCTCGACCGCCGTGAGTCCGGCCATGTCGACCGGAAGATCTGCGCGAAGCGCCTCTAACTCCTCGATCTCGCCGGTCTCGATGTACTCGACGATCTTCGAGGCGATCGCGTCGCCGACGCGGTCAATCTCGGCGACCGCGTCTTCGCCCTCGCTCGCGAGTCCCTCGATCGGCGGGGCGTGCTCGCGGACGTTCTCGGCGGCGCGGCGGTACGCGGTCGGCTTGTACTCGACGCCCGTCGCCTCGAGCAGGTCCGCGAACTCCTCCAAGAGAGCGGCGACCTCGTCGTTCCGGCTCATTTCGTCCGAGTTCGGTCGGGCGCTCCTTATACTGTCCGCCGGTCTCCGTGCGCGCTCGGTTGCGGGTCGGACCAGTCGCGGACCGCCCCCACGTCCGCTACCGTGCGAACGGCGCCGCCTCGGCGGTTTCTCGCTTGGTCAAGAACACGATCCCTGCCCCCAGGAGGACCAGCCCGGCCGCGGCGCCGAAGGCGATGGCGTAGCTCACGGCGGCGAGCCAGCCGCCGACGATGCTCCCGGCCCCGCCGGCGAGTGCGCCGAGCGCGGCGTAGGTACCAAGCGCCTCTCCGCGGATCGAGACCGGCGCGAGCTTCGCGACGAGCGTCCCCGCGGTGACGGCGATCACCGCCCACGTCAGCCCGATGACCGCGAAGGCCGCCGCGGCGGCGCCGAATCCGAACGAGGTCACGCCCCACGCCGCGCCGACGAGCGCGACGACCGGAAACGCGACGGCACGCGTCGAGAGCGAGGCGATCTGCAGGGAGACGACATCGCGGTCGGTGCTCAGTCGCCCCGCGGCGCCGAAGAAGACGGCGGCGGCGACGCCGTTTATCAGGTACAGCGCGAACACGCCGTCGGAGCCGAATCCGACCGCGGTCAGGAACGCCGGCAGCGGTGCGAAGAAGACCGCGAATCCGGCGAAAAAGCAACAGACGCCAGCGAAGTACAGCGCGAGTGTCGGCGTGAAGCGCGCGACGAACCGCCGGGGGTGGAGTCCGCGGAAGTCGGCTCGCCCGACGGTGAACGGGAGCGCGGCGCTCCGAACGCTAAACCGGTCGGCCGCGCGGATGGCGCGCCGGAGGCGGTTCCCCGAGACTCGTCGGTCGCCACCGGGACCGGGGTCCGCGGGTAGCGTCCGAGCACCGAGGACGAGACCGATCGCGGCGGCGGCCGCGAGCGGGACGAACAGCCACCGGATAACGGTCTCCATCGGGAGGAAGCGACCGCCCACGCCGGTCCAGACCGCGCCGAGCAGCAGTCCGAGCGCCCAGCCGACGCCCTGATACTGGTTCAACAGCGCGATCCGCTCGCTCCAGGCGCGCTCCGGGACGTCGGCGACCGCGAGCAGCGTCAGGACTGGCGTGGCCGCCGCGAACGCGAACCATATCGCGCCGTTGGCGGCGATCACCGGCGCCACCTGATCCGTGAGCGGGATCACGGCGAGTCCGGCCGCGAGGAGCGCTAGCGTCGCGAGCACCATCACGCGGCGCTTCCCGGTCCGGTCGGCGACCCGGCCGGCGCCGAGCGCCGCCGGGAACCCGACGACGGCGGCGACGGCGGCGAGCACGCCGAGGACGAACGGACCGCCCCCGAGGTCGACGACATACAGCGGGACGACGAGCGACGCGCCCCCGAATGCGACCGATCCGAGCCCCCAACCGTACAGCCATCGTTCGGCCATACCACCGGGTGACACGGCCGTCGGATAGGCGCACCGATTCGTCGCACCGCGGTCCGGACGCGGGCACCGCCAGCGTCACCGTCTCGGCGACGGACATCTTCTCACGCGTCGTCGTCGCCGAACACGCCCTCGCTCGCCAGCTCGTCGATCTCCGCGTCCGAGTAGCCGAGTTCGCGGAAGACCTCGCGGTTGTGCTCGCCCAGAAGCGGCGGCGCGCGATCGAAACCGCTCTCGGCCCCCTCGTACCGCAGCGGGTGTTCGATCACGGGGATCTCGCCGAGTTCCGGGTGTTCGATCTCGGTCACCGTCCCTCGCGCGTCGATCTGGGGGTTGTTCAGAGCCTCCTCGACCTCGTACACCGGCCCGGCCGGGACGCCGGCGTCCTCAGCGATCACCTCGATCCACTCGTCGGTGGTTCGCTCCGTGAGCGTCGCCTCGATTTCGGCCTCCAGTTCGTCCAAGTGGTCGACGCGGTCGGCGTTGACCTCGAACCGATCGTCCGCCGGTAGGTCCGGGCGGTCGATAGCTTCGCAGAGCTCGCCCCACAGCTTCTCGTTGAGGATACAGACGTTGATGTACCCGTCCTTCGTCTCGAACGTCTGGTACGGGGCGAGCACCGGGTCTTTCGTCCCCATTCGCCGCGTCTCCTCGCCGGCGAACACCATTCCGGCCTGCTTGGTGAGCCACGGCAGCGTCGCCTCCAGCATGCCCAGGTCGATGTACTCGCCCTCACCCGTCTGCTCCCGGCGATAGAGCGCGGTCACCGCTCCGAACGCCGCCCACATCGCCGTGATGAGGTCCGTCATGGGCAGTCCCACCTTCACCGGCTGTCGGCCCTCCTCGCCGGTGACGCTCATGATCCCGCTCATCCCCTGGATGAGCAGATCGTACCCCGATCGCTCGCTCCACGGCCCGGTCTGCCCGAACGCGGAGATGGCGAGGTAGATCAGGTCGTCGTTGTGCTCGGCGAGCGTCTCGTGGTCGACGCCCAGTCGCTCGGCCGTCCCCGGCCGGAAGTTCTGGACGAACACGTCCGCCTCCTCGACCAGTTCGTACAGCGCCTCCTTGGCCCGGTCGTTTTTTAAGTCGAGCTCGAGGCTCCGCTTCCCGTAGTTCAGCGACCAGTAGTACGGCGACTCGCCCTTGATGAACGGCGGCCCGGAGTGGCGGACGGCATCGCCGTAGCCGGGCTGTTCGATCTTGACGACCTCCGCCCCCTGGTTCGCGAGCATCGCCGAGCAGAACCCGCCGGTGACGAACGTGGAGAGATCGACCACCTTGATTCCCTCCAGGATCTTGCCGTGGTCGGTCATCGCCAGTCCCCGCTCGGCCGTCGAGTCACTTCCGACCGCCCGAGCGCTCGTTCGAAGTGACGCGCTCGGAACACGCCGCACGTGGGGGGTGTCCGCTCTTGACGACCGCTTCCGACGCCCGACCGATCGGTGTCCATTGGTGGCTGGGCATTGACGTACCATGTGGTGAAACTATCGACGGGCTCCGGAGGCGCCACGGTCAGTGGCGGAGCGAACGCGGCTGACGGTCGAAGTCGGACGCGTCGAGAACGCGACCGCGCGTCACTCGGTGAGCCACAGCCCGGCCGCCACGATCGCCGCCAGCGCCATCGACCCGGCGAGCAGCGCGAACGCGGGACGGAAGCCGGCGGTGTCGGCGACGGTTCCGACGACCGCCGGGGCCAGCGCCCCCGCGCCCATGAGTAGGGTCCGGACGACGCCGAGCCCGCCGCCCGCGAGCCAGTCGGGAAGGACCTCCATCAGGTAGGCGCTCCGGACCGGCTGGAACCCGTGGGAGCCGAGCCCGAACAGGGCGACGACGACCCCGATGGCGACCACGCCGACGCCCACACCGGGGAGCGTCACCAACGCCGCGAGGGCCGTCGCCGCCAGCCCGAGCGTGGCCACCATCACCGGGAAGCGACCGACGCGATCGGAGACATCGCCGGTCACGAGCTGGACGAACGTCACGGCGAACACGACCGAGTACAGAAGGTTCGCCGTCGTCACCGCCAGCCCGACCTCGCGCGAGAGGTACAGGGGGAGGAACGCGACGAGTCCGTTGTGCGCGAACGAGAAACCGATCGTCACCAGTACGAACGCGGAGAACCGCGGGTTCCGGAACAGCCGGAGGTAGTCGAGCGCCCCCGGCTCGGCGCCCTCGTCGCTCGCCGTTTCGACGTCTGCCGGCAGGCGCCCGGGGATCCGAAGCCCGAAGACGACCGCGAGCGCGACGGCGGCGGTCCCGGTGAGCAAGAAGAGTACGCGCCAGTCGGCCATCGGGAAGCGGGCGAGGACGAGCGCGAGCGCCGCGGGGGGCGCGAGGAAGACCACGACGACCGCGGGGGCAACGATACCGCTCAGCGCCCCGAGCGTGTCGTGGACGCCGAGCATCCGCCCGGTCCGGTCCGGGTAGACGCGGGCGAGGAGGCGCACGGAGACGGTCTTGTGGACGCCCGTGCCGGCGCCTATGACGACCATGGCGGCGACCAGCGCCGCGAACGGGGAGTCGAAGACGAGTGCGAGCGCGCCGACTCCCGCGACCGACGCGCCGGCGACAATCACGCGGACCGGTCCGATGCGGTCGGCGACCGCGCCGCTGGGGAACTGCATCAGCGCGTACGCGATCATGAACCCGGAGAACGCGGCCCCGATGGTGGCGTTGCTCACGCCGTACGTCGACTGGAGCGGCCCGAACAGCGGCGGAAAGAGGTAGCGGACGAACTTCCCGAGGAACCAGATGAGAGAGACGAGGATCAGCACGTCGTAGTCGCCAACCCGCCGGATGTCCATCGGGCGCTCTTACCCGGTCGCCCGTATAAAAGGTCTGAAGCGCTCGGCGTCTGCCGGTAGGTCCGACCGCGGGAAACGTGCTGACCGTCGGCTTAGAACGGCCCCTTGCCGCCGCCCATCATGTCGCCGAGACCGCCATCGCCGCCGCCCATCTTCTTCATCATGCGCTGCATGTCGCCCTCGCCCATGCCCTGGAACTGACTGATCGTCTGTTCCATCATGGAGTGCTGTTCGAGCAGTTGCCGGACCGTCTCCTCGTCGGTGCCGGAGCCGCGGGCGATCCGTTCGGTGCGCGACTGGCCGACGACGCGGGGGTTCGTCAGCTCCTCGTCGGTCATCGAGTCCATGATCCGCTCGAACTTGCGCATCCGGTCTTGGGTGACGTCCATCGCGTCGTCCGGGAGCTGGTCCATCATCCCGCCGCCCATGCCGGGGATCATGTCCATCACCTGATCGAGGGGGCCCATCCGATTCATCGCGTCCATCTGCTTTTTCATGTCCTTCAGGGTGAACTCCCCCTTCAGCATGTCCTCGGGGTCCCAGTCCTCGTCGTCCTCCTGAGCCTCCTGCATAGCGCGCTCGACGCGCTCGGAGAGCTGCTTGAGGTCGCCCATCCCGAGCAGCCGCGAGATGAACCCGGAGGGCTCGAACCGCTCGATGTCCTGAACCGTCTCACCGGTCCCGAGGAAGGCGATGGAGGAGTCGGTCTCGTTGACCGCCGTCAGCGCGCCCCCACCCTTCGCGGTCCCGTCGAGCTTGGTGATCATCACGCCTTCGATACCGATCGACTTCTCGAACTGCCGGGCCTGCTCCTTCGCGCCTTGCCCGATCGCGGCGTCTAAGACGAGGAGCGATCGGTCGGGATCGACCGCCGACTCTATCTCTTCGATCTCCGCGATCAGATCGTCTTCGAGCGCGTGACGCCCGGCCGTGTCGACGATGTGGACGTCGGCGTGCTCCGTCTTCTCCAGCCCCTTCCGGGCGATGTCGACGGGGTCGTCGTTGTCGGGGTCGCCGTAGAACTCGACCTCCGCGCGCTCGCACATCTGCTTCGCCTGGTCGTACGCACCCGGTCGGAAGGTGTCCGTCTGGATGACGGCGGGGCGGAGCCCCTTCTTCGAGAACCACCACGCCATCTTCGCGGCGGAGGTCGTCTTCCCCGACCCCTGGAGGCCGGCGAGGAGGATCGTCTGGTTCTCCAAGGGGAGCTCCGTGGAGTCGCCGACCAGCTCGACCATCTCCTCGTAGACGATCTTGAGGACGTGGTCCTTCGCCGTCGTGCCGCCCGGCGGCTCCTCGTTGAGCGCGCGCGTTTTGATCGAGTCGGACAGCTCCATCACGAGGGAGACGTCGACGTCGGCGGAGAGGAGCGACCGCTGGATCTCCTTGACGATCTCCTCGACGTCGCTCTCGGAGAGTCTGGTCTTCCCCTGGAGCTTGTCGAGGCTGCCCCGCAGGGACGAACCGAGGTCGTCGAGTACCATTTGCCGGAGATAGGCGGGCGACGCGGTAAAGCTTTGTTCGTCGGCGGGCGCGAGAGGGGTCGCGCGCACGCCACCGCGGAGAGCGTTACCGCTCGACGAGACGTGCGCCCGCAGCGTCGATCCGGCAGACTGCGGGGTCGTAACCCGCGTCTGAGAGGCCGGTGCCGAGCGCGAAGACGGTGCGGCCGAGCATCGCCATGGCGGCGCCGGCGGCGTGGGCCCCCTCGCTCGAATCGTCGCTGGCCCGATCGACCGCGTCGATCGCCTCGGCGACCTCGGGGACGAGGAGGTCCGCCTCACGGGCGAACTCGCGGGCCGCGGCCATCAGCGTCGGGAGTCGCGGGTCACCGCGAAGCCGGTCGAGCGCGTCTCCGCCGGCCGCGGAGAGGGCGGTCGTGTCGCCGCCCAGCACTGCCTCGGTCGACAGTTCGCCGAACGTGACGTACTCGACGCGGGCGTCGGCGGGGATGCCGTCGAGTTCTCCGATGCCGGGCGCGCCGGGCCGTAACCGGATCGGGACGCCGCCGCGGGCCTGCGCGACCACGTCGCCGAGACCGGTGCCACGGCTCACCTCCGCCTCGTGCGCGATCCGTATCAGTTCGTTCTCCGACCGGCCGCGGTCGAGCGCGTCGTTGGCCGCGAGTGCCGCGCCGAGCGCCGCCGCCCCGGAGACGCCGAACCCGGCTCCGATCGGGATGTCGGTCTCAATCGTGACGTCGACCGCCCGCCGGTCGCCCCCCGCGCCGGCGCCAAGTTCCGCCAAAACGTCCTCAACCGCCCCGATCGTCCCCTGCTCGCCGTCGATCGCACGGACCCCGGTGTCGGCGGAGCCGACCTCGGTTCCCGCCGACACCCGGACCGTCACTCCGTCCGTGAGGGTGAGTCCGGCCCCTCGCGATCCGGCGGCCGCGGGACGCTCGGCCGGATGCGCGCTGAAGAAGGCCGTGACGTGCCCGGGGACGAACGCGGTCGCCCGCTGCCTACTCATGGCGGATCGGACGACGGGGCGTCGATTAACGGTTGTTATCCGCGCCGAGGCGAGTCGCGACACCGCAGGCGGTAAATAGTCCCCACTCAAACCCGGGTCGTATGCGAGACCAGTTGCGCCCCGTCCTCGCCGCCGTGCTGGCGCTGGCGTTCCCGGGCCTCGGACACCTCGTCTTACGGCGCTGGGGCCGGGCGCTGCTGTGGCACGTGACGATCGTCGGCGGCGGCGTGGCGCTGCTCACGCTCTACGACGTCGACACGGGGAGCGGCTTCGTGATGCCCGGCGAGGCCGCGGACGCCGCCGCCGCGCTCCCGCCGGAGGTCACCCTTCCGATCGCTCTCCTCACCGTGCTGTCGTCGATCGACGCCTACGTCGTCGGGCGGGCGGACGTTGCCGAGCGGAACCGCGTCGACGCGACCGCGGAGGCGGTCCGTCGCCGCGCCGTGAGCGCGGACGACGAGGGACGCGCCGCCGGCTCGGCGGTGACCGCAGTCACCGGAGAGGACGAGGAGCCGATGCAGGTCGAGTGCCCGAACTGCGGGAAGGAGACCGACGCCGAACTCGACTTCTGTCACTGGTGTACGGAGCCGCTTCCGTGGAACGAGAACGACGCGGACGGGAGCGCGTAGCGCGGCGATCCATCGCCGTGCTCGGCCTGCCGAACGTGAGCACTCATTGACATCTGAGGTGCCTATTTGTCCCTTCGACGCGTATCGTCCGTATGGAGCACGTAGAGTACGTCTACACGAGCGGAATGTCCAAGTCCGACGTCGACGAGCGCCTCCGGGCTGGTGAGCACGGCGTCCTCGCGCTTGCGGACGGCGACGACTCGTATGCCGTCCCGCTGAGCTACCACTACGACGGCAAACGGCTCCTCCTCCGCGTGAGCAAGCACGACGACGACAGCGAGAAAGGAAAGTACATCGAGACGACTGAGACCGCCACGTTCGTGTGCTACGAGGACTCGGCGACCGGGTCGTGGAGCGTTCAGGTCCGCGGTCCGCTCCGAGTGTGGCGAGAGGACGTCGACGAGGAGACGCTCAACGAGTGGTTCCCGCCGTTTCGCCTGTTCGACGAGGCGGTCGAGCAGGTCGGATTCTCTCTGTACGAACTAGACATGGAGGCGGTCGTCGGTCGAGAAATGGTCAAGTAGTCGCCCGTCGCGGTCACTCGACCGGGCAGCGATCGATGCGAGGAGCCGATACAGCAGACATCGCCGCGTCGCGCCTTCGAGAATCAACACCGCGCCGCCGACCCCGAGTCCGACCGCTGAGACGACCGGAACACGCACCTCACCGCTTGCGGAGAGGACCGCGAGGACCGCGAGGACCACGAGGACAGGAACCACAACGCCCCCTACGATCCGGGCGAGCGCGTCGATCCGACCGACGGTTCATTTCACGCGTGTCGGAAGGGCCACACGCGGGAAAACGGTGAGGTGACTGTGAGTCAGGTCTCGCCCCGTCAGCCCCTGGCAAATAGTTTCTCAGCGGTGATAACGGCGGAGCAACTATCATATAGACTGATCGCGAGGAAGACCGTACGAACGCGAAGATGGACGGAATATGAGTTTGAACCCACGGAGATACGACGGACGGGAGCTACGCCGGATCGCGGATGCACCGCGTGACGGCGGAGGCGAAGCGCCTCGGGGGCGGTCGCTTCGTCAGCCGAACCGAAGCCGAGCGGAGCAGGCCGCGCGCTCGGCCGCGTTCACCGAGCTGCTCCAGCGTCAGCGAGGGCTGCGGCTGTCCGGCGGCGGGTCGAAACCCGCCGACGCCGGCGACCGCCCGTATCTGCGGGCGATCCCGGCCTCACCGGACGCAGAACACGAGGTCGGCGAGTGGCTCGGCTACCTCGTCGACGTCGGCGGCCACCTGCGGAGCCGTGACGCACTATCGTACTACGCCGAACTCGGCTGGGTCGCCCCCGACGCGGTCGACGCGCTGACGCGTCGGTTGGAGGGGTTCGACGCCCCGCGACACGATCGGCCGTTTACTCCCGCGGACCACCGGATCAGTCTCGTCTCCATCGTCCGAATCGCTTCATGTGCGAGTAAGTAACAGTGAGCGACGGCACCGGCGACGAATCCACGGAGAGCAACAGTCCAGACGGCCCGGCCGCGGTCGGTGTGAAACGCGGAAGCACCCGGACGGTGCTCGACCTCGCCGACGCGGAGCGGTTCTTCGAGGTCCTCGTGGACGCCCACGACGTCCCTGAGGACAGCGCGGTCGTTTACGCGGTTCCTATCATCGACAACGAGGCAGGCATCGAGAACCTTCGAGCGGTGATCGAGGGCTCCCCGATAGGCCAGGTCGGATCGCCGAACGCCTGATCTGAGCGGTCGGTCTCGTTTTTACGCCGCGAGTCACGCGTCGAACAGTCGTTCCGTGTCCTCGGCCTGTCGTCGGTAGATGCCGCGTCCCTTCAGTCGCGGGACCTCGTGTCGGTGGAGCGTCTCTGCCTCGCAGTCGTACACGATGGGGAAGACGTTGGTCCGCCGGCGAGCGACCGTGTACGAGCACGCCGCGTCGATGAGCGCCGGGTCGGGGTCAGCGACGGGGAACACGACGTAGCCGAGCGGGGTCACCGACTCGATTCGGGCGTCGAGGTGGTCGACGAGGACGTCGCGGAACGCGTCGGCGGTCGTGACGATGTCGTCCGGGCCCAGGTCCGGGTCGTTGTCGACGAGCGTGGCGAGAATGGTGACCGCTCCGATCGAGTCGTCCTCGTCGCGGGCTTCCCACACATGATCGAACCCGTTTGTGTCTCCATCGACCGGTTCAAACCCGTGTTTTCTCCCGTTCTCGACGACGGCATCGCGGTACTGCGTGCAGTCCATACACCACTGTAGAGTCGCATGATAAAAAATGACACACATGGCTGCGACGCGCGGTGCGACTCGCTGGAGGTCGGACGAGTTCGGTGCCCCGAGAACGACGCGACCACGCGTCGACTGCACCGACTGCGTTCGCCGTGGCTGAACGAGTCGCGTCGTTTGGGAAACCCGGTTCCACAACGCGATAGTCGCAGTTCCTCGAAGCGTACGATCATGACGATGGGGGCTCTTGAAATCGAAATTATCGTCGCCTCGTTTGGACCGATTTTTAACTCGATCCGGTGTTCGGGCCGGCGACTGCCACGTATACGGTGCAGCCGTGGGGTCTCTTCGCGCTCTTGTTCTCCCTGATACCCGCCGGTGTGGGCTCTCCTGCTGATCGGTGCGGTCCTCAGTTACGGACCCCTGTATCGACGCGAAGCCACGGCGGTCATCCTGAGCACCGCCCCGCCGTCGATCGGTGGGTCACTCTGGCTGTTCGAGATCTGACCGGTCCCGCAGTTACACCTGACGGCACCGCTGATGCGGCTGAAACACTGGTCCCGACTATAGATGCCCACGCAGTCTGTGGATGTTCGAGTACACTAACCGAAGGGCCCGCGTCAAGCGACCGTCGCGGACGACCGGTTCGACGCGGCCGTCCCGGATTGCGTCGACCACTGCTTCCGGCGTGAACTGATCAATGTCCAGTCGAGTTGAGAGTCGTCCGACCTCGAAGGGGAAGTGTGCATCGCTGCCGCCGACGATTGGCAGATCGCGGTCACTCGCGATACGTTGGATTCGCTTCCGATGCTCCGGGTGTTTCCCGTTGATCTCTATCGCGTCGAAGTCCGCGTCGCTCTCCCGAAGGCGACTGTTCCGGAACGGGTGGGCGACGATTGCGACGCAGTCGTGCCGGTGTGCGAGTTCGACGGCTTCTTCAGGAGAAAGGGTACCGGAATACGTGCGTTCGGGTGGATTCGGGCCGATAACGAGCAGGTGGCCCTCCGTCGTCGATATCTCAATACCGGGGATACAGGCATCGCTAACGAGGGTTTCGCGCCGAAAGAAGTCGTGGTTCGTCACTGCGACTCCGTCGAGTCCGCGCCGGCGTGCTATCCTGAGCGTTGCCCGTACGCTATGGGGGTCGTAGCCAGCCGCGAACTCGGGAGCGCGGTGAAAGAACCGACTGTGCGTATGCAGGTCGCAATCGAACACAGTCGTTCTGGTCGCGCGCTCATGATAAAACACCCGTGTTGACTGACAGTGATACGATCACGGGGAGCCGAAGTAGTCAGATGATCAGGGCGTCGTCGCTATCCATTTCAGGGCGTGGC
This sequence comes from Halorubrum wangae, assembly GCF_051194135.1. Taxonomy (NCBI): domain Archaea; kingdom Methanobacteriati; phylum Methanobacteriota; class Halobacteria; order Halobacteriales; family Haloferacaceae; genus Halorubrum; species Halorubrum wangae. The sequence goes on along the minus strand of NZ_JBLZNH010000001.1, from coordinate 80,915 downwards.
GTCACGGGGTGGTATGAGTGGGTCAGGAACGGTCGTCATCAGAAATCCTCGCAGCGGAGACGGGAAGCGAACCCAGATAGCACGGGAGATGGCTATCGAGCGCGGCTGGGAGGTTCTGGATAGCGACGGGGGCGACCACACGGTCGAACTTGCGGCCGAGACGTCGAAGCGCGCGGATACTGTCGTTGCCTGCGGCGGTGACGGAACGCTGAATGGGACGCTCACGGGCGTACTCGAAGCGGGGAAGTTGGACGATGTCTCGCTGGGTGTCATCCCGGCAGGGACCGGGAACGATTTCGCGGACAACATCGGTGTCCGTGGCGTCGAGCACGCGTTCGAGGTGATCGAATCCGGTGAAGCGCGTGAGCTCGACATCGGAATGGCGAACGATCGCCCGTTCCTGAACTCGTGTGTCGGTGGTCTGACCGCGGACGCGAGTGCGAAGACGACCCCTGCCCGCAAGCGACGACTCGGCGTGTTGGCGTACGTACTTACGACTATGTCGCTGTCTCAGGACTTCGAGAGTCTGAAACTACACGTCTCAGTGGGGTCCGACCGCGACCCCGCCTGGACCGGAGATGCGCTGATGTTACTGATTGGGAATGGGAGGCGATTCCCCGGTGAACGAATGAGTCAGGCGAACATGGAGGACGGACAGGTGAACGTCGTCATTATTGAGGACGTACCGAGGCTCAATTATCTCACGGCGGGCGCTGCTGACAAACTGCTCCGTCGCAACGCCACGCACCTCACGCGGCTGAAGACGTCACACCTCCACGTAACGCACGAGGGGGCGCCAGTCCAGTTCAGTCTCGACGGTGAGATGATTAACGGGAATGAACTCACGGTCGATAGCCAGCCGGGAGCGATGGAGTTCTTCGTCGGCCCCAGTTACGATCCGAACCCGGAGGAGTGGGGTAAGCGCGTGACAGAGTAAGGTTCTCAAGGTCGTGTTCCGAGTTTCGCCGTCCTTCGTGTCACTGTTGCGTGACTGAACTGGCTGATAGGAGAATACTGCTCTTGCAGTGCCCAACTTGGAGAGAATCGAATCGTGATGGTTCTTACAGACACCTGAGACCGTGTCTGGGCCACGTCCGAGAAGGATGCGTGAATCGATGCAGCACAGTAGTTACAACGGCGGTGTAGACGCTCACTCATCGCTCGTCACCCCGAATTCTTTTGAGAACACACCGTCGCAATCCAAGCATCGAGACACGGTGCCTTCGTCGATCAAGAGTGCGTCGCAGTCGCGGCATTGGGTGTCGGAAACGGTACCGATCATCGACCCTCTCCGTCCCCGGTGTGGTCGTAGCAGTAGTGATCCAGTTTGTCGAAATGGACGGGAGTTGAAATATAGTCAAGAATCGTTTGAGACGGAGTGACAGACTCTTCGTCTTCGACGAGTCTGGGCCAAACAATCATTACCCCAGTTGAACGGATGTATGTATGAAAGTATTTGAGACACAACTTCCTGGCGTTGGACGACGATACCAAGTGTCTTTCTCGGACGGAAGAGCACTTTCTGTCGTCATTCATAACGACGGCCAGCGAAACGTGTTCTGGCGAGATGATGCCGACGCGGACAGCGAGGAACTCTTTACCACGAGCGAACGCGATGCGCAGAAACTCGCGGAGATATTCGACGGAACGTTTTTCGAACCAGTTGGCGAGGATCTCGACAACGTGCTCTCGGACGCACGGATCAAATGGATCTCCGTCCCTCGGAAATCCCCCGTAGTCGGGCGAACGATCGGTGATGTTGGCGTTCGGACGCAGACGGGCGTCTCGATTCTCGCCATCGAGCGTGGCGATCAAACCATTGCAAACCCGACCCCCGGAACCGAGTTGCTTGCGGAAGATGTTCTCGTAGTTGTCGGAGAGGAGAATACACACGACGCGTTAGAGAAGCTTCTCGCTCCGAATTCATCACACGACTGAATCCAATTCTGGTAATTTGCTGCCAATACCACTCTCAGTGACATCGGAACAGTAATTCATCTCGGCTGGGTTACCTTGTTCTTAGCTGTGGTCACTCCGAACCTCGTACTTACTGCCGGGCTCTTTCTGACCGTTCTTACCGTCGGTGGTCTGATTGCCCTCCATGTCGGTCAGTCGGTGATTCCAGCGTACATTATCGTCGGGATTCTAATTGGTCCGTTCGCACCGTCGATCGGAGGCCTCTCGTTCACGCTCGTTGAATCGCCAGCGTTTATTCGGCTACTGGCTGACCTCGGAGTCGTACTCCTGTTGTTCTTTGTCGGGCTTGAACTGAGTCTGACATCGTTGATTCAGAAACGAACACAGTTCGCGCGTGCCGGTGCGATCGACGTCGGTGTCAGCTTTCCACTGGGTATCCTTGTTGGTCTCCTCTTCGGCTTCACGCTGCTGGAATCGCTGTTCGTCGGTCTAATCGTATTCAATTCCTCGACGGTAATCATCGCCAAGTCGCTGATCGACCTAGAGTGGATCGTCAACCCGGAAAGCGAGGCAATCCTCGGTGTCATCGTGATCGAGGATATTCTCACTGCTGCCGTCTTTGCGGTCCTGTCGGCAGTCATTCTCGGCGCAGCCGATGTCGTGTCCCTCGGGCGAACACTTGGACAAGCGGCGGTCGCCCTCCTCGTACTCGGGCTCGTCGCTTACTACGGCGGGGAGTGGATCGACCGAGCATTCACCATCCAGTCGAACGAACTATTCGTGCTCGGCGTACTTGGGGCGACAGCACTTGTGGCCGGAGTTGGGCTAGTCGCTGGCATCAGCGATGCAATCGTCGCGTTCGTTGTCGGGGCAGCTTTCGGACAGACTAGCCATGTCTTGCGAATTGAAAAACTGCTCGTCCCGACTCGAGATCTCTTCGCTGCGGTGTTTTTCTTCGTTATCGGTCTCCAGACGGATCCGCGAGTGGTCGTCTCTGTCGCTGGGTTCGTCCTCGTTGCAGCTGTCGTCACGTTGAGCGGCCAACTCGTCAGCGGGTTCTTTGCCGGGCGTAGCTACGGTCTCTCAGTCGAACAAGCGTCACGGATGGCAAGTGCACTCGCCCCCCGTGGCGAGTTCTCGTTGGTGATCGCAGCGTTTCTCGTGACGGCAGGTACGACAGAGGCACTCCGAGAGACGATCCCTGCGTTTACCGTCGGGTACGTTCTCCTGACGGGTGTCATTGGAACCATGCTTATGAGAAACGCTCACCTCGTTGAACGTGTGGCAGACAGATACTTAGTCAAGTAGTCTGGAAGTCAGGAGCTGCTCCGAACTATTTGGGTGAGTTCGTGGTGTTCCTCACGCGTGCCGATAGCGACGAGAATGTCTCCGGAAGTGAACTCGAAGTCGGCTGCCGGGTTCGAGATAGTCTCGCTCTCACGCTGGATGGCAATTACGGTCGTCCCTGTCCGTGGTTTTAGTTCGCTCTCTCGGAGCGTCTCGCCGACGAGGTGTGAATCCTCGGGAATCTCAACCCATTCAATAATGGCATCGCCTATGGGGACCGTCAACTCGTCAACAGCGACAGACTCGAAGTACGCTCCTTCGAGGATCGATCCGAGCTTGTTGGCCTCTTCACCGGTCAAATCGAGGAGCTTCTCACCGCTGGCCTCTTGGTTGGGACGTCGGTAGAGTTCGCATCGACCATCGTGGTGGACGACGACTGAGGCGAGCGTATCGTCAGATAACTCTAGGTCGAATTTGCGACCGACCCCCGGCAAATCCGTTTTGTAAACAGCCATACCGATTGTCGGTCGGCTACCCAAATAATAACAAGGTCCGTCAGATTATCCACCGGTGAGAACGGAATTATACTGTTGGTGAGCCGTAGATAGTTCTAGCAGAACCGATTAATTCTCTCTGACTGATTCCCACAAATCACCGGGACCTGGTCTTGCACCTGCTCGTGAGTGTATTTATGCGAGCAGGTCCAGTACGAATCGAGTGATGGGAGAAAATAATAACAGTGGTCTCTCACCGGATGATCTCCATGACGAGATGGAGGTGCTTGAACCATACACTACGGGCGAGCTCGCATCGAAATACGATACACCGAAACAGCGCATTCGAGACCTCTTGGAACGTCTCTCCGATATGGGGAAGATCCGGAAGAAGGAACCAGAACCCAACCGTACGATCTGGATTCGTGAGGCTCCGATTCACGAGTGTAGTGAGTGTGGGTACAAATACGAAATCAAATTTCTACATCCCGTGCTCTCGTCAGTACGGTTCTGTCCTCGATGCGGTAGCCAGTTATAATGAGATAACATGAAAATTCTCATCCCAGTCCAATATCCGCTCACGGACGTCAACAAACGTGCAATCCAACGCGGTATCGATCTCATAAATGGGCTTGACGATTCGGAGCTGCTACTCTTCCATTTGAACGAGGTACAGAAAGGCCGGCGTATAAGCCGACAGTCGTTGCGAGAGGCAGTTGAATCTGCGTTTAAAGGAATCAATGCGAGTTACGTCGTACGAGACGGGTTTTTTGTCGAAGAAGCGATCATCGAAGCGGCGATTCAACTAGAGATGGACTACATCCTCCTCAGCGAATCTCGTCGGGATCGATGGAAACGGCTTCTCGAAGCAATTCTCGATATCGAGGAGAATCCTGAACAGTTCATAGAGGACAACACGGGAATCGAAGTCGAAGTCATTACCGAAGCCAGTCGAGGTTCAACAAGCGCATGAATTCGCCATTTCTGTCGCGGCTCCGGAATCGCTGGATTGGCTGGCAAGCACTGGGGTTAGGTCTGACTGTAACGCTTACTACTGCTATCGCGTTACTCTCTGTGGTGACTGGCGTAGCGAATATTAGCGCCCAATCCGTCGTCGGGCCACTCGCGGAGTTCATCCCGCCCGAGATCCAACGGACGGCTGGGTTCACCGGCACGTTGACCGGTTTTCTCATGATCGGAAGTGCCTACGGCATGCGTCGCCGTCTCCGCGTTGCCTGGTACTCAACGGTCGTCCTGTTACCTGTCACGGCACTCCAAGGAGTTCTGCAGTCAAGTCCACTCTCGGTGCCGCTGATTGTCTTGTCTGTGATGGCGATGCCGAATGTCCTGTACAACCGCAAGCACTTCGACCGAAAAGTCGAGCTGACAACCGCACAACTCGCCTCTGGTGCGGCGATCCTCGGGGCACAGATCTATGGGACAACCGGCGCATATGCGCTTCGAGATGAGTTCACGAACATCTCGACACCTCTCGATGCGTTCTACTACACACTCATCACGGCAAGTACCGTCGGATATGGCGACGTTGCACCGACCTCACAAGTTGCGCGGCTGTTCGGCATGTCTGTGGTCATCATCGGGACGACCAGCTTTGCAATCGCTCTCGGAACACTCTTGGGGCCCGTTATCCAAGCACGCTTTGCGAAAGTACTCGGAAGAATGACAGAGGAAGATCTCGATCTACTCAACGACCACATCCTCATACTCGGATACAGTGACATTGTTCGAGCGATCCTCGACGATATTCAGGACAGCAACGATATTCTCGTCGTCTCGCCTGACAAAGAAATAGTACGTGAACTTACGGATCAAGGAATCAGTGCTCTCACTGCGGAGCCCGATGATGAGGGATCGCTTCTCGATGCGGGTATCGAGCGAGCTCGAACGGTAATCGTAGCGACGAACGACGATGCCGCCGATGCACTAACGATACTGACTGTTCGACAACTCAATCCTGACGTCCAGATATTCGCTATTGCGACCAACCGTGAGAACATGGGAAAACTGGAACGTGCAGGAGCAAACACAGTCATCAGCCCAGCGGTCATCGCCGCTCATCAGCTCATGGATTCAGTAAGAGGAACCGATTCCGAGAACGGAGTTGACCTCTTGAATGATACTCTGGAGGACGGGAGTGAAGATCAGTGAGTTCGGTTACTCACTCCACGTAGGCATTCCGTTTTTTGTCAATTTCGCGCCTGTGGTAGTTGTTCATCAGCTGTGATCCGGGTAAGTCACGGTCACATGTGACTCTTCCAACCCACCGTCTCGATTCACGTACACAGAACACGCCTAGGTCACAATCACACTGCACTGGCACCAGTGGCGCGCGCGAAACCAGACTCGACACTCACCGCTCACCAGGTAGAGCTTTCGGCAAAAGATCCCTCAAAAAAGAGGATTCACACCGTTTTGATAGTAGTCCCGGGCGGATTCGAACCGCCGTCAATGGCTCCAAAGGCCATTATGATTGGCCACTACACCACGGGACTGCGAACGATGGTTGCCCGCGCGCACTCAAGTACGTTACTTTTCACCGCCTTTCGCCGGGCGGCGCACGGGCGTCGTCAGTCCCGATCGGTGTTCTCTGTCTCGGTGTCGTCGGGTACGCGCATGTCGGGACCCTCACCCGTCTCGCCGTCGCCGAGCGCGTCCGCTGCTGAGCCGACTCCCGGCGGCCGGTAGGTGTAGACAAACTCTCCGGCGACGGCGTGATACGCCCCCGTCCGAGGGTCTTCGACGACACCGGTGTCGTTGTCGATGGCGAAGTCGACGAGGTCGCGGAGGCTCTCTGCCTCGGCCTCCTGGCGCTCGTGGACGGACGCCGGGAGGCGGAACGTCGTGATCCACTCTGCGAACTCGGACCGATCGTCGCTGTACGAGAGGTAGTCGCGCTCGGCGGAGGTGAGCGCCAGATCGTGCTCTCGTCTGGCGTACGCCAATCCACCGCCGCCCAGGAGGCCGATCAGGAGCAGCAGCGGGCCGCCGACCGACCGAAGCGGGCCGTAGTGCTGCTCGACGGTCACGGTCGTAGTTCGCTCCGAGGTGTCCGACTGGGGACCGGGGTCCGAGACGGAGTAAGCGTCGCCGCCGTGGTCGATGCCCATCCGGATCGTCCGGGCGTAGGCGGTCTGTTCGCCGTTGATCTCGCCCTCCAACGTCACGTCGGTGACGACGAACATCTCCGTCTCGCCCGGCGACGCGCCGAGTTCCTCTTCGATCGCGGCCGCAGTCGCGTCCGCCCGGCTGCTGTTGAGGGCGAACGTCGCCCCCGCCGCCTCGCCGGGACTGACGCCTGAGACCGTCTCGGTCGCCAGCCGCTGCCGCTCGCTCCAGTAGACGGGACCGCCGTCCTCGCCGACGTTGCGGATGACGAGCACGGAGTCAAACTGTACGTCGACGTCGGAGGCTGACGACGCCGAGTACGTCGTTACGACGTCGACGTCGAGCACTGGGGCAACCCGGGTGAAGTACGTGCTGCGACCGTCGAGGACCGTCCCGGTGGGGAACACGGAGTTTGGCTCGGTCACCTCGGCGGAGTGGTTGTACGCCGTTTCCACGGTGAACGAGGAGACAGTCTCCTCCCGGGCCTCGGTGCCGGGGTCGACATGAGTCGTGTAGACGAGGCCGCCGCCGACGGCGGCCGCGATCAGGCAGACGGCCGCGATCACGGCAAACTGTGCGTCCAGTATCGCTCGGAGTCGGAGTTTGGTCTCGTCAGGGGTTGGGGAGCTCATTCGGTCACCTGTATAACTGGCGGAGGAGGCGGCGGTACAGCGGGGATTTCGTACGCGATTCGCGGGCGCGTATCCGAGCGGGCTCGCCGCGCAGGAGGACGAGCCCGAGGCCGACGATGCCGCCGCCGAGCAACCCGTTGATCGCGACGAGCGGCGCCCATGGATGGACGCCGTACAACTCGTCGATCACGCCGGGCGGGAGGACCGCGAGGTACCGGTGCTCGGCGACGAAGAGCCGATAGTAGCCGGTCTCTGTCGGAGCGCTGAGCGTCACCGTCGTCGACGCCTCGCCGCGGCTCCCGACCGTGAGCCGCTGGGGGTCGACCTCGACGCCTGGGCTCGCGGGAGTGACGTAGGCGTACACCGGTATCAGCCCGGCGTTGGGGATGACGTACACCAGCTCCTGGCTCGTGCCGCGCTCGATGACGGTGGGGTTCTCCGACTCGAACTCGGCGCTCACGATCCCGTACTCCTGCGTACCGGCCGGGACGACCATCGCCGCGGTCGCTGTCGCCATCAACACCAGCGCGAGCACGGCGACGATAGCGAACACGGAGGTCCCGTCGTCGCGTGAACGGTCGCGACTCCCGCGCGAATGCGAGTTCCGGTTCGCATACCAGTCGACCGCGTACGCGACCATCGAGAGCGCGAAGATGATGTACGCCAGCCCCTGCGTCCCCTGGAGCGACCGAAGCCCGAAGGTAACCGCGAGCCACGTCTGGGCCGACGCGATTTCGGACTGGACCGCCATGGCGACGGTGCCCAAGTGCGGGATCACTATCACGCTCCCGCCGACCGAGAGTGCGACCGCGACGATGTCGGCGTCCTGTACGATCGGCTCGCCGCCGTCCTGATCGGTAAAGGGGTTGTTGTCGCCGCGCGTGACGTACCCTCGCTCCGTCTCCTCGACGACCCGGTGCGTGGTCAGGCCGCCGCCCTCGATCTCTTGCGCGTCGAACGTCACCACGTCGCCGACGCCGACGTCGCCGGCGAGCGCCGTCGGAACCGCGACGAACCCGTCGCCCGGATCGAGGGTCGGCTGCATGCTCCCGGTCTCGACGAAGCTGAGCAGCAATGGCTGCCCGAGCAGCTGACCGGCGATCAGCGCGAGGACGACGAGGACGATCGCGATCTGCAGCGTTATCGAGAGGGCGCGTTTCGGGGACATTGGTGTGGGTCCGTGGCGGCGAACGCCTGTGTCACGTCGCGGCGGTGGTTCGGTGGCGGCCCGGCGCGTTACGACGATAATGAAATGTAATCAACACGTTATAAATCCGTGGTTCGGAGCAGGATGCGGTGGGGATTGGGCGACGCGTGTCGCGGGGTCGGTCGTCCCGCCGCGGGTTCACTCGTCGAACGCCCCGGTCGCGAGCATCGCGAACGGACCGATGAAGGCGAGGCAAAAGCCCAGCAGGTGGACGTAGAGGTTTACGACGCCGCCCTCGCCGGTGGGATCCGCCGGGAACCCAACGACGGGGTAGCCGACGACGAGGACTGCGCCGACGGCGAACAGGTCGCCCTCGCCCGGTCGCGAGACGATCGCTCGAAGCCCCTCGCGCGTGCTCTCGCGGAGGGGGAGCTCCGCGCTCGACGCGTAGAGGACGGCGAGGAGCGCGCCCGCGACTCCAATCGCGAGGCCGGCGAGCCCGATCCCGGTCGTCGAGACCGGGAGCGCGAGCAACACGATCCAGCCGACGAGCGCGAAGAAGACCGCCGGCAGCGCGCGGACCGAACCCTCCAACTGGAATCGCTTTCGGGCGTACGTCCCGAGCAGCAGCGGGAGCAACCCCGCGAGCGCCATGTTGATCCCGGAGAAGCCGAACCCGATCGCGTCCCGCGGGACGGCGAGATTTAGCGCCGAGAGGACGAACGGGAAAACCAGGAGGAACGTCGCCAGCGCGGTCAGGAAAAACCGACGCGAGTCCCCGAGGACCGCGACCGTGTAGCCGACGCCGGAAAGGAGACAGTACCCCGCGACGTTGCCAGCGAGATGCCCCACGTCGAGATGGACGTAGTGGGCGGTGAACGCGGTCGTCGCGGTCGGGTCCGCGTACGCGAACGCGAGCGACCGCCGAGTCGACTCTGGGAGCGCGAAGACCGCGATTAGGACCGCGGGCACCGCGAGGAAGACGAAGAGATCGACCGCACGGACGCTTGCGACCAACTCCCGGCGGAGGGCGAGATCCGACCGCCGGTCGACATTGGCGACGAGATCCGACCCGTCGCATCCGGCACGATCGCACTCGTCGGTCGGAGACGCCGTCACGGGCGGCACCTCGACGACCAGCGATTAAGAACTGTCGGCGCGCGTCTCGATCGCGAGAATCGGCGAGCGGCGGTCGCGTAGTCGAGAGGGGGGGGACCGCCTTCGAGCGCCGCGGCACGTCACGGGCGGGGTATCCGGCGGAACAGGGCGAGCCCGGCCACGACGATGAGGAGGGCGGCGAGCAGTCCGCCGAACTTCACGAAGTCGACACCGCCGGGCTCCTCTGTGGGCCCGGGATCCGCCTCGCCGGTGTCGGCGGATCCGCCCGCCTCCGCGGACCCGCTCCCGCCGTCGCCCGCTGGGTCACCGACGATCAGGATACCGACCGGCGACCCGTCGACCGCGAGCTCGTAGGCGCCCTCGGTCCCGAAGCTCTCCTCGAACTCGATCGTCGCCGTCTCGTTCGGCGCGAGCGCCACCGTCTCGTTCGCGACCGGCTGGCCGTCGGCGGTTAGCGTGACCACGCGCTCGCTCGGCTCGCTGCCCCCGTTCCGCAGGGTCGTCCGGACGGTCGCCGCCTCGCCGGGATCGATCGTCTCCGGCGCGACGGTCGCCTCGGTCACGTCGAACCGGGGCGCGCGCGTCGCGACCGCGAACGTCGAGAACTCTTCGGTCGTCACGCGGAAGTGGACGCTGTCCTCAGGCAGGTCCATGAGCCGGACGACCTCGGGATCGATGACTTCGACCGGCTTCTCCTCCCAGTCGCCCGCGTCCGTCTGCCGGTAGAACGTCACGTCCGCGGGATCGGTTCCAGTCGCGTTCAGGTGGTCCCAGTCCGCGCTGAACCGGATCGTCATCTGACCGACCGCGTCGGGCGCGAAGTCGTAGTCGAGCGCGAGGTACGCCATCGACCGCGGCGTCGTCGGCGCCTGCAGCGCGCTCGCGCTCTCGAAGGGAGTCGAACTCCCCGTGGCGTCCAGTTCGACGCGCTCGTTCCGGACGCTCTCGAGGTCGATCCGCTCGAGCGTGACGTCGGCGCCGGCGAGATGCATCCCGTCCGCCCGGAATCGGAGTGTGTCTCCCTGACCGATCCCGCTCCCGACGAACGCGCGGCGGTCCGCACTCGGCGAGGTGACGGTGACGGTCGGGCCGCCGCCCGTCTGTCCGTTCTCGTCGCCCATCGTGCGCACGTCGTCCGGATCCGAGATATTCGCCTCGATCGAGAACTGATCGGCGCCGAGCCGGGTTCCGGCGGCCGCGTTCCGCGTGTCGAGCGCGAGGCCGACCGTGACGCTCTCGTTCGACGCGAGCGTGACGTTGTTCGCCTCGCTCTCGATCGATTCGCCGTCGGCGACGAAGGTGACGGACTCGTTCGGGTAGCCGATCCACACGTGGGCGTACCGCTCGCCCGTGTACGTGATCGTGAACACGCCGTCTATCGTGCCGGTCGATCCGACGTTCACGCCCTCAAACGAGGGGTCCTTGATGTTTGGGTTCGACGCCGAGACGTCGATCGCGATCTCGTCGTCATCATTTAAGTAGGCGTACTTCCCGTTCGGGCCGTCGGTCGGCTGGATCGCGAGATCCTCATCAACGATGTCGGCCGGGCCGTCGACCACCGCCGCGCCCGTGGCGAAGAGCAGCGAGCCCGCGGCTACGAGGAGAAGGGCGAAGACGAGAGGTCGATGGGCGTTTATCATGATGAACGCTTGATTCTCCTCACACTCCGGGGTGTTGTTGGGTTAATGAGTGCCCCATCATATTGTATTGACACACCAGAAGCACTTCTGGGGGATCTTGAAACGAAAGGGCGCTCGATGTTGTCGGTGGAGGGCCATCGGGCCCAGGTGCGTCCGAGCACCGAGTCGAGATCGTCACGTCCGGCTCCACGGTGGCGCCGTTCACGGTCCCATCGTCTGTGATGGTACTCGCGTCGGAGATGTCGAAGGTCCCGATCTCCGCGGCAGCGGCTCCGACCGAGATGGCTGCGCCCCCGAGGGCGACAGCACCAGCCGCACCGACTCAAGCCGCCGCCTTGATAACGTCTCGTCGCTGCATCTCAGTTCTCTTGGTTCTCTTGGTTCTCGCCGTCGAGCGAAGTGCCACCAGAGACACCAGTGTCCGTGGTGACCGGCTCGTTGTTCACGCTAACGGAAACCGTACCGCTATCCTCGATGGCTCCGGGGGGCGTGATGGCCGTCTGACCGTAGTCTCGCGGGCTCTCCGGCACGAGGCCGAACTGGATGTAGAACTCGACGTCCGTCACCTTCGGAGTGTCATCCTGCGTGCCGTCCGTGAAGCGATCGGCGCCGTAGTACGTCCACGTATAGTCGAAGTCTCCGTCGGCCTTGTCGAAGTCCGTGGTCAGCTGCTCGTTGTTCTGCGGAAGGCAGTTGAACGGACCCAGATTCCAGGTGCCCGTACCAGCGTGGCTGTCGAGACCTTCGTAGTCGGACACGGGGTAGCGCTTGCTGAACAGGTTCGTATTCACGTTGTACGGCGCGTCCTCCGGCGTCACGATGCCGAACTGGACGATGATCTTGTGAACCTCCGTGTCGATCCCGTCGTACTCCAGACTGACTTCCGGCGACACGGTAAACTCCGTGATGGTCCCGTCGTCAGTTGTGATGCTGGAATCCGAGATGTCGAACGTCCCGATCTCCGCCGCCGCTGCGCTACCAGACGTCGCGAGAACACCCGCACCGGCTGCACTTGCTGTTACTCCGATACCGCCGACCGTTTTGAGTAGGCTGCGTCGTTCCATAGTTCAGTATGCACACGACCCGCGTCCAGCATGACCGCGACGACGCGGAATCGCTTCGTTAGTGACATAGAGACTACACATTATCGTAATGAGCGTGCTGAAACATCTCAAGGAGAGGGTGAAGAGTGGGCGAGCGCGTTCCGACGAAGCCGGAATCCGGGTTGCTTCGTTCAAGCCAAGTCTGAGATCATTCTACCACCATCTAGTTGGCTCATAATCAGCAAACTTGTCCGGGATATCGCGTTGGGAAGCGGGATGGGGTGTAAAATGAAGATCGGTTTTAACGCCTAAGCAGACACCGGACCGGTGGGCCGAGCGACGGACAGACGGTCAGCGTATCAGATGACGACTCGGTCGAGCTCGTCGTTCAGAGAGGCGTATGTGCCGTTCAGATCATCAATCAACTGGAGCCGGAGTCAGTCATTCAGGAGGGTGTCTGCTGGACCGTCGATCACCACCGCGTACGAGGATCGAGATCAGAGTGATGCGAACAGGAGTCGGACTCGTTGCACAAGAGCGCTCAAAGAGCGACCCGTACGTCCGCCTCTTCACCTGAGTCTCGGATGAAGTGTGATCTGTCAGAGTAGGATAAAGCGGTAGTCGGCGAACGAAAGACGAACTGTCTAGCTGTGGAGCACGTAGATAGGCAGGTGGTTACTGCGGGTGATCGTGCGCGTAGATGGTCAGGTCTGCATTCGACTCGCCGTTCCCCCCGGCACCGTCAGTCGTGTCCACCTCGGCGTCGATGGTCATGCTGTTTCCGGAGTAGAGGTACGACGTGGCCTGAACGGACGGCAGCATGAACGTCACCGTCGCGTCGTCGAGCACGACGGTCGCTTCCTGCTCGTATTTCTCTTCATCGGGGGCGAAGTCGACCCGAACGCCTTCCGATCCCTGGTTCGTGACCGTGATAATCTCCTCAACGGTCGTAACAGCGGACTCGTTGAACCCGTCTCCAATGAGCTCGTCGGGAGAACCGAGATCGATCGTCAGCTCGCCCTCGGTCGTGTCGTCGCTCACGTACTCGTCGTCCCCTGAAAGTCCGAGGTACGCGTTCGCGTCGCCTGCCGTGTCGACGGACACCTGACGATTCGCCTCAACACTCGAGAACGCGCCCGTACCCATTGCAGCTGCACTACCCGTAGCCAATGCGCCCAGCCCGGCGATGAACTTGCGTCGGTTTGTCATTGTTGTTGACCTCGTGTTGACCGCACGCGACCCGCGGCCGCCGACGCGAGACACCCCGCGTCACCCTGGGTCGCTCTACATCACCCATGGAGCCTATGCCATATCGTTATGATTTTGCAGAAACAGTTCCGGGCGGGACTGAACGCGTCAGCAGTCGCTTCCGGTTGGACCCGAACGCTGGCCAACCCTTTCAGACCGTGTCTGAGACTCGTTCGAAGCGCATTCACGTCGGCCTCGAACTGCCAGCGGTCGTCGGCAACGAGCAGTTTGAATGTGATATGGCTGATGAATGGTGAACTACATATTGGTGTAGTACTCTCCAAAAGACCGGAATGCGGGTTTAGAGGCGGTAATACGGCAAAACAACAGGTGCACAACACAGACAGTGTGCTGAAATAGAAAGTTTGTTTGGATATCATAACCGCGGGGTTTATGTTGGTCTACTCATGTGTGTCTGACAAGAATGGCGTTGGCACAGCAGATAGAGGAAGAAGGATCGGAACCGACAACGGAGGTGTCCGAAGACGAACTCTTCGACGTGTTGTCGAACCAGCGTCGGCGGTTCGCGGTGCATCTGCTGAAACGCGAGGCGGACGACTCCGTCGCGATCGGTGAGATGGCCGAGCAGATCGCTGCGTGGGAGAACGACATCGACACGGCCGAGATCACGGGCAAGGAGCGCAAGCGCGTCTACACCGCGCTTCAACAGTCTCACCTACCGAAGATGGACGACGTCGGCGTCGTCGAGTTCAACAAGGCCCGCGGCGTGATCGAGCCGACGCCAGCACTGCAGAACGTCGACCTCTACATGGACGTCGTCGAGGGGAGAGAGATCCCGTGGAGCACCTACTACCTGGGACTGTCCGGAGTCACCGTCGCGCTCACGGGCGCGGTGTGGCTCGAAGCGTGGCCGTTCGTCCTCCTGCCCGACATGGCGTGGACGGTCGCGATCGTCGTGGCGTTCGCCTTCTCCGCGATCACGCACAAGTACTACACCGCGGAGATGAAGGTCGGCGAATCCGAGGACCCTCCCGGACTAACGTAGGGGACGCGGTTTCAGGTGGTGCCTTCCACGGTTCCGGCGCCGTATAACCTTAGGGTCGGAACGCGTCGTGTCGAACAGACGGAGAGCGGGTCCCCCACCATAGATGAAACGACGACACCTCATCCTGTTGCTCGGCGGTGCGAGTTCCGGTGCGATGAGCGTCGGCACCGGCGCGTTCACCAGCGCCGAGGCCGGCCGCAGCGTGGCGGTGAACGTCGTCGACGACGAGGACGCGTACCTCGGCCTCGACGTCGAAAACGAAACCGGGGTCATCGGGCGGCCGGCCGAGGTCGTGGCGATCACGAACAGCTTCGCCGCCGATCTCTCCCTCGACGTGTCCGTCGAGGAGACGAACGAGGTGGTGGAGGGCGTCGCCGTGGGTGACGAGAGCCCCGACGAGTCCTTCTCGCTGGAGCTCAGTCCGGGAGAAGGCGAGTTGATCTCGGTCACCTGCGGGCGGCTCGGGGAGGCGTCGTTCACCCTACGGTTCGACGGGGAGACCGACCGAGCGTCGGTGGAGAAAACGCGGACGTTCGACGCGGTTCACTGTCGCGTGAGCGGCGTCGAATTCAACGGGCGAAACGGCAGCGCCGTGGTCGCGGGCGAGTTCACAGAGTTGGACGTTCGAATCGTGTTCGAGAGCGGAACAACGGTCGACCGCACGATTTCGTCGAATCCGAACGGGCGGGTGCTACACCCGAGAGAGAGCGGTAACGGAGGACGAGATTCGATCGAGCAGGTCGTCATCGGGAGCGTGGTCTACGAGCGCCCCGAGACGCCGTCGAACGGAGCGGGGAATGAGTCCGGAAGCGACGGCGATTAACCCGGCCGCCGCCGCGTGAGTTCAGATGGCCTTATGTGTCCCCCGTACTCACCCGCACGTATGGACGACCACTCTCACGAGCCCGATCCGAACGAACGCGTGACCTCTCCGATGCAGGAGTTCGGCAGCCGCGAGGTCGGCATCGGCGCGGCCGTCACCCTCATCGGCCTGCTAATCGCGTACGTCATTCCCTTCCTGTTCAGCTTCTGAGCGGCGACGCCCGTCGCCGACAGTGCAACGAAGAAACCGCCGACAGCGACTCGCTTACCGCGGGTACCAGGCGAGCGGGTGGTCCGCAGTGAGCTCTAGGCTGACCGGTTCGTCGAGGTCGAACTCCTCGACGTGGTTGTGGAGGCAGTGGACGACGTCGCCGGACTCCAGTTCGACCCGGTAGACGAAGGAGGGGCCGACGTACTGCCGCGAGACGATGACGCCGTCCGCCAGTTCGGGGCTCGCGGGCGTGGCCCGGAGGTCGTCCGGCCGGACGAGTACGTCGACGGGCGTCCCGTCGTAGACGGTGTCGTACCCCTCCAGCGTGACGGCGTCGAACCGACCGATTCCGGTCTCGACCTTCCCCTCGCGGAGGTTCCCCTCGAGGAACGACGCTCGGCCGAGGAACGAGGCCACGAACTTCGACTCGGGCCGCTCGAAGACGGCCTCGGGACGGCCGACCTGTTCGATCTTCCCTTCGTTCATCACGGCGACGCGGTCGGAGATAGAGAGCGCCTCCTCCTGGTCGTGCGTGACGGAAACGGCGGTGACGCCGGCCTGCTTCAAAATGCGACGCACCTCCTCGCGCATCTCCACGCGGAGCCGAACGTCGAGGTTCGAGAAGGGTTCGTCCAGCAGGAGCACCTCGGGTTCGGGCGCCAGCGACCGCGCGAGTGCGACGCGTTGTTTCTGCCCGCCTGAGAGCTGATCGGGCGTCTTCTCGCCGTGTTCGGGCATGTTGACGAGGTCGAGCAGCTCGTCGACGCGGGCTGCGGTCGCCGTCTCGTCGGCGTCGGAGAGCCCGAAGGCGATGTTCTCACGGACGGTGAGGTGCGGGAACAGCGCGAAGTTCTGGAAGACGATACCGACGTCGCGCTGCTCGGGCGGGACGAGGGCGCCGTCGCCGGCGACGGTCTCGCCGCCGAGGGTGATCTCCCCCTCGGTCGGCTCCTCCAAGCCGGCGATGGTCCGGAGCGTCGTCGTCTTCCCGCAGCCGGAAGGACCGAGGAACGTGAGAAGCTCGCCCGGTTCGACGTCGAGAGAGACGCCGTCGACGGCGGTCTCGGGACCGAACTCTTTGGTCACGTCCGACAGCGACAACACGGGGTCGGGAGTCGGGTCCGCGGGCGACCCGCTCTCCGTCCCGCTCGACCGTCTCGTGCCGGCTGATTGCGTTTGAGCCATCGGTATGTTGGGTGCCGGAACGGCCGGCGGTCCGTAACTGCCCCAACCTATTTTAGGAACACCTAAAAGCATATCGCTCGCTTTCGCGCGCCGACAATCGCGACCCGCCGGGACCTCGCCGGGTCGTCAGGCCAGTTCGCGCTCGATCACGCCGCGGAGGTCGCGGATCGCGTCGGCGTCGAGGGCGGTCGACTCGTCACCGACCGAGAGCGAGAGCGTCCCGTCCGTCGTCACGTCGCCGAGCCGGTGAACGGGGAGGCCGTCCGCGGCCTCGGCGACGCCCTCGGGATCGGTCGTCTGGACGACGAGGCGGCCGGGCGTCTCGTCGAACGCCGCGACGCGGTCGGGGAGGCTCACGTCGGCGCCGGCCGCGTCGGTCACCAGTTCGGCGAGCGTGACCGCGAGCCCGCCGTCGCTCACGTCGTGGGTCGCGAGCGTCGACTCGTGGCGCGCGACCGCCGCGAGCGACGAGACGAGGTCGGCGAAGTCGGCGGACGCAGCGGCGTCCGGCAGGTCGGGGAACCGGTCGGAGCCGCCAGCCTGCGCGAGGTACTCGGAGCCGCCGAGCGCGTCACCGCCGGCGCCGATAAGGAGGAGTTCGGAGTCGGCGGCTCGCTCGGCGTCGAGCGCGGCCGGCGGCGCATCGTAGCCGCGCTTCGTCCCGATCAGCGCGAGCGTGGGCGTCGGCGGGATCGGTCCCTCGACGCTGTCGTTGTACAGCGAGACGTTGCCGCCGACCACGGGGGTGTCGAGGGCGGCGCAGGCGTCTGCGAGCCCGTCGACGATTCCCTTGAAGCCGCCGTACACGTCCGGCTTCTCCGGGTTGCCGCCGTTGAGGCAGTCGACCGCGGCGAGCGGGACGGCGCCCTTCGCGGCGAGGTTGGTCGCGTTCTCCAGTGCGACGGCGCGGGCCCCCTCGTACGGGGCGGTCGACGTCCAGTTCGGGTTCGCGCCCGAGGAGAGCGCGAGACCGACGCCCTGTTCGGCGGGGTCGAGCGCGGCGGAGTCGTTCTCCGCCGTTTCCCGGATCGCCATGATCGCGGCGTCGTCGCCGGGCTTCATCGCCGTGCGGGCGCCGACCTCGTGATCGTACTGCCGGTACACCCAGCGCTTGCTCGCGGTCGACGGGGCCGAGACGACCGCCTCGACGGCGTCGGCGAGCGCGGGCGTCGGATCCGGGAGGTCGCGATCGGGCTGTACGGGCGCCTCACTCGGGAGGTCGTTCATCGGCGCGCCGTCGGCGAGGTACTCGGCGTCGACGTCGACGACCGCCTCGGACTCCCCGCCGTCGCCGGCGAACTCACAGACGTAGTTCCCGTCGGTCACCTCGCCGATGACGGAACAGCCGAGGTCGAAGCGGTCGGCGAGCGCGGCGACGCGGTCGACGTCGTCGGGAGCGACCTCGTAACACATGCGTTCCTGGCTCTCGGCGAGCAGGATCTCGGTCGCGTTCATGTTCGGCTCGCGCTGGTGAACGCGGTCGAGGTCGATGCGGGCGCCGAGCCCTCCCTTCGCGACGAGTTCGGAGGAGGCGCCGCCGAGTCCGGCCGCGCCGAGGTCGCGGGCCGATAGGACCAGATTCTCGTCGACGAGCGCCTCGTTGCACTCGATCAGGCGCTTCTCAGCGTAGGGGTCGCCGACCTGCACCGCGGGGCGGTCCTCCGTCTCGGCGTCCTCGGCGAGGTCCTCGGAGGCGAACGACGCGCCGCCGAGCCCGTCGCGTCCGGTTGCGTTCCCGACGAGGACGAGTTTGTTGCCGGGTTCCTTGGCCGTCGCCGTCACGAGCCGGTCCTCGTTCGTGAGCCCGACGCAGGCGACGTTGACGAGGGGGTTCCCCTCGTAGCCACCGTGGAAGGCGACGCTGCCGCCGACCGTGGGGACGCCGATGCAGTTGCCGTAGTGGGAGATACCCTCGACGACGCCCTCGAAGAGGTACCGCGAGCGCTCGCGGTCGAAGCCGCCGAAATACAGCGAGTCGAGCAGGGCGACGGGGTACGCACCCATGCTCATCGTGTCGCGGACGATACCGCCGACGCCCGTGGCGGCCCCGTCGAAGGGGTCGACGAAGGAGGGGTGGTTGTGGCTCTCGACGCCGAAGGTGACGTACTGGTCGCCGTAGTCGTCGGCGTCGCGGTCGGCCGCGGGGGCGTCCGCGGCGTCCGGCTCTGGGAGTGCGAGGACGGCGGCGTCGTCGCCGGGACCGACGACGACCTGGTCGCCCTCGCTCTCGAACGCCGACAGCAGGGGTCGCGAGGAGCGGTACGCGCAGTGCTCGCTCCAGAGGTTCTCGAACAGGGCGGCCTCGGCCGTCGTCGGGTCCCGACCGAGCTCGGCGACCACGAGCTCACGGTCCGGTTCGGGCAGACTCATTCACTTACGTGGTTATCGAGCCCGTTCTAATGCTTTTCTATGTGCACGTTCGTGTGTTTCTCGGCGGCGAGCATGACCGCGCGGGGTACGGTCGCTCGCCGGGTCGTGACCGCATTCGTCTACCGGGAACGATTGAGACGCGGTCGCGCGGCCGCGCGAACGACGGACCGTTTATAAGAGGACGAGCGAGGCACCGTACGTGACGGTCGCGCCGAGAACGCCGGCGGCGAGCGACTTCGCGTTCAGCCGAACTGCACGCTTCCGGTCGGCCGCCAGCGCCGCCTCGTCGAGGATCTGATTGGTCCCGTCGCCGACGTCGAACACACCGATACCCGCGAAGCCGACGCAGAACCGCTCGCGGTACTGGACGTAGCCAATCGCGGCGCCGTACAGCGGGAACACCGAGGCGAGCAGCGTCCAGCGCGGCCAGCCGACGGCGACGACGGCGGCGACGAGGACGACCGCGACGAGAAGCGAGCCGAGTCCGAGGAGGAGTCGTCGTCGCCGTTGAGCCGGTCCGATGTTGCAGACGCCGGGTTGGTATTCCATGAACCTCGCTGGGCGTGCCGCGACGAAAACGCACCGGATCCTCGCGGGAAATCGAGAGCAGTCGAGAGCAGTCGAGAGAAATCGAGAACGGGAGCGGCCGTGAGACGATCGCACGAACGGACGAGGGTGACGCCCATTTATTAGATATCGGGTGAAACGATAGCACACGAAGAGTCACCATGGGTAAATCACGTCGGGGACCAGAGACACGCAGGTACAAGACGATTCTCGAGTCCCTCGACGACGCCGTCTACGCCGTGACTACCGACGGAACCATCGCGTACGTCAACGAACGCTACGCGGACATGAAGGGGATGAGCCAAGCGGAACTGATCGGAACGGACATCTACGACTTGGTGACCGAGGAAACCGCCGAGAAGGCGAGAGAGCAGCGCCGAGTGATGGCGGACGGAGAGCAGATAACCGGCGTCGTCGAGTACGATTTTCTCACCGTGGACGGTGACCGGTTCCCGGTGGAGATGCGATTCAATCGCCTCCCGGACGACGAGCGTGGAGACGACGCGTCGGAACTCGACCGCGTCGGTGTCATCCGGGACGTCAGCGAGCAACGACGGCGCGAGGAAGCTCTCAAGGAGAAGAACGAACGGCTCGAAGAGTTTACGGGGATCGTCTCGCACGACCTGCGGAACCCCCTCAGCGTCGCCGAAGGGCGGCTGGAACTTGCCCGCGAGGAGTGCGACTCCGAGCACCTTGATGCCGTCGCCGACGCCCACGAGCGAATGGAGACACTCATCGACGACCTCCTGACGCTCGCTCGGGACGGCGACGAGATCGAAGGGGCGGAACGAGTCCCGCTCCGCGAACTGGTCGAGGCGTGCTGGGCGGGCGTCGAGACCGCGGCGGCCTCGCTCCGGGTGGAGACGGACCGTGTGGTGTACGCCGACCGGAGCCGACTCAGACAGGTGTTCGAGAACCTCGTTCGGAATGCGATCGAACACGGAGGCGAGGACGTGATGGTCACCGTCGGCGACGTCACCGGCGGATTCTACGTCGTCGACGACGGGCCGGGGATCCCGAAGTCCGACCGCGAGTCCGTGTTCGAGCCGGGGTTCACGACGAACGACGACGGGACCGGCTTCGGCCTGGAGATAATCGATGCCGTCGCGTCGGCACACGGCTGGGACGTACGCGTCACCGGCCCTGCGGGCGGAGGCGCCCGCTTCGAGTTCACCGGCGTCGACGTGCTCGACTGACGCGTCCTCGCTCGATGTCCGCGGTGGTAACCCTGAAAAGGCCTGCCGACGACGGAACGGTGTGAACCGAATCCAGCTCGGCAACACCGTGTTCGAGGGTGAAAACGACGTTTACGTGCTCGACGGCGAGACGACCGCGCTGGTCGACACCGGCGTCGCGCTCCCGGACGTGCGTGCCGATCTGGAGGCGGGGCTCGCCGAGCGGGGCATCGCGTTCGCCGACGTCGACGAGGTCGTCTTGACCCACTGGCATCCCGACCACGCGGGACTGGCAGGCGAGATACAGGCCGAGAGCGGCGCCGACGTGTTCGTCCACGAGGCCGACGCGCCCCTCGTCGACGGCGCGTCGCTGCCGCTCGCGATGGACCCCGACCTCCAGCGCGAGACGTTCGAGCGGTGGGGACTCCCCGAGGCGGACCAGCAGCGCCTGCGCGACTTCTTCGATGCGGTGAGCAGCGGGCTGAGCGGTCGTCCCGCGGACGTGACGACGGTCGCCGACGGCGACGTGATCGACGCCGGCGGCGTCGCGCTGGATGCCGTCCACCTGCCGGGCCACACCGCCGGGCTCACCGGGTTCGCGTTCGACCCGCGCGAGGTCCCGGACCACGAGCCGGTCGGCCGGGCGGCTGGACGAGCGCCGCGAGAGGCGTCAACCGACCCCGAGGAGCTGTTCACCGGCGACGCCCTCCTCCCGAAGTACACGCCGAACGTCGGCGGCGCGGACGTCCGGGTCGACGCGCCGCTCGCATCGTACGCCCGGAGTCTCGCGCGGATCGTCGAGCGCGATTTCGACGCGGGCCATCCGGGCCACCGCGAGCGGATCGACGATCCGAGCCGGCGGGCCGCGACGATCCTCGACCATCACCGCCACCGGACGCGGCGCGTGCTCGACGTCCTCGCCGACGACGGCCCCGCGACGGCGTGGGAGGTGTCGGCCGCGCTGTTCGGCGACCTCGTCGACATCCACGTGCTCCACGGACCGGGCGAGGCGTTCGCCCACCTCGACCACCTCGCGGACGCAGGGGTCGTCGAGCGCGACGGCACCGACTACCGACTCGTCGACACGGACCCCGACGTGAACGCGCTGTTCCCGTCGACGCCCCTCGACGACGTCGTGGACGGGTCGTCCGACTGACTCGCCCGCGGACGGGTCGGACTGTGGGCCGGCGCGCGAAGCGCGACGCCCGTACCGGCGATCGCCTGCCCTTTTGTACGCTCCCGTCAACGGGCCGGTATGCACACCACAGCGACTGCGGCGACCGCGGTGCCGAGCGCGGCGCCGAGCGCGACGGCGACGGGGGGCGGTCGGCGTGACTGACCTCGTGACGTTCGGCGAGACGATGCTCCGACTCTCGCCGCCGCGCGGGGACCGCCTGGAGACCGCCCAGACCTTCGAGGTGCAGGCCGGCGGCGCGGAGAGCAACGTCGCGGTCGGTGCGGCACGGCTCGGCGCGGACGCCGTCTGGCTCTCCAAACTCCCGGAGTCGCCGCTCGGCCGGCGAGTCGTCAGCGAACTGCGGAGCCACGGCGTCCGGACCGGCGTCTCGTGGGCCGACCCCGAGTCGAGCCGCGTCGGGACCTACTACCTCGAGCACGGCGGCGAGCCGCGCGGAACGACCGTGCTCTACGACCGCGCCGACGCCGCGATCACGACCGTCGAGCCGGGGGAGCTGCCGACCGCCGCGCTGGAATCGGCGGACCGCTTCCACACGACCGGTATCACCCCGGCGCTCTCGGATCGGGCCGCGGAGACGACGACCGCGCTCCTTCGCGCCGCGGGCGAGGCCGGCGCGACGCGCTCGTTCGACCTGAACTACCGGGCGAAGCTCTGGGAGCCGGAGGTCGCGCGCGAGGCGTACGAGACGCTGTTCACGCATATCGACACGCTGTTCGTCCCGCAGCGGGACGCCCGCGAGGTTCTGGGGCGCGAGGGCGACGCCGTCGAGATCGCGCACGGGCTCGCCTCCGAATTCGAGTTCGACACCGTGATCGTCACCCGCGGGACCGAGGGGGCGGTGGCCCTGCGGAACGGCTCGGTGTACAAGCAGGACGTCTTCGACGCGGAGACGTTCGACGCGATCGGTACCGGTGACGCCTTCGTCGCGGGGTACCTCGCGAAGCGGATCGAGGGCGGCGGCGTCGCCGAGGGACTGGAGTGGGCCGCCGCGGCCGCCGCGCTGAAGCGGACCATCGGCGGCGACGTCGCCGTGATCACCCCCGAGGACGTGGCCGGCGTCGTCGACGGCGGGGCCGGGATCGACAGGTAGGAACCGGCCGACAGCTACCGGGTCACCCCCCGCAGCAGAATCCAGCATACGTCGCGTGTCTCGCGCGAACTATCGGAGAGCGAAACGTGGCGAAAACGGTTATGAATCCGCTACGGAACGTATCTACATGACTGGAGCATCCGAACGCAACTGCCGCTTCGCGGTGAGGTGACGGGCGGGAGACTCTGCCAGTGGGAACCCGTCAGGAGCGAGCGGCCGTTGGCGCCGCGTTCCGACCCGTTTATGGTCGCCGGCCCTCCCCCTCAGAGTATGACCGACGACGAGCGACGGAGCGAGCTCATCGCCGCGCTGCGGGCGGCCGACGCCGTCCGATTCGGCGAGTTCGAACTCTCACACGGTGGCACCAGCGACTACTACGTCGACAAGTACCTGTTCGAGACCGACCCCGACGCGCTGACGCTCGTGAGCGAGGCGTTCGCGGCCCGGCTCGCGGACACGGACGCGAAGCTCGCCGGCGTCGCGCTCGGCGCGGTCCCGCTCGTGGCCGTGACGGCCGCTGAGATGGGGCGTCCGTACGTCATCGCGCGCAAGCAGACGAAGGAGTACGGCACCGGCAACCGCATCGAGGGGCGGCTCGACGAGGGCGAGGAGGTCGTCGTGTTGGAGGATATCGCTACGACCGGCCAGTCCGCCGTCGACGCCGTCGAGGCGCTTCGGGAGGCGGGCGCGACCGTGAATCGCGTGCTCGTCGTCGTGGATCGCGAGGAGGGCGCCGCGGACCTGCTCGCCGACCACGACGTGGAGCTGGAATCGCTGCTGACAGCGACGGAGCTGCTGGCGGAGCGGGACGAGGCGTAGGGCGACGGGGACGTCGGGCTCCGGTGCGCGTCAGTGCTCCGCCGTCTCGACCGTCGGCACCGCGACGCGTTCCGAGTCGCCGTCGGAGAGGTCACCGGCGGCGATCGAAACGCATAACAGCGGAACCGGCCAACCCGAAAGTGAGCCGAGGTAGCCTAGCCTGGCCAAGGCGGTAGATTCGAAATCTACTGTCCATTCGGACACCGGAGTTCAAATCTCCGCCTCGGCGCTTCTCTCCGACGCCGCACCGCAGAGCGACGGGGCTTGCCGTCGAGGAGTACCGCGACGACATCGTCGAGGAGTGACGGGACCGCACGCCTGACCGCCCGCAGACCGAAGCGACCTACGGCTCTCCGCCGAGCGACTCCTGTTCGGACGCCGGATCGCCGCGCAGTCGACGCCGCCGCTTGTCGTACGCCGCCTCCAACTTCGCGTTCGTCGCCCGGGAGACGAGGTAGTAGTCGACGTCGGCGTCGTCGCGGGGATGCGCGCTCGCGACCCAGACGTGACCGTCCCCCGTCGAGAGGTCTGCCGCCCAGCGCTCCGCGGCCGCACGACTCTCGAAGGCGTGGCGAGGGCCGTCCTCGAACACGAGTCGGCCCACCTTCGCGTTGCGCTTACGCGCCGATGGTTTCACCGCGACGGTGACGCTCACGGCCGACGTTGGAACGTCATCGCTTAAAAACCTCGTCAGACGCGGCTGTCAGAAGGAGTTCGGAGGCCTCGTCGGTCGCTCAAACCAACCGACCCCGCCGCCGGACGAACCGCAAGAAACCAACCCCCCGGTTCCGTACGCAGACGCATGAGCGACTCGGCGTGGTACGAGGACGCGACGATCTATTCGTTAGACATCAAGACCTTCAGCGACGCAGACGGCGACGGATGGGGCGACTTCCGAGGGGCCATCGAACGGCTCGATTACCTCGACGAACTCGGCGTCGACGCCCTCTGGGTCCGCCCCTTCTACCCGAGTCCACTCCGCGACAACGGGTACGACGTGGCCGACTACTACGGCGTCGACGACCGACTGGGGAGCCTCGACGACTTCCGCGAGTTCGCCGACGGGGCACACGAGCGCGGGATTCGGATCATCACCGACCTCGTGTTCAATCACACCTCGAACGAGCACGAGTGGTTCCGGCGCGCCCGCGAGGACCCCGAATCGAAGTACCACGACTACTACCTGTGGACGAGTCATCTGGAGGACGCCCACCAGCGCGGCAACATCTTCCCCGAGTACGAGGACGGCGTCTGGTCGTACGACGAGGTGGCCGGCAAGCACTACTTCCACCAGTTCTACGGCCACCAGCCCGACCTCAACGTCGCCAACCCCGCCGTGCGCGAGGAGCTGTACGACGTGCTCCGGTTCTGGCTCGGTCAGGGCGCCGACGGCTTCCGGATCGACGCCGCCCATCCGATGCTGATGTCGAAGGGCCACAACGCGACCACCCTCGACGAGACCGACCTCGGGGAGTCCATCGAACTGTTCAAAGAGATGCGGCGAGTCGTCGAGGCCGAACAGGACGACGCGGTGCTCCTGGCCGAGGCGGACGACGAGCCGGAGCACCTCGACTACTACTTCGGCGACGGCGAGGCGTTCCACCTCCAGTTCAACTTCGTGATGAACGCCCACCTCACGTACGCGGTCGGCGTGAAGGACACGTGGCCGCTCCAGCGCGCCGAGGAGGTCCTACCGGATGTCTCCGAAGTTGGCGGGTGGGTGAACTTCCTGCGGAACCACGACGAGTGGAACCTGTTGAAGCTCCCCGAGGAGGCGTTCGAGCACGCCCGCGAGTACTTCGGCGACGATGACGGCGACTCGTGGATCTTCGAGCGCGGCCACCGTCTCCGACTGGCGGACCTGTACGGCGGCGACCACGACCGGATCGCCGTCGCCCACAGCCTCCTCTTCTCGCTGCCCGGCTCCGTCGCGCTCCAGTCCGGCGACGAGATCGGGATGGGCTCGGACCTCTCCCTGCCGGAACGAGAGGCCGTCCGCACCCCGATGCAGTGGGACGACTCCGAGAACGGCGGCTTCTCGACGGCCGCCCCCGAGGACTGCTACAACCCCGTGATCGACGAGGGCGAGTACGCCTACGATCGCGTCAACGTCGCCGCACAGCGCGGCGACTCCGGATCGCTGCTCTCCCGAGTCGAGGCGCTCGTCGCGGCCCGTGACGCCTGCCCGGAGATCGCCCGCGGCGGCTACCGCGCGCTCGACACCGACCGCAAGGATACACGGGTTCACCGGTTCGACGGAGAGACGGCGGACGGAACCGAGACCGTCCTGCTCTGCGCGCACAACCTCGCGGACGAGTACCGCGAGGAGATCGTCGGGTTCGACGTCGACCCGGACACCGTGGAGCACGTCGTCGGCGACGGCGAGCACTACGTCGCGTCGGGCGGCGTCACGTTCAAACTCGACGCCTGCGACTACGTGTGGCTGCGCGGCGAGAAACAGTAACGGCTCTGAAGAGTGGAGAAGGCGTCTGAGCGGCGCGATGTCGGTCGCCCTCAGTCGTCCGCGAGCGAGGCCACGTCCGGAACCGATCCGTCCTCGGCGGCGGCCGAGAGCAGGCGGTCGAGCCCGTCGACCATCGCGACGACGCTGGCGCGCGTGATGTCCGCGTCGGTCGACGACACCGAGACCGAGCGGTCGCCGCGCGAGAGGTCGACCTCGACGGTGACGACCGCGTCGGTGCCGCCCGTGATCGCGTCCACGTGGTACGAGTCCAGATCGAAGGAGACGCCCTCACCGGCGGCGTCGCCGGCCAGCGCGGCCCGCACGGCTTCGAGGCCGGCGTCGACGGGACCCGCGCCCGTGCCGGAGGCGACCCGTTCCTCGTCGCCGACGCGGAGGCGAACCGACGCCGTCGGGAGGTTCCCCCCGGAGGTTGCCGAGAGGTCGACGAGTTCGACGCGGCGGTCGCGCTCGCGCCCCTGCACGTCCTCCGTGATCGCGAGCAGGTCGGCGTCGGTGACGCGTTTCCCGCGGTCACCGAGTTCCTTCACGCGGCTCACGACCGCGCTCAACTCGTCGGCGTCGACCGCGACGTCGTGCTCGGCGAGCGCGGCCTTCACCCCGGCACGGCCCGCGTGTTTGCCGAGGACGAGTCGCCGCTCGCGGCCCACCGTCTCCGGCGGGTACGGCTCGTACATGGTGCCGTCCTTGAGCGTGCCGTCGGTGTGGATGCCCGACTCGTGAGCGAAGGCGTTGGCGCCGCAGACCGCCTTGTTCGGCGGGAGAGCGACGCCGGTGGCCTCGCTCACGACCCGGCAGAGCCGGTAGAGCCGCTCCAGTTCGACCGTGTCGATGTCGTACGAGCGGGCGAGCGCCACTGCGACCTCTTCGAGGGCGACGTTGCCGGCCCGTTCGCCGACGCCCATCACGGTGCCGTGGACGGTGTCGGCGCCCGCCTTCAGCCCGGCGTGGACGTTCGCCACGCCGAAGCCGAGGTCGTCGTGCGTGTGGAGGCTCGTCGGGCCGAGGTCGGCCAGTCGGGAGACGACCTCGGCGGTTCGCTCCGGGTCGGCCGCGCCGACGGTGTCGCAGTAGCAGATTCGGTCCGCGCCGGCGTCGAGGCCGGCACCGAGCAGGCGTTCGAGGTAATCGAGGTCGGCGCGGGAGCCGTCCTCGCCGAGCACCTCGACCCACAGGCCGTGGTCTTTCGCGTACTCGACCAGTTCGACCGTCTGTTCGACTACCTCGTCGCGCGTCGAGCCGACTTTCGTCTCGACGTGTTTGTCCGAGGCGGGGACGACGAGATTGATCCCGTCGACGCCGCAGTCGAGCGCGTGGTCGACGTCGACTTTGACGCCGCGGGCGAAGCTCGTCACGGTCGCGTCGAGCCCCTCGTCGGCGACCCGGCTGATCCCCTCGCGCTCGCCCTCGGACGTGCACGCCGAGCCAGCCTCGATCAGGTGCATGCCGGCCGCGTCGAGTTCGCGGGCGACGTCGACCTTCTCGGCCGGCGTCAGCGAGACGCCGGGCATCTGTTCGCCGTCGCGCAGGGTGGTGTCTAACAGCTGTACCTCGTCGAGTGTGGTGAGTGGTGTTCGGGTCAAAAGATGGTCTGTCGGCTCTGCGGTGGGTTCGGGGGCGGTGCCGCCGCGGGGCGGTCGCGCCCCGGAGTCACTATCGTCGGAGAATTTCACGGCCAGCCGCCGCGAGGCGACTTCCTCTATCCTCCGAACGACCGCGATCATCGCGTGTCATTCGTGTCCGTGCGAAGGACGCACGCACATATAAACGGACGGGTCGCGACAGCAATAGCCAACGGATCGTCGGTGAGAGGTGCGATTCAGTGAGGAACCGTCGGCCGGGCTCGACGTCGGTCACTCCCAAGAACGTCCGGCTCGCCGATAGGATTACGCACGCGGGCCGAGAGCGGGGCACCGTGAAGCGAGTCGCCATCGACGACGTCGACGTCGTCACGAACCCCATGGAGGTCCACGACGTGCGCAAGCCCGTCTCGCGCGCGCTCGGCACCGAGCACGTCGCGATGAACTACTTCGAACTCGCGCCCGGCGACGAGTTCGCCGGTGGAGTCCACGCGCACGGCGATCAAGAAGAGGTGTTCTACGTCCTCGCCGGGACCGTCACCTTCGAGGTCGGCCGGGAGCGCGAGCGCGTCGACGTCGCGGCCGGCGAACTGATCCGGTTCGCGCCCGGGGAGTTCCAGTCCGGCTTCGTCCGCGAGGACGCCGACGAGAGGGTCGTCGCGTGGGCGTTCGGCGCGCCCGGCGCGCGCCACGACTGGGACCAACTCGAGACGCTGATCGACTGCCGGAGCTGCGGCGAAGAGCACCCGCACGCGACGGAGCTGACGGACGAGGGGCGGTTCCGGTTCACCTGCACCGAGTGCGGGACGTCGTTTTCGCCGTGAGGGCGGTCAGCCGAGCAGCGACCGGAACGACCGGCGACCCGCGCCGCACGTCTCGCGGTAGTCGCAGGCCGAACACCGGTCGTCGTCGACACGCGAGGGCGGCCCGTCGATCGCTCGGGCGGCACGGAGCGCCCGGCGGTAGGCGGCCTTGTTCCGGGTCGTGAGCCGCACCTCCCGGACGGCGCCGACGCTGGGGTACTCGACCAGCGCGCGCGGGATTTCGCGCTCGCGCTCCCACGCGACCGCCTTCGCGACGGCGACGGCCCGCACCGACTGCGGCTCCCAGACGCCGTTCTCGGGGGGTTCGCCCGGCGAGATGATCGCGGGAACCGGCGGGTCCGTAGCGGTGGTGGACTCGCTGTCGGCGTCCGCGGCGTTCTCGTCCGCGTCGCCCCCGTCGTTCGCGTCGTCGCCGCCGGCGAGCACCTTGTGAACCGTTCCGTGGCAGTCCTTCCCCGAGACGAACGCGCGCTCGCGGACGGGGTCGGCGAGCCGGTCGTAGTCGTCGCGTTCGCGAAGCCGGTCGAGGTTCCGGCGGTACGCCGCGGGGGAGCGACGGATCGGGAGCCGTCGGAGCGTCGCGTCCGGCGCGTCGACGAGCGCGGGATACCTGAAGGCGAGGTCGATCCGAGCACGGGCGTCCGGCGGGACCGCTCGGTCGTCCTCGCGGCGGGCGTAGTAGAGCTGTCGCGGGCAGTAGGCCGCGCGGGCCACGTCGCTGAACGGGATCACGGGAGGGGTGGGCGCGGTTCCGCTGATAAAGTCTCGGGCGGTGGGTGCGGTATTTATAAGGAAACGTCCGTCTCGATGTCCTCGGTCGCTTCCTTCAGCCCGTCCTCGCGGGCGGTCTCGGCGTGGTTACCCTCGATGTCGGCGTCGGTGAGGAGGTCGCGGAACTCGTCGCGGAAGCGATCGTTCGCCCGCGTGGAGGTCAGGTCGACGCGGGCGACGCGGGCGTACTTCGCAACGGTGTCGGGGTCCGCATCGAGCGCCTCCGCGCAGTCGACGATGGAGCGGCCCTCGGCGGTCAGCGACTTCAGGTCCGCGTACTCGAACGGCGCGTCTTCGACCTGGCGGTCGGCCTCCCGCACGAGGTGGAGGTCGAACCGGGCAGAGCGCACGGTGTCGGCGTCGACGGCGACCGGCTCCGGGCCGTCGGTGTCGTCGCCCCCGTAGTCCGCGTCGTCGCCGGCCGTAAGTGCGGCCGCGATGGCCGCGTCGTCGTCCAGGTCGAATCGTGCCCGGGCGATCCGGGCGTAGGTCGCGTCGTCGAGGGCGGTCGAGAAGTCGTAGCGCTCTCGCATCGCGGCGATCAGTTCGCGGAGGCGTTCCCGGACGGCCGCCTCGTCGCGGTCGGTGAGGGTTCCGGGGGACTCCGCCTGTCGCTCGGTGACCGTGTCGGACCCGGTGGTCTCGACGAAGATGTCGCGGAGCTCGGCGGTCTTCTCGTCCATAGACTGAGGTGTACGCGTTCCCGATAGAAAAGCTTCGCGGCCGATTCCGGTGGTCTCGGGGTCGGTGTCAGCGGAATCACCCGGCGAGAGTCACGCCCACGCGACCGGTGGCGACGCTCGCCGCCCCGAGTCGTCAACCAGTATTTTGAAGTCGGTTTACGAGCGTGTCGGAGCTATGGCAGCCAGCACTGAGTCGGTCGAACTCGTCGGCGACGAGGCCGCGACGAACCTCGCTCGCGCGGCGCTGTTCGCCGCACTCGTCGGCGCGTTCGCGTACGTGACGTTTCCCAATCCGGTCTCGCCCGTCTCGGTGACGCTGCAGGTGCTCGGCGTCTTTCTCGCCGGTATCTACCTCGGACCGGTGTGGGGCGCCGGCTCGCTCGTGCTCTACCTCGCCGCGGGCGCGCTCGGCGCGCCGGTGTTCCAAGGCGGCACCGCGGGCGTCGGCGCGCTCGTCGGGCAGTCGGCGGGCTACCTCTGGTCGTACCCGCTCGCCGCCGCCGCGGTCGGCGCCGTCGTTCACCGCGGCGCGACGCCCCGTGACCTCGACGGGGTCGGGGTCCCGACGCTCGTGGGCGCGATGGCGCTCGGCACCGCGATCATCTACGGGTTCGGGGTCGCCGTGCTGGCGCTGGTGCTCTCGCTTGGGCCGGTCGAGGCGGTGACCGTCGGCGCCGTGGCGTTCCTCCCCGCGGAGGCCCTGAAGGTCGCCGCCGCGGTCGGTATCGTGCGTTCAGACGCGGTCGCGGCCGCGTGAGGTGAGCACCGTGACAGCGCCCGCGGTGACTAACGCGGCGGTGACGCCGTGATCGACGTCGACGGCGTCACGTGTCGGTACGGAGACGGGCCGCGCGACGGCGCGGAAGTCACCGCCGTCGACGACGTCTCCCTCGCGATCTCCGACGGCGAGTTTCTGGTGATCGCGGGCGCGAACGGCTCCGGGAAGACGACGCTCGTCCGGACGTTCAACGGCCTCTCAACGCCGTATTCGGGCGCGGTCGCGGTGAACGGGACCCGGGTCGAGGACGACCTCGTGGCAGCCCGGACCGCGATAGGCATGGTGTTCCAAGACCCGCGCGATCAACTTGTCGCGGCGACCGTCGGCGCCGACGTCGCGTTCGGCCCGGAGAACCTCGGGCTCTCGCACGACGAGATCGACCGCCGAGTCGCGGCGGCGCTCGACGCCGTGAACATGACGGGCCGCGAGGACGACCGGATCGCGTCGCTGTCGGGCGGCGAGCGAGAGCGCGTCGCCATCGCCGGCGCGCTGGCGATGGAGCCGGACCACCTCGTGTTAGACGAGCCGTTCACCGGGCTCGACGAGCCGGCCCGGCGATCGGTCGTGGAGCGTCTCCGCGCGCTCCACCGTGGGGGAACGAGCGTGGTCGTCGTCACCCACGACCTCCGCGACGTGCTCGGGATGGCCGACCGCGTGGTCGGCCTGGCGGACGGACGGATCGCGGTCGACGACGCCCCGGAGGCGGCGCTCGCGACGCTCCCGAAACTCAACGTGCGCGTCCCAGAAGGCGCGCGCGGAGACGGCGCGGTCGACTCGTGACGCTCTCGTACATCCCCGGCGACTCGCTCGCGCACCGACTCGATCCGCGGTCGAAGCTCCTCGTGCAGGTCGGGTTCGCGGCCGCGGCGTACGCGTACACGACGCCCCGTGGCCTCGCGGCGCTCACCCTCCTCGCAGTCGGGTGCCTGCGGCTCGCCGGCGGCGGCGCCCGCGACGTGTGGACCTATCGGTTCGCGCTGCCGGTGCTCGCGCTCGCGCCGCTCGTCGCCGGCGCGACGCTCGGCGCGCCGTGGTTTCGACCCGACCGTGCCGCGACGACGGGACTCGCGAGCTACCGGGTGGTCCTCATCCTCGTCGTCGCCGCGGGGTACGTCCGATCGACGCCGGTGCGAGAGTCACGCGCGGCGCTCCAGCACACGGTACCCGGCAGGGCGGGGCAGTTCCTCGGTGCTGGCGTCGCGCTCGTCTTTCGCTTCCTGCCGCTGTTGCGGCGGGACCTGCTGACGACGCGGGCGGCGATCCACGCCCGCGGGGGCGACGCGCTTCCCGTCCGTGAACAAATGCGGCTCGTCGCCGTCGCGGGGATCAACAGGGCGTTCGAGCGAGCGGACCGGCTCGGGACCGCGATGAACGCGCGCTGTTTCGCGTGGAATCCGACGCTCCCCCGACTCGCGCTCGGACGGGCCGACGGGGTCGCACTCGCGCTCGGGAGCGGGCTGCTGGCGGCGGCGCTGGCGACCGCTCTCTGAGCGGTCGAAGACGGGGCGAGAGCGGGGGCAGATCGGCGAAACGGAATGGGGTGCGTTCCGCGTTGTGACAAGCTTTAACCCGACAGTATCCGGCTGATCGATCATGACTGCCTTGCAGGCGGCCACCCGGGAGACGTTCTGGACGATCGGTCCGGTGGGGAAGGCCGCGTTCTACTGGCTTGCCGTGGTCGCGATCCTCGTGTTCCTCTACGGCGTGTACGCCCGGTTCGCGGCGTACGCCCGCGGAACCGCAGACCCCCGCGACCGGCTGTCGGACCTCCCGTCGCGGGCCGTCGCGGCGACTCGAACCGTGCTCTCGAACGAGAATCAGTTCGACGGCGACGTGTACACGGGCGTGATGCACACGTTCGTGCTGTGGGGCTTCCTCACCCTGCTCGTCGCGACGACCATCCTCGGGTTCGACATCGACGTCTACCGCCCGATCGCCGGCGAGTCGTTCTGGGTGGGCGACTTCTACCTCGCCTACCAGTTCATTGTCGACGCGTTCGGGCTGCTGTTCGTCGTCGGCGTCGGCATGGCCATCGCCCGTCGGTACCGCGAGCGCGCCGGGCGACTGTGGGGCAAACACACGTCAATCGAGGACGACGCGTTCGTCTGGACGCTCTTCCTGCTGGGCGTCGGCGGGTTTGTCGTGCAGGCGCTCGGTATCGTCGGGCAGCCGGCACGCGCCGACGAGACGGTGAGCTTCGTCGGCATGGCGATGGCGTCAGGGTTCCAGTGGGTCGGGCTGACCCCGGTGGGCGCCGAGGCGGTGTACGGCGTCGTCTGGTGGAGCCACTCGCTGTTGGCGTTCGCGTTCATCGCGTGGATCCCGTACGCCAAGCCGTTCCACATGATCTCCTCGTTCGCGAACGTCGTCGCCCGCGACGAGAAGGCGGGCGCGCGGCTCCCGAACGTTCCGGCCGACCTCGATCACACCAACGCCGAGTCGCTCGACGACTTCACGTGGAAGGAGCTGATGGACGGCGACGCCTGCACGAAGTGCGGGCGGTGTACCGACGCCTGCCCGGCCGACACGGTCGGTCGGAACCTCGACCCGCGGAACGTCATCCTCGACCTGAAGGCGTACCGCGAATCCGTGACCGACGACCCGGTGGCCGGCCGCCGGGGAGAGATGGCCACCGACGGCGGGGTTGCGAGCGCGGACGGCGGCACCGTCCCCATCGTCGCCGACGAGGGCGGCGTGATCGCGAGCGAGTCGATGGAGTCCTGCATGTCGTGTATGGCCTGCATGGACGCCTGCCCGGTCGACATCGAGCACCTCACCTCGTTCACCAAGATGAACCGTCAGCTCGTCGACGAGGGGGCGGTGGACTCGAACCTCCAAGGCGTGTTCCAGGACGTCATGCAGAAGGGGAACACCTTCGGCGAGTCGCAGTCGGCCCGCGGCGACTGGGCCGACGAGTTGGACGACGTCGAGATCCCGGACGCCCGCGAGCGCGAGGTGGAGTACCTCTGGTACGTCGGCGACTACCCGAGCTTCGACGACCGGAACAAGAAGGTCGCCCGTGCGCTCGCCCGACTGTTCGACGAAGCGGACGTCGAGTTCGGTATCCTCTTCGACGACGAGAAGACGGACGGTAACGACATCCGGCGGATCGGCGAGGAGTTCCTCTACCTCGAACTGGCGGGTCACCACGTGGAGACGTTCGCCGACTGCGAGTTCGACACCATCGTCTGCACCGACCCCCACTCGTACAACACGATCAAAAACGAGTACCCCGAGGTCGACTTCGCGGAGTTCGCGGACGACCCGATGATGCCGTTCGACCGCGAGGAGCCGTGGAACGCCGACGGCGAGGTCGACGTGCGGCACTGGACGCAGGTGGTCGAAGAGCTGGTCGACGACGGCCGTCTCGGGCTGACCGGCGACGAGCTCGGCTACACGGTCACCTACCACGACCCCTGCCACCTCGGTCGGTACAACGACGAGTACGAGGCGCCGCGGGAGCTGATCCGAGCGACGGGCGCCGACCTCCACGAGATGCCTCGCTCCCGGGACGACTCGTTCTGTTGCGGCGGCGGCGGCGGCGGTCTCTGGACCGAACACGACGAGGCGGTCAAGCCGAGCGAGGAGCGGCTCCGCGAGGCGGTCGAAGACACCGACGCCGGCGACGGCATCGAGAAGTTCGTCGTCGCCTGTCCGATGTGCACGACGATGTTCGAGGACGGCCGGAAGACGGGCGGCTTCGAGGACGACGTGGAGATCGTCGACGTCGCGGAGCTGTTGATCGAGGCGGTGGACGTCGGGAGTAAATAACGCGGAGCGCGCAACGGCGATAGATCTATATAGTCTATATACTGCATCCGAGCGATACCGTCCCGACAGTACCGCTCATAGCATACTACTTATATCGACGTCGCGCTCGATCGGATGATGGCATCAAGCCACGACGCGGACGCGAACGGGATCACGCGACGGAAGTCGCTCGCGGCGCTCGCAGGCGCCGGGGCCCTCGGACTCGCCGGGTGCACGCAAAGCTCCGGAGACGGCTCCGGAGACGGCTCCGGAGACGGCTCCGACGGAGGAAACGGCTCCCTCTCCGGAGCGATCAACATCGCGGGATCGAGCACGGTGTTCCCGCTGATGAGCGCGGTCGCTGAGGAATTCGCCGAGGACCATCCCGACGTCCAGATCGACGTCAGTTCGACCGGATCAGGCGGCGGCTTCTCGAACTTCTTCTGCGTTGGCGAGACGGACTTCAACAACGCGAGTCGGCCGATCCAGCCGGCAGAGGAGGAGCTGTGCGCCGAGAACGGCGTCGAGTACGTTGAACTGGTGGCCGCGACCGACGCGCTCACCGTCGTCGTCAACCCCGAGGCCGACTGGATCGACTCGCTCACGGTCGAGGAACTCAAGCAGATCTGGCAGTCCGACGCCGCGGAGACGTGGGACGAGGTCCGCGACGAGTTCCCGAACGAGGAGATCGAACGGTACGGCGCCGCCGACACCTCCGGGACCTACGACTACTTCATCGAGGCGGTCCTCGGCGAGGACGGCCACACCAGCGACTACCAGGCGACCGAGCAGGACAACACGATCGCGCAGGGAGTCTCCGGTAGCGAGTACGCCATCGGCTACTTCGGCTTCGCGTACTACTTCCAGAATCCGGACCAGCTCAAGGCGCTCGGCATCGACTCCGGCGACGGTCCGGTCGAGCCGAGCCTCGAAACCGCGGCGAGCGGCGAGTACACCCCACTCTCTCGGCCCCTGTTCACCTACCCGTCGATCTCCTCGCTCGCCGAGGAGCACGTCGCCGAGTTCGCCCGGTACTTCGTCAGTCAGACGACGAACGAGGACCTCGTCGCCGGCGACGTCGGGTACGTGCCGGCCACCGAGGAGACCCAGGAGGAACAGATGGGAATCCTCGAGGACGCCATCGAACAGGCGCAGGGCTAAGCGGGCGCGATGAACCGGTGTATTGATTTACGACTGCGTGCGATACCTCACCGTTCGTGACTGACAGCACAGAGAGTCCCGATCTGACCCGACAGGGCGGGCTCACACGACTGAAGGAGGGTACCTACGGTGGGCTGTTCGCCGCGTGCGCGGCGGCCACCCTGCTCACGACGGTTGCGATCTTCGTAACGCTTCTGTCGGACGCGGTGGTGTTCTTCTCGGCGGTGCCGATCACCGAGTTCCTGACGACCACCAACTGGAGCCCGAACCCGGCCGGCGGCGGGCAGGCGTTCGGTATCGTTCCCCTGCTCATCGGGACGCTCGTCGTGACGGTCACGGCGGCGTTCATCGCGCTGCCGACCGGCACGCTCACGGCGATATACCTCAGCGAGTACGCGACCTCGAACGCGCGCTCGATCCTGAAACCGCTCCTGGAGATCCTCGCCGGGATTCCGACTGTCGTATACGGCTACTTCGCGCTGGTGTACATCACTCCGGCACTGAAGGCGACGCTGTTCCCGGAGATGAGCACCTTCAACGCGCTCTCGGCGTCGATCATGGTCGGTATCATGACGATTCCGATGGTGTCGTCGATATCAGAGGACGCCATGAGCGCGGTGCCGGACGAACTCCGGCAGGCCGGCTACGGGCTGGGGGCGACGAAGTTCGAGGTGTCGACCGGCATCGTGGTCCCGGCCTCCATCTCGGGGATCGCCTCCTCGTACATCCTCGCCGTCTCCCGCGCCATCGGCGAGACGATGATCGTCGTCGTCGCGATGGGCGCGCAGGCGCGGATGCCCGAAGTTCAGGAGGTGGCCTTCGGTATTCCCTTTATCAACCCCGCAGACGTTCTGCTCGACTCAGGGATGACGATCACCGTCGCGATGGTCCAGATCGCCGGGGGCGACCTGACGGGCGGATCGATCCCGTACGACTCGATGTTCGCGCTCGGTCTCGCGCTGTTCGTGGTGACTCTCGTAATGAACGTGATTAGTGATATCATCGCGGAACGCTACCGGGAGGAGTACTGATGGCGACCGACAACGCGGCGGCGGGCGGGTTCGGCGAGGTCAGTCGGGTTCGGGGAATCCTCTTCGAGTACCTCTCTTTCGGCGCGAGCGTGTTCGGGCTCGTCGCGCTCGGCGTGCTCCTCGTCTACGTCTCCGTCGACGCCTTCGACCTGGCGAACGCCAGCCCCGAGTGGCTGTTGACGTACTTCGTGACGCTCGTCGTTCCCTTCCTCGCGTTCTGTCTGTACAGCGCGAGCGACCCGGCGGTCACGCGGCGCGCGCTTGGCGCGCTCGGCGGCGGGCTCGTCGCCGTCGCCGCGCTCTTCACCGCTATCGAGGCGGTCGTCGGGACGATCCCGCGACTCAATTGGCAGCTCGCGTACCTCTTCGTCGTCGCTGTGCCGGTCACCGCGTACCTCGCGTACGTCGGGAGCCGCGGCCGCCCCGGCGCCGTCGGCTTCGGGCTGCTCGGCCGCCTCGTCGGCGGCGTCGCGATCGGGCTCGCGGTCGGAACCCTGTTCCTGGTGTTCGACCCGCTGGTGTGGTTCCTCGCGTACACGCTCGGGGTCCTGCCGGCCGTAGCCCTCTACGCGTACGGTCACCGACGCTCTGAGGGCCGAGCGATGACCGCGGCGATCCCCGTCGGACTCGTCGGTCTTGTCGTCGCGGTGGTCCTCCGCGGCGTGATCGCGGTGTATCCGTCGGACCTCCTCATCTACCTCTGGACGATCGCGGTCCCGGTCGCGGCCGCCGGGGCGCTCGTCGCTGCCGACCGCGGCGGTCGAACCGTCGCGGCCGTCGTCGCCGGCGTCCCGCTCGCCATCGCGACCGCCGGGGGCTTCCTCGCCGCGGGCGCCGGACTGCCGGGCCCGACCGTCCTCCTCGTGCTCGTCTTGACCGGCGTCCCGACGGCGGTGTACGTCTCCCGCGTCGTCGACGTCGGCGAGGGGCTCACCGGACTCGCGCTCCCGGTCCTCCTCGCAGTCGGCGTGATCGCCGGGACGCTGATCGTCGAGGCGTGGGGCGTCCCAGCGCCCGACCCGTGGCTCGACGCCTCGTATGTCACGGAGGCGCCCTCCCGGACACCCGAGGAGGCCGGGCTCTACCCGGCCATCGTCGGCTCAGTCATCATCATCGCGCTCGTCGCGGTGATGTCGTTCGCCCTCGGCGTCGGTACCTCCGTTTTCTTGGAGGAGTACACGCCGGAGAGCGGGATTTTCGGGTCGCTGACGCGGCTGCTACAGATCAACATCGCGAACCTGGCTGCCATCCCGTCGGTCGTCTACGGTCTCCTCGGACTGGGGCTGTTCGCGAACCTGCTCGGGTTCGGCTTCGGGACGGCGGTGACCGCCTCGTTGACCCTTTCGCTGCTCATCCTCCCGATCACGATCATCTCCGCGCAGGAGGCGATCCGGTCGGTCCCGGACGACCTGCGACGGGGGTCCGACGCCATGGGCGCGACGCGCTGGCAGACGACGAAGAACGTGGTCCTGCCCGAGGCGATGCCGGGGATTCTCACCGGGACGATCCTCGCGCTCGGCCGCGCCATCGGCGAGACCGCGCCACTGATCATGATCGGTGCGGCGACGACCGTGTTCAGCGCGCCGAACAGCCTGTTCAGTCGGTTCAGCGCCATGCCGATGCAGATATACGCGTGGGCGAACTTCCCGCAGGCGGAGTTCCGCTACGGCGTCGTCGCCGCCGGCGTTATCACGCTGCTCATCATTCTGGTCGGCATGAACGGAACGGCGATACTGCTGCGGAACCGCGCGGAGCGGGGGAGCTAACATGAGTAACACGACACCTGACGACTCGCTCATCACGACGGAGGTACAGGCGGAATCGAACGACAGTCGGCCCCCGCTCGCAGACGCGGGAACCGCGGTCGCGGCGCGCAATCTCAACGTCTACTACGGCGACGAGCAGGCGATCGACGACGTGTCGATGGAGATCCCCGAGAAGCGCGTGACGGCGCTGATCGGTCCCTCCGGCTGCGGCAAGTCGACCTTCCTCCGGTGTATCAACCGGATGAACGACATGATCGAGATCTGCCGCGTCGAGGGTGCCATCGAGTTCGCCGGGAAGAACGTGTACGACGACGACGTCGACCCGGTCGCTCTGCGCCGGAAGATCGGGATGGTGTTCCAGAAGCCGAACCCGTTCCCGAAGTCGATCCGCGATAACGTGGCGTACGGCCTGAAGATCCAGGGGTTCGACGGCGACATCGACGAGCGCGTCGAGCAGTCGCTGAAGGGCGCCGCGCTGTGGGACGAGGTGAAAGATCAGCTCGACTCCTCGGGATTAGAGCTCTCCGGCGGACAGCAGCAACGGCTCTGTATCGCTCGGGCCATCGCGCCCGACCCGGAGGTCATTCTGATGGACGAGCCGACCTCGGCGCTCGACCCCGTCGCGGCCTCGAAGATAGAGGACCTCATCGACGACCTCGCGGAGGAGTACACCGTCATCATCGTCACGCACAACATGCAGCAGGCGGCCCGGATCTCTGACCGAACGGCGGTGTTCCTCACCGGCGGCGAACTGGTCGAATACGACGACACCACAAAAATCTTCGAAGACCCCGAAGAGCAGCGCGTCGAGGACTACATCACCGGGAAGTTCGGGTAGATGCCCCGAGAGAACTACCAGGAGCGGCTCGAGCAGCTCCGAAGCGACGTGGTCGCGATGGGCGACCTGGTCCTCGACCGGTACGAGACCGCTCTCCGCGCGGCCGAGACGGGCGACGACGACCTCGCCGCCGAAGTGATCGACGGCGACCACGAGGTCAACACCCGGTACCTCGAGCTGGAGGAGGAGTGCACGGAGCTGCTCGCGCTCCAGCAGCCCGTGGCCGGGGACCTCCGGCTGGTGACGGCGTCGTTCAAGATCATCACCGACCTCGAACGCGTCGGCGACCTGGCGACGAACATCGCCGAGTACGGCGGCGACGGCGGCGGGATCCACCCGGCCGTCGACTTCCGCGAGCTCGGCGACGCGGCCGGCGAGATGATCGCGGACGCGGTCGAGGCCTACGAATTGTCCGACGCCGACGCCTGTCGGGAGATCGACGCCCGGGACGACGACCTCGACGAGCGCTGCCGCCGGGCCAGCGAGGCGGTCGTGCGGAGCCTGCTCGAGGCCGACCGCGCTCGCACCGAGGCGGACGAGACCGCGGAGTCCGACTCCGACCACCTCGCGGACACGCTCGACGAGATATCCCACGCCCTGCTGGCGATCCGCGACCTCGAACGCGTCGGGGACCACGGGGTCAACATCGCCGCCCGCACGCTGTACATGATCGAGAGCGACGACGAGCTGATCTACTGATGGGGACGACGCTCGCGTTCGTGTGCGTCCGCAACGCCGGGCGCAGCCAGATGGCGACCGCGTTCGCGGAGCGCGAACGCGAACGCCGCGGGCTCGCGGACGAGGTCGAGATCGCGACCGGCGGCACCGCCCCCGCCGATGGCGTCCACGACGTCGTCGTCGAGGCGCTCGCGGAGGTCGGCCTCGACGTGAACGGGCGGGAGCCGCGACACGTCTCCGAGGAGACGCTCGCCGCCGCCGACTTCGTCGCCACGATGGGCTGTTCGACGCTGGCGCTGGACGGCGTCGACACCGACGACTGGGACCTCGATGACCCGGGCGAGCGCCCGATCGAGGAGGTCCGCGAGATCCGCGACGAGGTCGAGCGCCGCGTGGTCGCCCTCTTCGACGAGCGGTTCGGAGCGGACGACGGCGAGCGGTGAGCGGTAATCCCTTTTAAGTAAGATCCCGGGGGCAGGGGGAACGCTTCCGCACCGATCGTTCCGCGACGATAGTCTATTTATAAATGACCGCCGGAGAGCGACCGTGACCGCCCGCGGTGCGCCGGTCGTTCGCTTATTTATAAATAACTGCGCTCACCGCCCGCTCGGATGCGTCACTCCGCCCGAACCCGTACTTCGATGCCGTCGCCGTCGATGACTGCGATCCCGCCCTCCCGTTCCTCGACGGCGAACTCGGCGTCGCCGTCGGACGCGGCCGCGTCGAGTCGGGACCGCACCGCGTCGAGAGCGGCGTCGTCCGGCACGATCACCTCGAACCACGCGAGCCCGCGCCCGGAGGTCGGCGTCGTCCGCCCCCGCCACGTGTTCGCGCCGAGGTGGTGGTGGTAGCCTCCGGCGGCGACGAACCGGACGTCGGGGCCGGTCATGCCGACCTCGAAGCCGAGCCCGTCGACGTACACCGCCTCGAACGCCGACAGCGACGTCACTTCGAGGTGGACGTGGCCGACGTCGGTGCCTGACGGGACGCGGTCGGCGGGGGCGGCATCGGCGGAGGCGCGGTCAGCGGCGTCGGCGGAGCCGGCTCCCTCCGCCGCGGCGGCGACGCCCTCCAGATCGAGCGGCTCGGTCGCCATCCGGACCGTGCCGTCGGCGGCGACCGACCACTCCTCGCGGGGTCGGTCGCGGTAGATCTCTACCCCGTTCCCCTCCGGATCGTCGAGGTACAGCGCCTCGCTAACGAGGTGGTCGGAGGCACCGTCGAGCCGCCAGCGGTCGCGCACCCGAGCCAACGCCTCGCCGAGCGCGGCCCGAGAGGGGAGCCGGAACGCGGTGTGAAAGAGTCCGGCGTCGGTGCGCTCGCGCTCGGGGCGGTCGGGGTCGCGTTTCAGGACGAGCAGGGGGACGCCGTCAGCTCCGAGGACGGCCTCGTCGCCGTCGCGGTCGAGCACAGCGAGGCCGACGACGTCGCGGTAGAAGGCGGTCGTCTCGTCGAGGTCGGCGACGTGGAGTGCGACGCGACCGATCCGCGTCTCGGCCGGGAGGCGTCCGTCGCCGGAGGAGCGGTCCTCGGGTGGGGCGTCGGTCATACATCGACCGACGGGCGCCCGCGCGTTCAACGGTTCGATCTCACCCGATCGTCCGTTAGAGTCAAACGGTGGCGCGACGCAGTAGCCGACATGAGCGCCGAACAGGAGGAGCGAGCCATCCGATGTCTGGTCGCGAAGGTCGGACTCGACGGCCACGACCGGGGCGCACACGTGATCGCGCGGGCGTTCCGCGACGCCGGCTTCGAAGTCGTCTACTCCGGGCTCCACCGCGCCCCCGACGACATCGTACAGGCGGCGGTGCAGGAGGACGTCGACGTGCTCGGGATCTCGATCCTCTCGGGCGCACACAACACCCTCGTCCCGAAGGTGATCGAGGGGCTCAAAGAGTACGACGCGTTCGACGACACGCTCATCTTAGTCGGCGGGATCATCCCCGACGACGACGAGGCGGAGCTCAAGGAGCTCGGCGTCGCGGAGGTGTTCGGCCCCGGCACGCCGATGGCGGAGACGATAGAGTTCATCCGGAACAACGTACCGGAGCGAACGTAGATGGGCGGGCCGGAACGCGACGCGACGGCGACTGCGCGAGCGCCGGAGCTGAGCGACGACGACGCCGAACTCGTCGACGCGCTGCTCGGTGGGAGCCACCGAGCGCTCGCCCGCGCCATCACGAAGATCGAGAACCGCACAGCGGGTCACCGCGCGATCGTCGCCGCGCTCCACGAGCACACGGGCGGGGCGGACGTGATCGGGATCACGGGATCGCCCGGAGCCGGCAAGTCGACGCTCGTCGACAAGCTGGCGGCCGCCTACCGCGAGCGCGGGGACACCGTCGGCGTCGTCGCGGTCGATCCCTCCTCGCCGTACACCGGCGGCGCCGTGCTCGGCGATCGGATCCGAATGGGGTCGAACGTCGGCGACATGGACGTGTTCTTCCGGTCGATGAGCGCGCGCGGCCAGCTCGGCGGGCTTTCGATGGCGACCGCTGACGCCGTCAAGGCGCTCGACGCCTTCGGGAAGGACGTCGTGATCATCGAGACGGTCGGCGCCGGGCAGAGCGAGGTCGACGTGGTT
Organism: Halorubrum wangae; assembly: GCF_051194135.1. Classification (NCBI taxonomy): domain Archaea; kingdom Methanobacteriati; phylum Methanobacteriota; class Halobacteria; order Halobacteriales; family Haloferacaceae; genus Halorubrum; species Halorubrum wangae. The sequence continues at coordinate 37,893 of NZ_JBLZNH010000001.1, read as the reverse complement.
CGCACCGCAGACACCGTCGCGGTGCTCGTCCAGCCCGGCTCCGGCGACGACGTGCAGACGTTGAAGGCCGGCATCCTCGAGATCGGTGACGTCTTCGTCGTCAACAAGGCCGACATGGACGGCGCGGAGCGCACCCTCGCCGAGCTGGAGGAGATGGTCCACCGCCGCGAGGGCCCGACGGCCGGACTCGACACGGGCCATCACGGGTTCGACGCACCGGCTCACCCGGACGACCCGGACGGCGAGACGGCGCACGGCGGCAATAGCGACGGGGGCGACGGCGATGCGGGCGGAGACGCCTCCGAGTGGACTCCGGAGGTGCTCCGGACCGTCGCGAGCACTGGCGAGGGCGTCGACGATCTGATCGCGACGTTCGACGCGCACGCCGCGCACCTCCGGGAATCAGGCGAGATAGAGACGACAAAGCACCAGCGCTACGCCGAGGAGATCCGGACCCTCGTCCGCGCTGACGTGGGCGCGCTCGCGACCGAAGAGATCGAGCGCCACGGCGGGATAGATCGGCTCGCCGAGTCGGTACGGCGGCGCGAGACCGACCCGTACAGCGTCGCCGCCGAGATCGTCGGCCCCATCGTCGATTGCGTGGAGACGGACGGAGCGTAGCGCGGACCGCCACGAGTTATAAGTTGCCCGCGGACCAACAGGTTCGTATGAAACTCAGGAACCTCGCTGGGACGGCCCTCCTCGGCGTCGGCGCGCTCGCCGCCCTCAACACCGGACTGCGATACGAGGGGGAGCTGGAGGCCCCGCTCGACGGCGACGACGGCGTCTTCCGCTGGCGAGGGATCGACGTCGCGTTCACCGAGGCGGGAGACCCCGACGATCCGGACCTCGTCCTGCTCCACGGGATCAACGCCGCCGCCTCCTCGGGCGAGTGGCGCGCGGTGTTCGACGACCTGGCGGCCGACTACCACGTCGTCGCCCCCGACTTCCCCGGGTACGGTCGCTCCGATCGGCCGCCGCTGCGGTACTCCGCCGCGCTGTACGAGGACTTCGTCCGCGACTTCCTCGCCGACTTCGAGGAGCCGGCCGTCGTCGCCTCCTCGCTATCGGCCGCGTACGTCGCCAAGGCGGTCACCGGAGACGGGTCGAGTGACGGCGGCATCGACCTGCGCGGTTTCGTCGGCGTCTGTCCGACGAGCGTCGCGGGGCCGAGCCCGCCGAAGTCGTGGCTCCGCGAGCTGATCCGGTCGCCGCTGGTCGGTGACACGCTGTTCAACGTCATCTCGGCGAAGCCGTCGATCCGATATTTCAACGCCGACCACGGCTACGACGATCCGACGGGACTGAGCGAGGAGTGGATCGACTACGAGTGGCGGACGGCGCACGTCGAGAACGCCCGGTTCGCCCCGGCGTCGTTCATCTCCGGCTACCTCAACAGCGACATCGACCTGGCGGCCGCGCTCGCCGACCTCGACGTGCCGCCGACGATCGTCTGGGGGCGCGAGGCCGAGGTGAGTCCCCTCTCCGACGGGCGTGAGCTGGCTGAGGCGTCCGGCGCACGCCTCGTCGTCTTCGACCGCGCGCGACTGCTCCCGCACGTCGAGCATCCGGACCGATTCGTCGAGACGGTCCAGGAGAGTCTCGTCGCGGGCGCGACCGCCTGATCCGGTCCCCTTCCAGATCCCTCTCGCGACCCCTGCCCGAGTATCAGCCGTGAGTACCGGGGCACAACGGGTATATCCCGGCGTCGGAGACCGGAAACTATGACTGACGCTGCGCTTCGCGTGCTCTGCGTCGACGACGAGCCCGGCCTCGCGGCGCTCGTCGCGGCGTTCCTCGAACGCGACGACAGACTCAACTGCGAGACCGTCACCGAAACGGATCCGGCCGTGGCATTAGACCGCATCGAGCGCGAGCGATTCGACTGCGTCGTGAGCGACTACGACATGCCCGGGGCTACCGGTGTCGAACTTCTCTCTGCCGCGCGCGAGACAGACCCCGATCTGTCCTTCCTCCTCTTCTCGGCGACCGACCCGGACGCCATCGCGGCCGAGATGGTGCGGGCGGGCGTCAGCGATTACGTTCACAAGCACGGCGGCGACGAGGGGTACACCGCACTCGTGCGCCGCGTCGAGCGCGCCGTCGACGGCGAGGGAGGGCGCTTCGAGGCGGGCGCCGGCCCCACGACCGACGTGGCGCTCGACGGGGTCTGTACGATCGCCCCGGACGGCACGTTCGAGTTCGTCGGTGAGGAGTACGGTCGATTGTACGGCTACGAGCCGGAGGAGCTCGTCGGCGAGCCCTGGCAGCGCCTCCATCCAGACGAGGAGGTCGAACATATCCGAACCAACGTCATCCCGGCGGTGATGGACGGCGAGCGGTGGACGGGGATGAGCGAGGGGCTCCGCGCCGACGGCACGACGTTCGCGGAGTCGAAGCAGGTGAGCACGGCCAGCGACGACCGCCTCGTCATCTCGGTGTCGCCGGTCGAGTCGGTCGGCGGCGGGCCGGCCGCGAGCGACTGAGGCTGGCGGGCGACACCCAGCGTCGTCCGGCCGTGTCTCAGGCGTCTCGCCGGACGTACAGCGTCTTCTCGCAGGCCGCGTGGACGGTCCCCGACTCGTCGACGAGCGAGACGAGGTATTCGCGGTCGATCGACTCGCCCGACGCGACGGCGTCGCGGATCGACTCGGTTTCGGCGACGGGGAGTTCGAACTCGGCGTACAGCGTGTCGCGCCCCGGTTCGATGAACTCGAGCGCAGCCGACTTGTCCCAGACGGTGAACTCGTCGCCGAGAACCCGCCGAAGCATCGTCATGTACACGGGGTCGATGGCGGCGTAGAGGCTGCCGCCGAACGTCGTCCCGACCGCGTTGCGCGTCCGCCAGTGGAACGGGACGCGGACTCGTACGAACCGCCAGTCGGCGCCGATGTGGTCGACGCGGGCGCCGGTCCCGCGGTAGGAGGGAAACAGATTGAAGCCGTGGCGCCACAGGCGAGTGCGAAGGCTCTCGTCCGGGGGGTCCTTCCGGAGAGGTCGGCGGTCGGGATCGCGGTCGACGCCGGTCGGCGAATCGGTCACGTTCAACCGGGGCGGCTCCGGCGACAAACCCGTGTCGGAACGGGCGACAACGCGCCGGCGGTTGTCGACGTCGATACACGGACGGTTATTGATAAATGACCGAGGCGGGCTCCGTGGTTGTCACGGGGATTCCGCCCCGACTCGCGACTACGCTCACGTCACCTCGCCCCGAAACGGGTATCCGCGCGCGACCGCAACCCGACATCGATGGAGTGCGACAAGTGCGGAGCCGACGCCGTTCACCACGCCGCCTACTCGGGGGCGCACCTGTGCGGCGAGCACCTCCGCCGGTCGGTCGAGAAGCGCGTGAAACGCCGGGTCCGTGAGGACGGCCTGCTCGATCCGGACGCGACGCCCGAGGATCCCGACCGCTGGGTGATCGGTCTCTCGGGCGGGAAAGACAGCGTCGCGCTGACGCGGATCTTAGACGACGTGTTCGGGACCGACCCCCGCGTCGAGATGCTCGCCCTGACGATCCACGAGGGTATCGAGGGGTATCGCGACGAGAGCCTCGACGCCTGCGTCGAGCTGGCCGAGGAGCTCTCGCTCAGGCACGAGGTCGTCTCCTACGAGGAGGAGTTCGACGTGCAGATGGACGACGTGGTCGAGAGCGACCCGGAGAATATGGCCGCCTGCGCGTACTGCGGCGTGTTCCGGCGCGACCTCTTAGAGGAGTACGCCGCCGAGTTCGACGCCGACAAGCTGCTCACCGGCCATAATCTCGACGACGAGGCCCAGACAGCGATGATGAACTTCCTCGAGGGCGACGTCAGACAGGTGGCGAAGCATTTCGACGCCTCGCTCGGCCCCTTCGACGAGCGCGAGGGCACCGAGGCGTTCGTGCCGCGCGCGAAACCCCTCCGCGACGTACCCGAAAAAGAGATCGCCCTCTACTGTCACGTCCGCGACCTCCCGACCCACATGGCCGAGTGCCCCCACTCCTCGGAGGCGTACCGCGGCGAGATCCAGTCGACGATCCACGAGTTAGAGGAGAACCACCCCGGGACGCGCCACTCGATCATGGCCGGCTACGAGGAGCTCTCGGCGCTCGCGGCCGAGACGTACCGCGAGGGCGGTGACGCCGCAGACGGCGCCCCGGACCTCGGCGAGTGCGAGCGCTGCGGCTCGAAGACGAGCCGAGACGTCTGCCGGAAGTGCCGCCTGCTCGACTCGATCGAGGCCGCGAGCTGATCGGCCGTCGATCGGCCGTCGCCGTCCGGTCGACTCCCGGTCAGACGTCGCCGTCGACCCCGCCGAGCAGGTCGAGCTGGTGGGTGAGGTAGACGAGCTCGCCGGTTTCGAGCTGTCGCCGCCGCTCGGCGAGCCACGCGTCGAGCTCGGCGGCCGAGAGCGATCCTTCGCCCCCAGTAGCAATTATCTCGCCGACCGCCTCCTCGACGGTGCCGAGGATGTGTCGAAGGAAGAACGCCTCGTCGGCCGGGTAGCCGGCCTCGCCGTGAACGGCGCCGACGACCCAGTCGGAGCCGGCGACGCCGAGGAGCGAGGCGCCCTTGATCGCGCGGAGCCGCGCGAGCGCCGCGCCGCCGGCGCGGCTGTTTCCGCCCGGTTTCTCGTCCATGTGACGGTGGTACAGTCGCTCTATCGCACGGTCGCCCGGCTGCGACGGACGGAAGCGAGTCCCGCCGTCGAAGGTGATCGGGAAGTAGTACGTCCCGCCGGGCGCGAGCGCATCGAGCACGGTCTCGAGGCCCTCCAGATCGAGGACGTCGAGTAGCGCCATCCCGATCAGGGCGTCCGACGCGCCCGCGTGCTCCGCGGCGTACGAGACCGCGTCGGCAGCGACCGCCTCGACCGTGACGGCCCGCGCGTCGGTCTCGACGACGAGCGCGTTCGTCTCCTCACCGTCGGTGAATTCGCTTGTATCTTCGACAGAGACCGACTCTCCCCGCTCCGATGCCCACTCGCGGAGGAACGGGGCGACGCCGGCGAGCGCGTCGGTGTCGCGGTCGACGGCGACGTACCGCGTCTCGCCCGGCGGAAGCACCTCCCACTCGATCAGGCGGGCGATCATCGTGCCTATCCCGGCCCCGACCTCCAGCACGCGGAGCGGCCCGTCGACCGCGGCGGCGCGGTCGGTGAGTCGCTCCCGGAGGCGTTCGACGAGGCGGCGGTCGAGCGCCCGATCGTCGACGGTCCGCTTCGCGCGGAGATAGCGCCGGAAATCGTCGGCGTCGTCCGCGATGGCGTCGGCGGCGTCGCCGCGCCCAGAGGGACCGTCCCCCGTCACGTCGCCACCTCCGGTTCGAGGGCGTCGGCCGCGCTCGCGACGTCGGCGAGAAGTCGGCGAACGCGAGCCGTCGACTCCGCCCACCCCGGGTGGCGCTCGTACCGACGCCTGGCCGCGCGGCCCATCTGGGCGAGTCGGTCGGGGTCGGCCGCGAAACCGTCGAGCGCGCGAGCGACGGCGTCCGGGTCGTCCGGGTCCACGAGGACGCCCGTTTCGCCGTCCGTGACCGTCTCGTTTGCGCCGCCCGCCCGCGAGGCAATCGCCGGGAGCCCGAAGCTCATCCCCTCCAAGTAGACGATACCGAAGCCCTCGTACCGAGAGGGGACGGCGAGGACGTGACTCGCGCGGAGGATGTCGCCGAGCTCGGCGTCCGACAGCCGACCGGCGAACCGGACTCGGTCCCCGATCCCGCGTTCGCGAACCAGTCGCCGGACGTCGGCGACGTGAGACTCGTCGACCGCCCGTCCGACGACGGTGAGGTCGACGGCGCAGTCGGCGCGAGCCACGCCCTCGACGAGCGTGTCGAGCCCCTTCCGCGGTGCGAGGTTACCGACGAACGCGACTCGGAGGGGTCCGGAGTCGGAGGCGGCGGCCGAGCGGTGGCTCGATTCGCCGCCGAGCGATGCGGCCCGCGCCGTGATGTCGGCGTCGGCTATCGCGGGGTCGAACCGATCGCCGGCCGGCGGGGCGACGACGCTCGATCCGGGGTCGACGCCGAGGGCGGAGACGGCGTCGCGGGTCGCCGCGCTGTTGCAGACGACGCCGTCGACGCTCGCGAGGTATCGTCGTTCGACGGCGCGGTACAGCGGGGTGAGCCGCCGGCCCTCGCTCGCGCGGAGGTGGTGGACGACTCCCACGATCGGATACGGCAGGTCGCGGTTGTGCCCGACGAGCGAGGGGTGTGCCAACTCGTCTTGGAGCATCACGTCGACGTCGACGCGGAGGCGCTCGCGGAACCGCGGGTGCGCGCTGTCGAGCAGCCCGCGCGGGTACGACCGCCACGGGAGTTCGACGACCTCGACGGTGTCACCGGCCCGGCGGAGCCCCTCGACGAGCTTCCGGTCGTAGCGGAATCCCCCGGACTGCTCGTCGAGGCTCCCGTACAGCGTGAGCCCGACCTTCATACCGGCGCGTCGTAGGTCGCGGCGGCCGTCTCGTCCTCCCAGACCGTCACGGCCAACTCGGTGGCGGTCTCGTCGGTCACCGCGTCGGTCACCCGTTCGAAGATCACCCGGGCGAAGCGCTCGACGCTGGGGTTGTCGCCCTCGAACTCAGGGAGGTCGTTGAGCAGCGCGTCGCGGTAGCGGTCCGCGAGGTCGGCGAGCGCCGCCTCGGCGTCGTCGATGTCGACGAGGTAGTCGTACTCGTTCAGCGCCGGGCCGCGAAAGGTCAGTTCCACCTCGAAGTGGTGCGAGTGGGGCACGCCTTCGGGGCCGGGATCGGGCACCGTGAGGTAGTGCTGGGCTACGAAGTCCGTCAGGACCGTCGTCGCGTACATGCACGGATCCACGGATGCGACGCACCTAAATCCGGAGGGAACGGGAGGCGTTCCCTCACAGGTAGCCGAGCGCTTCGAGTCGCTCCCGCTCGTCCGTCTCGCCGTGCACCCGGCTCACGGGCAGCGGTTCCGGGGGCTTGAGTTCGGGATCGCGGGTGCGAGCGTCGACCCCCGTCGCCTCGGCCCACGGCACGGCGAGCAGCGCGGGCACCGGGGTGTGCATGGGGTGGCCGTACAGTCCCCACTCACCGAAGAGGTTGCCGTGGTCGGCGGTGATCGCGACGCGTCCGTCGACGTTGTCGACGAGCGCGGCGACCTCCGGAAGGACGTGCCGGAGGTTCGCCTCGTAGGCCCGCCAGACGCGCTCGACCGAGACCTCGCCGCGACGGAGCAGGACCCACGGGTTGCCCTCGTTGCTGTGGCTCCCCGTCCGAGCCAGCCCGTCGTCGCCGTCGAGGGGGTCAGGGACGAACGGGTGGTGCGGCTGCATGTAGTGGACGACGAGGCGCTCCGGGTCTCGCTCGCGGGCGAGCGCGACGGCGCGGTCGGTGATCGCGCGCGCCGGCACGGTACCGACAGCGTCGTCCCACGCGTACTTCCACACCTCGTCGAGCGCGGCGAAGGCGTCGGCGTCGAGGTAGCGGTCGGTCCACGTGTTGCCGGTCACCATGGCGGTTCGCGCCGTCTCGGGGTGATCGAGGAAGGTGTTCTCCAGCCACTCCGAGGAGGAGCTCCCGACCGATCGGACCGTCTCGACGGCGTCGAGGAAGTCGAAGTCGGGCGCGACCGTGCGAAACAGGTCGGCCCGACAGGCGTCGAGGACGACGAGGACGTCCCACTCACGGTCGAAGACGTTCGTTCCGTAGTGCAACCGCCGACCGATCGCCTGCAGCGTGCGCAGGTAGGCGGTCCCGAGGCGGCCCATTCCCGGCTCCGTCACGACTGTCAGTTGGCGTGAGCCGACTAAACCGCTCCGGCGGAGCGCGGGTCGATGAACGGTCCGAAGACGACGCGAGCGCTGGCACCCCGACGTCGACCGATTCCCGTCGGGACACCTATACGTCTCGCTGACCCGGTACGATCGTGAACTGTCTGTTCGTCGGGGCCGGGTCGATCGCACCGGAGTACGCCGCCGGGCTGTCCGGAAGTTCGCTGTCGCTCGCCGGCGTCGTCGACCTCGACGGAGACCGCGCCGCGTCGCTCGCCGCGCCGCACGACTGCCCGTCGTTCACCGACTTGGAGGCGGCGTTCGACGCGGTCGACGCGCCGCTCGTGGTGAACCTGACGAGCCACGCCGCTCACGCGCCGGTGACGCGGACCGCCCTCTCGGCCGACCGCCACGTCTACTCGCAGAAGCCGCTCGCGCTCGACGCAGACGAGGCGGGAGCGCTGGTGGCGCTCGCTCGCGAGCGGGACCTCGCCCTCGGGTGCGCGCCCGGGACGCCGCGAGCGCCCACCCAGCGTCGCGCAGGCCGACTCCTCTCTGACGGCCGCCTCGGCCCCGTGGGGTTGGGGTACGCCCACGCCCACGTCGGTCGCGTGACCGACTGGCACGACCGCCCCGACTCGTTCCTCGATATCGGTCCGCTGTACGACGGTGCGGTGTATCCGCTCGCGCTGCTGGTGTCGTGGTTCGGTCCGGTCGAGCGCGTCCGCGTGGCCGACGCCCTCGACGTCTGGCCCGAACGAGAGGAGCGGCGGCCCTCGACGCCGAGCCACGTCGAGGCGACGCTGGCGTTCGCGGCGGGCCCCACCGTCAGGCTGACCGCGAGCTTCTACGCCCCTCATCGGAGCCGCGAGTTCTACGGGTTGGAGCTTCACGGCGACGACGGCTCGCTCTACCTGAAGGGCACCGGCGCGATGGATGACGACCGCGAGAGCGTTCGGTTCGGCCGGGTCGGACGGGAGTACGTAAGCGCGCCGCCGGACGCACCGACGGCCCCGTACGAGTACGTCGACGCCGTCGAGCGCCTCGCCGCGACGGTCGAGGCGGGGTCGCCGTCGCGGGCGGGCGGGCGCCGCGGCGCGCACGTCGTCGCCGTCTGCAACGCGATTGAGACCGCCGCCGAAGACGGGGGGCCGATCGCTGTCGACGACCACGGAGCGACTGCCGACCCACCGCCGGCGCCGATTGTCAGGCCAACGGCGTCGGACCGAAGCGTCGCGAGCGACGGAGAGAAGCCCCGAATCGGCACGAGTGCGGTCCGACTCCCCGCGGTCGGCTTCGGCTGCTCACGCTATCGCGACGGGGAGTACGTCGAGCGCGCCGACTCGGTTGCGACCGCACTCGACGCCGGCTACCGCCTCCTCGATACCGCGGAGTTGTACGGCAACGAGCATCGGATCGGGGAGTTGCTCGCCGCGCCGGGAGCGCCGGACCGCGAGCGCGTGTTCCTGCTCGGGAAAGCGTGGCGTACCAGCCACCGCCGCGAGCACCTGTTGGCCGCCTGCGCGGGCAGCCGCGAGGAGTTGGGGATCGACGCGTTCGACTGCTACGCGCTCCACTGGCCCACAGCGCTCGAACACCGCGGCGAGTTGAACCGACTGGCAGAAAAGCCGGTCACGCGACAGGAGGCGCTCACCTTTCCCGAGGGCGAGGACGGCGAACTCGCGACCGACGACGTGTCACTCGCGACGGCGTGGCGGAACCTGGAGGCCGTCCACGAGAAGGGGTGGGCGCGGACGCTCGGAATCTGTAACGTCTCACGGACGCAGCTGGAGACCGTGCTGGAGACGGGGTCGATCGACCCGGCGCTCGTGCAGGTGGAGCGGCATCCGTACCGGCCCCGGACAGACCTCGTCGAGTTCTGTCGCGAGCGCGGGATCCGCGTCGTCGCCCACTCGCCACTGTCGGCGTCTGGGCTCCTCGACGAGCCCGTTTTGAGTGAGATCGGTGCGGAGCGCGGGCTCTCGCCCGCCGAGGTCGTCGTCGCGTGGAACGTCTCCCAGGGAGTCGTCCCGATCCCGTCGAGCACCGCCGAGTCGCACGTCGTCTCGAACCTCGCCGCCGGGAGCGAACGACTGTCGGTCGGCGAGATCGCACGCGTCGACGCGCTGTGCGACCCCGACTTCGAGCGATAGGCGGCCGGGATCGAACGGGCAAACCGATTTGGTCGGTATTTCTATGTGATGGAAGCGCGTCTGTGCGGTATGGCAACGACTGAATCACAACAGTCCGCAATCGACATCGGCTCGCTCGACGGCCTCCACTGGGTAGGCATCGTCGCAGCGCTAGTTACCGCCGTCGTCCACCTCCGTCTCGGTCTGGGAGGGCTCCCGTTGCCGCTGCGGATCAGCTTCCTTCTCGCCGGATTCGGCTTCCTCGGCGCGATCGTACTGGTGTTGCTCGACTACCGCCGGCGCACGGTGTACGCCGTCGGGATACCCTTCACGCTCATTCAGATCGTGTTGTGGTACGTCATCAACTTCGCGGGCGGACCGAAGTCGTTCCCGGCCGACGTAGGGACGCTCGGAGCCATCGACAAGATCGCGCAGGTCGTGTTGATCCTCGTGCTGATCGCCCTCTTGCGCCGGTAACCGTGCCGTCGCGGAATCGCCACCGGCGTCACGCGCGTCCCCCCGAGACGAACGACGCGGGTGTAAATGACGTATCCCGACCCGTAAACGCGGTGTTCCTCGATGTAAACCCGATAGCGCCGGCGACCGTAAACACCGTTGCGTTCGGGCGGCGGAAGGCGACGGACAGATGACCGAGACCCTCCAGCGACGGTCCGTGCGCGTGGGAGTCGGCGTCGGGCTCCCGCTCCTCGCTGCGATCGCGCTCGTCGTCCTCCTGGTCCGGCTGTTCCCCGCGGACGCGACGGGGCGATGGGGGCTCTCTCCGGCCGTCGTCGCCGGCGGCGTCTGGGCCGGCCAGCTCTGGTACGTCGGATTTCGGCTCGATCCCGGACGGCTGAACGGCGCCTTCTGGCGGCGGCTGTTCGGGCTGGCGAACGCGGTCACGCTCGTTCGGGGGGCCCTGTACGCGGTCGTCGCCGGATTCGTCGTCGTCCCGTCGTCGACGACGCTCGTGTGGGTGCCGGCGCTGTGTTACGGGGTCGGCGTCGCCCTCGACAGTCTGGACGGAACCGTCGCCAGGACGGTCGGCCGGGAGACAGAGATCGGCCGCCGGCTCGACATGGCGTTCGACACGTTCGGATTCGTCGCCGCGCCGCTGGTGGCGGTGTTGTGGGGACTGCTTCCGGCGTGGTATCTCGCGCTCTCCGCCGCGCGCTACGTCTTCCGCGGAGCGGTCTGGCTGCGGCGCGTCCGCGGACTGCCCGTGGGCGACCTCCCCGACAGCGACCTCGGGAGGTACCTCGCTGGTGTCCAGATGGTCTTCGTGACCGTCGCGCTCGTGCCACCGGTGCCGACGGACGTCGTCTGGACGCTCGCCCCCCTCGTGCTCGCCCCGTCGCTGGCCGTGTTTACGCGGGACTACCTCTTCGTCAGCGGACGGCTGCCGCGTCGTTGACGGCGGTGGATCACGAGTACTCGAGGATCACTTGGATCGGCGCGCCGGACGTCGAGTCGAGCAGTTCGTACGCCTCCGACGCGCGCTCGAAGGGGATCCGGTGGGTGATCAGCTCGTCGGCGGGGATCCAGTCGAGGCGGTCGAGCGCCGCACTCATCCGCCGGTTGCGGTCCCAGCGACCGCGCAGCTCCGGGCTAATCGTCGACACCTGACTGGAGGTGATGTCGATGCGGTCGCGGTGGAACCGCCCGCCGAGGTCGATCGGCTCGCGTTTGGTCCCGTACCACGACCCGACGACGATCCGCGCGTCGTAGCCGACGACTCCGATCGCGTCGTCGAGCGCGCTCGGCTGGCCCGAGAGCTCGATCGCGAGGTCGAAGCCGTCGACGGCGGCATTCGCACCGTCTGCGTCGTTCGCGGCGGAAGCGCCGACCTCGGCCGGCGTCACCGTGCGGTCGGCCCCGAGCTTCGCGGCGAGCGTCCGCCGCCGTTCGATCGGATCGACGACGACGAGCGACTCCAGCGGGAACGCGGCCAGTAGCCGGGTAACGCAAAGGCCGATCACGCCGGCGCCGAACACGACGACTCGCTCCCCGAGTCGAGGGGCAGCGTCGAGGACGACGTTCGTCGCGGTCTCGACCGAGGGGAGCAGCGAGCCGGCGGCCGGCGTCGTCTCCGGCGGGAGCGCGACGACCGAGTCGGGAGGGACGCAGAAGCTCGTCTGGTGCGGGGCGAAGGCGAACACCGACCGACCCGCCCAGTCGGGGTCGACGTCGTCGCCGACCTCGCGGACGACGCCGCTCGCCGCGTATCCGTACCGAAGCGGGTACGAGAGGTCGCCGTTGAGCGCGTCGAGCGTCTCGTCGGCGGGGAGGTCGTCCGGGGTCTGGTCGCGGTAGACGAGCAGCTCCGTCCCGGCACTTATCGCCGATGCACGGGTGTCGACGAGCAGCTCGTCGTCGTCCGGCGGGCCCACGGTGGTCTCTCGGACCTCGACGGTCTCCGGAGCCGTGAAGTAGAGCGCGGCGTCGGTCATCGGGTGACGGGCCCGGCCCGGTCTCGGTCGGCGCCTGTGGCATCGCCCGGGCGTCGGATCGGCTGGTGGCGTGACACGTGGAGACACAGACACCGTGCGATGTTAAGTCCTCGCGCCGGCTGGCGAAGCGAAGGCGGAGTCATAAAAGCAAGAGTCGATACGACGGTCCGGTGACGGTCTCGTCGACGGGAGGATTACCGAATGACGTCGAGACCGTTGTTCTGCTCGGGCCGCTCGGTGCCGCCGTCGGACTCCCAGGAGCCGCGGTCGGCGCCGCCAGAGGCCGTCGCGCCGGCGGTACCGTTCGTCTCGGCCGCGCGGGAGCGGGAATCGTCGAAGTCGTCGCCGTTGACCGCGGCGCGGGACTTATCGGCCTGCTTCTGCGTCGAGGGGCCGAGCACCTGCGCGCTCTGGACGCCCGTCATGATCGCCATGACGCGGACCTTCCCCTTGTACTCGTCCTGGATGCGGGCGCCCCAGATCACGTTGGCGCTCGCCTCCAGCCGTTCGGTGATGTTGTTCGCGATGCCCTCGGCCTCCTTCAGCGTGAGGTCCGGACCGCCCGTGATGTGGACGAGTCCGCCGGAGGCTCCGCGGTAGTCGACGTCCAAGAGCGGGTGGTTCATCGCGTCGTTGACCACCTCTTGGGTCTTGTTCTTGTCTTGGGTCTCGCCGACGAGCATCACCGCGACGCCGCCCTGGTTCATGATGGTGGACATGTCGGCGTAGTCCAGGTTGATGAGGCTCGGCTGGGTGATCGTCTCGGAGATCCCCTTCACCGTCTCCGCGATGATCTGGTCCATCACGGAGAACGCCTTCCCGATCGGCAGGTTCGGCACGTAATCCAGCAGTCTGTTATTGTCGAGGACGATGATCGAGTCGGCCTCGTTCCGGAGCGATTCGAGTCCCTCCTCGGCCTTGACCGTGCGGGCGCGCTCGACGTTGAACGGCGTCGAGACCATCCCGACGACGATCGCTCCCTGGTCTTTGGCAATCTTCGAGACGACCGGCGCCGCACCGGTGCCGGTGCCGCCTCCCATCCCAGCGGTGACGAAGACGAGGTCTGCGTCGCCGAGTACCTCCTTGATCGTTCCCTGGGCCATCTCGGTCGCTCGCTCGCCCATCTTGGGGTCGCCGCCGGCGCCAAGCCCCTGCGTGAGCGACTTGCCCACGAGGATCTTGGTGTCGGCCTCGATCATCTTGAGGTGCTGTTTGTCCGTGTTGATCGCGACGGTGTCGGCGCCGTCCACGCCGATGTTGTACAGCCGGTTGATCGTGTTGTTCCCGGCGCCGCCGGCACCGACGATGACGATTCGGGGGTCCCCGAACTCGTCGTCGTCCATGTCGACGTCCATGTCGCGCTTCTCCGCTTCCGCGTTGTCGAGTGCGTCCTGAACGAGATCTTGCATCCGTTTACACCTTCGCCCAGTTGCGGTTGCGGCCGCGCTCGTCGCGCTCGCCGTCCTGTTCGTTCAACATGTCGCGGACGGCCGACCGGATCGCCTCGCTCCGGTTCGGAAATTCACCCGTCTCGACCATCTGTTCGACCTCGTCAATTTGCTGTTTCGGGATTCGTAGTGTCACACGCTCCATTGTATTCCCCCGGTAAGACGGCAGCACGCGACGCGTGTGTCTTACAGCAATGGCCTCGTTACCGACGAGATGTCCCGTCGCGGCCAGTCGCTGTAAGACGACCGTCTTACGCAGTTGTAATCACCAATGCTACATTTATAAAACTACCGGCGAACGTAAGACAGAACTTGGTTATGCCGAATACGGACACCAGAGGCGGTAAGATCTCGTTATCTGTCGTTCAAGACGTCCGCGGCGGGGGTTCGGCGGCCGCAGCCGGGGCAGAACGCCCAATCGGTCCGAAGCTCGTCACCGCACTCGCAGAACGCCCGGTGAGATTGCTTCTCTCCGCAATTCGGGCAGTACACGTGCTCTCCGGGGACGTTCTCGCCGCAACCGCCACAGACGCGTTCGCCGCTGGGCACGTCCGGTGGCGTATTACGACCCTCCGTATGGGCGTCCGTCGCCGTCTCCCGCGCGAGGCTCGCGTCCGCCGAAGCGGCGTCAGGCGCGTCGAGAGAGACGTTGAGGTTGACTTCCGCCGGCGGTGCGGGCGCATACGTCGCGTCGGACGACCCGAGTCGGCCATCGAGGCGCGCGTGCAACGCGTCGTCGAGTCGATCGGCGATCAGTTCGTCGACGCGCTCTGCAAGCGCAGCGTCGACCGTCGCGTCGGCGGCTCCAGCCGCGTTGTCGGCCGTTGACTCCGTCTCGTCGCTGAGATGCGTACGGAGTGCCTCCCGCATCACCTCGCTCTTGGAGGCGTCACACGCTTCCAGCCGCTCGACGAGGTCGTCGTCGGCCCGGAAGGTGATCTTGCTCATACGGTATACATAATCATCGTAATACAAGTATCTTCCCCCGGATATCGGCCGATAGTAGTACGACGTTTCAGCCCCCGGAAATGTGTGCCTAAATCGACCGATTCGGGGGAGATCATGTGAATTGGTCACACGTGTGTCTGACGCAGATTTATACGGCCCGCGTGGGCATACGTGTGTATATGAGTAACCGCGTCGAGGATCTCGAACGACAGGTCGCGGAGTTGCAGGCGGCGGTCAACGGGCTCACGGAGGAGCTGGTGGAAATGAAAGAGCGCGTCCGACAGGTGGAGGACGCACAGGAAGTGTCGGTGACGGCCGCCGCGGACGAGGGGGCCGCCGAACAGGAGCCGAGCGAACCGGCCGACGCGTCGGGCGGCGAGACGCGGACCCACTCCGACGATCACGTCGAGGTCGTCCAACGGACCGGCGGAAGCGCCGACGCCGAGACCGGTGGGGCCGGAGACGGCGACGAGATGGTCGTCCCCGAGCAGGAGGCGACGACGCCGGACGCCGAGGCCGGCGAGTCGGAGGCAGCGGGCGACGACGAGGAGTCGGACAGCGACATCATCGTCGCGTAATCCGACTTCAGGTTCCCGCGCCACATGCACATTACTGAAGTCGTTCTGGACGGATTCAAGAGCTTCGGGCGAACCACGAGGATACCCTTCTACGACGACTTCACCGTCGTCACGGGACCGAACGGCTCAGGCAAGTCGAACATCATCGACGGGGTCCTCTTCGCGCTCGGGCTGGCACGTACCCGCGGGATCAGAGCGAAGAAGCTCACCGACCTGATCTACAACCCCGGCCACGACGGCGGCGAGGACGCTGGCGGGCCGAAGGAGGCCTCGGTGACGGTCGTGCTCTCGAACGAGGACGGGACGATCGACCGGTCGCAGGTCGTCTCCGCGGCCGGGACGGACAACGTCGGCGACGTCTCCGAGATCACGATCAAGCGCCGGGTCAAGGAGACCGAGGACAACTACTACTCGTACTACTACCTCAACGGGCGCTCAGTGAACCTCTCGGACGTACAGGACCTGCTCGCGGCCGCCGGCGTCACCCCGGAGGGGTACAACGTCGTGATGCAGGGCGACGTCACCGAGATCATCAACATGACCCCCTATCAGCGGCGGGGGATCATCGACGAGATAGCGGGCGTCGCCGAGTTCGACGAGAAGAAGGAGGCTGCGTACGAGGAACTGGAGACGGTCGAAGAGCGGATCGGGGAGGCCGACCTCCGGGTCGGCGAGAAGCAGGACCGGCTCGATCAGCTGGCCGACGAGCGCGAGACGGCCCTCCAATACCAGGAGTACCGCGACGAACTGGAGGAATACCGCGGCTTCCTCAAGGCCTCCGAACTGGAGGAAAAGCGCGAGACGCTCACCGACGTCGAAGACGAGATCGGCGAGGCGGAAGCCGACCTCACCGAACTCCGCACGGAGCTCGACGCCAGACAGGGGAAGCTCACCCGACTGGAAGAGGATCTGGCCGACCTCAACCACGAGATCGAGACGAAGGGCGAAGACGAGCAGATCCAGATCCGCTCGGAGATCGAGGAGGTCAAAGGCGAGATATCGCGGCTCGAAGACAAGATCGAGGCGGCGGAGGAACGCGCCGCCGAGGCGGAGACGAAGCGGCGGGACGCGTTCGTCCAGATCGACCGGAAGGAGGAGACGATAGAGGAACTGGAGTCGGAGATCCGCGAGGCGAAAGTCGAGAAGGCCTCGGTCAAGTCCGAGATAGCGACGAAGCGGTCGGAGCTGGCGGACGTCGAGGGCGAAATCGAGGGCGCCGACACCGAGTTCGACGAGCTGAAAGCCGAGCTCGCGGAGAAGAAAGAGGCGATCGAATCACTCCGCGAGAAGAAAAACGAGAAGCAACGCGAGAAGGACCGGCTGCTCGACGAGGCGCGCCGACGCTCGAACGCGGTGAGCGAGGCGCGGACAGAGCTAGACGAGGCCCACGAGTCGCTGCCGGAGCACAAAGCGCGGATCTCCGAGCTCCACAGCGAACTCGACAAGGCGAGGAAGAACGAGGAGACGATCGAGGAGGTCGTCGCGGACCTCTTCTCCGAGAAGGCCGAGAAAAGCGAGCGGCTGGAGGGAATCGCGGACGACCTCCGCGAGAAGCAGAACGAGTACGCCAAGCTGGAGGCCGCCGCCGACCAGCGCGGCGACACGTCGTGGCCCCGCGCGGTCACCGAAGTGAAGAACGGCGGCATCGACGGGGTCCACGGCGCGGTCGGCGAGCTTGGGTCGGTCGCGGCCGAGTACGCGGAGGCGTGCGAGACGGCCGCCGGCGGTCGGCTCGCGAACGTCGTGGTCGACGACGACGGCGTCGGCTCGACGTGCATCGACTACCTCAAGCGGCGGAACGCGGGGCGGGCGACGTTCCTCCCGATCACGAAGATGGACGACCGCAGCCTGCCGCGGACGCCCTCGCTGCCGGGCGTCGTGGACTTCGCGCGGAACCTCGTGGAGTACGACTCGGCGTACGCCTCGATCTTCTCGTACGTGCTCGGGTCGACGCTCGTCGTCGAAGATATGGACACCGCCCGCGACCTGATGGGCGACTACCGGATGGTCACCCTCGACGGCGACCTCGTCGAGAAGTCCGGCGCGATGACCGGGGGGTCCGGCGGGGGGTCGCGGTACGCGTTCACCAAGTCCGGCGGCGGAAAGCTCGAACGGCTCGCGACGGAGATCTCGGACCTGGAAGACGAGCGACAGTCGCTCCAGGCCGAGATCGACGAGCTGGAAGCCGACATCGACGACGCCCGCGATCGGAAGTCCGACGCCGCGGAGCGCGTCCGCTCGCTGGAGGCCGACGTCGAGCGCGCCGAGGACGACCTCGCGGACGCCGAAGATCGCATCGACGAGTTGGAGGCGGAGCTGGAGGAGTTGGAGGCCGAGCGCGAGTCCGTCGACGAGGAGATGAGCGGTCTCGACGCGGAGCTCGAGGAGCTCGAGGCGGAGATCGCGGAGATCGAGGCCGAAATCGAGGATATCGAGGCGGAGCTCGCCGACTCGAAGATCCCGGAGCTCTCCGAGCGCGCCGACGAGATCCGCGGCGAGATAGCGGATCTGGACGACCGGATGAGTTCGATCGACGGACGACAGAACGAGCTGGAGTTGGAGAAGGGGTACGCCGAGGACGCGGTCGACGAGCTCCACGACACCGTCGAAACGGCGCAGAACCGAAAGGCCGAGGCGGAGGAGGCGGTCTCCGAGCACGAGGCCGCGATCGAGAGGAAGGAAGACGACCTCGCGGAGAAGAAGGAGTCGATCGCCGAGTTGGAGGAGGAGCTCACGGAGCTGAAGGCCGACCGCGAAGACCTCCGCGAGAAGATCAAGGCGGCGACGCGCGAGCGCGACGAACAGCGCTCGCTCGTCGAGAAGGCGGAGTCCGGTCTCGAGGACCTGACCGACCGCCGCGACCGGCTGGCCTGGGAGATCGACGAGCTGGAGTCGCAGGTCGGCGAGTACGACGCCGACGAGATCCCGGACCTCGACGAGGTCGAGTCCCGGATCGAGGAATTGGAGGCCGAGATGACGGCGTTAGAGCCCGTCAACATGCTCGCGATCGACGAGTACGACGAGGTACGGGAGGCGCTCGACACGCTTCAGGAGCGCCGGGACGTCCTCGTCGAGGAGCGCGATGCGATCGCGGAGCGCATCGAGGGGTACGAGGCCGCGAAGAAGGAGACGTTCATGACGACGTTCGAGTCGATCAACGACCACTTCGAGGACATCTTCGCGCGCCTGTCGGCCGGGAGCGGCGAACTCCTCTTGGAGAACCCCGAGGACCCCTTCGAGGAGGGGTTGACGATGAAGGCGCAGCCCGCGGACAAGCCGGTCCAGCGGCTCGACGCGATGAGCGGCGGCGAAAAGTCGCTGACCGCGCTCTCCTTCATTTTCGCCATCCAGCGGCACAATCCCGCGCCGTTCTACGCGCTCGACGAGATCGACGCGTTCCTCGACGCGGTCAACGCCGAGCGCGTCGGCGAGATGATCGAGGAGTTGGCCACGGACGCGCAGTTCGTCGTCGTCGGGCACCGCTCGGCGCTGTTGGAGCGCTCGGACCGCGCCATCGGCGTCACGATGCAGGGCGACAACCTCTCCGCGGTCACCGGGATGCAGTTCGGCGACGACGGCGACGGCGACGAGGAGGTGACCGCGGATGACTGAGCCGCCGGAGTCGGCGGGGGGCGTCCCGGATCTGGACCTGACGAGCGAGCGCGACGGCGGGTCGACGCCGGAGACGCCGGCGGACGACGGACCGGCCCCGATCCACGCCGAGCGCGGTGCGACGGGCGGCGACGGCTTCGGTGAGGCGGACGGCGAAGGCGACGGGAAAGTCGAGCCGGTCGAGCTCCTCGTCCAACTCGCCGAGGATGGAGAGATCGAGCCCTGGGACATCGACATCGTTCAAGTGACGGACGCGTTCCTGGAGCGGCTCGACGAGACGGACCTCCGGACCACGGGGCGGGCGCTGTTCTACGCCAGTGTCCTCTTGCGGATGAAGAGCGACGGCATGCTGGCCGACGACGATGACGACGACGAGGAGCCGGCGCCGGAGCCGTGGGAAGTCGCGATGGAGGGCGGCGCGCCGGACCCCGTCGACGGCGACTTCGACCCGGTCAGCGAGCTGGAGGAAGAGATGGACCGGCGGCTCGACCGGAAGAGCACCCGGGGGTCGCCGGAGACGCTCGACGAACTGGTCCGGGAGCTCCGGGAGGCCGAGCGCGGCACGTGGTGGAAGGACTCTCGCGAGTACGACACCTCGGAGTCGCCGCACGGCTACGCTCGCGGCACGCAGACGCTCGACTACCACACGGGCGACGAGTTCCGGCGCGACGGCGAGCCGACCGCGGGCGAGGCGACCGACCGCACCCACGACGAGGACATCGAGGAGGTCATCGTCCAGATCGACAACGTCCTCCGGACTCACTTCGACCGCGGGCGCACGGAAGTGCTGTTCGCGGAGATCGAGACCGCGGGCGGTCGACCCTTCATGACGTATCTCGCCCTGCTGTTCATGGCGCACCGCGGCTCGGTTCGTCTGCAACAGGACGACTTCTTCGGCGATCTGTGGGTGAAAGACCCCGCGGCGATGACCGGCGAGTCGGAAGCGATCGCGGACTGACTCGGACGCGGCGACGTCGCCAGCCCGAGGGGGTGGCTATCGCCGTTGCTAAACCCTTATGAGCGCGCGGGTGAGAGAGAGGGCCGTATGAGCGATCTCCCGGACGACTTCGACTGTACCCTCACTAACTGGGAGTACATCTACGGGCTCTGCCGCAGCGTCTCGAACGCGGTGAAACGCGCCGACTTCGAGCCGGACATGGTCGTCGCGCTGGCCAGGGGCGGCTGGTTCGCGGGGCGGTGTGTCTGCGACTTTCTCGGACTCAACGACCTGACGAGCCTCAAGATGGAACACTACGTCGGCGCCGCGGAGAAGAGCGGCGAGCCCCAGATCCGCTATCCGATGCCGGAGGGGAGCGTCGAGGGGAAGAACGTCCTGATCATCGACGACATCGCGGACACCGGCGGCTCGATCCGGCGCGCGGAGGAGTACGTCGAGGAGCGCAACGCCGCCGAGATTCGAACCGCAACGCTCCAACTGCTCGGCACCTCCGAGTTCCAGCCGGACTTCGTCGGGGAACAGCTCGAACAGTGGACGTGGGTCGTCTACCCGTGGAACTTCCTCGAGGACATGGTCGACCTCACCGAGGGCGCGATGGAGCGCGCCGAGCAGGCCGTGTTCGACCGGGATGACCTCCGGCACTACCTCGAGGAGTACCACAGCATCGGCCGCATCGAGATGGAAGTCGCCCAACCCGGCCGCCTCGACGAAGTGCTCGAGGAGATGGTCCGCCGCGACGTCGCCGCGCTCGCCGGCGACGGCGCCTGGACCCTCGTCGACTAACCACTCGCGATGGCCGGCGACCGACCGGATTCGATCGCGAGTTCGACCCTCGACGCTCTCCTCGACGCCTACGCGCTCAAGGACGAGCGGCGCACGGGCTGGCAGCTCCGCGGCGTCGAGGACCCCGAGTCGGTGGCCGCGCACGCCTGGGGCGTCGCGTACCTCGTCTTGGCGCTCGGCGACCGCTTTCGCGAGGACCTTCCGGACCTCGACCTCGACCGCGCGCTTCGGCTCGCGGTGGTCCACGACGTCGCCGAGGCGGAGACGGGCGACGTCGCGACCCGCGCCGACACGACCGTCGAAACGCCGGACCCGGACGCCAAGGAAGCGGCGGAACGCGAGGCGATGACAGCTCTCGCCGGCCCGCTCCCCGACCGCGTCCGCGACGCGTGGGAGGCGTACGAGGCCCGCAAGTCGCCGGAGGCGGTCCTGGTCAAGGAGTGCGACCTCCTCGACGTCTGCCTGCAGGCCGTCGTCTACGAGCGCGAGGGTCGGTACGACGCCGCCGTCGGAGACCCGGACGCGTTCCGCGAGTACGACGACCTCGACGAGTTCTTTGCGACGACGGAGCCTCGACTCCAGACCGCCACTGGGACCGCCCTGTTCGACCGGATTCGGGAGCGATACCGGGACGCGCGCGACGGGGCGTAGCGGAACGACTCTGCCCCGATCCGCGCCCGCACGGTACGACGTTCGTCGAACCCTTAAAACGACGACTGTAGCACCGCTACCGCCCGATCAGCGGCGGGAGATAGCAAGACCGTTAACGGGTGAGTTCGTCCCGCGAGTAAGAGCGTTCACCACGCATGTCTGAACACACTGATCTTGTCATCGTCGGCGGAGGAATCAGCGGGGCGTCGCTGCTGTACGCCGTGGCGAAATTCACCGACGTCGACGACGTCACCCTGATCGAGAAGGAGCAAGAGATCGCGGCGGTCAACTCTCATCGCACGAACAACTCGCAGACGCTTCACTTCGGTGACATCGAGACGAACTACACCCGTGAGAAGGCCGAGGAGGTCAAGGAAGGCGCGGAGCTGCTCGCGGGGTATCTGGAGGGGACCGACCCCGACCGCGAGATGCACAGCAAGCGGAGCAAGATGGTGCTCGGCGTCGGCGACGAGGAGGCCGCAAAGCTTGAAGAGCGCTACCACGAGAACGGGTTCGGCGATCTGTTCCCGAAACTCCGCGAGATCGGCCGCGAGGAGATCGCGGAACTGGAGCCGAAGGTCGTCGAGGACCGGGACCCGGACGTGGGGCTCAAGGCGCTCCAGACGCCCGACGGCTACGTCGTCGACTACGGCGCGGTCGCAAAGTCGTTCGTCGACGACGCCCGCGAGGAGGACGGCGTCGCCGTCCACCTCGGCACCGCGGTCGAGAACGTCGACGAGGACCGCGACGGGTTCACCGTCGAGACCGATGACGGCGACTTCGAGGCCGACGCGGTCGTCGTCGCCGCCGGCTCCCACAGCCTCCAGTTCGCCAAGGAGATGGGATACGGCGAGGAGATGTCGCTGCTGCCGGTCGCGGGGAGCTTCTTCCTCGCCGACGACCTGCTGAACGGGAAGGTGTACACGCTACAGATGAAGAAGCTCCCGTTCGCCGCCGTCCACGGCGACGCCGACGTCCACGACCAGGGCGTCACCCGGTTCGGCCCCACGGCGAAGCTCGTGCCCGCGCTCGAGCGCGGCAACCTCTCCACCGTGAGCGACTTCGCCGACGTGTTCGGCTTCTCGCCCGCGTCGGTCCTGAGCTACCTCAACATCCTCTCGGACCGCATCCTGTTCCCCTACGTCGTGCGCAACCTCGTGTACGACATCCCCGAGATCGGCAAGCGCGCGTTCCTCCCTGACGTCCAGAAGGTCGTACCGAGCGTCGACGTCAACGATATCGAGCGCGCGAAGGGGTACGGGGGCGTCCGCCCCCAGATCGTCAACACGGAGACCAAGGAGCTCGACATGGGCGAGGCGAAGATCACCGGCGACGGCGTCCTGTTCAACATCACGCCCTCGCCGGGCGCCTCCACCGCGCTGAAGAACGCGATGACCGACGTGCAGACGGTGCTCGACTTCTTCGACGCCGACCACGAGTTCGACGAGGCGGCGTTCCGCGCGGAGACCATCGAGAACTTCCCGCGCGTCGACGATAGGGCCGAGGCCGAAGCCGAAGCCAAAGCCAAAGCCGACGACTGACGAACGACGCACGCTGCGGGGGACGCTTCGGGCCGCTACTTATAAATCGGAACGCGGGATCGACGGCGCGTTCCGCTCTGTCACACCGGAGTCTCCTCGCCGACCTCCCGCTCGAACGCCTCTCTGAGCACGCGGATCGCTCGCCGTTTCGTCCCGTCGGGGACGAACACGAAGGGGATTGGCATGTCGAACGCCCGGTCACCGTACAGTCCCCAGTCGCCGACGGACCGGGTCGTCCCGCCGTACGCGATTGGGATATCCTTCAGTTCGTCGGGGTCGTACGCGGGCACGTACGACCGATCGATCCACACCTCGTGAACGGGCACGTCGAGCGCGTCGGCGAGGAGTCGTTCCAAGCGGTCGTCGCCCTCGGTGAGCCACGCGGCGAAGTCGTCGAGGTCGAGGCCGTGCGCCTCGTCGCCCCCGCCGCCGTCGAGGTCGCCGCCGATCCGATCGGCCAGCGCGATCCGGTGCTTCCAGCAGGTTGCTGGGAAGCGCCGCCCGCGGAAGCGGTCGTACATCGACGCCAGCGTCGAATCGGGGTGATCGCGGGCGGCGAGCCGGAGCCGTTCGAGCACGGTGTTGTCGTCCAACTCCCGTGAGAGGACGCCGACGACCGTCACCGGGCTCTCGCCGGTCACGCGCTCGTACTCGGCGAGCAGCTCCTGTAACAGGCGATTGGCGTACACCGCCTTGTGGTGCTGCGTGACCCACATGTACAGCGCGATCCGTCCTTCGAGGTAGTTGCCGATGGTTGAGAGCGCCTTCTCGGTGAGCGCGAGCCCCTCCTCTGGGTGAGCGGTGTAGGCGTCAACCATGCGGTCGACGTCGAAGCTCAGCACGCCCGCGCCGGTCATCTGATTGTCGCGGGTGATGTAGTCGAGCCGGTCGACGTCGATGGGTGAGTGGAGGAGCTGCGCGCCGACGCCGTACTGCCACGGCTCGCCGCGCTCGTACGCGAGGCTGTAGCCGAGCACGTACGCGCACACCTCGAACGGGTCCACGTCGAAAGCCCGCAGCGCGTCGCCGTACGCCTCGACGATGAGGACGCAGCCGAGCAGTTCGTGCGGGCTCGCCGACCGGAGCGGCGCGCCGCCGACCCCGGCCCGGTCGAAGGCGTCGACCAGTCCGGTGTCGACGATCCGCTCGCGGAGGAGGCCCTCGTCGAGGAACCCCTCCGAGAGGTGCGAAAAGGGCGGATGTCCGACGTCGTGGAGCAGACAGGCGCACTCCAGCGTCCGCTGTATCTCCTCCAACTCGTCGGTCGTCGCGCCGCGCGAGAAGTACGACTGCCGGCGGAGGTTCTCGAACACGGTCCGGCCGAGGTGGTAGACGCCGAGGGAGTGTTCGAACCGCGTGTGGTTCGCTCCGGGGTAGACGAGGTGGGTCGCCGAGAGCTGGCGGACGTACCGCAGTCGCTGGAAGGGTCGCGTGTCGACGACGCCGTCGACGAGGGGGTCCGGTAGCTCCACGTAGCCGTGGACGGGGTCTTTGAACTGTGTGGTCGGCATCCGAGTGTCAGTGGATAGACGGCCCGGTACCTTCCTCTTTCGGTCGTGCGGGCGGCATCCGCCCTCTCCGGGCGATTCCGTTCATATAAGTAGCGAGCGTGCCGACCCGCGAGCATGACACCGGAGGGGGAGAGCGACGCGACCGACGGCGATCGGACGGACGGCGCGTCGGTCGGCGCGTCGGTCGGCGCGTCGGGCGACGGCGACACGGGCTCGCCGCTCGTCGATCGGTGGCTCGCGCTCGACCGCGGCTGGCAGGCGCTCGCGCTCGGACTGGGGATCGTCGCCGCCCACGCCGCGGGACAGCTCGCGGGCCTCCTCTGATGCGCGTCGTCGACGCCGCCCGCCCGTACGGGCCCGGCCTCGCGCTGTTGGCCGCCGGGGCGCTGTGCTCGCGGCTCGTCGCCGGCGCGGTCGACGGGCTCCAGCCGCTCGTCGTCGCGGTCGCGCTGGGCGTGCTCGTCGGCAACACCGTCGGCACGCCCGACATCGCGGAGCCGGGCGTCGGCGTCGACAAACTCTTTTTGGAGACCGGAATCGTCCTGCTCGGCGCCGCGGTCGTCGTCGAGGAGTTCCTCGCCGCGGGCCCGACCGTGCTCGGACTGGTCGCAGTCACCGTCGGCGGCGGGCTGCTGCTCGCCGAACTGATCGCGCGGGGCCTCTTCCGACTCGACGGGACGACGCCCTCGCTCCTGGCGGCCGGGGCGAGCATCTGCGGAGTCTCCGCGGTCGTCGCGATCGGTCGCGTGCTCGACGCCCGCGGCTCGGCGATCACGTTCGCGGCGGCGACCGTCCTCCTGTTCGACGCCGTCACGCTGGTCGCGTTCCCGCTCGCCGGCGAATGGCTCGGGCTGACCGGCCGGCAATTCGGCGTCTGGGCGGGCGTGAGCATGTTCTCGACCGGTCCCGTCGCGGCCGCGGGGTTCGCTTACTCGCCGGAGGCGGGTCAGTGGGCGACCGTGACGAAACTCGCGCGCAACTCCCTATTGGGCGGCGTCGCGGTCGCCTACTCGCTGGCGTACACGGCACGGTCGGCGACCGACCCGGGCGTCCGCCGGTTGTGGGCGGAGTTCCCGAAGTTCCTGCTCGGGTTCGTGGCGGTGGCCGCGGTCGCGAACAGCGGGCTGCTCTCGGCGGCGGCGCTGGAGTCGATCGGGCACACCGCCGACGCGCTGTTCACGCTGGCGTTCGTCGGACTCGGGCTCTCGATCCGGGTCCGGGAGATGCGCGACGTCGGGACGGCCGCCGTCGGCGCGGTCCTCGTCCACCTGCTCGTCGTGAGCGCACTCGCGCTGGCGGCGGTGCGCTGGCTGCTGTGAGAGCGGTCGTTCACGCGCCGTCGACCGCGTTCACTCCTTATAAGTAGCGAGCGGGCGCAGTTCGAGTATGAGCACCATCGGCTTCATCGGCGGCAGCGGCATCTACGACGCGCTTCCGCTGAACGACGTGCGCGAGGTGGAGTACGACACGCCCTACGGCGCGCCGAGCGACGCGATCACGATCGGCGAGTTCGCCGACACCGGAAAGGAGGTCGCTTTCCTCCCCCGGCACGGCTCCGAGCACGGCGTCTCGCCGACCGACCTCCCGTACCGCGCGAACATGTACGCCCTGAAGCAGGCGGGCGTCACCCATATCTTCGCGTCGAACGCGGTGGGGAGTTTAAAAGAGGAGCTGGCACCCGGCACGCTCGTCGTCCCCGATCAGATATACGACCGGACCAAGCATCGCGACCTCTCCTTCTACGGCGACGGCGTGGTCGTCCACCAGCCGTTCGCGGACCCGTACAGCCCTGAGCTAGTCGACCACCTCACCGAGTCCGCCGAGTCGACCGCGCCCGCCGACACGGACGTCGTGAAGGGCGGGACCTACGTCTGCATCGAGGGGCCGCAGTACTCGACGCGCGCGGAGTCGGAGTTCTACAAGTCGCAGGGGTGGGACCTCGTCGGTATGACCGCGATCCCAGAGGCGAAGCTCGCCCGCGAGGCCGAAATCGCGTACGCGACGATCGCTGGCGTCACCGACTACGACGTCTGGAAGGAAGACAGCGAGGTGACGCTCGCGGAGGTGTTAGAGAACGCCGAGCAGAATCAGACGGCGATCAAAGCCGCCGTCGAGGAGGCGGTCCGGGCGCTTCCCGACGACTTGGAGTGCGAAGCGCACACCGCTCTCGAAGGCACCGTCAACACGCCGACGGAGGCGATCCCCGCCGAGACCCGCGACCGCGTCGAGCCGCTGCTGGGCGACTACCTCTAACGAATCCGCGACCGCGTCGCCGCTCGCCGCTCCCGCCGCGGTCCCGACACGATTTAGGTGACCCGCCCGCAACGGGTCGGTAATGAGTACTCAGGCCGCGACGGAGGAGCGCACGGTCGTGATCGGGCTGGAGGTCCACGTCCAGCTCGAGACCGACACGAAGATCTTCTGCGGCTGTTCGACCGAGTCGACGGACGACGAGGAGCCGAACACGCGCACGTGTCCGACCTGTCTCGGTCTCCCCGGCGCCCTGCCGGTCCTCAACGAGGCCGCCGTCGAGGCCGCCGTGAAGGTGGGGAAGGCGATCGACGCCGACATCCCCGAGACGACGACGTTCCACCGGAAAAACTACTACTACCCCGACCTGCCGAAGAACTTCCAGCTCACCCAGTACGACGCCCCGATCTGCCAGACCGGCGAACTCGAGGTCCGCGTCGACAGCGAGCCCCGGACCATCGAGATCACCCGCGCGCACTTGGAGGAGGACCCCGGGAGCCTCCAGCACGCCGGCGGCTCCATCGAGTCGGCGACGCACACGCTCGTGAACTACAACCGCGCCGGAACGCCCCTGATGGAGATCGTCACCGAGCCGGACTTCCGGTCGCCCGCCGAGACACGGGCGTTCCTCGCGAAGCTCGAAGAGGTCCTCGAGTATCTCGGCGTCTTCGACCCGACCCGCGACGGGAGCCTGCGCGTCGACGCCAACGTCTCGCTCGTCCCGGAGGAGGAGGTCGCCGACGACGGGACGATCACCGACGCGGCCCTCGCGGAAGCGAACCGCGCCGAGGTCAAGAACATCTCCAGCCACAAGGGCGCCGAGCAGGCGCTCGCGTACGAGGTCACCCGGCAGGAGAACGTGCTCCGTCGCGGGCGCGAGATCGAACAGGAGACGCGCCACTGGGACGAGGCGCGGGGCGTCACCGTCTCGATGCGTTCGAAGGAGGCCGAGAAGGACTACCGCTACTTCAGGGAGGCCGACCTCCCCGCGCTGGAGGTGTCGGACTGGAAGGAGTCGATCCCGATCCCGGAACTGCCCGACGCCCGCCGGGAGCGCTTCCGTGAAGAGTACGGGCTCGACCGCGAGTCGGCCTCGAAGCTCACCTCGACGAAGGCCGTCGCCGACTTCTTCGAGGACGTCGCCGAGTCGTTCGACCCCGAACTCGCCGCCACGTGGGTCGCCGACAATCTCCTCGGCGAACTCAACTACCGCGAGATGCAGATCACGGACGTCGAGGGCCGACTCGACGAGTTCACGCGCCTGATCGAGTTGGTCGCCGCCGAGGAACTCACCGTGAAGAACGCCGAGGAGATCGTGCTGCGCGAGATGCTCGACGCGGGCGACGACCCGGACACCGTCATCGACCGCGAGGGGCTCGGCGTCGCCGACTCCGGTGAGGTCGAGACGGCCGTCGACGCTGCGATCGACGACAACCCCGACGCGGTCGCCGACTACCACGAGGGCGACGAGGGCGCGATCAACTTCCTCGTCGGCCAGGTGATGCAGGCGACGGGCGGCAGCGCCGACCCCGGAGAAGTGAACGGCCTGCTCCGCGAGCGGCTGGACGGGTAGCGGGATGCGGGACACCGCCGAGGCGCCGCGCCAATGACCGTCACCGTCGACGTCGTCGGCGAGGAGACCGCCGAGTGCGACCTCGCGAACGACGCCACCTACGACGACCTCATCCGCGAGGCCGGCTACCACCCGCAGGAGGCGTCGGTCCTCGTCGACGGCGAGCCGGTTCCCGGCGACCGCGTCGTCGACGCCGACGAGGTCCAGCTGCTCCGCCTTATAAAGGGCGGCGCGACGGACGGCGACGCGTGAGCGGGGAAAACGATGTGACCGACGACGAAGCGACGGTTCCCGATGGGATTTCGATCGAGTCCGCGGTGTCAGACGACCGTCTCGACGTCCTCCGCGTGCTCGACGCCGCGATGCTGGAGACGGATTCAGAGCTGGTGACGGAACGGATCGACGCCGGCGACGCGCTCGTCGCCCGGTTTCGCCGGACCGGCGCGGTCGTCGGCGCGCTGGTCGCGACGCGCCCCGATCCGAGGCGGCTCCACGTCGACGCCGTGGCCGTCCGGCGAGCGCGTCGCGGGCGAGGGATCGGCTCCGCGCTCGTCGCCGCGGCGGTGCGACGGGCAGAACGCGACGTCGCGGTCGATGCGGTCACCGCCGCGTTCGACTCGAAACTGGAGGCCTTTTATACGGATCTCGGGTTCCAGATCGACCGCAACCGGTGCGGCGGCGACCGCGGCGTCGGCGAATCCGAGGCCGACCGAGTTCGCGGTCGTCGCCCGGTCGACGCGCCGATGGGCGACGACGACCCGGAATCCGGCGAACGACGCCGATAAACGGCCGGACGGTCTACGACGGGCCAATGAGTGGAAAGGACGAGTACTACAACCGGTCGAAACAGCAGGGGTATCGCGCCCGGTCCGCCTACAAGCTGAAACAGCTCGACGAGGAGGCGGACCTCTTCGAGCGCGGCGACACCGTCGTCGACCTCGGCGCGGCGCCGGGCGGCTGGCTGCAGGTCGCCGCCGAGGAGGTGGGCGAGTCGGGGAAGGTCGTCGGCGTCGACCTCCAGCGCATCGACGACCTCGAGGAACACGACGTGGAGACGCTCCGCGGCGACATGACCGAGGAGCGCACCCGCCACTACCTCCGCGAGGCGGTCGGAGAGCGCGGCGCGGACGTGGTCATCTCCGACATGGCGCCGAACATGACCGGGGAGTACTCCCTCGATCAGGCCCGATCGATCCACCTCGCGCGACAGGCGTTCGACGTGGCCGAGGAGCTGCTCGCGCCCGGCGGCGACTTCGTGGTGAAGGTCTTCCAAGGCGAGGACCTCGACACCTTCCGCGAGGAGGTACGCGCGGAGTTCCAGTACCTCCGGACCGTCGTGCCGCCCGCCTCTCGGGACTCCTCCTCGGAGGTGTACCTCGTCGCGAAGGGGCTGAACACGGCTCCCATCGCGGCGGGCGACCGGCTGGAGGTGACCGTCGAGGAACTCGGCGACGAGGGCGACGGAATCGCCTACGTCGAGGGATACTCACTCTTCGTTCCGGACGTCGCGGTCGGCGAGACGGTGACCGTCGTGGTCGACGAGGCGAAGCCGCGGTTCGGGTTCGCCGAGCGTTCGGACGGCGACGAGGAGTAGCGGGCGAGTACGCGACGAACGAACGATGTCGAGCGGGCGACCGGAGGCTAGCAATCGGTCGCTCCTCCCGACCTGTTTTTAAGTACTCATCCGACGCCGAGAGAGAGGACCACCCCTCCAACCGAGCGAACGCGCGGACGTCCGGGAGCGACATGCCCGCCTCGGCGCTCGGCTCCGGTAACGGCACGACCCTCGCCGGCGAGCAACACGCCCGTTTGAAGGAACCCCCAGACCCCGGAAAGAATCAGGAGCCATCGGAGGCCGCGCCTGGCGTCGGGATTCCTGAGGCGAGAGCCGTGGAGCGCGGTCACGAAACAGGCCAGTCACGAGAGCGCGAACAGCCCGACGAGCCACCACGATACCGCCATCAATCGTTACGAAAGGGCGCAGTGAACCCACTTAGTTCGACCGCCGAAATAAGGGTGGAAAAGACGTTCAATTGGCATATAGACAGGGTACTTGACAGATGCGGCGAGATACCGGCGATCCGGCGCTCGTATTCGGCTTACGTCGCGTCGGGGCGCCTGACCCACTCGCGAACGGTGAACCCTTCGTACGGCGTTTCGTCGGCCACGGTCCACTCCGCCTCGTCCCACGCCGGAAAATGAGTGTCCCCGTCGTAGACGCCGTCGACGTGGCTGAGGACCATTCGATCGACGTGCGGCTGGAACAGCTCGTACACCGACCCGCCGCCGAGCACGTAGACGACCGGCTCCGGCGAGTTCAACGCCCCCGAATCGGTGGGCGACAGCTCCCCGGCGACGTCATCGGTCGCACCGGTCCCGGCGGGTTCGGCGACCAGTTCACGGGCGAGCGCGAGCGCCGCGTCGACGCCGTCGACGACGGTCGCGGTCGGCTCGTCCACCGTGTCGAGGGTGCGGCTCACGACTATCTGCCGGCTGCCGGGGAGGTCGCCGCGCATGGACTCGAAAGTCCGACGGCCGAGGACGACGGGCGAGTTCGCGACGCGAGCGCGATACTGGCGGACGTCTTCCGGGAGATCCGGCCACGGGACGCCGCCCTCGTTACCGATCACGCGGTTCTCCGCGAGCGCGGCGACGCTGACGAGTTGCACGCCGATCGTAGGGGTGGCGACGGTAAAAAATCGGTCGGCGAGGGGTCCGCGTCGGGACCGCGGTTACTCTGCCAGTCCGAGCAGGTCGAACGGGTAGCCGTTGTCGTTGTCGTCGGCCTGTTCGTAGACGACGCGGGCGGTCGCGACGTCCTGAATCGCGAGACCGGTCGAGTCGAAGACGGTGACGCCGGTGACACCGTCGGCGTCGGCGGGCGTCCCGGGCGTGCCGGGGCGACCGGCCCGACGCCCGACGACGATCTCGCCGATCTCGCCGTAGATGTCGTCGTCGGTGATCGTCCCCGCCGCGTAGGGGACGTTGATCTCGCCGGAGTGGGTGCACTGCTCGTGGTCGTCGATGACCACGGTCGCGTCGAGCAGGAGGTCGTCCGCCAGTTCGTGTTTGCCCTCGGCGTCGGCGCCCATCGCGTTGATATGCGTGTGCTCGCCCACGTCGTCGGGACCGACGACGGGGTCCTCGACGGGCGTCACCGTCGAGAGCACGTCACAGTGGCCGGCCTCGCTGATCGAACCCGCGCGCACGTCGAACCGGTCGCCGAAGGCGTCGATGAAGTCCGCGACGCGCTCCTCGTCGAGGTCGCTCACGACGACGTCTTGGATGTCTCGGACCTCGGCGATGGCCTCCAGTTGGGTGTACGACTGGACGCCGGCGCCGACGATTCCGAGCGAGGTCGCGTCGGGGATCGCGAGGTGATCGGTGGCGACCGCTGCGGCCGCGCCCGTGCGTTTCATCGTGAGCGTCGTGCCGTCGAGGATCGCCAGCGGGAACGCCGTCTCGGGGTCGGAGTAGATCATCGTCCCCATCACGGTCGGGAGGTCGTGGTCAGCGGGGTTGTCGGTGTGAACGTTCACCCACTTGATCCCGGCGGCGTCCCAGCCGGTCTCCTCGGCGGTGTCCTCGGTGCGGACGTCGAGGTAGGCGGGCATCGACCGAAAGTCGCCGTTGTACTCCGGAAGGTCGATGTACGACTTCGGGGGCATCTTGGCGTTACCGCGCTCGTAGGCGGTGAAGGCGCCGCGTACCGCGTCGATGACGCGGTCCATGTGAGCGTTCTCGTCTACGTCGGCGTCGTTGAGAAGCAGCGTCTGCATACCGCGATTTTACCGGTGGGGTACTTCAAACCTCCTGCATCGACCTCGGTCGTCGCTCAGGAACACGGTTATACCGACCGACTGCCCACACCAACCCATGAGTCTCTCGCTCGACGCCGATCAACTCGATCGGTACTCCAGGCACGTCATCATGGACGAGGTCGGCCCGGAGGGGCAGCGACGCCTCCTCGAGGGTAGGGTCCTCGTGGTCGGGGCGGGCGGCCTCGGCGCGCCCGTCATCCAGTACCTCGCGGCCGCGGGGGTCGGACGGATCGGAATCGTCGACGACGACGTCGTCGAGCGCTCGAACCTCCAGCGACAGGTGATCCACGCCGACGCCGACGTGGGCGAGCCGAAGGTCGAGTCGGCGGCGCGGTACGTCGCTCGACTCAACCCCGACATCGACGTGGAGACCCACGAGACGCGGCTCGACGAGCGGAACGTGCACGACCTGCTCGCCGGGTACGACGTGATCGTCGACTGCGCGGACAACTTCCGGACGCGATACGTCGTCAACGACGCGGCCCGGATCGAGGGGCTGCCGGTGGTCCACGGAGCGATCTACAAGTTCGAGGGACAGGCGACGACGCTCGTCCCCGACGGCCCCTGCTACCGGTGTCTGTTCCCGGAGGCGCCCGAGCCGGGGACGGTGCCGGACTGCGCGACCACGGGCGTGCTCGGCGTCCTCCCGGGGACGGTCGGCTGCGTTCAGGCGACCGAGGCGATCAAGCTCTTCCTCGACACCGGGGAACGGCTCGAGGGGCGGCTGCTGTTTTACGACGCCTTAGAGATGAGCTTCGAGACGGTCCCCTACCGACAGAACCCGGACTGCCCGGTGTGTGGCGACGACGGGGTCGAGTCGATCGACGGGATCGACTACTCCGGCGGCTGTCGCGTGAACGCGAAGTAGGGCTCGACGCGGTGCCGCCCCAGCGAGACAGGGGCGGGCCGATCGGGTCGATCGGGTCGACTGGGTCGACCGGGTCGACCGGCGCTATCGTAGCTCAGAGCGAGCGCTCGCTCATCGCCGAGCCGGCGCCGGCCCCGACGTCTGCGGCATCGAATCCCGATCGGACGCACCACCGACAGTAGTGGAAGTCGGGGCGGTTCTCCGCCCCGCAGTGTCGACAGACGACGGTCTCCCCGTCGACGTCGAGCGGGGGCGGGTTGCCCTTCGTCACCGCCCGTTCGGAGCCGGTTCCCACGGCGAACTCCGGGTCGTCGGTCGGATGTGCCTCGGCGTCGCTCGCGGCCGGAGCGGACTCCGAGGGCGGCGAGCGGCCGCCCGAATCGAGAACGTCCGGCGGCTCCCAGTCACGCCTCGCGAGGAGCCACGCGAGGGCGAGGTTGGCGACGACCACCCCGATGAACACCGCGGCGACCGGAAGGAGGTTTCCTCCCGTCATGTGTTGTGTGTTAGCAGGCAAGGACTATATGACCAACGGTGGTCGAGGGTCGATCCACTCCTCTCGTCGGCGGTCTGCCTCGTTCCCCCGTACTCTTAGGGCGGCCCGCCGAACGTGGAGGCGTATGAAAGAGATCGTCCACACCGACGCGGCACCCGAGGCGGTCGGAGCGTACAGTCAGGCGACGACCAACGGTGAACTCGTCTTCACGGCGGGACAGATCCCGCTGACGCCCGACGGCGACCTGCTCGACGACGCGCCGATCGCCGAGCAGACGGAGCAGGCCCTCGACAACCTCGTCGCGGTCCTCGAGGAGGCCGGCGCCGCGCCGACGGACGTGCTGAAGACGACCGTCTTCCTCGCCGACATCGACGATTTCGACGAGATGAACGAGACGTACGCGGGGTACTTCGACGAGTCGCCGCCGGCGCGGTCGGCGGTGCAAGCGGGTGCCCTCCCGAAGGGCGCCGGCGTCGAGATTGAGGCGGTCGCCGTCGTCGAGTAGATGGCCGCCGAGAGTGACGAGACCGGGGACGAGGGCGGCAGTCACTCGGACCGGTCGGCCGCGCGGTCGTCAGGGTCCGCCAGAGCGAAATCGGCGGCGCTGTGGGGGCTCGTCGGCGGCTTCGGGTTTCTCGTGCTCGCACAGGGCCTCCTGATCGTCGGGGGCACCCTGCCCGTCGGCTACGGCGGGCTCGTCGGACTGGCCGCCGCGGTCGCCGTCGCGTCCGGCGGAATCGCCTACGCGACGGAACATCGGCTGCGGTCGCAGCGAGTGAAAAGAAGGACTTAACAGTCACAGCGGATTATCTCGGAGTGAGCCAGGATGGCCGAGTGGTAAGGCGCACGCCTGGAAAG
The DNA here is from genome assembly GCF_051194135.1 of Halorubrum wangae. Classification (NCBI taxonomy): domain Archaea; kingdom Methanobacteriati; phylum Methanobacteriota; class Halobacteria; order Halobacteriales; family Haloferacaceae; genus Halorubrum; species Halorubrum wangae. The sequence goes on along the minus strand of NZ_JBLZNH010000001.1, from coordinate 3,699 downwards.
CGTGTTCCCTTCTGGGATCGGGGGTTCAAATCCCTCTCCTGGCGTTTTGCGACGAACGCAAACCTCGTAGCCAGGGCGCTCGGCGGCGGCTCGACGTACGTCGGATTCGCATCTCTGACTCGACGAAGCCGCCCGTCTGTCGCTCGACGGTCCCGCACACCGGCAGAAGATTCATATCCATGGGTGATGTTGGCACGGGTGACGATGCCAGACACGAAATCAGGTCGCGAGCGGAAGGGAAGGAACAAGCGCCGACAGCTCGAGAGCCGCCTCAACAAACGGGAGCTCGACGCCGCCGACGAACCGCCGGAACCGTCCCTCGACGAGGTGAACTCGGAGTACCTCGACGAGGACGAGTTCGATCGGTGACCGCCCACGACCGACGCTCAGTCTCGCTTTTGCGGCCGCGCCCGTGTTCGAGAAGCGGCTCGCCGGTCGCCACTGCTATTTAGACTCCCAGCGACCCGAAGCGTCGTATATAAACGCCCCCATAGCGGCGTCCGCCCCGACGTGAAGTGACGTGCTAACTACCCACATAAAAATCGGTCAAACGCACCAGAGTCGTGCGGTTTTCAGAAAGTTTCGACTGCGGGCCGCGCTCACGCCGAATCAGTTTTCAACGAAGTATTTATATAGAATCACAATCAATCAAACGTTGTATGAGCCAGCGAATGCAGCAGGGTCAGCCGATGATCATCATGGGCGACGACGCCCAGCGCGTCAAGGACCGTGACGCACAGGAGTACAACATCTCCGCGGCGCGCGCCGTCGCCGAGTCCGTACGTTCGACGCTCGGACCGAAAGGGATGGACAAGATGCTCGTCGACTCGATGGGCGACGTCACCATCACGAACGACGGCGTCACCATCCTGCAGACGATGGACATCGACAACCCGACGGCCGAGATGATCGTCGAGGTCGCCGAGACGCAGGAGGACGAGGCCGGCGACGGTACGACGAGCGCGGTCGCGATCGCGGGCGAGCTCCTCAAGAACGCCGAGGACCTCCTCGAACAGGATATTCACCCGACGGCGGTCATCAAGGGCTTCAACCTCGCGAGCGAGTACGCCCGCGAACAGGTTGACGAGATCGCCACGCGTGTCGACCCCGACGACACGGAGACGCTGAAGAACGTCGCCGAGACGTCGATGACAGGGAAGGGCGCCGAGCTCGACAAGGAGACCCTTGCCGACCTCGTCGTCCGCGCAGTGCAGGGCGTCACCGTCGAGGCCGAGGACGGCTCGCACGTCGTCGACCTCGCGAACCTCAACATCGAGACCCACACGGGACGCGCGGCCGGCGAGTCGGAGCTCCTCTCGGGCGCCGTCATCGACAAGGACCCCGTCCACGACGACATGCCGACGACGTTCGAGTCGGCGAACGTCCTCCTCCTCAACGACCCGATCGAGGTCGAGGAAGCCGACGTCGACACCGCCGTCAACGTCGACACCCCCGACCAGCTCCAGAAGTTCCTCGACCAGGAGGAGAAGCAGCTGCGCGACAAGGTCGACCGGATCGTCGAGAGCGGGGCCGACGTCGTCTTCTGTCAGAAGGGCATCGACGACCTCGCCCAGCACTACCTCGCGAAGGAGGGCATCCTCGCCGTCCGCCGGACGAAGAAGTCCGACCTGAGCTTCCTGAAGAACGTGCTCGGCGCGCCGATCGTCACCGACCTCGACTCGCTCACCGCGGACGACCTCGCGGTCGGCTCGATCAAGCGCGACGAGGAGGACGGACTGTTCTACGTCGAGGGCGAGGACTCCCACGGCGTCACGCTCCTGCTGTACGGCACGACCGACCACGTGGTTGACGAGCTCGAACGCGGCATCAGTGACGCCATCGACGTTGTCTCCGCGACCGTCTCCGACGGGCGCACCCTCCCCGGCGGCGGTGCCATCGAGGTCGAACTCGCCCGCCGACTCCGTGACTACGCCGACTCCGTCTCCGGTCGTGAGCAGCTCGCCGTCGAGGCGTTCGCCGACTCGCTGGAGCTCATCCCCCGCGTGCTCGCCGAGAACGCCGGACTCGACGCCATCGACCTGCTCGTCGACCTGCGTGCGGCCCACGAAGCCGGCGACCCGCACGCCGGGCTGAACGTCTTCTCCGGCGAGGTCGAGGACACGGCCGCGGCCGGCGTCGTGGAGACGGCCCAGGCGAAGGAGCAGGCGATCGCCTCCGCTGCCGAGGCCGCGAACCTCGTGCTGAAAATCGACGACATCATCTCCGCGGGCGACCTGTCGACCGGCGGCTCCGACGACGAGGGCGGCGCCCCGGCCGGCGGCATGGGCGGCATGGGTGGCATGGGCGGTGCGATGTGAACTCCCGGTAGGTCACAGCACTCCCGCACCCGTTTCGATCGCGCACCGTCGTTCGAACGCGCACGCTCGCATTCCCCCGGTTTTTCTGTTGTACCCAACTCCGAGCGCCGTAGCGCTCGCCGTCCGACTCGCCGTGACGAGAGAAACGCTCGTAACGCGACAGCAACGCCGCTGAGCGGCTGATAAGAGAGAGAAAGTCAGCGAACCGCGACGGGCTTACTTGCCCTGGCGGTCGTTGCCGGTGATGCTCGGGCGGGTCTTCTCCGTGCCCTTGCCGCGCTTGCGCTGGCCGCGGCCCTTCGTGCCGGCGGAGGTGAGCCCACGGAAGGCGCGCCCGCGGTGGTCGTCCGAGGTGATCCAGCCGAGGTCGCCGTCGTTCTCGATCGCGGGGTGGGCGGGATCGACAAGGATCACTTCGTGCCACTTTTGGGAGCCGTCCTCACCGACCCAGTAGGAGTTGAGCACGCGCAGGTTGCGGTACTTCCGCGAGGCGCGCTCCTCGGAGATGCGCTGGATCGACTTGCGGCGCGAGAGGCGGTTGACGCCCTGGCGCTTCGAGCGCCGACCCGCCTTGTGACGCTGCTTGCGCGAACCGCCCTTGCGGACGCTCACGCGAGCGACGATGACGCCCTGCTTGGCCTTGTAGCCGAGCTCACGGGCCTTGTCGAGGCGCGTGGGGCGCTCGATGCGCTCGATGGCGCCCTCGTCGCGCCACTGCTGTTTGCGCTGCCACTGCAGCTCCGCCAGTTTCCCCTCCTTGGGGGACCGCCATGCCTCCTTGATGTGCGAGTAGAAACTTCGTGCCATTGTGTTGTCCGCGGACGGTTGCGATTCAGCCGCGAGGCGGCTACATTTCGTCTCGTCCCGGGCGCGTCGACGACGTCGACGGAACCCCGGTGGCGAGTGCCCGCTGTGTCCGCACCAGCGAGTTGCCCGTACTTCCCGCGGTTCGCCCTTAACCGCTTCGCTACGGCCGTCGGGTGTGGATCGATGGCACGAAACGAGTCGGTGGCTGGTCGATCGACCAGGATTCGCGATCGCTCTCACAGCATCGAGACACGACGACCGCACATCTCATCTCGGAGGGCTCTCCGACCCGCTCACAAACTCATCGAGTTGCCCGAGTGGTCGTCTCAGTACTCGGCACTGAGAGTGGTCGAGCCGTCACGCGAGTTCCTTAGCCGCCGCTGGCCGGTTAGGAGCGTCATAAAGAAAGACCGCACGGAGTCGGCCCGCGAGGGCCGATAGTTAGCGAGTGTGGTGAATCGCTGCTGCGTTACTCGGTACGCCGCGTAGCGAGGAGCGCAGCCGCGATGAGGGCCACGAGGGCCACGAGAGCGCCGAAGCCGGGCGTGGAGTCGTCGGTGGAGCCGTCCCCACC